>DBFVZT010000076.1:0-28317 GCA_048486575.1 Collinsella sp. | reverse complement strand
CAGCGGCCAGAGCATGGGGGGCACGCCCGGTCCCGTTCCGAACCCGGAAGCTAAGCCCCATCGCGCCGAGAGTACTGCGGGGTCAGCCCGTGGGAGGCCAGGGCGCCGCTGACCGGTGGACGGCACCGAGCCGTACGCTTGAACTTGGAAGGGGGAGGCCTCGCGGCCTCCCCCTTTTTTGCGTATTATAGAGAGCTGTAATACAAGAACTCGCCTTCTTTTAGCTTGTCTTACTGTTTGGCTGTATTTTGAGTCCTTCTTTTGTATTTGCGCGATAATAACTCCCATTGGCGTTAGGGAGGACTTGATGTTTACCGTTTTTGTCTTGGGCAATATTGCTTCGGGTAAGTCGACTGCCTGCCGCTATCTCGAATCTCATGGCGCCATGCTTATCGATCTGGACGAGCTTGCCAAATCGCTGTATGTGCCAGGCTCCGATATCGTCAATGCCCTCGCGGAAGAATTTGGCTGGGATATTTTGGATGAGGAGGGCGGCATTCGCCGCAGCATCCTCGCTTCTCGAGCTTTCGCTTCTCCTGATTCGGTCGCACGGCTCAATGACCTTGTGCACCCCGTTCTCATTGAACAGCTTTCGCTTAGGATTCTCGATCCGGTTTGCTGCGCGGTTTCGTCCCCCCGTTATCCCTTTGCGGTTGTCGAGGTTTCTGCTCCGACTGGTTTTGAGGATGCATTTGGCTTGGCTGATGAAATTCTGGTCATCAGCGCCCCTTTGTCAGTTCGTCGCGAGCGTGCTATTCAGCGTGGCATGGAGCCATCTGATTTCGATGCCCGTTCTGCTTGCCAGCCCGATGAGTCTGCGCTGTGCAATCTCGCTACAACGGTGATTGATAATGCCGCAGGCGATAATTCGCTCTTTGAGCAGCTTGACTCATGGCTTGCATGCCATGGGTTTATAGACACTGCGAATAAGGAGGATGCCGATGCCTAAGACACGTTTCTTTGCGTGGTATCGCCTTATACCGCTGGCTGCCGTTTTTGCCTTCGGCCTTATCTCATTCGTTTACTCGTGTGCTCCTGCGGCTTTCTTTAAGCCGCTGTATCCCATTGACTACGAGGCGTATGTAAAGCAATCTAGTATTTCGCATAATCTGGATCCGTATCTGGTGTGCGCTGTCATTAAGTCGGAATCGAATTGGGATCCCGAGGCTGAGTCGAATCAGGGTGCTCAGGGATTGATGCAGCTGATGCCCGAGACTGCCCAGGATATGATCGCCAAGGGTCTTGTCGACGGTGGGGAGTATTCGGCCGACAACCTTAACGATCCTGCTACGAATATCGAGTTTGGCTGCGCGTACCTCTCGTATCTCTTAACGTATTTCAACGGGTCGACGGATAGCGCTATTGCCGCATATAACGCCGGCATGGGCAATGTGGATGGTTGGGCGCAGCAGAGCACCTCGCTTCACAATGCGATTACCTTCCCCGAGACGCAGGCTTATCTGATTCGCGTCAATAATGCCTGGGTTCGCTATAAGACGCTCTATCCCGATCGGTTCGTATAGGACTAAGCCCACCTCCTGCGTATACTGCAGATGTATGAGTTAGGAGTATCCATGGCGGAATTTGAAGTAGAACGCGTTGGTGGTGAACTTAAGCGCTTTGGCGTTGAGGGCGCTGAGGTGCCGTTTGAAGTCGTTTCTCCCTATGAGCCTGCAGGTTCTCAGCCTAAGGCCATTGAGTCGCTTGTGCAGGGTGTGAGGGACGGAGATCGCTATCAGGTTTTGCTGGGCGTGACTGGTTCGGGCAAGACCTTCACGATGGCTAAGACTATTGAGGCCCTGGGGAAGCCGACGCTGGTCATGGCTCCCAATAAAACGCTCGCCGCTCAGCTTGCGAGCGAGCTCAAAGAGTTCTTTCCCAACAACGCTGTGGTCTACTTTGTCTCGTACTACGACTACTATCAGCCCGAGGCGTATGTGCCGCAAAGCGATACATATATCGAGAAAGACTCCTCGATTAACGAAGAGGTCGAGATGCTGCGCCATCAGGCGACCGCGTCGCTGCTCTCTCGACGCGATGTGATCGTTGTCGCATCGGTCTCGTGTATCTATGGCATTGGCTCTCCTGAGGACTATGCGGGTCTGGCTCCAAACGTCGACAAGAAGGTGCCGCTCGAGCGCGATGACTTTATCCATGCACTTATCGACATTCAATATGATCGCAATGACTATGACCTGGCACGCGGCACGTTCCGCGTGCGCGGCGATGTTGTCGACGTGTATCCGCCTTATGCCGAGCATCCGTTGCGGTTTGAGTTCTTTGGCGACGAGGTCGAGCTGATTGCCGAGATCGATGAGGTCACCGGAGAGATGCTTCGTGAGTACGAGGCCATCCCCGTGTGGCCGGCCTCGCACTACGTGACCGAGAAGCCGAAGGTCAAGGCGGCTCTGAAATCGATCAGCGAAGAGTGCGAGAAGCGTGTGGCCGAGCTCAAGGCGACCGACAAGTTGCTCGAGGCGCAGCGTCTGCAGCAGCGCACCGATTATGATCTCGAGATGCTCGAGACCATGGGTTTTTGTAACGGTATCGAGAACTACTCGCGTCATCTGGACGGTCGCAAGCCGGGTGAGCCGCCGTTTACCCTGATCGATTACTTTCCCAAGGATATGCTCTGCATCATCGATGAGAGCCATGTGACGGTGCCGCAGATTCGCGGCATGCACGAAGGTGACCGCTCGCGTAAGGTGACGCTGGTGGAACACGGTTTTCGTCTGCCCTCGGCGCTCGATAACCGCCCACTTCGTTTCGATGAGTTTGAGGCGAGGATTCCCCAGTTTATCTATGTTTCGGCCACGCCGGGCGACTATGAGCTGCGGGTGAGCCAAAACGACGTTGAGCAGATTATTCGTCCGACCGGTCTGCTCGACCCCAAGATTGATGTGCGTCCGGTTCGTGGGCAGATTGACGATCTTGAGGACGAGATTCGCGAGCGCGTGGTGCGCAAGGAGCGCGTACTGGTGACCACGCTCACCAAGCGCATGGCCGAGGACCTGACCGACCATCTGCTTGATGCCGGCATTAAGGTCAATTACATGCACTCCGATACAGCGACGATGGACCGTGTCGAGATCCTGCGAACGCTGCGCGAGGGAAAGATCGATGTTCTCGTTGGCATCAACCTGCTTCGCGAGGGCTTGGATCTCCCCGAGGTCTCACTGGTGGCAATTCTCGATGCCGATAAGGAAGGCTTCTTGCGCAACCGCCGCTCGCTGATTCAGACGATTGGCCGCGCGGCCCGTAACGCCGATGGCGAAGTCATCATGTATGCAGACGTTATGACCGATTCGATGAAAGAGGCCATCGAGGAGACGCAGCGCCGTCGCGAGATTCAGATGGCATATAACGAAGAGCATGGCATTGTGCCCAAGACAGTGCGCAAGGCCATCAACGATATCTCAAGTTTTATTGCCGAGGCCGAAAAAACCGTGGGTTCCAAGGGGCGCTCGAAGGGCGACTCTCTTGGCCATGGCGCATTCTATACGCCCGATGAGTCGGGCGAGGGCGGCGTGCCGGAAACGGCGGCGCCCGAGCAGACACTTGCGGAGCAGTTGGAAGAACTGCCGCATGACGAGCTTGTGCGGATCGTCGAAACCATGGAAGAGGATATGCGCAACGCTTCTGCCGCCATGGACTTTGAGGAGGCGGCGCGCCTGCGCGATGCCGTCGTTCAGATTCGGGCGATGCTCGAGGGTGCGTCTGAGGACGAGACGATCGAGCGCTTACGTTCGCAGGCCCGCAAGGGTTCCACGTTCGCATCGGGCAGAAAACGCCAGGGTGCAAGGTTTAAGAAATAGCGAACAGGCCCCGAGTTCCCTGTGGAGCTCGGGGCCTGTGTCTTTTGCGCGTTGGAATTCGTGCGTTAGAGGTCTGCGATCAGGGCTTCGGCACAACGGATGCCGTCGGTGGCCGCGCTCATGATGCCGCCGGCATATCCAGCTCCCTCACCGCAAGGATAGAGGCCCGGGGTCGACACGGCATGGCACGTTCGGTCTCGGGTGACAGTGACTGGTGAGCTCGAACGAGTCTCCACGCCGGTAAGAACGGCATCGGGGCGGTCGTAGCCGCGTAGCTTTTTTCCGAGTAGGGGAAGTCCCAGGCGGAGCGACTCGACGATATGCTGCGGCAGGGCTTCGTCAATTGCCGTCCAGGTCACACCGAGCGGATAGGTGGGCTTTACCTTTCCGGGCGCCTTGCTGGCGCGTCCTGCGAGGAAATCTCCGACGAGCTGTGCCGGTGCGTTCCAGTTGGAACCGCCCAGGCGGTAGGCGGCCGCCTCGCAGGCGCGCTGGAGCTCGATGCCGGCGAGTGGGTCATCGTTGGGAAGGTCCTCTGGCGTGACGTTAACGAGCAGGGCGGCATTTGCGTTGCGTCCGTCGCGGGCATTGAGGCTGGCACCGTTGACGCACAGATGGCCCTGCTCGGAAGAGGCGGCGACAACCTGCCCGCCGGGGCACATACAAAACGAGAACACGCTGCGGCCGTTGGGAAGATGAGCGACGAGCTTGTAGGGGGCTGCTCCGAGGGCAGGATGTCCCGCCGAGGCTCCGTATTGGACTCGGTCGATGTCGCACTGCGGATGCTCGATGCGAACGCCCATGGCAAAGGTCTTTTGTGCGAGGGCCACGTTGTGGTCCTTAAGGAGCTCAAAAATATCGCGAGCAGAATGCCCGCAGGCGAGGATGAGGTGCTTTGTCTCGATTGGCTCGCAAGCGGCGTCTTGGGACGATTGGACATCAATACCGATGATGGCGCCAGACGCGTCGATGCGAATGTCGACGAGCTTCGTTCGATAACGGACGACACCTCCGAGCTGCTCGATGCGCTGGGATATAGCGGTGACGACCGTGGGAAGGATGTCGGAGCCAATGTGCGGCTTGGCATCCCACAGAATATCGCAGGGCGCGCCCGCCTCGACGAAGGTTTCGAGGATAAGGCGATGGGCGGGATTTTTGGTTCCCGTATTGAGTTTGCCGTCCGAGAAGGTTCCCGCGCCGCCCAGGCCAAACTGGATATTGCTCTCGGGGTCGAGGATGCGCTCCTTTAGAAAGAGGTCGATCGCCTGCGAGCGGCGAAATGCCGGGTCGCCGCGCTCGATGAGCAAGGGCTTAAGACCTGCTTCGGCGAGCGTAAGCGCAGCGAAAAGGCCGGCGCATCCGGCGCCGACAACGACAGGGCGTTCTTGAGGTGCGTCGGAGACGGGGGAGGGGAATGAAGGCTCGTCGTCTTCTATCGCGCGTACGCGCGAGCGGTCACGCTCGGCAACGCTGTCGACCGCTTCTCGCTCGAGGTGGGGACTAGTCAGCTCAACGCGAAAGCTCAGGATAAAATGGACGTCTCGTTTTTTGCGAGCGTCGATTGACTTGCGGTGGAGCTCGATGGACTTGATTTCGGAGTCCTTGCAACGTAGGACGCGCTTGGCGACTCGCTTGCCAACAATGAGACAGGCATTTTCATCGCCGGCTTCATCGAGCGACGCGTTGACTTGGGTGATTTCAATCATCGAGGTCTCCTTAGAGGCAAGAAAGAGGCCGTCCGGTATCCCAGACGGCCCGAATGCGTTTTTGATTATAGACCGCGCGGCTACAGGCTGCTTGCAGCGCGAATGCCCGAGATCCAGGCCCATGCAAGGTTAAAGCCTCCGCAATCGGCGTCGATGTCGAGCGCTTCACCGCAGACGTAAAGCGGGGCGTCGACAACGCTGCACGCGCGTAGGCTGGGTGTTGAGATGCTCTCGACAGATATGCCACCACGCGTGACCTGCGCTGAGCGCTCCTCGGCTGTTCCCTCGACGAGCAACTTAAAGTGTTTGAGGATCGAGACCAGGTGGATGACATCGTTGGAGCCTGGATGGCACTGCTCGAACGCTGTGCAGACGACGCGGGAGAGTTGCGGGGCGAGCATGCCGTCGAGCCAACGGGGATCGCGGGGCGAAAAGCCGCCGAGCAGCTCAACGCGCCGGTTGAGCATATCGAGCAACTCGTCTTTGGAGAGGTCGGGGAAAACGTCGAGCAGGATCGTATCGCCGTGCTGGATACGACGAGAGAGGTTGAAGACAGCGACGCCCGAGATACCGAAGGTTCGAAACAGCACTTCACCGTCTTCGTGCCAGAGCTCATTATGATTGTGGGCGAGCGTCAAGCGGGCACGGACGCGCAGGCCATCCAACGTCTTGAGTGCCGCCCGATCGCCAACGACCGTTGCCGATACGGGGCAGAGGATGGGGCGCAGCGAAGTGAGGGGGAGGCGAAACGTATCGGCGATACCGGTGGGGTTGCCGCCCGTAGCGATAATTACGGCATGTGCCTGCAGGGCCTCGTTCTTGCGAGGGACATCGGCGAGCGCTTTCCGAAGCGAGCGGAGCTCCGATTTTCGGTCATCGTGCTTTTTTGCCTTGAGCGCCCGCGCTGGACGGTCTATTTGGAGTGCCCAGCCTTCGGAAGCTTTGTGCGCCGAGGCAACGTTGGCTCCGCAGATTAAGGTGATACCTAGGCGGTCGCAAACGCTGAGAAGCGCGTCGCGCACCGATTCGGCGCGAAGGGAGCGCGGGTACAGCCGGCCTTCCTCGGAGGTTGTCATGATACCCAGCGAGGAGAAGAACCCCATAAGCTCTTGTTCGGGCTGGGGGCCCATGACGGATTCAACGAATGCGGGGTGGTTATACCGCTGAGGATCAATCGATTCGTTGGAGAGGTTGCAGCGGCCGTTACCGGTCGCAAGGAGCTTGAGGCCGCAGGCGACATCGCGCTCAACGATGCAGACGCTTTTGCCAGCGCGTGCGGCCGTAATGGCGGCGGCGAGGCCTGAAGCCCCGCCGCCGATTACCAAGACGTCATAGAGGGCGCTCGCGTTCACTTAGGCCTCGTCGGTCTCGTGCGGGGTAATAGCCTCGACGGCAGAGACTGCCTTGGGCAACATGCCATCGGGCAGCGCGGTCTCGACCTCGCCCTTATCGCAGGCCTCGGCGAGTGCCGGATTAATGGGAAGCTGGCCCAAGATGTCGAGGTTATAGCGCTCTGCGACCTCGGGGAGCTTGCTCTTGCCAAAGACCTCGATCTTCTTGCCGCAGTCGGGGCACTCAATATAGCTCATGTTCTCGACAATGCCCAGAATGGGGACGTTCATCTTCTCGGCCATGTTGACCGCCTTGGCGACGATCATCGAGACCAGATCCTGCGGGCTCGTGACGATGACGATGCCGTCGACCGGCAGCGACTGGAAGACGGTGAGCGCGACGTCGCCTGTTCCCGGAGGCATGTCGACCAGCAGGTAGTCGATGGGGCCCCACGAGGTCTCGCTCCAGAACTGCCTAATGGCGCCTGCGATGACCGGACCGCGCCAAAGGACGGGGTCGGTCTCGTTTTGGAGCAGCAGGTTGGAGCTCATGACCTTGACGCCGTGCTCGGAGATTTCGGGCAGCATAAGGTTGCCAAGGGCATGGACGTGGCGTCCACTCATACCGAACATCTTGGGGATAGAGGGACCGGTGATGTCGGCATCGAGGACGCCGACCTTGTGGCCGTGACGGGCAAGCTCGCTGGCGATGGCACCGGTGACAAATGACTTGCCGACACCGCCCTTGCCGGAAAGCACGGCGATGACGCGCTTGACCTCGGACAGCGTGTTCTCCTCAAATTGCGACGGCGACGTTTGTCCGCCGGCGGCCTGTGCGTGTTCGCAACCCATGTATGACTCCTTTGTATATGCTGGGGCCGGGGCCCCGCGATGTGACACGAGCGTCATTGTACCCTCGTTTGCGAGCGGGAGTCATTTGCGATGCGTTTGGGCCGAGCGTGCTTGCAATACGATGGGCCCAAGCGAATGGGCGGGCTTACTGAACTTTGCTGGCGAACTCGAGGTATTGCATGCGCTGCAGCTTGTCGATCGTCGAGGCGTAGGGGCTGTCTTCCGATTCCAAGTCGCAGCGCAGCCCGTCGGCACCGAGATAGCCGGCGACATTGATGGTGGGCACATCTGACCTTGTCGCAAGCAGGGCCTTTTGGTAATTGGTGAGCGGGGCGCCGATCTTATTAAGGGTAATGGCTGCAATCTCGTTTGCCCCGACGGTGTCGTAGACGTTGAGCTCGGTATTGCCGGCGATCTCATAGTTAGCCCAGACGAGATATGTCGACTGATAGATACGGAAAGCGTGGCTTGCCGTATCTTCCTGAGGGTACAGCTCGTCGTTGAGAGTCGTTGCGGCGCTCGGCTGATGGTCGCCAAAAAAGACAAGAACAACCGGTCTGCCGATATTGCGGAGCTCGTTGATAAAGTACTCGAGGTCCCGGTCGGATGCGTTGATGCAGGTGAGATAGGTGTTGAGCGCGCTGTTGGCGCCCTCGCTGGCTCCCTCGACCCAATAGTTTGTCAGCTCTTCGGCGGGAACGGTGCCATAGTCGTAGCCGCCGTGATTTTGCATCGTGACGTCAAAGATGAACTGCGGCGCTTCGTCGGTTCTAAGCAGGTCGAGTATCTTGTCGTAGGTGGCGTAGTCGCATACGCCGGCATGGTAATAGGGCGCACCTTCGAAATCGCCGATTGAAAGAAAGTCTCCAAAGCCAAGCTGCTGATAGATTTTATCTCGATGGTAGTTGACGGGGTTTTGCGGGTGCATAGCGGTAGTGGTATACCCAAGCTCTTTAAGGTCCTTTGCCAGGCTGTTGACGCCATTCATCTGATACAGCTGATAGGGGATCTTGCCTAATCCGACAAAGGCCGTTGTCGCTCCAGTCAAAAATTCGAATTCGGAGTTCGCCGTTCCGCCACCGGCGACCGAAGCGAGCATGGTGCCGCGAACAAGTGTGTCGGGAAGCGAGTTGTAGAATGCGGGGCCGGTGTACCCGGCCGCCTGGAGCTGCTCAAAGCACGAAAGGTCGCTAAAACTCTCGTTCATGACGGCAACAATCGTCGGCTTGATTTCATTGAACTGGGCAACGGCCGCCGCGCGCTGTTCGCTCGAGCCATATGTGCTGTCGTAGACGGCGGCGAGCTCCTGCTCGATGCTCTGCGCCTCATCGGGCGTATAGTCTTCGGGCTTCTCAATGGGCAACTCGTTGACCATTTCGGAGAACGAAGTGATAAAACCCTGAGACACATACGTGGTGATGGGCTGCCAACGGTCAAATCCAAAATCCAGCGCCTGCTCCAAGTCGATGCTGGAAAAGCCCGAGAGCCCCACAACGGTCACTAGCAGAAAAGCGCAGAGGTTAGCGGCGATTGTGGGAAAGACATGGGTGGGCATACGGAGCTTTCGCGGTCGGATGAGCGAAAGAAGCCCCAGGGAAATCTCCAGCAGGGCGAGAGAGGTTACGATTCCGGCGGTAAAGGTAAACTCGTATCCCTCGCTCACTTCCATTGCGGTGCCAAGGGCCAAGATATCGCTTGGCAGGATGGCTTCGCCTTTAAACGTTATGACGAAGTGCTCGGCAATGCCAAGGATGCAACAGACGACGGGCACGAGGGCCATGACGCCTCCATGACGCTGTCCCAGCAAATAAAGGGAGAGCAGAACCGTCGCGAGCAACCCGACGGAAAACCCGAATGAGTTGGCGGGAATGCGATAGAACGTTTCGTTGCAGGCAATTTCGAGCGAAACGAACGAGAGCGCTGAAACAGCGGCGATGACAAGGATGTCACGGCAAATACAGGCAACCGTTCCCGTCGCAAGATCGGTTTGGTCGATAAGCCCCGAAACCAAGGGCTCGACAAGAAGTATGACGGCGGCAGCACCGAGCGCCGAATAAGAAAGGACCCATAGGGAGCTGCCCTCATTTACGAGCAATTGATTCGTAACCCATGCAGCTACCACGCCGAGCGGGATGAGGAGCGTCGCGCACCAAAAGACGCGGGCAATGGGTGGCTTTTCGTTGCGTTTGATTGAAAAATACACGCGCACGACGACGGCGGCCACGATAAGGACGGCGATGGATATGGGCAGATTGGCCATGTCGCTCGAAGTGATTTCAAGGGGGATATCTTCGGTCATGGACGTTCCTCTGGTACAGCAAATTAAGTTCAGTATTAGATTACTGTAACCTTTCCACGGCATTTCGAGAAACAAAGCGCCCGATACGCAAAGCTAAAGGTCTGCGAATCTTGTATTACGAACATCTGTGCGCGTCGAGTGCGCTAAACTCATCGGCAGTATGATTCGATGCAATAGGAGGCAAGGAGCTTCCATGTCTGATTCTTCTATCGTTATTCGCGGCGCTCGTGAGCACAACCTCCGTGATATCGATGTTTCCATTCCGCGTGACCAACTCGTGGTCATTACCGGTCTTTCTGGCTCGGGCAAGAGTTCGCTGGCATTCGACACTATCTATGCCGAGGGCCAGCGTCGATACGTCGAGAGCCTTTCGAGTTATGCGCGCCAGTTCTTGGGCCAGATGGACAAACCCGACTTGGATTCAATCGACGGCCTTTCGCCGGCGGTGTCGATCGACCAAAAGACGACGTCTAAAAACCCTCGCTCGACGGTTGGCACCGTAACCGAGATTTATGACTATCTGCGCCTGCTGTTCGCCCGTGTGGGCACCCCGCACTGTCCCGAATGCGGCCGCGTCATTGAGCGTCAGACGACCGACCAGGTTGCCGACAAGGTCTTGGCGGCGGGGGAGGGCCGTCGTGCGTTTGTGCTGGCACCGGTGGTACGCGGGCGAAAAGGCGAGTACACCAAACTGTTTGAGGACCTTCGCGCCGAGGGCTTTAGCCGCGTGCGTGTCGACGGCGAGGTTCGCTCGCTTGATGACCCTATCGATTTGGATAAGAAATTCAAGCACGATATCGAGGTCGTGGTCGATCGCATCGTGATCCGTGAGAACTCTCTGGGCCGTATCGCCGAGTCTGTTGAGCAGGCGACCGCGCTGGCTCACGGCAATGTAAACGTGTACATGCTGCCCGATCGTGATGCTCCCGAGGGGACCGAGGGCGAGCTGCTGGAGTATTCGTTGGCCCTGGCGTGCCCGGAGCATGGACACTCCATTGACGATCTTCAGCCGCGTGATTTCTCGTTCAACGCGCCCTATGGCGCGTGCCCCGAGTGCGATGGCCTGGGCTTTAAGAAGACGGTCGATGCCGAGGCCCTAATCGAAGACCCCTCGAAGTCGATCGCCGACGGGGTCTTTGGCAGCCTGTTTGGCAACTCTAACTACTATCCGCAGATTTTCGCTGCGGTCTGCAAACACTTTAAGGTGAGCGTCGATACGCCGTGGGAGGATCTGCCTCCGCGGGTGCGTCGTGCGTTTTTAGACGGCATGGGCGACACGAAGATTTCGGTCGACTATCAAAAGCTCGATGGGCGCCGCAGCCAGTGGGACACCAAGTTCTCGGGCGTGCGCAATATCCTGTACGAGCGCTATACCGAGACGACGAATGAGAACACCAAGGCGCGCTTGGAGAAGTACATCCGCGAGGAGCCGTGCTCGAGTTGCCATGGTGCTCGTCTGCGCCCCGAGATGCTCGCTGTTACCGTAGGCGGTAAGTCCATTTACGAGGTCTGCTGCCTATCGTGCCGCGAGTCGCTCGAGTTTTTTGAGGGCTTGGAGCTTACCGAGCGCCAACAATTTATCGGCGGGCGCATCGTTAAGGAAATCCTGGAGCGCCTGCGCTTTCTGGTCGATGTCGGACTCGACTATCTGACCCTCGACCGTGCCTCGGCGACGCTTTCCGGAGGCGAGGCCCAGCGCATTCGCCTGGCAACGCAGATCGGCGCCGGCCTCATGGGTGTGCTGTACATTTTGGACGAGCCGTCGATCGGCCTCCATCAGCGCGATAACGAGCGCCTGATCAAGACGCTTGAGCGCCTACGCGATATCGGCAATACCGTCATCGTCGTCGAGCATGATGAGGATACGATTCGTGCTGCCGACTATGTGATCGACATGGGCCCCGGTGCGGGCGTGAACGGCGGACACGTGGTCGCCGCGGGAACGCCTGCCGATATCATGGCGTGCCCCGATTCGATGACGGGTGCCTACCTGACCGGCAAGCGAATGATTCGGGTTCCCGATGAACGCCGCAAGCCCGGTCGCGGCTGCCTTAAGATCACGGGCGCCCGCGCCAACAACCTCAAAAACGTTACCGCCAAGATCGAGTTTGGTACGCTTACGGTCGTTACCGGCGTGTCGGGATCGGGTAAGAGCTCTCTGGTTACCGACACTATCGCACCTGCCCTTACGAATGCCATTCACCGTTCGACGCGCCCTGTGGGTCCGTATAAGAAAATCGAGGGCATCGAGTGTATCGATAAGGTTATCGATATCGACCAGTCGCCGATTGGCCGCACGCCGCGTTCCAACCCTGCTACGTACATTGGCCTGTGGGATGATCTTCGCGCGCTGTTTGCGAGTACGCCGGAGTCGAAGGCGCGCGGCTACTCGCCGGGACGTTTCTCCTTTAACGTGAGCGGCGGTCGCTGCGAAGCATGCAAGGGCGACGGACAAATTAAGATCGAGATGCACTTCCTTCCCGATATCTATGTCCCCTGTGAGGTCTGCGGCGGCAAACGCTATAACCGCGAGACGCTTGAGGTCACCTACCGTGGTAAGACCATCTCGGACGTGCTCGACATGAGCGTCACCGAGGCACTGGCCTTCTTTGGGAATATCCCGCAGATTAAGCGCAAGCTCCAGACGCTGTACGATGTAGGCTTGGGCTACGTGAGCCTGGGCCAGCCCGCTACGACGCTCTCGGGCGGCGAGGCGCAGCGTGTGAAGCTCGCCAAGGAGCTTCATCGACGCCAGACGGGCAAGACGTTCTATATTTTGGATGAGCCGACGACCGGCCTTCATTTTGAGGACGTCCGCCAGCTGCTCGATGTGCTGCAGCGCTTGGTCGATGCGGGCAACACGGTGCTGGTGATTGAACACAACCTTGATGTCATCAAGGTTGCCGACCGCCTGATCGATATGGGCCCCGAGGGCGGTAACGGCGGCGGAACCGTCGTGGTTTCGGGCACACCGGAGCAGGTTGCGGACTGTCCGCAGAGTTATACGGGCAAGTTTTTGGCGCCGTTGCTCAGGCGTGACCGGGAGCGTCAGGCTCAACTTGATGCTCAATAAATAGGCGATTCAGTTTATGGGCGCCATCGACTCCTTGTGATTCGATGGCGCTTGCTGTGTCGAAGTGACGTATGCAGCCGAATTGGACATATACTTAATCCTTGCGTCCGAATGCGAGGGAAAGGATATGCCATGGCAAAGGCTGTAAAGACGCCAAAAACCAATGCGATGCGCGAGCTGGAAAGCGCCGGCATTTCCTATGTTCTACATACGTACGAAGACGATGGTGATGAGTCGGCGGGCCTGGGGGTCGCGATTTCGGAGCAGCTTGGCGAGGAGCCCGGACAAGGATTTAAGACCTTGGTCTGCGTGACGCCGTCCAACGACCACGTCGTGTGCTGCATCCCTGTTGCCGACGAGCTCGATCTAAAGTCCGCCGCGCGTGCCGCGGGGGAGAAGTCCTTGGCCATGATGCATGTGAAGGATTTGCTTGCGGCGACTGGCTACGTTCGCGGCGGCTGCAGTCCGGTCGGTATGAAAAAACGCTACCGGACGCTCATTGATGAGACATGTGTCCTTTGGGATACCATTTTTATTTCGGGAGGCAAGCGTGGTTATCAGCTTGAGCTTGCACCTGATGATTTAATTGCATTTTGCGGGGCGACGGTCGCCCCGATTACGAGAGAGGACTGAGCGATGCCGCAGGAAGAATTGAAGTGTGGAGCTCATTTTGCAAAAGAATCTGCGCCTCAGACACCCTCATCCGAAGCTTCTTCGTCGCGAGACGACACTGACGACATGGGCTCGTCGGACTACTCCACGGTTGGTCGTTCCGCCGGGCTTATGACCATCCTGACCATCGTGTCTCGCGTCACCGGTTTTATCCGCACGTGGGCAATGGCGGCCGCTATCGGCATGTCGCTGCTCTCGTCTTCCTATCAGGTCGCCAACAACCTGCCCAATATGCTCTACGAACTCGTGATGGGCGGCATGCTCGTGACGGCGTTTTTGCCCGTTTACATGGGCGTGAGGCGTGAGCAGGGTCGCGAGGCCTCTAACGAGTACGTGGGCAACCTGCTCGGTATTCTGCTATTGGTGCTGGGTGGCATTTCGTTGCTGGGGACCGTGTTCGCCCCGGGCTTTATCTGGACGCAATCGTTCCTTTCGGGTGACGGCGGCAGCATGGATACCGCTGCGTTCATGTTCCGTTTCTTTGCCATCCAGATTCTGTTTTATGGTTTGGGCTCGGTGTTTTCGGGCGTCCTCAACGCACACCGCGACTACTTCTGGTCGACGTTTGCCCCGGTCCTCAACAATGTGATCGTCATTGCGAGCTTTATGGGCTTTGCGCCCGTGTCCGCACAGTTTGGCGAACGTGCCGGCATCATCTTGATTGCGGCCGGTACGACCCTCGGTGTCTTTGTTCAGATGGCATGTCAGATCCCCGCGCTTGGCAAGCACGGCGTGCATCCCCATATCCATATCGACTTTAAGGACCCCGCACTGCGCCAGACGATTGCGCTCGGTATCCCGACGCTGCTCGCCACGGTGTGCATGTTTGTCTCGACTTCTATCACCAACGCTGCTGCGCTGGTGGTCCAGCCCGAGACTGGTCCTTCCGTCATCGCCTATGCGCGCCTGTGGTACACGCTACCCTACGCGCTGATTGCCGCCTCGCTTTCGACGGCGCTCTATACCGAGCTCTCTCACGACGCACAGGAGAAGGATTACGACAGCGTCCGCACGGGCATTTCGCGTGGCGTCGCCCAGATGCTGTTCTTCCTGATTCCATTCGCGCTGTACCTGATTGTCTTCGCGCGTCCGCTCAACATGATCTACTGCGCTGGCAAGTTCGATGAGTCCGGTGTGGCGCTGGTGTCGGAGTTCCTTATCTACCTGGCACTTTCCCTGCCGCTCTACGGCGTGGTCGTGCTGATGCAGAAGAGCTTCTCTGCCTTGCTCGACATGAAGCCCTATAGCCGCTATTGTCTGTATTCCGCCATCGGCCAGGCCGGCTCGGTTCTGCTGTTTGGCGTTGTGCTGGGCTTCGGTATGCCGGCAATCGCGCTTTCGTATGTCGTCGACTACGTGATCTTGGTCGGTTGCTCGCTGTGGTGGCTGCGTCGTCGTCTGCGTGGTCTTCAGGTTAAATCTATCCTGCATGGCGGTTTCTTTGGCCTTTTGCTCGGTGGCCTGGGTGCTGCCGCAGGCGCCGGCGTCATGTGGGCGCTTGAGCACTTTGTCGGGGCACTTGGCGGCTCGATTCTGATTACTCTTGGCTACGTTTGCGTTGCGGGTGTCGTCTCGCTTGCTGTTACCTTTGGCCTTGCCGTCGTCCTTAAGATGCCCGAGGTCTCGGCGCTGATTCGTCGCAAGTAGGTGCGCGTGGCCGGTCACGACAACATTCCAACGCTTGCCGAGCAGGTTTCGCGCGTTCCCACGCAGCCCGGCTGCTACCTTTGGAAAGACGCCAAGGGCGATGTCATCTACGTGGGCAAGGCGAAAAACCTGCGCGCCCGTATGCGTCAGTACGTGACGCTGCAGGACGAGCGCCAGAAGATCCCGCTGATGATGCAGCTGGTGGCGAGCTTTGACTATATCGTGGTGGAGACCGAGCACGAGGCGTTGGTGCTCGAGCGCAATTTGATTGGTCAGTACCATCCGTACTTTAACGTCGACCTCAAGGATGACAAGAGCTACCCCTTTATCGCCATTACAAAGGGCGACCTGTATCCCGCTATCAAATACACGCGTGAGCGTCATAAGCCGGGAACGCGCTATTTTGGACCTTATACCGATAGCCGCGCGGCACGTGAGACGATAGATACGCTGCGCAAGGTTATCCCCATCTGCTCCGCATCCTGTGCGGAGTGGCGTCGTTGTCGCCGTATCGTCGAGTCCCACAAGGGCGAGGAAGACATCGTCAATATGATTTGCGCGCAAAACGGGCGCCCCTGCTTTGACTACCATGTCGGGCGCGGCCCGGGTGCGTGTGTCGGCGCGATTTCCCCGGCAGACTATGCCAAGAACGTCAAGCGTGTCGAGCGCTTTTTGTCGGGCCATCGCAAGGATGTCGTCGATGAGCTAACCTCCGAGATGACGGATGCCGCTGAGGCGCTCGACTTTGAGCGCGCGGCACGCGTCAAACGTCGTTTGGAGGTCATCAGGGGTCTGGACGATCGTCAGCAAGTCGTTTTTCCCTCCAGTGTCGATATCGATGTCATCGGGTTCTATCGCGAGGAGACCATCTCCGCCGCTTGCGTCTTCGTCGTTCGCGAGGGCCGAACAGTTCGCACCTGCGAGTTCATTCTCGACAAGGGTCTTGATGTTGACGAGGAAGAGCTCCAGTCGGGCTTTCTTAAGCGCTATTACGACGAGACGGCTGATATTCCAGCTGAGGTCAACCTTTCCGTCGAGCTTGAGGATGCGGAGGCGCTGGGGGAATGGCTTGCGGGCAAGCGCGAGCGTTCCTGCCATCTCCATAGGCCGCAGCGTGGCGAAAAGCACCGTTTGCTCGATATGGCATCCAAAAATGCGCGCCATGCCCTCATGCGCTACATGATGCGAACGGGGTACGCTGACGACCGCACCAATCAGGCGCTCCTGGAGCTCGAAAGCGCGCTGGCGCTGCCAGCGCCGCCGATGCGTATCGAGTGCTTCGATATCTCGACGCTGCACGGAACCTTTACCGTCGCCTCGATGGTGGTGTTTACCAACGGACGCGCCGACAAGAGCCAGTACCGTCGTTTTAAAATTCAGGCCGAATTGGACGAGGCAAACGACTTCGTGTCGATGTCCGAGGTTTTGGGACGACGCTATGCTCCCGAGCGCATGGCCGACGAGCGCTTTGGATCGCGCCCCGATTTGCTCGTTGTCGATGGCGGTAAGCCGCAATTGACCGCTGCGATCAAGCAACTTGAGGCTCTTGGGCTCGATATACCAGTTTGTGGCTTGGCAAAGGCCGATGAGGAGGTTTTCGTGCCTTGGGACGAGACTCCAGTCGTGCTTCCGACCGGGTCCGCGTCGCTCTATCTAATCAAACAGGTGCGCGATGAATCGCACCGTTTTGCCATCACGTTCCATCGCGAATTGCGCGATAAAGCCATGACGGTTTCGGTACTCGATGACGTTCCAGGCGTGGGACCCACCAGAAAACGTGCCCTTATGCGCCATTTTGGCTCGATGAAGCGTTTGCGCGCGGCGAGCGAGCAAGAGATCGCGGAAGTTCGAGGCGTTCCGGCCGATGTCGCCAAAGCGGTCCACGAGGCACTTGTTGCATGGAATGCCGAACGCGCCCAGGCATCGGCCAACCGTTCCGAAAACTAAACGTGCTTCTAAACAACTGATATACATGATTGGCCGATTTTCAATCATTTATTTCGCGGCGATTACCTGTCGATTTCGGGTTTTATTAACGCTAAAACGTTTGACTAGCCATGGTGAACAACCCTGCTATCCTGCGGGTTGACGATGACTGATATCTCACCTCGTCGATACATACTGTCTGGCGAATCGTTTGTCAATGAATTCGGTGAACGGTAGTAAATACCGTTCAAGCGTATGTATGTATCGGTCGCCGAGCGCGGCACCTCAGTTGGGTTCGTCGGTAGGTAAGGTATATATCGTCCGCAAGTTGCGCGGGGGCAAGTCTAGGTGCTCCCGGGTAAGATTCTCTATTGATAGGAGAAGACATGGCCATCATCAACAAGGGTATGTCCAGGCGTTCGTTCCTCGGCCTCACCGGCAGCGTCGCTGCTGTCGCAGGGCTTGGTCTCACCGGCTGCGGTGGCAGCTCCAACGACGAGGGTTCCGCTTCCGGTTCCGCCGATTCCGCCAACCGTGGCGGCGGTGTGATTACCGCTGGTTCCGCTTACGCTCCGTCCAGCTTCGATCCCGCCAGCACCGGCTCCGCTGTGGGCCTGGGTGCTAACTGGCACGTCGTCGAGGGTCTCTACGGCATCGATTACCACGACTACAGCACCTTCAACGAGCTCGCCACCGACGATCCCAAGTCCGTGGACGACACTACCTTCGAGGTCACCATCCGCAAGGGCGCCAAGTTCTCCGATGGTACCGAGGTCACTGCTGACGACGTCGTCGCTTCCTACACCGCTTGCGCTGCTTCCGCTACCTATGCTCCGTTCTTCCAGCCCTTCGAGTCCATCGAGGCCAAGGATGCCAGCACTGTAACGGTCAAGACCAAGGTCCCCAACTTCTCCCTGCTCAAGGATCGTCTGGCCATCATCCGTGTTACCCCGGCTACTCAGTCCGAGGAGGATCGCGCCAAGCAGCCGATCGGTTCCGGCCCCTGGATGTACGACTCTATCTCCGATACCGAGATCACCCTGGTTCCCAACCCCGAGTACAACGGTGAGTATGCTGCCGAGGATAAGAAGATCCAGTACAGCATCCTGACCGACCCCACCGCTCGCGTTACCGCCCAGCAGGAAGGCTCCACGCTCGTTATGGAGCTCGTCACCGCTGACGCCGTCGACCAGCTCGAGAGCGCTGGCTGCAAGATCGACAACGTCCAGGGCTTCGGCACCCGCTTCATCATGTTCAACGTCGCCAAGGAGCCTTGGAACAACGTCAAGGTCCGTCAGGCCGTCATGTACGCGCTCGACACCGAGAAGATGATCACCAACACCTTCGCCGGCCTTGCCACCGCTGCCAGCTGCTACCTGCCCAAGAGCTTCACCAACTATCATGAGGCTTCCACGGTGTACAAGACCGACGCCAAGAAGGCCAAGAAGCTCATCGAGGAGTCCGGCATCACCCCGGGTGCCATCACCCTGCGCACCACCGACAACGAGCAGATTAAGGGCATGGCCGCCCAGGTCAAGAACGACCTCGACGCTCTCGGCTTCGAGGTGACCATCCAGACCGATACCTCGCCGGCCACCTACGCTGCCATCGACGGCGGCGAGGCCTACGATATCCTCCTTGCCCCTGGCGATCCGTCCTGCTTCGGCGCCGACCCCGACCTGCTGCTCAACTGGTGGTACGGCGACAACGTCTGGATGCAGACCCGTTGCCCGTGGAAGGAGTCCGCTGAGTGGGAGAAGCTCCACGGTCTCATGGACGAGGCTCTTGCCGCCGAGGGCGACGAGCAGCAGAAGAAGTGGAACGAGTGCTTCGACATCATCGCCGACAACGCTGTTCTGTACCCCGTTGTCCACGTCAAGACCGTCTCCGCTTCCTGGGACGATCCGTCTACCGCGCCCAACGGCGAGGCCCTCGATGGCTTCAAGGGCATCGGCACGACGAGCATGTCCTTCAGGGGCGTCGCGACCGTCAAGGCCTAAGACTCGTTTGAGTCATATGTGGGGCGTCGGTCGTAAGGCAACGTCCTCATAGTTGAAACAAAGACCCGGGCGGCCTCGATGTCGCTCGGGTCTTGTAATGAGTATCCATACTCATATACCAGTTGGTCCTACCGACAAAAGAAAGGGGAGAGAACGTGAACAACTTTCTACGTTTGATTGGAAGGCGTCTCGTGGCGCTGCCGATCATGGCATTGGGCGTCACCGTCCTGGTGTTCTTCCTTATGTCGTTCTCCAAGACCGACCCCGCCTATACGGCGTTGGGTGACGGTGCCTCGCCCGAGGCGGTTGCCGAGTACCATGAGAAGTATGGTCTGGACGACCCCTGGCCCGTGCGCTACGTGCGCTACATGGGCGATCTGATCCATGGTGACATGGGCACCTATGGTGCTGCTCGCAACTCCGTTGCCAAGCGCATCTCCGCGGCCCTGCCCGTCACGATGCAGCTGACCTTCATCGGTCTTGCCATCGGCGCGGTCGTCTCGTTTTTGCTCGGCGTCATCGCGGCACTGTATCGCGATAAATGGCCGGACCAAGTGATCCGCGTCTTTTCCATCGCCGGCTTGGCAACCCCGTCGTTCTGGCTTGCCGTTCTGTTGATTCTGCTGTTCTCTTCCTACCTTAAGGTGCTCCCGGCATCCGGTGCTCTGCCTCACTTCACCACCAACCCGGCTGGCTATCTGGGACGTATGATCATGCCCGCTATCGCTCTGGCATTCCCGCTGACGGGCCAGATGACTCGTATCGTGCGTACGGCCATGGTTGAGGAGCTCGACAAGGACTACGTCCGCATGGCCCGTGGCGCCGGCGTTCCCGAGAAGGTCGTCGTCGGCATCAACGTTTTGCGCAACGCGCTGATCACCCCGGTCACCACCCTCGGTCTTAAGATCGGTTACCTTATGGGCGGCGCCGTCGTCATCGAGGTCATCTTCAACCTCCCCGGCATGGGTACTGCGATTCTGCAGGGCGTTCAGGGCAACGAGGCGAACCTGGTTCAGGGCGTCGTCATCGTCGTTGCTCTTGCCTTCATCATCATCAACATCGTGGTTGACATGCTCTACCTGCTCATCAACCCGCGCATCAGGACGGTGTAGATTATGGTAAAGATTCGAGAGAAGCAAACCGAGCAGCTCGAGAAGGCTGCCTCCAAGGGGCTCAAGCTCGGTGGCTGGAAGAAGATGACGCTGTCTTCTAAGATTGCCGCCGTCGTGCTGGTGTTGGTCGCCCTGACCGCGATTCTGGCGCCCCTTCTTGCCCCCTATAGCCCGGTCGAGATTTTCACTGCTCGCCAGGCTCCCGGCAATGGATTTATCTTCGGTACCGACGATAAGGGCCGCGACATCCTGTCGCGTATGCTTTACGGTGGCCGTTACTCGCTGATCATCGGCTTCGGTGCTACTGCCATGGCTCTGGTCTGCGGCTCGGTCGTGGGCGCCCTCGCGGCGGTTTCGCGCAAGTCCGTTTCCGAGGCGATCATGCGCATCCTGGACATCATCATGTCCATCCCGGGCATCGCCCTCGCTGCCGTCTTCGTCTCCATCCTGGGCAATTCCGTGCCGTCGATCATCTTCGCCATTGGCTTTATGTACACTCCGCAGATTGCCCGTATCGTGCGCGCCAACATCGTGTCCGAGTACGGCGAGGACTATGTCCGCGCGGTCATCGTTTCCGGCGCCAAGGCTCCGTGGATTTTGATCAAGCATGTTCTGCGTAACTGCATCGCCCCGATCATGGTCTTCACCGTTACCCTGGTCGCCGACGCCATCATCTTCGAGGCCTCGCTGACCTTTATCGGCGCTGGTATCCAGGAGCCCACCGCTACCTGGGGCAACATCCTCGCCGACGCCCGCGGTGGCGTGCTCGCTGGCCGTTGGTGGCAGGCGCTGTTCCCGGGTCTGGCTATCATGATCACCTGCCTGGCGCTCAACATCCTCTCCGAGGGCATTACCGACGCCATGGCCGCTGCTCCCTCCGCCGCCCTGGATCCGACCGATTCCTCCAAGCGCCGCGAGGCCGACCTGCTGGTCTCCGACCCCGTTCGCGCTTACAAGGAGCAGGCTCAGTCCCTGTCCGCCCGTCTTGGCGCCCTGCGCGATGTCGAGCTCAAGCGTAACGACCGCCATGTGCCCGATGAGTCCGTTGAGCCGATCCTTTCGGTCCGTGATTTCTGCATCCAGTTTGAGCACCACGGTGATATCAACGTCGTCGATCATGTCAACTTTGATGTCCGTCCTGGCCAGACCATGGGCCTGGTCGGTGAGTCCGGCTGCGGTAAGTCCATCACCACGCTGGCCATCATGGGCCTGACCGACGATGACGAGCATCTTTCCGGTGAGGTTCTCTGGGAGGGCCGCGACCTGCTCAAGATGAGCAAGAAGGAGTGGTTCGGCCTGCGCGGTACCGATATCGCCATGGTCTATCAGGACGCCCTGTCCTCGCTCAACCCCTCCATGCTCATCTCTGCCCAGATGAAGCAGCTCACCAAGCGCGGCGGAACCCGCAGCGCCGAGGAGCTCCTGGAGCTCGTCGGCCTCGATCCCAAGCGCACGCTCGAGAGCTATCCGCACGAGCTTTCCGGCGGCCAGCGTCAGCGCGTTCTGATCGCTATGGCCCTTACCCGCGACCCCAAGCTGGTCATCTGCGACGAGCCCACGACCGCTCTGGACGTTACCGTCCAGAAGCAGGTCATCAAGCTGCTTAACGATCTTCAGGCCAAGCTCGGCTTTGCCATGATCTTCGTTTCGCACGACCTGGCACTGGTCGCCGAGGTCGCTCATAACATCACGGTTATGTACGCCGGCCAGGTTATCGAGCAGGCGCCCACCAAGGAGCTGCTCACCAACCCGATCCACGAGTACACCCGCGGTCTTCTGGGTTCCGTTCTGTCCATCGAGAGCGGTTCGGGTCGCCTGCACCAGGTGCCCGGCGCCGTTCCGAGCCCGCGCGATTTCCCCAAGGGCGATCGCTTCGCGCCCCGCTCGAGCCATCCGCGTATTGGCCTGGACACCCGTCCGGTCTTCAAGCGCGTGCCCGGTACCGAGCACTTCTATTCCGAGCTCCCCGACGAGGTGCTCAAGGCAAATGGTTTGACCCCTCACGCGGAGGTGATGTAGATGAGCGAGACCGCAGTCAACGGCGTCGAGCCGATCATCTTCCTTGATGACGTCCACGTCACCTTTAGGACCCGTACCGGCTCGATTCTGCACCCCAACCTGGTTCACGCCGTCCAGGGTGTAACGATTAAGCTCATGCCCGGTCAGACGATCGGCATCGTCGGCGAGTCCGGTTGCGGTAAGTCCACCACCGCCAACGTCATGTGCGGCCTGCAGGCCCCCACGAGCGGCAAGGTCTACTTTAAGGGCAAGGACGTTACCAAACGTACCGCCGAGGACCGTCGCCACATGGGTCGCGTCATCTCGGTCGTGTTCCAAAACCCGGCCACGGCGCTCAACCCCCGCATGGTCGTTCGCGAGCAACTGCTCGACCCCATGCGCGTCCACAACCTGGGTACCGAGGCCGAGCAGGAGAAGCGCGTCAAAGAGCTCCTGGAGCTCACCGGTCTGCCCAGCTCCGCCGCCGAGGTTCTTCCCGGTCAGCTTTCGGGCGGCCAGCGCCAGCGCGTCGCAATTGCCCGTGCCCTGTCGCTGAACCCCGATGCCATCATCGCCGACGAGCCCACCTCGGCTCTGGACGTTTCGGTCCGCGCGCAGATTCTGAACCTGCTGACCGACCTTAAGAAGGAGCTCGGCCTGGCCATGGTGTTCATCAGCCATGACATCCAGACGGTCCGCTATATCTCTGACGACATCATCGTTATGAATGGCGGCAAGATCGTCGAGCAGGGCGAGGCCAAGCAGGTCTTCCAGCACCCCCAGGACCCCTACACCAAGATGCTGCTCGGCGCTGCGCCGTCGCTGCTGCACCCCAAGCTCGGCGAATAGCCTCGCTTTCCCTCCCGTGCGCCCGGTTCCCTTGCCGGGCGCACCTCCGTTGCGATTTCGAAAGGTTGGGTTCACGAGCCATGCCAAGTGCTCAGGAGCTACAACATCAATTTGGTGAATATCGAGGCGCCATGCCCCGTCCATCAGATTTCGATCTCTTTTGGAAGGATCGCATGGCCGAGGCCGACGCCGTCGGGCTTGACTATGCGATCGACGCGGCATCGGTCACCGATGCCGCGACCTGCCAACTTTTCGACCT
Organism: Collinsella sp.; assembly: GCA_048486575.1. GTDB lineage: Bacteria > Actinomycetota > Coriobacteriia > Coriobacteriales > Coriobacteriaceae > Collinsella. The sequence goes on along the minus strand of DBFVZT010000076.1, from coordinate 4,778 downwards.
CTGGTATACCGGCATGTGTGGCGCTCGCCTGCATGCCAAGTACCTTAAACCCGTCTCGGACGAGCCCGTGCCATTGGTGCTTCAGTTCCATGGGTATCCGGGTGCAAGCCGCAGCTGGTTTGAGCAGGCGTCGTTTGCGGGCATGGGCATGGCACTCATCGCCCTCGACTGCCCCGGCCAAGGAGGTCCCTCCGAGGACATTGGTGGATTTGAGGGCACAACGGTCGCGGGCCATATCGTCGCCGGTATCGACGGCGACCCGGCCAACCTCTACTATGTCCGCTTGCACCAAGATATTCGCATTCTGTGCCGTATTGTTCGCGAGCTCGAGGGCATCGATCTTTCCCGTGTGTTTGTGAACGGCGCGTCGCAGGGTGGCGGTTTGGGCATTGCGACCTGTGCACTTAACAGCGAGCTTATCAATCGCGCCGCCATCCTCTATCCCTTCCTGTCAGATTTCCGCCTGGTCTGGGATTTGGATGCCGACGACATTGCCTACGAGGGCCTGCGCTATTGGTCTCGCTGGTTTGACGAGGACTCGACTCGTATTGACGAAGCCTATGCCAAGCTGGCGTACTTCGATTCCAAGAACTTTGCCCCTATGGTCAAATGCCCCGTGCTGTTTGGCACTGGCACAGCCGATATCGTCTGTCCGCCAGCGACGCAGTTTGCGGTCTATAACAACCTGACCTGTGAAAAGCGTCATGAGTTCTTTGAAGGCTTTGGCCACGAGGAGATTCAGGATTTTGACGATCTGATCATTCCGTTTTTCTGCAAGGGAGGGGAGGCTCATGTCTAAGTGCGAGAGCAATGTTGACGAGCTGATTGTCCCCGGGCTTGTGGGAATTCCTGGAACGGTTTCGTCAAGGCTCGCCGAATATCGGGACTGGCGCGGTGATGTCCAAGCAGATGTTTCTGATTTAGAGACATGCGCTTCGAATCTTGAGATTCAAGGCCTGGCCATTACGGCGATTGACTTTGTTAACCCCTGCGCCCGTTACTCGGAGGTCTCCTTTGAGCTCGGTGACGATGCGATTCACGCTCGTTTGATCGAGCCTGTCGGTCGTGCCCGAGTATCTGAGCGCGTGCCGCTGTGCCTGATGTTCCACGACATCGATCGGCCTGTGCGCGGCTGGCATCACATGACGAGATTTGCCGCCATGGGGTATGCCGTGCTTGCACTGGACGATGAGGTGATTGGACCCAGCGATCTGCGGCAGGGGATTACTTCGCCTGCGTTTGTCAGGCGCGTCCGTTGGGGCTGTGCGTTGGCGAAGGTCGCGCGCAATCTTGATGGCATGGACCCCGACCGCATCTTTGCATGGGGCGAGGGTCTTGGCGGCGGAGTCGCGCTGGCGGTTTCTGCTCTGGACGAGCGGGGCCTCGCCTGCACGGCGGTCGCCAATCCGCTTCCTGGCAGCCTCGAGGCGCTGTCGTCTCGGGTGCGCGGATCGGTGCTCATGGGCACATCGCTCATGGATACCGTGAGCGACCCCAAGGATCAGTTTGCCGTATTCAACGGTCTTGAGTGTGACCGGAGGCATATCATCTATGCAAAATACGCTCACGAGCGCATCAATGCGTTCGAAAACGAAGTCGTCGACTTCTTTAACCAAACGTTCTACCCGTGTTCTTTGGCCTAGACGGCCTGGACACTGCCAACAAGAGTGGGCGGCATAGGGCTGCCCGCCAGACAACTAAGGAGATTCTTGTGGCAACTCAGAAATTCACCGGCGTTATCCCTCCCGTCGTTGTTCCCGATACCGAAGACCACCAGCTCGATGTTGCCTCCTTTGAGCGCAGCATCAACCGCATGATCGATGCCGGCGTCGATGGCTTGTTCTTCCTGGGCTCCTCGGGCGAGGTCGTCTTCTCCACCGACGAGCGTCGCCGTCAGATCATCGCCGAGGCCGTCCGTATCGTCGACCACCGCGTTCCCGTTCTGGTCGGCATCATCGACACCGAGACCGAGCGCATGATCGAGCACGGTAAGGTCGCTCAGGAGCTGGGCGCCGATGCGCTTGTCGCCACCTGCCCGTTCTATGCCCTGCAGGGCATGACCGAGGTCGAGGAGCACTTCCGCATCCTGCATGAGGAACTCGACCTGCCCATCTTCGCCTACGACATTCCCGTGTGTGTCCACACCAAGCTCCCTTGGAAGCTCCTTGCCAAGCTCGGTGCCGAGGGCGTTCTGGCCGGCGTCAAGGATTCCTCGGGTGATGACATCTCGTTCCGCTACCTCGTTCAGGAGAACGAGAAGAACGGCCATCCGATGAGCATTCTCACCGGTCACGAGGTTGTTGTCGACGGCGCCTACCTCGGTGGCGCCGACGGTTCCGTCCCGGGTCTCGCCAACGTTGAGCCCGAGGGCTACGTACGTCAGTGGAAGGCCGCTCAGGCTGGTGACTGGGCTACCGTCAAGGCCGAGCAGGACCGCCTCAATGAGATTTCGCACATCTGGGATGTCACCTCGGGCGTCCAGGGCTATGCCGGTGGCGTCGGCGCCTTCAAGACCGCTATGAACCTCATGGGCATCTTCGACAGCCCGACCATGCCGCGCCCGGTGAAGGCCATGACCGGCGAGAACGTCGAGGCGATTAAGAAGGTCCTCCAGGACAACGGCCTCCTTTAAAGCTTTCCCGGGCGCCCGACCTCGCCGTTCAACCGTGCGGCCATGACCCATTAGGTCAATGGCCACACGGTTTCTCGGCGATCTCGGGCATCTGGAAAACCTTTACCGCGCTGTGACGGCTAGCCTGACGGCGCATTTCCTGTAGTTGTTTTTTATCTCCTAAGGAGAGCGACATGGAGAACAAGTACGTCTGCTCTGTCGATATCGGCGGAACTAAGATCGCGACTGCCATCATGGAGTACCCGGCTGACGGCAGTGTGCCCCATCCCGTTTTTGAGGCCGAGGTTCCCACCGAGGCTCAAGAGGGCGGCGAGGCCGTCTTCCAGCGTATCGAAGCGTCCATCAAGGCTGCTCTCGAGGCGAATCCCGATGTCGAGGTTCTTGGCGTCGGCATTGGTGCCGCCGGCGTCGTCGATCCCAAGACGGGCGCCATCGCGTATGCCAACGAGATCATGCCCGGCTGGTCCGGCGTCCAGTTGGGGCCGCGTCTGCGCGAGGACCTCGGTCTTCCCGTTGCCGTTGTAGGCGACGTGCAGGCTCATGCTCTGGGCGAGGCCCACTGGGGCGTCGGCAAGGGCAAGTTCTCCGTCTTGTGTCTTGGCATCGGTACGGGCATCGGCGGCGCATATGTCGAGAACGGCCGCGTGATGCAAGGCTTCCATGGTGCTGCTGGCCATATGGGCCACATCGAGTGCTCGGCTGCCGCCGGCATTCCCTGCGCCTGCGGGCGTTCCGGCCATCTGGAGTCGGTTGCTTCGGGCACTTCTATTGGTCGAATGTACGATGAGCGCTTTGGTCGCGTCGACCCCAGCCGTCCTTCGGTCGGTCGCGATGTGAACGACCTGTGCCGCGCGGGCGACGCAAAGGCGACCGAGGTCATCCATGACGCCGGCTTTGCGCTGGGTGCCAGCTTGGGCTCGCTCGCTAACATCCTGGACCCCGAGGTCATCGTGCTTTCGGGTGGCGTGATTCACCAAGGTCCCGATTGGCGTTCGCAGACGTGGAAGGATTCGGTGCACGAGGGCTATGCCAGCCAGGCGCTCGATCCGCTTCAGGACACGCCGATCCTCATCGGTTCTCTGGAGGGCGATGCTCCGCTCATCGGTGCCGCTGAGCATCTTCTTGCCTCGTTGAAGTAAACGTATCTTCTGTAGGAGCCTCCCGAGACAACACGCCTCGGGAGGCTGTTCTGAGAAAGGTTGCAGCCTTATGACCGTCGATCCTTTGATTCAATCCCTGAAGGGTAAGCTCGTCGTGAGCGTTCAGGCGTATATGGGCGAGCCACTTCGTACGCCCGAGACCATGGCTCAAATGTCTCGTGCTTGCGAGCTCGGCGGCGCCGCCGCCATTCGCTGCCAGGGCCTTGCCGACATTGCCGCCATTAAGGGTCGCTGTGAGGTTCCCGTTATCGGCCTGTGGAAGGATGGGCACGAGGGCGTTTACATCACGCCGACGCTGCGTCACGCTCGCGCCTGCGTTGCTGCGGGTGCCGATATCGTGGCGATCGACGCCACCGATCGTCCGCGTCCCGACGGCAAGTCGGTCGAGGATACCTTCCGCCCGCTGCACGAGGAGGGTGTGCTCCTGATGGCGGATTGTGCCACCATCGAGGACATTCGCCGTGCGGTTGATATGGGCTTCGACCTTGTATCTACCACGCTTTCTCACGGTGTCGCTGCCATCGACTGCACCATGGCCGATGGCCCCGATCTGCCGCTCCTGCGTCAGGCGACCGAGGAATTCCCCGGCCTTCCCATCATTTGCGAGGGTCGCGTGCATACGCCCGAGGAGGCTCGCGCCGCGATCGATGCTGGCGCCTGGGCCGTTGTCGTCGGCACCGCCATTACGCACCCCACGAGTATTACGAGTTGGTTCAAGGCTGCGCTTGAGGCGTAAGACAGGCCTCGTATCCGCTCGGGGCGGTATACTCAATATAGGCAATTGACCGCGCGGGATCCGGGTTGCTGGGTCCCGCGCTTGTTTTCGGGAGGCAACACATGCAAAAGGGAGATGCCATGGATGCGGCGGAGCGCTCGGAGCGCATCCCCGATATCGTCATCATCACCGGAATGTCCGGATCGGGCCGCACACAGGCCATGCACGTGTTCGAGGACATGGGCTATTTTTGCATCGATAACCTGCCTCC
>DBFVZT010000075.1:0-20971 GCA_048486575.1 Collinsella sp. | reverse complement strand
ATGGGAAGCCTCCTCCCCGCAGGTGCGGTAAGGGCTACCGCACGGGCCGATACTCAAAGCCCATTGTGGCACCCCGAGCCCGCGGAAAGAAGCTGCGCCGCGGGGGAGGCGGCCCCCAATGGCTTTCTCATATCGTCTTTTTCATGCATTTGAATAGAGCGGGCGACTCTCTTGGGGCCGTCTGCATGGCGTGTGCTTGGCGCATGGTATTGCGCCCCGCTTTCATGTCCGCGCGGGCGCCTATCCTTACGGCAATGTAGCCGCCTATGTAGCAAGCGGCAGGCAACGGAGAAAGGCCCTAACCGTGCCAGCTGAAAAGACGCCGTGCATCTCGGCTATCGACACGACGAACTTTGCGCGCCAGATTGTGCTGGACTTTGAGTTTGCGCCGGTGCCAAAGCAGCGCCAGCGCCGTGGACTGCGCAATGAGATTATCGAGGTCAGCGCCGTCAAGCTCGATTACCACGGCAACGTTATGGGCGAGTTCTCGCAGTTAGTGCAGACGGAATTTACCGAAGGCGTTGCGTTTCCCGTCCGCGAGTTCACAGGGATATCGGCCGTGGACACCGCGATGGCCGATCCGCTCCATGTGGTGATCAAAAGGCTCGGCGATTGGATCGGTCGCTACTCCGCCCAGATAGTTTGCTGGAGCGGGACGGACCGTCGCCCGCTTTTGACCGAGTGCCAGGCAAAGCACATCGATCTTTCCGCATTTCCTACGGATTGGGCCGACCTGCAGGCGTTTTACACCTCGATCATGGACGTGGGCAGCCACGGGTGCGTCTCTTTGAGTGACGCGGCGACGTGGTTTGGCATCGAGTTCGACGAGTCGACGGGTCACGCCCACAGCGCCCTTGCCGATGCGCGCGTGACCGCCAAGCTGCTCAAGCAGGTGATGGACGGGGACTACCGCGTGAGCCCGCGCGCCCAGGAAGTCCGCCAGCGGTGGGGGATGGGCGAGCGAGCTCAGACGCGCCTTTCTAGCAAGTGCCCCGAGCTGGGCGACCTGCTGCTGAAGCTGAAGGCGGCGGGAAGGTAGGCGGGTGCCCATTGGGCGTAAGCAGAAGGAATGGTTGCGGGAAGGATTCCAGAATCAGCATCAGAGGGCTGTGCTTGAGATGCTATTCAAGGACACGCTGACGCCCGCCGAGACCAGGCAGGTCAAGAGTATGGACACCGAGATGGCATCCATTGTCGAAGAACGGCTTGCTAACATGATTCGCTGGATGGGCAGGCATAGACCCGTGACGCTGCGCGCGTTATCGTTCACAATGAGGCGTACAGGCTGCCAGAGGTGAACAGTTCCGACGAGGTTCTGAGCAACTGCATCATCGAGATTATCGAGTAGTTCTACGAGAGGGATTTGGCGGCGTGGAGCAATCTAGTTTTACGCGTTTGCAGGAGGAAGCCGGTATGGCAGACGAACTTGTTTTTAGTGGCGGCGAGATAGTTTACACCATGCCTCAACTGCCCAAAGTTGCATCTGTGCCGCTGAACGGTAGCGCCGTGCTGGTTGGTTTTAAGGACGCTCCCGATGGGGAGGAGGTCCTCTTTGATTTTGACCCTCGGGCTGAAAAGGCTACGAAGCTCGACTATGAACTTGCAGCCGTTAGCGGGCTCCTCACGGGCGCGTTGAATATCCTGTGGCAGAAAGACTTCAACCTAGAGGGTGCCAAAGAGTGGGGCGACGAGAAGGTTGGCAAATTCGTTCTTACGATTGCCAAGTCTGCGGGTATGACAAAGGCGGATGCAACTCTAGAAGACGCTATTCGCTTTCTAGAGAAAGGGTTTCCTCTTGCCGCGGACAAGCTGACTGCCGAGTTTGGCGGCGGGCTCCAACATCATCTGCGGGATTTCTCGCACCACCCGAGCTTGGTTGGCCTTGCGTGTTCGATCCTCTCGCAATTCACGTGCAAAGGCTATGGCACCGATACGGCCGGCCGGTTTGTCGCCTTTGACCTGCCTGCCGCCGCCTTCGATCCTGACCGCCCTCTTATAGGCAGGAACGTTCCAGAGAAGATCGCGTTTGGCACTCTGTTCTGGGCAATGCATCTCGTGAGCGACATGGCGGGGTCTAGTTCAAACCCCGGTAAGGGGACGGGTATTCCCGGCGTTGTGCTGTCCCTGCTAAAGGAGCTCTCCTCCCTGCCTGTTTTTCAAGACATGCGGATTGCCTATAAGGGCAAGGATATTCGCATTCAGCAATGGATCTCAAAGCTGTTTAACGGAACGGCGTTCAAAACCGAGGACGGCAAGCCCATTCGCTTCGACCTTCGGACGGAAGTCGGTCTTTTCGATCAAGCTTTAAGCCAGGTGCCAGCAGTCGTGGCCAACGAGGTTATCGTTCGTTGTCTCTACATGCTTTCAAGGCTCAAGGCCGAGCTAAAACGTTGCGAAGTGAGTGATGTCTCCGGCTTGCGCAAGCTCAAGGCTTCGCATTTCATGCCCTACAACAGCAGGGCCCTCACTCGCATGGTCACGGTTTCGAGTACTTCGTTCGTTCTGGCGAATCTGGTGACGGCGGCGGTCAGGGCGGGTATCGAATGCGAGGGGAACAAGGTCGTGTTCGCCCAGAAGTTCTTCTTGCGAATAAACTACGTTGGAGTTGGACGCCTTGCGTTTGCACTCCATGCCGACTGGGGCTATATGGCGGAGGAAATGTCCGAGGCTTGGACTGAGCGCGCCAGGCGCCGCCAGGATATCTTCGATGGATTCCACTTTTATAGCCTAGATAGAGAGACGACGAGGATTGCCTTCTCGCTGAAGCTTGCCGCCATCAACTACGACTGCGGGAACGAGAAGAACGAAGTGCGCAAAGGGCAAAAGAGGAGCTGGGCCCGCGCGTGGCAGGATTCGGTCACGGATGGCCTAGGCATTGATGCAGACGGCTATTTTTTGAGCGAGGAAGATGCGTACGGAGCCCTTGAGGCTATTTCGCGGCAGCGAGGCGGCAAGGTGCGCGCCTTGCTGATCGCTCAGGAGCTGGTTGAGTTTCGCCCCTATTTCCAGATAGGAGATGAAGAGAAGAAGGAATACAAAGGTTTGAAGGGGAGCGGGGCTTGGGTTAAAGATGAATTTCCCAGGAGACAAGACGCGGTTGATTTGGACGCCGTGCGTTCCCTAGAGAAGCAATGCGGGGCGCATATCCGTGAGCTCTCAGGTACATTGCCAAAGGTCTTGGTAGGCGGCGCCATTGCCGTGGCGGCGGCCCTGGGCACAGGAGGAGTGGCCGCGGCATTGGCTCCGGATATTGCTGTCGGTATCTTTGGAGGCTCGTTTGTCGGCCTTCACGGGGCTGCGCTCGTCAATGCGAGTCTTGCTGCTGCTGGCGGCGGCGCCTTGGCCGCCGGCGGCATGGGCATGGCCGGTGGCACCGCTTTAATTGCTGGCGGCGGCGCTGCGTTTGGCCTTTTGGGTTCTAGCGGCGTTGCCCTGGCGGCGTCGATGGGGGAGGACTATGCGCAGTTCGTGCTCGTTGAATGCTCAAGGCTTCTCGCATTTCTTGATGTGGCAACTGACCGCTGCCCGCATGAGGGAGCCATTTTGGTGCAGAAGGCGGCCGAGGCCGTGCAGCGCAGCATCGCTGGTGTTGAGGAGGATGTCGAGAAGGAGAATGGAAAGGGGGACCGCAGGAATGGCAGGTTGCTTAAGCAGTTGAAGAAGGGCCTTGGGTATTTGACTTCGACCCTTAAGCAGATCGAGAAGATGCAGAAGCGCCTTGGTGCCGCCGGTGAGAGCGAGCCGCTCAACAGCTTGCCAGCATCGGGTGGCGAATAGGTCGGGGCGATTCGGCTGCAATTCCGTGTCATCATCGCCACCGCTTAAGATGGTCCCGTGTTTGCCCATCTTTTTGCGAGGCGCGATGAGCATGTCGGCGACTTGCTCGATGTCTGATTTGCCCTTCGATCAGTTCTTGTCGAGCTCCTTTGGGCGGGAGGGGCAGCGATCTAGATATCCGCTCTTGGCATATGAGACAAGAAACCCGTAAGTCCGTGGCAATGTCAAAAGGCATACACAAGTGTCAGTCTTTTGACATCGTATGATTTTGGGGAGTGGCGCGCAGCGATCGCGCGCCACCCTGACGGCGTAAGCGTTTGCTTGCGTTGTAAAATCTAACGATATGAGCATCCCGGTTGCTTCTGTGCTTCGATGCTCTCGTCTTTGGCACCCTCCGCTCAGTGGGGGACTGACTGCAAACGGCGTAAACAAGAAAGAGGAGACAACCGCAAATGAAAGCAACCGAGGCAAATCTACTCGACCTTATGGGCGTGGCGAAGATGCAGTTCGTCATTCCCGTGTACCAGCGAATTTACTCGTGGAGTGTAAAAGAGTGCGAGGTGCTTTGGGATGACGTCATGCGAGCGGGTCGTGATGGCGTATCGCACTTCGTGGGGTCAATGCTTTATATCCCCGAGTCCGAGAGCTCTGCCACGAGCATTTCGCGCGTGCTTCTGATTGACGGACAGCAGCGCATGACGACGTTTTCGTTGATGATTGCAGCTTTGGCTGACTATTTGGAGAGCAACCCCGACAAGGCTGGCTTCCTTGGCGACCTCAAAATCTCGGCGCTGAGGAAAAATTACCTCTTTAACGATGACGACTACAACGGTCTGGCACGCTACAAGCTGGTGCTCTCGCAGGACGATAAAGAGACGCTGTTCTCCATCGTGTCTGGGGCTCCCGTGCCAGATGAAAAATCGGATCGCATTGTCGAAAACCATGCGTTCTTCCGCGAGAAGATGCGTGGTAAATCATTCGACCCTGCAAGGCTTTGGGCGGGGCTAAACCGCGTGCAGGTCATCGACACTAAGCTCACCGCTGGCGTTGATAATGCCCAGCTCATATTTGAGTCCATGAACTCCAAGGGCAAGCCGCTCACGCCCATTGACCTCATCCGTAACTACGTTCTAATGTCGCTTCCCAACGACGAACAGACCAATCTTTATGAGGGTTATTGGCATCCACTCGAGTGCTTGTTCGGAAAAGGCGGCGAGGACGAGTTCAATGCATTTATCTGGTACTGGCTGTGGCTTAAAGTTCCCAATAGGATGCCGAAGGAGAACGAGGCCTACTACGAGTTTAAGCGCTATTTCGCCGACGACTACGATGGTGACACCGAGGGCCTGCTTAAGGAGCTGCGAGGGTATGCACATAGATACGCCAGTCTGTTCCTTGGTAAGGAGAAGGACGACGGACTGCGCCGAGTGTTCGGCAGAATCGTAAGCCTCGATGTGAAGCAGATAAGGCCCCTCTTAATGTTGCTTTATTCGGTTTACGAGGGGAATGGACTAGACCGCAATGCGATTTTACGTATCTGCGAGACTATCGAGTCGTTTCTGTTCAGGCGAGCGGTTTGCGGCAGACTTACCACGGGCCTAAATAATTTCTTTGCCGGCATGTATCGCAATCTCGAGCAGCAGGACGATATCGAGGAGTACGTTACGGCGATGCTCCTTATCCACAGCAGCGGTATGACCGCATACTTTCCGACAGACGAGCATTTTGTCGAGGAGTTTAAGACGCGTGACTGCTACAACCGCTTCTCTAAAAAGCGCTATTACCTGGAACGCATGGAGAACTGGCACCACCCGAAGGAGTCCATCTCAGCCGACGATTACCAGATCGAGCACATCATGCCCCAGACGATCGATGATGAGCACGGCTGGAAGGAATCGCTTGGTGAGAACTGGGAAGACGTCCACGACAGGCTGTGCAACAACTTGGGAAATCTTACGCTGACGGGCTACAACCAGGAGTACTCAAACCGGTCGTTCTCGGACAAGCTCAATCTGCCTGACGTCGGATTTAAGTGCAGTCCGCTCTACCTAAACAAGTCGATCGCCTCGCGTGAAAAATGGGGTGAGGAAGAGATTGGACAGCGCGCGGACGAGCTGGCGAAAGAGGCGTGTGAGATATGGAAATATCCCGACCTTCCGGCAGACGTCGTCGACAAGTACCGTCCTTCTCGCGGGGAGTCTGATGAGGCTCCTATCTGGACTCTGCAGGAGAATCACCCCACCTTTGCCGAAGGTGGGCTCAACCAGAAGCTTTTCGATGAGGTGCGCGAGTCCGTTCTGAGTGGTAACCCTTCGTGGGAGTCCTACATAGCTAAGTACTATGTAGGCTTCAGGTCGGGCAAGCGAAAACTGCATGCCGTGTTAGAAGGCAGGACCAGCAACGGTGGTTGGATTGCCGTTGGCTTGGCAAAGAGTGTGGATGATCTAACGGATCCAGAGGACATGTGCCGGGACAAGCGTACGCAGGGTGGATTTGGCCCGGGCTTACCCACTTACGTTGCGCTTCGGAATGCCGATGACATTCCTGCGGTGCTCGATCTCATAAAGCAGTGCTAGGTTGAAGGCTGGGAATCTAGTTCCCGGCCCTTGCCAGCTCAAAATCGTCGATGGCTCGTCCGCCCGTCTACACCCTTACGATCCTGCGGGCCGCACTCAACAGCTCGTACTCCCTCTGGCTCCACTGGTACAGCTCGGTCGCGCGTACGGCGTCGCGGCACAGGTCTAGAAACACCTCGGCGCCCTCGCAGAAGCACTCGCGGGCAAAGGCGCCGGATCCGTCCGCAACGCACGCGCCGTCGGCAAAGAGCTTCCAGCTGGACGGCTCGCGCGAGCCGTCTCCGAGCAGCTTGATCTGCAGAACATGTGGGCCGCCAGCGGCACATGGCCCTTCTTCCAACGCCTGCACCGTAAAGCGCATCTGGAGGGACAGAGTATAAAATCCGGAAAAGAGTCGAAATAGGCACCTTAAAACTTCGGAAAAGTGTAGCTGGATGACAAAACAGCACTTAGAAGCCGGTGCTGGATGCGGGATCCTGCGGCCGCCTTCAGCCCTCGCTACTCGTCGTCCCCGTCGTTGGGGTCGCCCTTGAGGGTGTTGATGTCCAGATACTCGTTATCGTCCTCTTTTTGCTGGGTCTCCGACTCCGCTTGGGTGGGGCCGGAGAACAGCCGGAATCCCTCAAACGCAATGACACCGAGCAGGGCAATGACAATGGCGATAAAGGCAACCTTGACTGCCTGCGGAAATTCCGAAAAACGCAGCGCCTTTTCCTCGGCGTAATAATCGGCGAAGCGCTCTTCGCCCGTGCTTTTGGTATACGCCGGTGCGGACGCGGCCTCCGGGTCATATTCCGGTGCAGGTGTGGCAGCGTACGGATCGTTGAGATAATCGCTCGATGCGGTGCCATAATCCTCGGTCTCGATGCGATCGGTGCCAGCATAGCCATCGGAATAATCGGAATATGCCGCACCGCCCTCATAGTCCGCGGCGCTCGTGTTGGCGGCAAAAAGCGGGTTAACTGGAACGTCGAGCGCCGGCATGCCGGTAGAGGTCTCATCCAGATCGGCTGCAGCCCAGGAATCGTAGGCAACCTGATGGGCAACGGGCTCATCGAGCCTTGTGACCGGAGACTTGCGTGCCGCAGGAACAGGCAACTGCTGGGAGCTGTACATAACGGTGCTGTCGGCCGATTTGCTCCGCGTCGCCGCAGCGAGAAATGCCGCCGTCTCGGACGGGTCGCTTGCGGGGCGGGGAGTGGGCGTGGGCGCCGAAATGGGTGCGGGCGTAGACGCGGGCGTCGAAACAGGCGGCTGCGCAGGAGTCGGCGCAGATGCGGGCTTAGGCGCAAGTGCGGGATTGGGGCTTGACGGGCGAGCCCCACCGCCCATGAGTTCGTCGGCGGTCCACGGGCGATCATCCATCACGTCGTCAAGGCTCAGCGAAAACAGGTCGTCTTCGCCCTCATCGAACATGCGGTGCACATGTCCACCAATTGCCGGAATCAATCCGCGACCGGTGCATGATGCCTTGCTCAACGCCATTCTGTTCCACCCTTTCGAAATACTAATGACATCGATTATATGGAACTTTCCAAGCGGCTCGGTCTTGGATTCATGCTTTCCAGAACTCGCGCCCAAAAGGGGAGGGGCAATCTAGGCAAGTGCCTACTTGTCGTCGGCCGCCGCCTTGGCCTCATTGAGGTAGCTATAGAAGCTGTACTTGGAGATGCCAAAGAACTCGCAGGTGCGCTCGCTCGACTTGGAAATGAGGAAGGCGCCGCGACGGTCGAGGTAGCCAATGGCGCGAATGCGCTCATCTTTGGTCATGAGCGCCGCGGGCTTGCCCACAAACTGCTCGCACTCGTGCAACAGGTCCTCGAGCAGGTCGCCGATGTTTTTGGTAATGGGCTCGGGCTCGGTGTAGCCCGTGCCGCCGGTGCCGGTAAAGGCGTCGAGCGAACGCTCAAAAGCCTTCATAAGCGTAATGTCAAAGTTGATGCCCAAAATGCCGACGGGCTTGCCCTCGTCGTTGCGGATAAAGATGGTCGAGGACTTGAGCAGCTTGCCATCGGCGGTTTTGGTGAGGTATGGCTCGCGGTCGTGCACGTTGGTGGTGCCCTCGTGCATGGACTCAAACACAATATGGCTGGGGCCGTCATCCAGTTTGCGCCCGCTGACGTGGCCGTTTTCGATCACTACGATGGAGTGGTCCACGTCATCGGTCTCCAGATCGTGGACGACGATTTCGCAGTTGGGGCCAAATTGGAGCGCCAGGCCGTGTGCAAGACGCTTGTAGAACTCAATCTGTGCGGGGGTCATGGGTGCCTTCCTAAAAATTAGTTTGGGCTCACTGTGCCATAAACCCCACTTGTTCGCAAATAACGAAAGCGTCGCTGTGTTATGTGACCGTTCGGCGGCGAAAAGGTACCGATTACGGCAACAAACAATTTGTTAGGTTTTCCAATCAAAAAGTGTGATAGAACAGTGCTAACAAACTTTTTGTTTGGCATCCACATAAAAGTTCAGCCGTGTGAATGGGATCGGGCTGAAACGCGTATGCGGGGGCCGGCAAGAGAGAACTTAAGGAGTTCACCGTATGGCCGATAAGATCCAGTGGGCGGGCAACACGATGCCCAAGAGCGATGACAAGCACTTGGGAATCATGAGCCTCGACCACGTGAAGAAGGCCCGCGCCTTCCACCAGTCGTTCCCCCAGTACACCGTCACTCCGCTTGCCCGCCTGGATGGCCAGGCCGCGCGCCTGGGCCTGTCCAACCTGTGCGTTAAGGACGAGAGCTATCGCTTTGGCCTCAACGCCTTTAAGGTCCTGGGCGGTTCGTTTGCCATGGCCAACTACATTGCCGACGAGACCGGCAAGGACGTTGCCGAGTGCACCTTCGATTATCTGACCTCCGATCAGCTTGCCAAGGACTTTGGCCAGGCTACCTTCTTTACCGCCACCGACGGCAACCATGGCCGCGGCGTGGCATGGGCTGCCAACAAGCTGGGCCAGAAGGCCGTCGTGCACATGCCCAAGGGTTCCACCAAGCCACGCTTCGATAACATCGCCGCCGAGGGCGCCACGGTGACCATCGAAGAGGTCAACTACGACGAGTGCGTGCGCATGGCCGCCGCCGAGGCCGATGCCTGCGAGCGCGGCGTCATCGTTCAGGACACCGCCTGGGAGGGCTACGAGAAGATCCCGTCCTGGATCATGGAGGGCTACGGCACCATGGCTTCCGAGGCTGCCGAGCAGCTGCGCGAGATGGCCATCAACCGCCCGACGCACGTGTTTGTCCAGGCTGGCGTGGGTTCGCTCGCCGGCGCCGTGGTGGGCTACTTCACCAACCTGTATCCCGATAACCCGCCCACCTTCGTCGTGGTCGAGTGCGCGCCTGCCGCCTGCCTGTACAAGGGCGCTGCCGCCGGCGACGGCGACCCGCGCATCGTGGACGGCGACATGCCCTCCATCATGGCCGGCCTGTGCTGCGGCGAGCCCAACATCTTGGGCTGGGATATCCTGCGCAACCACACCACCGCCTTCGTGTCCTGCCCCGACTGGGTCACCGCTCGCGGCATGCGCACCCTGGGCGCTCCCGAGAAGGGCGACCCGCGCGTCATCTCCGGCGAGTCCGGCGCGGTGACCACCGGCCTGGTCGAGACCCTCATGCTTGATCCCGAGTATGCCGAGCTCAAGGAGCTCATCGGCCTGGACAAGACGAGCTCCGTGCTCTGCTTCTCCACGGAAGGTGACACGGACCCGGATCAGTACCGTCGCATCGTCTGGGAGGGCGAGTACCCCACTTGCTAGCAGACTGACCTGTCCGGGTGGCGGAGCATATGTTTACTCCGCTGCTCGAACAGTCCTGCGCAAGACGGAAAGCACATTAAGTGCTTTCCTTTGCGTGCGGAACTCGCGATAAACTTAATTACGCGCCGCTCCCCGCCCACGCCGGGCAAACATCGTTGGACTTATCGCTGACATGAAATGGGCGCTTGCATATCGTCTGCTAACTTGGCACGGTACAATGCTTTCAGATTTCAATTTGTAAATTAGTGGGGTTAATTCATGGCAGAATCTCGTGCGGAGCGTAAGGCTCGTCGTGCTTTGATCGAGGCGGCTGAGGGGTCAGAGGAGAAAAAATCTTCTAAGAAATCCAAGTCGTCTCAGGACGCGAAGGGTAAGTCGGCCAAGGGCAAGGCTAAGGCCAAGCGTCCCGGCTCTCGTCGGAACGAGGATAAGGCATCTCAGACTCGCTCCAAGCGCTCGCATAAAGATCAGGTTTCGTCTGCGCGTAAGGCTGTGGACCCCAAGTCTCCCTGTTCGATCATGAAAGCTTGCGGTGGGTGTACGGCGCTCAATCGTCCTTATAAGAAGCAGTTGGCAGCCAAGCAGGCCGCCATGGAGGAGCTTTTTGCTACCCTTTGCGAGCGCGAGGGCATTAGCGTCGACCCCATTCGCGGTATGGGCGTCACCCTGGGCGACCCGGGCAAATATCCTGCGCCGCGCGGTTTTCGCCATAAGGCCGCCACTCCCTTTGCTCCCGGTAAGGAGGGTGCTGTCCGTTGCGGTTTCTTTGAGCGCGGCACGCACAAGATCGTTGCCGTACCCGAGTGTCCTGTCGAGGCACCGGGTGCCCGTCAGATTCTCAACGGCATCGCACGCGAAGCTGAGCGGCTGCATATTCCCGCCTTTAATGAGGACAAGCATCTTGGTTTGCTTCGCTATGCCGTCGTCCGCTGCGGTTGGCGTACCGACCAGGTCATGGTCACGCTCGTGACCGCTCAGCGCGACTTGCCGCATGCGCAGGAGTTCTTTGAGGCTGTCGCCGCGCTCAATCCGCACATCGTCACCGTCGCCCAAAACATCAACGGACGTCCCGGCAACGCCATCCTCGGCGAGGAAACCCGCATTGTATATGGCGCCGAGTGCATGCGCGACCAGCTGCTCGGCTGCGAGTTCGATATCTCCCCCACCGCGTTCTACCAGACCAACCCGCAGCAGACCGAGCTGCTCTATCAGCTCGCGATTGACGGCATGGACCTGCAGCAGGGCGACGTACTCATGGATGCCTATTGCGGTAGCGGAACTATCGGCCTGTGCGCAGCCAAAGCCGCCCAGGACAAGGGCGTCGGCATTATGCTGCTTGGCGTGGAGCGCAACCACGCCGGCATTGCCGACGCACGTCGTAATGCCGAGCTCAACGGCCTCACCCGCAGCGCTTGGTTTATGGCTGACGATGCCACCGACTACATCCTAGATGCCGCCGACAACAACGAGCGGGTCGATGTCCTTTCCATCGATCCGCCGCGCGCCGGCTCTACCCCCGAGTTCCTCGAAGCTGCCTGCGCGCTTAAGCCGCGCCGCATCACCTATATCAGCTGCAACCCCGTGACTCAAGAGCGCGACCTGCATCAGCTTCTCGACGGAGGCTATCGCCTGCTCAAGATCACGCCCGTCGACATGTTTCCTCACACCGACCACACCGAAACCGTAGCGGTCCTCGAACGCCGCTAACCAACCTCAGTAGATTTTTGGGACAAGAAAGGGGGCGACCCGTCTGGGCCGCCCCCTTCGCTTGGTTTATAAATTCCGCTACATCCCCTTGCACAGGTCGCACACGCCGGCTGCCGCCATCTCGCGCAGCAGCGTCTCGCGATCGCGCGTCACGATCAGATCCAACGGGAAGTGAATCTCGTCGAGCATCTTGCGAGCGTAATCGAGCTTACCAATTGCCATGCCAATGTGCGCATCGGTCGAAACGCCAATGCCCACGCCCAGCTCGGCGCAGCGCTCGGCGATCTTGCGGCATACGGCCCAATGCTCAGTGTCGACACCGTGTTCAAGACTATGGTTGTTGATCTCAATAATCTTGTGCTTGGCCTTAGCTGCCAACAGCACCTCGTCGATATCGAACGGCACGCCCGAACGCCCCGTGTGACCCAGCATGAACACCTTGGGGTGCTCCAGGGCATTGATATACATCTCGGTCGTCTGGGCCAGCGTCGCGCCCTCGGCAATCTGCGGATTATGCACGCTTGCAACCAAATAATCCAAATTACGCGTAACCAAATCGAACAGCGAATGCTGACGGCTGTACGAATCGCCGGCAATATCGAGCGTGACAAGAGTGTCCTCGCCAAACAGGCTTCCGTCCAGCGAAACGATATCGGCCTCGGCACCACGCAGCACCAGCACGCCGCTCCAAATGCGCGGCCAGATATCCTGGTTGACAAAGAACTGGTAACTGCGCAGGTCATTGGGGCAAGCCGTAACCATAGAGCTCAAATGGTCGGCAGATCCGAGCACCTGCAGACCACGCTCTGCCGCCCAGTACACATTCTCCTCAATGGTCGAATATGCATGCGCAGAGAACATCGTATGGGTATGAATGTCACAAGAAAGCAGGTAGGGCATCAGGTCTCCTTATCTGGCACGGCCGTCGCTTATATTCATTGTACGCATAGCCTTCGATAGTCGTAAAACCACTCCATCCCAAAGACACAACGTCCATGACAACGGGGTCCGGCTTAACACCAAACCCCGTTTCACGTAAAACATTGTAGGCAGAGCGCTTTACTTTTAACGATACTCGTCCGCCAACTGTTTCCAAGCGGGTAGCGAATTGACAATCGTTTCGTAGCTCACGCAATAGCCCAGGCGGAACCAACCCGGCATACCAAAGCTGTCCGAGGGAACCGCAAGCAACTCATACTTCTTTGCGCGCTCACAGAACGCATTCGCATCGGGCTCCAACGCTTTCACCCATAGGTAGAACGCGCCATCCGGCTCAACATAGGTGTAGCCATACTCCGCTAGTGCGTCGGTAAGCGCGGTGCGGTTGCGCGCATAGGCCTCGACATCGCTCGGCTCATCGATGCAATCGATGATTACGCGCTGGAAGAGTGCCGGTGCGCATACAAAACCCAGCGTACGGGCAGCGCCCGCAACAGCCGGCATCAGACGGGCAGCCTGCGGATTGGTGTTGGGAACCAAGATCCACCCCACGCGCTCACCCGGCAGCGACAGCGACTTGGAATACGAGTAGCACACGATGGTGTGCTCGTAGATCGAGGGCACCCAAGGCACCTCGGCACCGTACACGATCTCGCGGTACGGCTCATCCGAGATGAGCATAATCGGATTCTCGGGATCGCGCTGAGCGTTGGCCTCGCGCAGAACATTGGCCAGTCGCGTCAGCGTGTCGCGCGTATACACGGCGCCGGTCGGGTTATTCGGCGAGTCGATGATGACGGCAGTCGTCTTATCGGTAATCGCCTTGAGCACGTTGTCCACACTCAGCTGGAACGTATCTTCATTGGCGAGCGCCTCAACACACGTACAGCCGGCTTTCTCAATCCACACGCGATACTCCGGGAAGTACGGTGCAATGACGATAACCTCATCGCCCGGGTTCGTAACGGCGTTGAGCGTGCAGGTGAGCGAAGCCGCGGCGCCCACGGTCATAAAGACATCCTTGCCCTCATAACTCGTACCAAAGCGGCGGTTGAGCGACTCAGCCACGGCGGTACGGCACTGCGGCAGGCCCGGTGCGGGCGTGTATCCGTGCAGCTGGTCACTCGGCAGCTCCAAGGCCTTCTTAATGGACTCCGCCACGGCAGCGGGCGCCGGAACGCTCGGGTTACCCAGCGAAAAATCGAATACATTTTCCGCACCAATCTGCGCCTTGCGCTCAAGGCCATAGCTAAAAATCTCGCGGATGATGGAGCTTTCCGCACCGCGAGCATACATAGTTTCGTTGATCATCTGTTCCCCTTTCACATAGGCGCTATTGTACGCTTTAGCCGAGCACAGTGCCGCAGCAATGTTGATTGGGGACAGACTTAAATGCGTGAAAACGCTCATTTAAGTCTGTCCCCAATCAACAGACAGCCCCATATCGCTCAAAAGAAAAAGCCTCCGCAGGTTTCCCGGCGGAGGCTTTTGTTAGAAGGACTATTTGTCGGTGTCGGTATCAGCGTTGACGGCACAGTCATCGCCGGCGTCATCGGATGCGGCTTCGGTATCTTCCTGCATGGCCGCCTGCGCAAAGGCCGCGGCATCAGCCGCCAGCTCCTCCTCGCTCATACGAGGCGCGCGCTTCTTGGTCGGCATGCCGGCCGCCTTGGCATTGCGCTCCTCCTTGGCCGCCAGGATATCGCCCTCGCGCTCAAGGTAGGCATTCCACTCGTTGTCGAGCAGGGCGTTCACGGCGTCGCCCTCGACGGTCTCGCGCTCAAGCAGCACCTTCGCCATCAGATCAAGCTGATCGCGACGGGCGTCCAGAATCTCGACCGCACGACGATGGGCCTCACGCATAATGCGCTGAACCTCGATATCGATGCGGCGCGCCGTCTCCTCGGAGTAATCCTGGTGATCGGCGTAATCGCGACCAAGGAACACCTGATGTTGCGCCTCGCCAAACACTTGCGTGCCCAGCTCCTCGCTCATGCCCAGGCGCGTGACCATCTCGCGCGCCATCTTGGTTGCGCGCTCCAGATCGTTGCTCGCGCCCGACGTAATATCATCGCACATGAGCTCCTCGGCAACGCGACCGCCCAAGAACACGGCGAGCTCGTCGAGCATCTCGTTCTTGGTCTTGAGGAAGTGGTCCTCCTGCGGAAGCTGCAGCGTGTAGCCCAGCGCCTGGCCGCGGCTGACGATCGAGATCTTGTGGACCGGATCGGAGTGCTCCAGGATGTGGCCCACCAGGGCATGACCGCTCTCGTGGTAGGCAATCGTGGTGCGCTCGGCCTCGGTCATCACGCGACCCTTGCGTTGCGGTCCGGCAATCACGCGCTCCATCGACTCCTCGACCTCGTCCATCGAGATC
The DNA here is from genome assembly GCA_048486575.1 of Collinsella sp. Classification (GTDB taxonomy): domain Bacteria; phylum Actinomycetota; class Coriobacteriia; order Coriobacteriales; family Coriobacteriaceae; genus Collinsella. Next base: position 5,841 of record DBFVZT010000075.1, on the reverse strand, counting down.
ACGGAACGATGACGGCGAGCGGCCAGCAGCGCAGACTCGTTGAGCAGGTTCGCCAAATCGGCACCAGTAAAGCCAACGGTCATCTGGGCGAGCTTCTCAAACTTAACGTCCTCGTCCATCGGCTTGTTCTCGGCATGCACGCGCAAGATCTGCTCGCGGCCCTTCACATCCGGACGGTCGACCGTAACCTGACGGTCAAAACGGCCGGGACGCAGCAATGCCGGATCCAGGATGTCAGGACGGTTGGTCGCAGCGATCAGGATGACCGACTCGCTTTCCTCAAAGCCGTCTATCTCGACCAGCAGCTGGTTGAGCGTCTGCTCGCGCTCGTCGTGACCGCCGCCCAAGCCAGCTCCGCGCTGACGTCCCACGGCATCGATCTCATCGATGAAGATGATCGACGGGGCCTGGGACTTGGCCTCCTTAAAGAGGTCACGCACACGGCTGGCGCCGACACCTACGAACATCTCGACAAAGTCGGAACCCGAGATGCTAAAGAACGGCACGCCCGCCTCGCCGGCAACGGCCTTGGCCAGCAGCGTTTTACCGGTGCCCGGAGGGCCAACCAGCAACACGCCACGCGGGATCTTGGCGCCCAGCTTGCGATAGCGATCCGGATCGCTCAAAAAGTCACGGATCTCCTCGAGCTCCTCGACTGCCTCGTCCACGCCGGCAACGTCTTCAAACTTGACCTTGGGGCGTGTGGCCTCGTTGGTCTTGGCGTTGGTCTTGCCAAACTGCATGTTCCTGTTGTTGGCGCCCATCATCTGGCGCATAAAGTAGAACATGATGGCGATAAGGGCGATCGTCGGAAGCACACTCATCGCCAGGTCGCCCCAAAAATCGGGATCGTTGGTGTTGACGATGTACTTGGTATCGGGGTGCTCCGCCATAAGCTCGGCAAGCGAATCGGAGCCGACATAGGTCGAGGAGAAGCTCTTGAGCTCGCTCGTATCGCCCTTGTCCTTCTTCGTCTTCCAGTAATGACCCGTCACGCTTCCGTCTTGAACCGTATAGGTCAGATCTTCGACGCGATCCTGCTTGATGGCACTCACCATCTCGCTCGTCGCGAGCTTAACGGTATTGCTGGAATTGGCAAAGCCGGAGCCCATGTTAAAGAAGGCGTAGCCCAGGAGCGCGCAAGCCAAAATAAAATACAGCCAGCCCGTACGCGTGGGCTTCTTGCCTCCGGGCACCCCCGGGATCTTAGGCTCCCGGGGAGTCTGGGAATTGTTATCGTTACGGTCGTCGGGCATCTTACGAATAAACCTCCGGTTTCAAAATGCCCAGATACGGAAGGTTACGATAGCGCTCGGCATAGTCGAGGCCGTAGCCCACCACAAAGGCATCGGGGCAATGGGTTCCAACATACTTGGGCGTGATGGCCGAGGTACGGTCCTCAACGTCCTTCCACAGGAAGGCGGCGACCTCCAGAGAAGCGGGCTTGCGGCTCTCGAGGTTCTTCATCAGATACTTGAGCGTCAGGCCCGAGTCCAGAATGTCCTCAACGATCAGCACGTCGCGACCGCGGATGTCGATATCCAGATCCTTAATGATACGCACGATACCCGAGGACTTCACACCGTCGCCATAGCTCGAAACAGCCATGAAATCGATGTTGGTCGGCAGCTCGATCTTGCGCATCAGGTCGCCCATAAAGACCACGGCACCGCGCAGGACCGCAATCAGCACCAGATCCTTACCCGCGTAGTCGCGCGTAATCTCCTCGCCCAGGCGAGAGACGATACCGTCGATATCCTCCTGCGTGAACAGAACCTTCTCGATATCCGGATGTTGAGAAGCCATGACAACCCTTTCTTGTGCTTATCGCCCACACACCGCCGTATGGACGCGAACTTCACATTCTAGCAGCGCACGGGGTAAATTTACCAGCCCGTGCGCCATCAGCGCGGGAATACCGTCAACGTCGCACAGAATAGCAGACGTGGGACGCTATTCCGCATCGACCACGCGGAGCAGATATGCCACGCGCGTTGCGGCCGTGCACTTAAAACGCTCGTCCGCGCGAACTCCGGCGACCCACACCACGGCACCTCCCGGCGCCGTCCTCACCATGGGCACGCCGGCGCGCTCGGAAACGGGAATGCGAGCCTCGCCTAGCAAGTCGGATACTTTCTTGCTTCGGCCACTCATCCCTAACGGGCACATCACGTCTCCCGGTGCGGGACCGTCCACCCACAGGCGCGCCAATCGCGCCTCGACAGGGATCTCGCCACGCGAGCCCGCCAGGATCCGCTCACTATCGCTGTCGGCAAAACCCAAGGCAGCCGCGTCTACCAAAGCTGTCACTTCCCCGGCAGCCGCAAGCTCACGGGCGCGGCGCACGATATCGCATCCCAGCTCAACGGCCATCGGCTCTGTGACCAGCATACGTCCCCCGCCCAACGGCAAACGACCGGGTACGGTAACCCAGTCCGCGACCAGGCCCTCGCGAGCCACCGGGGCCTTAAACGCCAGCATGCCAAACTCAACGCGCGCGTCAATTCCCGCCGGAAGCGTGACCGAGCCGGCACCCTCGGCAACGCAGGAAAGGACTCGCTCAACATGCCGCATCTCGGGACGAGCGTCCGGATCGATGCGTTTGATCGCCAGTCGCACGATGCGCCGCGCGATTACCACCTCGGCCGCAGCAAGGCGCCTGGCATCGAGCACCAGTGCGCCCGCTGCCTCTTTGCGCAAACAGCTTCGAAACGCCTGTGCCGACAGCTGGGATAGAAACGCATCTTCATCACCCAAGATCTCACAGGCGGCGCCAATCGTCTTGCAGACGCTCGCGTTGCGCTGCGCCACCACCGGCATCACTCGATGGCGCACGTAGTTTCGCAGATACGAGATATCCTCATTGCTCTCGTCTTCACGCCACGGCTGACCATGTACCTGTAGATAGCCCACGAGCTCGCCGTGAGTTAGGTCGAGCAAGGGACGCACCACGATATTCCTCCGGCGAGGAATGCTCGATAGGCCAGCGGGCCCCGAACCCTTAATCGCGTTCATCAAAAACGTTTCCGCGCGATCCGAAGACGTGTGCGCGGTGCAGATACGAGCCGCCGTTCGCGGTGCCCCCGTCTGGGCGCAGAGCTCGCGAACATACCTCCGCGCCGCGGCATAGCGCACCTCGCGGGCCGCGGCCTCAATATTGCCCGACTCCCCATCAAAATAAGCGTGCTCCACACACAGCGGTAAACCATATTGCGCGCAGAGCTCACGCACAAAGGCCTCGTCGCCATCGGACGCCTTGCCGCGCAGATGATGGTTTACATGCAGCACATGCAGGCGCTCGCGAGCAATGGGGGCGACACCGCGTCCGTCTTGGATATCCAGCTTTGATGTGCACGCCATAAGAAGCAGTGCCGTCGAGTCCGCGCCGCCTGATACCATGAGCACGACAGGAGCAGCCTGCTGCCTCGTCCGGGTCTCATCGACTGCCCCAGGCACGGCATGGTGTCCATAATGCTGAGATACCGTAGGCATTTGCTTCCTCCTCTATTCGTCCGCACCCATTGTATCCTTTGGAATCTTATGTCTCGTCTGCACCTTCATATCCTCGGCAGTGGCTCTAAAGGCAACTGCGCACTCATCGAGGGCCCGCAGGGGCTCATTATGGTCGATGACGGACTGTCTCGCCGCGAGACATTAAAGCGCATGGCAGAACTGAGGCTCTCGGCAGACAACGTCTCGGCTCTTCTCATTACTCATGAGCATAGCGATCACATCAAGGGCCTCGATGTCTGGTGCAAGCACTGGCACGGCCCCCTCTTTGCCAGCAGGGGCACTCTTTCGAGCAAAGAAAATCTTTCGCATCTGCCTGTCGAGGAATTCGATCCCGGTGACACCCTATCCATTGCCGGCATCCACGTGCAAACCTACTCAACGTCACACGATGTCATCAATCCAGTCGGCTATCGATTCGACACCCTCGATGATTCCATCGGTTTTGCCACCGACACCGGAGAGCTATCGAGCCAAGCCATGAACACCCTCGAAGATTGTCGAGTCCTCGCACTCGAAAGCAACCACGATGTGACCATGCTGCGCGAGGGAGAATATCCCCGCTTTCTTCAGGAGCGCATCCTGTCTGCAAGGGGACACCTCTCCAATGGCCAAGCCGCCGAAGCCGCGCGCGAACTTGTTACCGATCGCACCGAACAGCTCATTGCCATGCATATCAGCCAAGATAACAATCGTCCGAGCCTTACCGTCAAAAGCTATGCCAAAGCTCTGGCCGCAACCCTGGATGACGAGCTCGGCAGCTCCGCCACCCTTCTCCAAGGATCGCGAAAACTCTCGATACGCCCCGCAAGCCAGTATCGGCCAGCAACCATTCAATAGACTGTCCTAAACAGCAAAAGGGGCCGGGAATCGCTTCCCAGCCCCTTTTGTTGTCTTTTAATAGCGAAGAACACCAACGAAGTTATTCGATGGAGATCTTCGTAACGTTCTTCTTCTCGACAATCTTAGGAACCGTAACGGTAAGGATGCCGTCGGCGTACTTTGCAGAAAGGCCCTCGCTCGAAGCATCCTTCAGGTACACACCGCGCGTCGCACTGTACGAGCTAAACTCCTTCTGCAGGAAGTTCTTGCCCTCGTTCTCTTCGCTCTCCTCGACATTCACGCTAATGGAAAGACGACCCTCATTGAGCTCAACGTCGATGTCATCCTTGGCGACGCCAGTCAAATAAGCCTTGACCTCGTAACCGTCGCCCTTGTCCTCAACATCGACGGGAAACGCCTTAGAGGCGATAGAGTTATTTGCCAGGTCGGTCATATCATCAAAGAGATCAAACAACGAGCTAGCAGAGGGACGAACTCCAAAAACCGAACGATAAGGAACCATGCTTGCCATGACTACCACTCCTTTAAAGGACTGCCGAGCCATCTTCTAGGTGGCAGGGACTTCTTTTGACGCTCTAATATATGCCCACCCAATTCGTATATATACACTTTGATATAAAGTTTTTTAAGTCTCTTTCTATAAGCATATCTAAGTCTTAGTGACTAAGGTTTTAACGAGGTTAAGGTTCTTTGAACAGAGCCTTGAATACCGAATACGCGCCTGTCAAAACGAAGCAGGGGGCTTACAATGAGCGCATACTCATTGCTAATGACAACCTAAGGGCATCATGGACGATCAGACCTCCGACAATTCGTATGAGCCGCTACAGAATGATAGTTCTGCCTATTCACAGCCCATACGCTACCATCGTCCCCATATTTCCCAAGAGCCCATTAACGATGCAGAGCCTGAGTATGTAACTCGCAATCGATATCAAACCCTTGAAGAATCTCAATCAGCTCGTAGACACATGGGTGTCGCCTCGAGCGATCCGGTGTATCTAAAAGATGCCCCCTTATCCAAAAACAGCGTATGCAGCCAGGAGCAATCACAAACACCCACCAAGCAGCATCGCAGAGGACCCCGTCCCAAGCAAACTCTAACGCATTCCGCACGCTATCTTGAGACGCCTAAGCAGGGGAAATCGATATTTACATCGTCAAACAGACGGCGCAAACAGCACCGCCTCCAAATCGCGCTCTTGATCATTGCCGTCGTGGCAATCGCGCTGGTCATTCATTTTATTTTCTTCAAATAGAGAAAGCTATTAAAGCATAGAGGCGTTTAGCCCATATCGACCAAACGCAAAATAGGGGGAGGCCGCGAGGCCTCCCCCTTCTTCAGTCCAAGCGTACGGCTCGGTGCCGTCCACCGGTCAGCGGCGCCCTGGCCTCCCACGGGCTGACCCCGCAGTACTCTCGGCGCGATGGGGCTTAGCTTCCGGGTTCGGAACGGGACCGGGCGTGCCCCCCATGCTCTGGCCGCTG
>DBFVZT010000074.1:0-18833 GCA_048486575.1 Collinsella sp. | reverse complement strand
GAACGCCCGGTATACCCACTGCCATTCTCTCACGGTCTCGCGGGGGACGGACAGGGCCTCGGCCGCCGGCTTGCAGCCGACGCCGGCGTCGAAGAGCTCGACGGCCCGCCTCCTGGACTCCAGGTCGTGCTTCGACCTGAGATCTATACTCATGGAAAACCTCCCATTTCCCGATGTCCAAGAAATGGGAGGCAGTTCACAGGCACCTTTGTGGTGGTTTCCCTTGTGGTGGTTCCAAGTGTATAGCCTTTGCAACCGGCGGTCGCTAGACAAACAACACGTGCGCGAGCAGCGCGCAAACGCACGCCGCGACAAGCAGCGTAACCACGATCGAGATCACGCGATCGGCCATATCCATGTTGGCACGGTTCGTCAAAAACCGATCTTCGGCGGCGTCGGCGCGTGCCTCACGTACCAGCTCGGCAACAACCTCGCGGCCATCAAGCATCTTTGCATCCATGTTTGCCTCCCCGGTCTCAATCTTGTCCATCGAAAACCAACTCCGTGCAACCCGTCGGCGCCTACGGCCGCTCGTTGGGGGCCAGGCGCTGCATCTTGTTCACGGCCTTGAACTTGGTGAACAGCGGCACGTACTCAAAGCTCACGTTGGAGTTCTCCAGGCCGTACCAGCGTGCAGGCGTGCCGGCGGCGCGGCGGATGATGTACTTGAGCGTGATGGCCGTACGCTCGCTCGGCTCCACATCGCTTTCGGGCGCCAGAAGCTTACGGATCAGGACGAACTTGAACGTACCGATGTTACCCGGATCCTTGTAGACCGAGTAGTCATGCGTCTGCGCAGGCAGTTCGCCGGTGGCAGCCAGGTCCTGAACGACCTGACGCAGGTAGGCATTGACGCGCTGGTTGATCTTGTAGCCCAGGTACAGATGCACGCGGAACACGTAGTCGGTGCCGAACGTCTCGACCGAATAGGCAAAGGTATGCGGCTCGTCCATGGTCTCGACATTCACGAACCACCAGGCGCGAGCGCGCTTGGGATGCTTGTCCAAAATCGAGTAGACGATGTCGCGGTCGATGTAGTCGGTATGGGTGTCCTTGGTCAGGTACACGACGTTGTCGCTCATGCGCTCGTAACGGTCGTCGTCGCGCAGGCGCTTGAGCTGCGGCAGGTAGCTACGCAGCGGCAGCAGTGTAAACTGGCGCTGCTCGACCGCCGTGCCGTTGTACCAGCACACCATAATGCCCATGATGAGTGCAGCCATGAGGATGGTGAAGTAGCCGCCGTGGAAGAACTTGGTGAGCGAGCTCACGAAGAAGAAGCCTTCGAGCAAAAGGAAGAAGGCCGCGAAGATCCACGGAGCAACCTTGAGCTTGCGCTCCTCGTGCAGGTAGAAGAAGAGCAGCAGCGTGGTGCACATCATAGTCAGCGTAATGGCAAGGCCGTAGGCGGCTTCCATATGCGCCGAGTTCTGGAACAGCAGCACCACGATGACGCAGCCGACAAGCATGACGTTGTTGACCATGGGGATGTAGAGCTGGCCCTTGGTCTCGGCAGGGTAGAAGACCTGCATGTGCGGCATGAGGTCCAGACGGCTGGCCTCGGACACCAGCGAGAATGCGCCGGTGATAAGCGCCTGCGAGGCAATGATGGCCGCGACGGTGGAAAGGCCGACGGCAAACGGGCGCAGGCCCGGGGCGAGCATCTGGTAGAACGGGTTGAGATCGGTAATGCCCATGAGCTCGGGGTTGGCAGCGTTGTTCATAAGCCAAGCGCCCTGGCCCATATAGGACAGCAGCAGGCAGCACTTAACGAACGGCCAGGTAGCGTAGATATTGCCGCGGCCGACGTGGCCCATGTCGGAGTAGAGCGCCTCGGCACCGGTGGTGGCGAGGAAGCAGCTGCCCAGAATCATGATGCCCGCGTGGTTGTTGGGGCTCAACAAAAAAGCGATGCCGCGGAGCGGGTTGAGGCACAGCAGCACGGCGGGGTGCTGTAAGACAAAGAACAGACCCGTGCCGCCCAAGAACAGGAACCACAGCGTCATGATGGGGCCAAAGGCGTGACCGATCTTGGCCGTACCGATGCGCTGTACCAAGAAGAGCACGATGATGATGGCGAGCGTAATGGCGACGACGCGGCCCTGGTCATCGCCCAGCACGGCATGAACCGCCGGGATAGTGCGCAGGCCCTCGATGGCCGTGGTAACGGTAACGGCCGGCGTCAGGATGCCGTCGGCGAGCAACGCGGCGCCACCCAGCATGGCGGGGATGATAAGCCACTTGCCGCAACGCTTGACCAGGCTGTACAGGGCAAAGATGCCGCCCTCGCCATGGTTATCGGCGCGCAGCGAGATGAGCACATACTTGATGGTGGTCAGCAGCGTGACCGTCCACACGACAAGGGAGAGCGCGCCGAGCACGAACTCCTCCGTGACGCTTCCGATGCCGCCGTTGCCGGCAACGAGCGCCTTGGTTACATACATAGGGCTGGTGCCGATATCGCCGTACACCACGCCCAGCGTGACGAGCATCGCCGAGATGCTCACAGGAATCGCAGCGTGCGAGGCTGCCTCCTTGGCCTTTTGTTCCATAAGCCGCTTTCCTCCCAACTTTAATGTTCGAAGGGATTATAGGTAATCGGCCCATGTTTTAATGCACTGTTTTCCCAGCTAGATAAAGATTTATACAGTCTTTAGGCCACCGCGGCGATATGAAGTGTGACAAAGGGACTATCCCCTTGTCACATTCGTCATTTTCCGAGCCAGTTTTTGAACCACCACTCCATGGAGCGGCTCATCTCGGCCATAAAGGGGCTCGTGTGCTTGCGGGTGTAGATATCCACGACGCGCTCCCCCACCTCGCGGGCGTGCGGGCGAAACATCGCATCCATCTCGGCCACCTGCGCATCCATAGTCGCGGCATCCGCACGGCAGTAGCGCTCCTCGTGCACCAGGTTCACCACGGGGTGCGCGATTGCCGGGCGCTCCTTACGGGGCGTGCCGATGATGAGCATCGACAGCGGCATGGTATAGGGCGGCAGATCGAGCAGCGCGGCAACTTCCTCGGCGTTCTCGACGATGTCGCCGATATAGCAGCTCCCCAGCCCCAGGGCCTCGGCGGCAACCACGGCGTTTTGCGCGGCGATCACGGCATCCTGAGCCGCGATGGCAAAGTCGCCCAGACCCGGCGCGCGGCGGGGCGCCTTGCCCGTACGCTCTACAAACTCGGGCTCAAAGCAGCCCACGTGCTCAAACAGATCGATCCACTTGGCATAGTCGACCACAAATATAAGTACCCAGGGCGCCTTGGCGATCATGGGCTGGTGGTCGCACAGGTCGGCCAGGCGGTCGAGCGTTGCCTGCTCGCGGATGCTCACGATGGAATACATCATCATGGCGCCCGCCGACGGCGCGCGGCTCGCCGCATGCAAGATCGCCGCCCGCTGCTCGTCGGTCACCGCCACGGGACGGTCGTCGTCATCACGCGCGAAGGCACGCGTGGACGAGCGGTGTTCCAAGATGTCCAGCGCCGCGTTGCCCGTAGTCTCGACCGGATAGCCGCCCGCGTCCACGCCCACAGCTCCGCCGCAGTACTCGGTGCCCGTCATACAAACCTGCTCGCCCATAGCTCTATCCTCGCTAATTCTTTAAGAAGCCTTTACGTTTCCGTGTAATTCCCGTCCATTATCGCGCAGGCCGCCACTACATTGCGCCACACCGCCGCACGTGCGCGTTAATATGGCTGGTTGTTGTGCGCAGCCACCAATTGCAGCGCATATCTTGGTAACAATCGGGTAAACCCCCGCTTTCGTACGTTTTAGTTTGTGAGGAGTCTCAGCATGTTCGCTGCCGCCATCTCGCTCGTCGGTCTTGCGGCGACCGTCTACCTTGTCTTGCGCGAGGCCAAGGCCATTCGCGCTCAGTCGGGCACCGTTGCCAAAAGCGCTCTTGGGTGGAGCGTCGTCTTCGGCCTGTTCCAGGTCTTTTTGACTATTTGGGGCGCCATTGGCCTCGTCGCCCAAAACGAGCCGCTCGCCTTTGTGATGCTCATCCTGACCAACGCCATCCTCACCGGATGCGCCTGGGCCAGCATCGCCCGCGATCGCATCGCCCCGCGCGTCTTTGCGTTCGCCAAGCCCGACGCCCCCGCCCCCACCGGCAAGCTCGCCCGCCTGCGCGGCGCCTTTGTGGGCAAACCACTCGTCGCCGCCGTCCTGTGCCTGCTGCTCGCCGGCGTCTTTGCGCTGCTGGGCATGGAGGTCTCGTCCAACCACGACTTTACCTGGGTCTACCCCCTGTGCATCCTGCTCGAGTGGGCCATCATCACCGTGCTCATGATCGGCTTGTTCTTCCTGTTCCAGCGCCACGGCGCAGCTCCCGCGGTCCTGGCCTTTGCCCTCTTTGTCCTGGGCATTGCCGAGTTCTTCGTCATCACGTTTAAATCCATGCCCATCCAGCCGGGCGACCTTTCGGCCATCTCCACCGCCGCCGCGGTCGCCGGCACCGGCTACACCTTCTCCATCTCGCTGTTCTGTGTGCTGTCCATGGGCTTTACCGCCATCGCCATGCTGCTGTGCGAGTACGCCGGCCTGGTGGCACCGCACCGTCAGAAGGGTGCCGCCAACGCCAAGCGCATGCTGCTCACCAACCTGCTCGTGGCAGTGCTGTGCCTGGGCGGCGTAACCGCGCATGTCACGCTCATCGACTACTACAACACCCTCGGCATCACCGTCTACACCTGGCGCCCGCTCGAGAGCTACTGGCGCGAGGGCTACCTGCCCGCCTTTATTAGTGCGGCGCAGTCCATCAAGCCGCCCAAACCCGCCGACTACTCCGTCGACGATGCCAAGGCCACGCTCAAAAAGTACGCCAAGGCCTACGACAAGTCCGACGCGGCCAAGAGCGACGAGCGCGCCGCCGCAAAGGAGCAGTTCGACAGCGAGAAGCCCACGGTCATCGCCATCATGAACGAGACCTTCTCAGACCTTTCGATCTACCAGAACATGCGCGCCGGCTACGAGGGCCCGCAGTACTTTAAGAACCTGTCCAACTGCCTCAGCCGCGGCAAGCTCTATGTGAGCGCCTACGGCGGCGGTACCGCCAATACCGAGTTTGAGTTTATGACCGGCAACTCCATGGCCAACCTGGGCTCGGGCGTGTACCCCTACACCATCTACAACATGGAGACGACCGGGAACCTGGCAGAACAGTTCAAATCGCTCGGCTATTCCACCACGGCCATGCACCCCAACCACGCGACCAACTGGAACCGCGAGAACGTCTACAAGGACTTTGGCTTTGACCAGTTCCTGTCTATCAATGACTTCCAGGGAGCCGACACCCTGCGCGGCATGGTGACCGACCAGGCTACCTACGACAAGATTCTTGAGCTGCTCGACCAGAACGCCGATCCGCAGTTTATCTTCGACGTGACCATGCAGAACCACTCGGGCTACGATACGGGCCTGCTGCCGGTCGACAAGCAGATGCACCTGAATATCGACACGACCGATTTGGACGCCAAGACCGTCGAGGACGGCACGCTCTCCGATGTCGACGAGTATGTCTCGTGCATCGAGCAGTCCGACCAGGCGCTGCGCTACTTCCTCAACGCCCTGAGCAAGCTCGACCGTAAGGTGGTCGTGGTGTTCTGGGGCGACCACCAGCCGTTCTTCCCGTCCAAGTTCAATGACAAGTGGTTTACCGGCGAAGACGATGCTACGCATCAGGAGCGCCTGTGGCAGACCGACTACATCATCTGGGCCAACTACGACGTTGCCGGCTGCGACCAGACGAGCGAGACCGACGACCTGTCCACCAACTACCTGTCCACCCAGCTGATGCAGCTGATCGGCGCCCCGCTGACCGACTACCAGAAAGCGCACATGACGCTGCGTAAGTCGCTGCCCGCCATCAACTCGGTGGGCTACGAGGACGCCAGCCTGCGCTGGGCGCTCTCCTCCAACGTCACCGGTGACGACGCCGCTGCCGCAGCCGCAACCAAGGCGCGCGAGGATTACGCCAAGATGCAGTACTACGAGATGTTCCGCGACGGCAAGAACGTCTACACCGAGCACTTCCAGACCGAGGCCAACGAGACCGACCCCAACCTGGCACCGGGTACGACCAAGATCAAGTAGCTGCTAGCTGCTGAGCCACAACTGAAACGTCTGTCCGGGCGGAGGCATATAAGGTTCCCTGCTCGGACAGTCCTGCGCAAGACGAAGGCCACATTAAGTGGCCTTCTTTGCGTGCGGAACTCGCGATGAACCTTACATACCTCCGCCCGGACAGACGCCTTGTTGTTGGAGCATGGCTTGTCATAGGGGTATCCGCAACATATATAAGTTGAAGGCCACGTCATGTGGCCTTCTTTGTTTGCGGAAAGTGTGTCCCGGAATTCTTGTCTGGAATGGGATGCAGTTTCCGCTTGGGACCTGATTGGGAAAGTGTGTCCCACTATTCAGCTGGATTCCGGGATGTATTTTCCGGTTGAGGCTCGTTGGGAAAGTGCGTCCCACTTTGGGGGCTGATTCTGGGACGTGGTTTCCGGTTGGCTCTCATTGGGAAAGTTCATCCCATTTCTCGGCCTAATTATGGAACGCAGTTTCCCGTTGAGGACCCTTTGGGAAAGTGCGTCCCGGTCTGGGCGCTAATTGTGGGATGCAGTTTCCGCTTGCGGAGTCTCCACTCAACAGAAAACCCGGGTGGCCTGTTTTTGGCTACCCGGGTTTTTGGGTTGTCGATATGTTCGACTGGCTACTAGTGGGTCTTGCGGCGCTTGATCAGCATGATGAGGGCTATCACTACGAGCGTTGCTCCCGCTGCTGCTGCGGTGGCGACTAGGGCGAATGTTTGGTCGCCGGTGTTTGCGAGGTTCTTCGCTGTGGTCGTAGTCTTGACCTTGGTGTCGGTCTTAGCTCCGTTGTCGGACTTGGGCTTGTCCGGGTTCGTCGGGGTCTCAGGAGTCTCGGGGTCCTTTGAGCCTTCGGAATCGGTTGGGCCGGCGGTGTTTACCAGCGTATGGTCCAGGAACTTCTTGGCGCCCGCACTTGCCTGTGAGAACAGGCGGCGCGTGCGGATCGGGGTGGCGTTCACCGTTGTGGGCGCCGTCTCCTCGGCCTCGATATTCACGAGCGTCGTGCCGGTGTCGAGGCCCACGTCGTTGTATCCCACGTGGCAGTAATACTGCGCACCGTCATCGTCTGCGGTCAGGTCAATCTCGAGCTTTGAGGCCGTTCCAGCCGCGAGGTTGCCATCGGCACCCACGAGCTTAAACTCTGTCTCGCCGCGGCCCTTGCGGTACCACATATAGGTCGGTGCCAGCCCTGTTTCGCTATCGTCGGCACCGAGTTGCTTCACATGGCCAATCGCCGAGAGCGTCAGGTGGCTTCCCGCCGTGCGCTCAACCGAAGAGTCGTATCCAAGATCCGACCCCTCCGCAGCATCCGCCGCAGGTCCGCTCACGGTCATCGTCATGCCATCGGGCATGGTCTTGACCGTGATGATTGCCGAGCGAATACCTGTTTCGGTCGTGGATCCATTCTTAACGGCGGCGATGGCGAATCGATACTCCGTATTGGGCTGCAGCCCATCCCACTTGAGCGAGGTCTGCGTGTTGTCGGCAATCTTCCAGCTATTGACGACCGCATCCGCCGCATTGCTCTGCAGCATGCCCACGCCGTAGCTAAAGCCACTCTTGTTTGCGAGTACATCGTCCCAGCTAAACGTAACGCTGGTCGAATCGACGGCGTTTGCCGTAAAGCCCGTCACGGCCGGCGCGTCGGGCATCTCGACGTCCTTAACGTCATAGCCCACGATCCAGAACTGGTCGGTGTCCTTGGTGCCGAGCTTGTCGCCCGAGTCTGCCTCGAACTTGTCGACATCCACCGCGTTGACGCCCAGACGCCACACAAAACCGTACTTGCCCTGCGCGGCCTCGGGCAGGTTGTCGACGGTGCCGCCGTATTCGGTCGATTCACTCGAGGAGTTACCCGTAGTAAAGCCGGCGTTGGCACCAAAGCACAGGCCGCCAAACAACTCGTGCTTTGCGAGCTTCGCGCCCATGACAACGCTGCCGTTCAGCGTCAAGCCGAGCTCGAGCTCCTGCTCCTTGCCCTCCTCGACTTCGATGGTCTGCTCAATGCTCGCCCCCGACTGCGCGGCGGCGCCGTTAAACCCATCGTGCGTGTAGGCGCGCGTTACGCCAGGCTTGCCCAGGCCAAAGGAATCCCCAACGGGAGTCTCGCCGTTGAGCGTCGTTTGATAGGTTCCGGGTTCTCCCGACCGGTTGGTCAAAAAGTAGCTGAGCGGCGTCATATTGTGCTGTTTGGCAATGCGGTCATAGGCCTCGACATTAACGACCGAGGTCTGCGCGCCGAGCGACACGGGCGCCGCCATCACGCCCTTGCCACCAGTTTCCTCATTTTCGATCTCATACTCGTAATAGACCATCGGAATCGTGTAGAGCACGGCCTTGTCACCCTCGCCGGCATGCGACTCATAGCTTACGCTTGCGCTGACCGTGCGCTCGCTCCGGTAGTCATAGCATCCCTCGGCGGCAAAATCGACTGAAGCATTCATCGCGACCAGGGGCGGACCGGTCTGCACCTCGACGGCAACGCCCAACTCGGCGCCAATGGTATAGCCCTGGGATGTCCCCGTGCCCTTTTCCTCTCCGTATGACGTGCCGCCCAACACCAGATAGCCGTATGCCTGCTCCAGATCCTCAACATAGGGCGCATCCTGCAGCACGGCAAGCACGCGCGGGTTGGTATAGACCTTGTAGCGGTCCTTGTACGTGATCTTGACGCTGTCGTTGTCGACATCGGGCAGCGCAAGCGAGATAAATGTGCCGTAGGTAGTGCCGCGACGGTTGCTCTCGCTAATCACCTGCTCCTCGCCGCGGCGCACCTTTCCGTTCTCGTCGAGCGAAAAATGCGAGGCGGTCATCCAATAGTAGTCATCGTTCTTGCGCAGGTCCTCGTCGCGGTGCTTGCCCACCACGGCGATAAAGCTCTCGTTATAGCGGTCCGAACCCGAGACGCTGCCCGCCTTGACGTCGCTGATCCACACCTGCTCTATACCCTTGTGGTCATGCTTGTTGCTGCTGTTGTATTGCTGACCGCTCATGCTCATGGTTCCGACCATGGACCCCAAGCCCTGAGCCCCGCTCTGTGCCGTGTTGCAGGCAAAGTCGCGGAACACATCGCCGCCCACGAGCACCTCGTCGACCGCCAGCTGCTCGGACAGGCCGTCAAGGTTGGCAGTGGCAAGGGCAATAGGCGCCAAGGTGCACGGATAGCGCTTATCCTGAGCGCTATCCTTCCATGCGCTGTTGGGCACATGCATCAACCCATAGGAGGCGAGGAGCCCGTCTCTGTATTCCTTGCAATCGGAAAGCTTGAACTCGCCAGACTCCGAGTCAAAATACGCGTAGCGGTACAGCGCGCCGTACAGCCCCTTGCTGCCGTCAGAAGCGCCGTAATCAAAAGCGCTGCGTTGCCAGTCATAGCCCGCAAGAATAAGGCCCGTGACGGTTTCACCCGTCTTCTTTCCTTCTTCATCGTAGGCGGCAAACGTGCCGAACGTCGCATTCGCAGCGACCATGGTCTTGCCGTTCGCGGAGAGGGAGATTGCGCCCGCGTCGCCCAGAGCATCGACATGGACGAGCGCACCCTTGGATGCATCCCACGAAAACAGCTCGCAATGCGTCGACTTATCAATATTCTTCTTGCCGTAGGGTGCCGAGACCACGATGGCGAGGTCATCGCAAAAATCGCGATCGAGGTCGCCGGCCGCTAGCGAAACGACAGGAGCTGACTGAAGCTGCGTCCAGGAGTCGTTCCCGCCCTTGTTGTGCGTGGTGTAGTCCGCGGCGTTACCGGCATCGATCTTGACGACGCTTTGCTTCCAGTTGCCGCCCTCCAAGTCATACATGTCGACTACAGCCTTGCGCACGCCGTTCTCGTCGACATAGCAGCCCGCGTAGACAAAAAGCTCGTCGACGCCGTCGCCATCGACATCGCCCGCCTCGACATCAAAGACGGCGTCGTGCTCTTGCAGGTAACCGGCATCCAGGTACTTAAAACGGCCTTCGTACATCATATTAGTGTTGACCGTCACCGGCAGGTGTGTGTCGAGAGTGCGCGTACGCCCGTTGCTAAACGAGTAGAGGACCAGCTCAACCTTTCCGGCGTATGACTTGCCGTCAATCGTCGTGGAGGAACTGTCGCCGTAGGCACGGAGCTCGGCAACGCGGCTCTTTTTGCCCGTGCTGGCGTCGCTGCAGAACTCAACACTCGTGGCGTGAATGCCCGAGAAACCGTTGTTGTCGTTGGCGAGTACTGTTGAGGACTCATTGTTGCTTAGGTACGACCAGGTGCCGCCACCGTAGTCGCTATGCTTGTAGAGATCGCTGTTCGTATCGAAGTTGTTGACGTTTTGCCAGAACTTTGCGGCGCCCCACACACTTCCATAGCCATCGGTGAGTTTGCTGCTGCCGCCAATGTCACCGCGCTCGACGTTCTCGAGCTTGTCGCGCAGAGTGTAGCGATTGCCATGGCTACCGTTAGCTGCCATATAGACCTCGCTGCGCGTGGCAAACGTCGTGGGGGTATCAGTGGAATAGGGGCCAACGGTATCGGCCGGAATGTCCTCGCTCGCGCCCAGACCCAGGGCTTGATAATCCTGCTCGGTCATATCGGTGATTGCGGACGCGTCTGCCGCCTGGGCAACCTGGGGCGTGGCCGTGAAGCAGGCGACGCTCATGGCGATCAACGCAGCAAGCGCCGCCGTCCCAACAAGCGGGATTTTCGACAGCCTACGGATACGGGGGTGTGGAACGTACATGAGGGACCTCGCTTTATTCGAGTGGAGTGGACTCATTTTTACAAATGATACGTCCGATGCCCGATATCACGTGTCTCATTTTCGCCAACGGCGTGTCTCATTTTTGAGAATCCGAGATGCCGCGGAAATCTTATCCCAGCTCAAAGGCCATTTCTGGGATGTATTTTCCGTCGAGTGCCTCATCGGGAAACTGCATCCCATTTCAAGCGTCGATTCTGGGACGCACTTTCCCCTTAGACCCTCAACCGGAAACCGCATCCCACTTTGAGCGCAAATTTCGGGATGCATTTTCCGCTTGAGCCTCATTGGGAAACGGCGTCCCACTTTGAGGGCTGATTGTGGGATGCATTTTCCGGTTTTGCTCTCATTGGGAAAATGCATCCCGTTTCTTGACCGAATAATGGGACGCAATTTCCCGTTGGAGCGCCTTTGGGAAAGTGTGTCCCACTTCGACCGCCCAGAGTGGGATGCACTTTCCGCAAAGCACCTCAACGGGAAACTACGTCCCATTCCAAAGGCAAATTCCGGGACGCATTTTTCGAAAGCCTGCCCATCCGGAAAGCCCGTCCCACTTTGGACGCATCCGGGCACGGAACCATCGACCTATCAGGCCTCCCATCAATAAAGAGGCGTCCTCCCGGGCGGCGGGGCACGAAGGTCATCGCGAGTTCCCCACCCAAAGAATGCCACTTAATGTGGCCTTCGTCTTGCGCAGGACTGTAGAGCAGGGAACTTCGTGCCCCGACGCCCGGGAGGACGTTTCATTTAGAAAGATGGACCGACCGCCGTCAGCGATGGGAGCTACTCCCCCAGCACGGCCTTCTTGGCCGCCGCCGCCATGTTGTCCAGATCTTCCTTGGTGGGATGGTCCTTCGCGGCAACCCAGTTGTCGAGCAGCATCTTAAATCGGGCGTTGTCGGGATCTTGCTCGAGCATGGCCTCGTAGCGCTGTTTGACCGCAGGGCCCATCTTACCCTGACACATCGCCCAGCCCGCAAGCTCGGCATCCACGGCCAGATTGGAAGTTACGCGGTCGATAATCTGCTGGTAATAGCTCTGGTCGGCCCCAAAGCCGCAGGTGCCAAACAGGAACACGCGCTTGCCGTGCAAGGCGGAGAGCAACGCCGCGACCGAAGGCGTGCACGCGCCCTTGTCGCACCAAAAACCGACGAGCACCATGTCGGCCGCGCAGGCGCCCTGCGCCTCGAGCGCAACCTGATCTGCATCCGCATCGTCGCTCAACGCCGCGGCATGGACAAACTCAACGCCCGCAGCCTGCAGAGTGCGCTTAATCGCACCCGAAACCATCCTGGTATTACCGCTCTTGCTGTTAACCACCAAAGAGCACGTCATAGTCACGTTGCCTCGTTTCCCCCAAAACTAAAGCCACTAATGCAATTTATTAGAAGCATATCTTAGTACTAAAACCACAGATGTAAACCAACTTCTGCTGATTGACGGCACAGCTGACATCAATGGATAAAGCCGCCTGAAGCGCAAGTCCCTAAAATCATGCGGGAACCGCGGTACCGTCAGAAAATTCAGGAGGAAATTTGACGGTCCCGTTAATAGATTTGTGACAAGGGCATGACAGGGAGACAGGTCATTCGTCAGGTTTCTGACAGACGATACGAGTGGGACATGAAAATTGGAGCCCCTCCTGCATGCATATCCGCTGGTAAGGCCTGGCCCGGTTTTCGCCATCGCACGCGGCGGCCGAGCACCCATCCAACGCCCAAGTCAAAATACTCAGTACACTGAGTAATTTCACTCAGTGTACTGAGTATTTTCTCAATTTGCTCAGGCTAGTTAAACAGCGTCACCTTATCGAGCAGAAAATCCTCCACGGTGCACGCCCCGGCCGCCGCCCCTCCCACGACGATCCGCTTGGCTCGCGGATACTTTTTTAGGAGCGTCGACATGCCACTCTGGCCGGACTCTCCACCGCTTTTGACCTCGATGGCGCTCAGCGCATCATCCCTTCGCAGCACAAAGTCGACCTCTTTGACGCCTTCACGCCACCACATGACCTCAAAACCCTCTTCCGGCGCGCGCGCAAGCAGTCGTGCACCCACTGCCGATTCCACCAAATGACCCCGCCGCGCCGAATCCTCCAGCCATTCTGCTCGGCCCTTATCGCCGAGCGCCGTCATAAACGCCGTGTCATAAACCATGAGCCGCGGGGTGCTTCGGCGCTTTGCGAGCTCCTTGTCACTGAACTTGGGAATCGCCGTAACCAAACCGGCCTTGCCCAGCAGGTCCAAATACCCGGCGACCGTGACCGTGTTACCGGCATCCTGCAGCTGGCCTACCATTTTTGAATACGAAAGCTCCTGCCCCGAATAGCTTGCCGCGAGCCAAAAGAGCGCGCGCATCAGCGCCGGTTTGCGGATATTCTCCAACGAGAGAACATCGCGCGAGATCGCCGGCTCGACGATCGCATCTCGGATATAGTTTCGCCAACGGGCGTCATCGGAAACCAGCGGCGCCGCACCCGGATATCCACCGTGATAGAGATAGTCTTCAAAAGAAAAGCCAAAGGCCTCGCTGCACTCGCGATAGGACCAATGCGGCGACCGAATGAGCTCGTAACGGCCCATAAGGGATTCTTCCAAGCCCTTATGCAGCAGCAGCGACGACGATCCGGTCAAAATGACCTTGAGCGGCGTCCCCTCCCGGCGATCCCGGTCGTACAATCCCTTGACGACCGTGGACCAACTCTGCACCTTTTGAATCTCATCAACAACGAAAACGGCCGGGACCTTACCTCCAGACGTGAGGTTTCTTGCCTGTTGCCACTCGATTTGCAGCCAGCTGGCATCGGGATTCACAACATCGTCCGCATTGGCCACGTGACAGGGCATGTCTGCATGGTGCAACGCCTGCACGAACATGGTCGACTTTCCCGTTTGGCGGGGCCCGATTATAAATTGCATCAACGGATTATTCGTTTCCCGCATCCTCTGGGCTATCACGGCAACTTGATGGCGCTCAAACATGTCAATCTACCTCCTTGTTTCTTAAATACTCAGTATACTGAGTAAAATCACTCAGTATACTGAGTATTTTTAGAACCGGGAGATCGAACCCGCCAACTTAACTCCCTTCACCAGCGGGTTGCCGCCGCCCCCTCCGCGAGTCGAGTTTCTGGCCCTTCGTGCTCACTCGATATATAAAAACTGCCATAGCCATATCGAAAAACCGGTATAGCCGGTCCCATCATCGAACCATCGCGAATGGGCCACAGGATTTCGCGATGGTTCGCAAGCTTTCGCGGAGATTCGCGACAAATCGAGAGCTGATACGCATCTTATTGTTCATATTCAAGGCCACGACGTCTCAAAAGGCATACGCTTTGAAACAGTTAAGTTTCCCAGCGCCCCCAATCGAGATCAATCGTCACCACGCCGCAGATAGAATGCATAATCTTGGGACAAACACTTCTGATTAATTTGTCCCGCGGGCTTGCTTACTGGGCGAATTGGCTGCGGTAGAGCTCGGCGTAGAAGCCGCCTGCCGCTAGCAGCTCGTCGTGCGTGCCGCGCTCGATAATCTCGCCATCGCGCATCACTAGGATGCAGTCGGCGTTGCGGATCGTCGACAGGCGGTGCGCCACGACAAAGCTCGTGCGACCGGCCATGAGCTCGTCGAATGCCGCCTGCACCTGCAGCTCGGTACGTGTATCGATGCTCGAGGTCGCCTCGTCCAGCAGCAGAATAGCCGGGTCGGTGAGCATGACGCGCGCGATGCACAGCAGCTGCTTTTGACCCTGGCTAAACGTGCCGCCGTCCTCGCCGATCACCGTGTCGTAGCCGTCGGGAAGCTGCACGATAAACTTGTGCGCATGCGCGCGCTTGGCGGCCTCGATGATCTGCTCGCGCGTGGCGTCGGGGCAACCGTAGGCGATATTCTGGGCCACCGTGCCCTCAAACAGCCAGGTGTCCTGCAGCACCATGCCAAAGGCGCGGCGCAGGCTCTCACGCGTGTAGTCGCGCGAGGAATGCCCGTCGACCACGATGCGCCCGGCATCGATATCGTAAAAGCGCAGCAGCAGGTTGATAAGCGTCGTCTTGCCGCAGCCCGTGGGACCGACGAGGGCAAAGCGCATGCCGGGCTTGGCGTCGATGCAGATGTCCTGCAGCAGTTTGCGGTCGGGCACGTAGCTAAAGTCCACATGCTCAAAGACGACCTCGCCCTTCGGGGCAGTGAGCTCAACGGCATCTGCGGCGTCGGGCTCCTGCTCGCGCGCATCGAGCAGCGCAAACATGCGGCGCGCCGAGGCGTACGCGGTCTGGATCTGCGTGATGACGTTGGTGACTTCGTTGAACGGCTTGGTGTACTGGTTGGCGTAGGACAGGAAGATCTGCACGCCGCCCACCGTGAGTGCCGCGGGCACCCCCGTGATCACGCCCACGCAGCCGATCACGGCTACCACGGCATAGATGATGTTGTTGATAAAGCGCGTGCCGGGATTGGAGAGCGAACCCATAAACTGCGCGCGCTCGCCCGCCGTGTAGAGCTCGGCGTTGAAGACATCGAAGCGCTGCTGAGCGCGCGAGCCATAGGCAAACGCGTCCACGAGTTTTTGCTCGCCCACATACTCCTCGATATGGCCGCCAAGCTGGCCTTGAATGCGCTGCTGAGCCGTAAAGCTCTTGTTGGAGAGCTTGGCGATGGCGCCGGCCGCAAAGATGGAAAGCGGCGTGACGAGCACCACCACAAGCGTCATGGTCAGGTTGATGGAGAGCATAAACGCGAGCGTGCCCACGATGGTAATGACACCGGTAAAGAGTTGCGTGAAGCCCTGCAGCAGGCCGTCGCCCACCTGGTCGACGTCGTTGACCACGCGGCTCATAAGGTCGCCGTGGGCATGGCCGTCGATAAAGCTGAGCGGCATGCGGCTGAGCTTGTCGCTCGCCTCCACGCGCATGTCGCGCACCGTCTCGTAGGACAGGCGGTTGACGCAATAGCCCTGCAGCCACTGGAAGGCCGCAGCGCCAACCACGACCAGCGCGAGCTTGGTGACGAGCGGCAGCAGCGCGTCAAAGTCCACCCGTCCGGCGGCAACGATAAGGTCGATGCCCTCGCCAATGAGGATGGGTGTGTAGAGCTGCAGAATCACCGAGATAGCGGCGCTCACAAACGACGCCGCAAACGAAATGCGGTGCGGACGCACGTAGCCCATCAGACGGCGGGTCACCGCGCCCACGGGATAGCGCTCGGGATCGCCGGGCTGGCGCGGGCCATCACCCAGATCGTTGAGGTTATCGTTACCGGACACATTGGCCGTCATCGTGGCGACCGAACCGGAAGAAGTATACGGATTCATCTAGCAGCCCTCCTTTGCGCAGACGGATGCGGGGGCGGAGCCCGAAGCGGACGTCGCGCTCCCCTGCTGGCCCTCGAGCTCCTCGCGACGAAGTTGCGACTGGCAAATCTCGCGATAGAGCTGGCAGGTCGTATACAGATCGTCGTGCGTACCCAGGCCCGCGACCGAGCCGTGGTCGAGCACGCAGATCATGTCGGCATCGCGCACGGTCGAGACGCGCTGGCTCACGATCACCGTGGTCAGCGGGAGTCCGCCCGCGGCGGCCCCGCGTGCGCTGCGCTCGCGGATGGCATGGCGAAGCGCCGCGTCGGTCTTAAAGTCGAGCGCCGAGGCGGAATCGTCCATGATCAGAACCTGCGGCGAGCCCACCAGGGCACGCGCAATGGTCAGGCGCTGGCGCTGACCGCCGCTGAAGTTCTTGCCGCCCGCCTCGACCGGGGCGTCGAGCCCCTGCGGCTTGTTGCGCACGAACTCGCTGGCCTGCGCCATATCGAGCGCCGCCCAAAGCTCCTCGTCGGCCGCCGACTCGTCGCGCCAGGTTAGGTTGCTGCGGATCGTGCCGCTCACGAGCGACGCGCGCTGCGGAACAGTCGCAACCACATGGCGCAGCTGGTCGAGCGGCCAAGCGCGCACGTCGGCACCCATCACGCACACGCTGCCGGCGCCCGTGTCGTACAGGCGCGGGATGAGCGAGACGAGCGTGGACTTACCACTGCCCGTACCGCCAATAATGCCGAGCGTCTTGCCCAGTGGGAGTTCCAGCGTCACATCGTTGACAGCATTGGCCGCGCCGGCGCCAAACGAGAAGCTCGCATGGCTCAAGCTCAGCGCAGGAACGGGAGCGACATTGCCCGGCTTGGGCAGCGCGACCGGCTGGTTGCCCTCGTCGGTGATGCTCGGCACGCAATTGAGCACCTCGTTGAGACGCGACGCACTGGCGCTCGCCTTGGTAAAGACCACGACCAGGTTGGCGACATACACGATGGAGGTCAGGGTCTGCGTCATGTAGTTGACGAACGCCATGACCTGGCCCTGCGTGAGCTCGCCCACGTTGACCTGAATGCCGCCCACCCACAGGATGGCGCACACGCCCAGGTTCATCACCAGAAACGTTACGGGGTTAAGGATCGACGAGAGCTTGCCCACCGCAATTGCGACACACGCCTGGCCATCGGCCGCCTGGGCAAAACGCTCACGCTCGTGACCCTCGCGCACAAACGCCCGGACCACGCGGGCGCCCGAAAGACCCTCGCGGCAAATAAGCGCGATGCGATCGAGCTTTGCCTGCAGCTGCTTGTAGTACGGGATGCAGCGCGCCATGACAAACCAAAACACCAGGCCGATAGCGGGCGTGCAAATCAAAAAGATCATGCCGAGCTTAAGGTCGATGGCAAGGGCCGCGACCATGGAGCCCACCGCCAGGAAAGGCCAGCGGATGAGCATACGCACGCCCAGCGCCACGGCGAGCTGCACCTGGTTGACGTCGTTGGTAATGCGCGTGATGAGCGACGGCGTGCCAAAGCGATCGAGCTCAGCATAGCTCAGCTTGTTGATGTGCTGGTAGAGCGCACCGCGAATGTCGGTGCCCATGCCCTGCGAGGTCAGCGCCGCCATCTTTTGGCAGACGAGCGTAAACGAGATGCCGATCACGGCCATGGCGGCAAGCAATATACCGTAGTGGACGACAGCGTTCACATCGTGCACGCCGATGCCCCTATCAATCATCTGGGCAATCACCAGCGGCGTAAGCAGGTCAAAGATTACTTCGATCAACTTGCACGCAGGACCAATCACCATATACCGGCGAAACTTACCACCAAAACGCCTGAGCAGCTCAATCATGTATAGGCGCTCCCTATCATCATCTCTCTTCAATCTGATTCATGATAGTACGGAGAGCCCTGAAGATACGTAAGCAACTCGTTACAGAAGAATCTTGGATGGTGGTAAAAACCGTCACTGTTTTGACGCAGTCAGCGAGCGACATAACGCCAGGGATTCAATTATCAGATAAATGTGACCCTTCAGGCGGTTTTGGTCGGCTACCCGCGAGTGCCGGCAGGGCGCTTGGTAGTCGAGCGATCCCGCAGGCGAAGCCGAGGACCAGCGAGACACCAAGCGCCCTGCCGGCACTCGCGGGTAGCCGCGGCACCAAAAAGCGCCTGCGCACTCGATGGATCCGGATGCCCGACAGAGGCTCCTTATGGCTGCTTCCTTCCGGACCTGACCAGATTCGGAACATGTCGTCATCCGAACCCATCGAACGCGCTAGGCGCTCGGTATATCTTACCCGCTCCAGCCCGATGGGGCAAGGTGGCTAATTTGGGACGGGGCTTTTTTGACTTTTTTTGACTACTTGGGCAATCAGATCGACAGGTGGTCAAATAAGCCCCGTCCCAAAAAGACTGGTCCGCTTCCGTGCCACAAAAGGGGCCTATCTACTACGTTTAAGCCGCGGGGGTCAACCATAGCCGGCTTTTTCAAAAATCGGCAAGCCGTCTACCTGCACTGATAATTGTTCTCGGGGGAAGCGGGCACTGCGGGGCGCGTCAACAGCGCGCGATTTCCGCGTCGCAGCGCTACCCTGATGCTGAATGCCGGGACGATGACCCACTGACCTGCTGACGCCTCTTCGGCCGTCCTCAAATCCGACCTGTCTCGCCCCGGCATCCGCGTCCCGGAGTCCTGCCATGACC
>DBFVZT010000073.1:0-17483 GCA_048486575.1 Collinsella sp. | reverse complement strand
GCCGAAGAGGCGTCAGCAGGTCAGTGGGTCATCGTCCCGGCATTCAGCATCAGGGTAGCGCTGCGACGCGGAAATCGCGCGCCGTTGCCGCGCCCCGCAGTGCCCGCTTCCCCCGAGAACAATTATCAGTGCAGGTAGATGGCTTATCAAAAATCGAAAATTGCCGGTATGGATGGGGGTCTCCGAATCAGCCCCGTAATCCGGCATAGTTTTGAAATGGCACTAAAGTAGGCACAAGCTAAATGCCAATTTTAAGGATAGTTGCGGTGGAATAGTTCCTGGATGCCGGGGTTTTGGCGGAAATCAGGAACTATTTCACCGCAATTGAGGAGGGGCGGGGTGGATGGCGGGGTAGCTAAAAGAGCCCCGTCCCAAATGAGCTACCTAGGCAAGGTCGATGTCCATGCTGGCTATGAGGTCGGTACCGGTGTCTAGGAGGTTGGGGAGGACTTCATCGCTCATGCGGATGGGGGCGTTGACGACGAGGCCGCGGATGAGGTCCATCGCCTGGGCGTGGAGTTCGAGCGGGATTGCCTCGGCGGTGCGAACGGGGAGCAGCGTCTCGTCGCCGCCGGATACCGCCACCGTGGTGGTGAGCACGCGCATGGGGCAGGTGAGTTCCTGATGTGCGAACTTATCACCGCGCGGGCAGCTGTTGCCGGTCACGGAACTCACCGCTGCCACGCTGCCGTCCGTCTCGCGCTCGACTTCTACGGTCAGGAGACACTCGGACGGGCAGGTGGTGCAGTTGAACTGTAACGTCTCAATCACGGTATCGCTCATGGCCTTATGCCTCCTCGACGGGATCGACGGACAGAACAATCTCGCTAACACCTAGGTCGAGTGCTTGCTGGATGACTTTCGCCGGTAGCGGGAAGCTCTCCATGACACCCGGCTTAAACGGACGAACCTTGCCCGCAAACAGCTCTTCGCCGTTGGCCATGATACGCACGCGGGCGGCATCAACCGGCCGGCGCACGCGGAAGTTGGCCTTGGTGAGCCCGACCGCCGTAATGCGTCCTGGTAGCGCGTAACCTGCAATGCCGGCGGGGGAGACCGTGAGCTCGCAGCCCTCGTCCGCCACTCCCGTCGCGGTGCCGACAGCCCCCAACGCCCACGCCGCCGCAGCCGCGCCGGCATGCTCGGACTCGGTTGTCACATTGTCGGCCAGGTCGTGAACATGCAGCACGTTGCCGCAGGCGAAGATGCCCGGAACGCCTGTCTGCAGGTTCTGGTCTACCACGGCGCCGCGCGTACGTGGGTCAAGTTCAACGCCCGCGCCAACTGAAAGCTCGTTTTCGGGAATCAATCCCACCGAAAGCAGCAACGTGTCGCACGGAACGACGCGCTCGGTCCCCGGAATGGGCGCCAGGCGCTCATCGACCTGGCTCACTTCGACGGCCTCCACGCGGTCATGCCCGATCACGCGCGTGACAGTGGTCGACAGATGCAGCGGAATGCCAAAATCGTCCAGGCAGTTCTTCACATTACGACGCAGGCCGTTGGCGTACGGCATAAGCTCGTACACGCCCTCGACCGAAATCCCCTCGAGCGTGCAGCGGCGCGCCATGATCAGCCCGATGTCGCCCGAGCCTAAAATGACGGCACGCGAGCCGGGCTTGAGGTTCTCGATATTGATGTATCGCTGCGCCAGGCCGGCCGTAAACACGCCGGCGGGTCGGCTGCCGGGAATCTTGATCTCGCTGCGGGTGCGCTCGCGGCAACCCATGGCAAGGACGACCGCGCGCCCGGTGAGCTGCAGCATGCCGGCACGGCTCATGAGCGTGACGGTGTGGAGTGTGGCGTCTTCCGTGGACTCGCCCGAATCAATCCCAAGCACCATGCTGTCCAAGAACAGCACGATGTCGGTCGCGCACACCTGGTCGATAAAGCGCTGCGCGTACTCGGGGCCGGTGAGCTCCTGCTTAAAGTGCGAAAGCCCAAAGCCAGGATGGATGCACTGGCGGAGGATTCCGCCCAGATGTTGCTCACGCTCCACGATGGCCACGCGTGCGCCGGCCTTGTGCGCGGCGAGTGCGGCCGCCATGCCGGCAGGTCCGCCGCCGATAACGACCACGTCGAAGGCCTGCGTCGGTACTGACTCAACGGCACCGCTGTCTGTAGCGTTTGATTTGAATTCCGCCATCCTAGTGCACCCCCTTCAAAGGTCCCTCAACGAGCCAGGAGCCGGCATCCTCCAACAGCACCTCGCTGGGGTCGCAGCCCAGCTCTCGTGCCAGAATCGCCACCACACGACTCTGGCAAAAGCCGCTCTGGCATCGGCCCATGCCCGCACGGCAGCGGCGCTTGACGCCCTCGACCGAAACCGCGCCCGGGCGGCGTCGGATCGCGGCCACAATCTCGGCTTCGGGTACCGTCTCGCAGCGGCAGACGATCTGCCCCCACGCGGGGTCGGACTCAATGAGCTCTTCCTTGCGCGCAAGCGGCGCGCGGTCAAAGTCGTCTGGTGTGCGGCGAATCGGATCCCAGTCGTCCCGCTCGTGCAGGGCAACACCGGCATCGCGCAGCACCTGCTCCATGCGCTCGGCAATGGCCGGTGCGCTCGCCACGCCTGGCGACTGGATGCCCGCCGCTTGGAACAGCCTCGGCACCACGGCCGACTGCCTAATAAAGAAGTCGTTCGTTCCCTTAATGACCGGACGCCCGCCGGCAAATGCGCGCACCATGCGGCGCGTGTCCAGATCGGGAACCAGCTTGCGCGCTCCCGTTAGTAACGCGTTCACATCGCTCGCATAGGTCTGCGTGTCGCCCGGCTCGCGCACGGCAGCGGTCGCGGTGATCACGGTGTTGCCGTGCACGGTGCCCGTGACGATAACGCCCTTGGACACCGGTGTGGGAACGGGGTAGAGCGGCATGAGCGCGCGCGACTCCTTGTCCAGCACCACGATGTTTCCCTGGCGCCAGACCATCTGGAGCTCCTCGGCGCCCACCATATGCGAGATTTCTGCGGCACCGTTGCCCGCGGCGTTGATCAGGTAGCGGCAGCGCACATCGCCGGCAGGCGTCACTAGCGTAAAGTGCGCAGCCCTGTCGGTAGCCTCGCCGCCAGCAACCTCAATCGCTTCCACCGGCGCGGACCGTATGAACGTCACGCCGTTGGCGACCGCGTTCTCCAGCGCGGCAATGGCGACATCAAACGGATCGACAAAGCCAGTCGAGGGGCACCACAACGCGCACGTCGCCTTGGCACTCGCGCGCGGCTCCAGCTCGTGGATGCGCTCGGGACTAATGATCGTCAGCTCAGGCACGCCGTTGGCGTGGCCATTGCTGCGCAGCTTCTCTAACTGCGCATGGTCCTCGTCGCTAAATCCCAGCACCATCGAACCGGTTCGGCAAAACAAAAAGCCCAGCTCCTGGGCCCAGGTGCCATACAACTCGCAGCCGCGGGCGTTGACCTGCGCCTTTACGGTGCCCGGTGCCGGATCGTAGCCGGCGTGCACCAGGCCGCCGTTGGCCTTCGAGGCGCCCAGGGCGATGTCGTTGGCCGCCTCGACCACGCAAATGGACAGGTCATAGCGCGCGAGCTGCCGCGCGATAGCGCATCCGGTGATGCCCGCGCCCACAATCGCGATGTCAAACGTTTCTGTCACAGTGCCTCCCAGACGAGTTGACAGGCTGTCAATAAAACCATCCTACGGTCTGTGTGCCCCCAGTGAGGCAGCAATGCGGCGAACAGCCCCGCAACACCCGCCAACGGCAGGCGAGGGGAGACTCAGCATCGTCAACGACCTTGTCTGCCGGCCCTAACGTCAGAGTTTTGTCTCGTTCTGTAACAGGTGGACCCATTTTTGACGAGTTGTTGTTACAGATTGAGACATTGGTCTGAGGGGTTCTCCGTTCGTCTAGATCTGTAACAGCAAGAGGGGAATTTCGGTCCCAGATGTTACAGATTGAGATTGAAGTCGGGGAGGGATTCTTCCGTCTCGATCTGTAACATCTGGGGACCGTTTTGGGGTTTAGATGTTACAGATTTAGATGAACCTATAAGTCGGTTTCGAATGTCTAAATCTGTAACAGTTAGACCTGTTTTTGCCGAGTTACTGTTACAGATTGAGATTGTGGTCTGATGAGTCCTCCGTTTGTCTCGATCTGTAACATCTAGACCCGGATTCCGCTCCCACCTGTTACAGATTGAGATGTTTGTGTCCGCGCCAGCCCCGTACCCAGCCGTAGTCCCATATAAACAAACCCCGTGGTAAACTTGACCGGACTGTAATTATTCCGAAAGGTACACCTCAATGTCCAAATACATCAACGAGCTCATGTCGCCGCAGCTTATGGGCGTCATCTATGCCTTTGTCGGCTTCATCATCGCCCTGTATGTGCTGTCGGTCGTCTATGTGTTTATCGACGCTCGCCGCCGCGGCGCCAGCGCCTACGTGGCATGGGGCATCATCGCCCTCATCCCGTTTGTGGGCCTCATCGCCTACCTGGTCCTGCGCCCGCACTCCTACGCGGCCGACCGCGAGGAGCAGGAGCTGGACATGGCCCTGCGCGAGCGCCAGCTTGCCCAGTACGGCACCTGCCCGCAGTGCGGCGCCCCCATCGAGAAAGACTTTGTCGTCTGCCCGGTGTGCGACACCCAGGTTCGCAACGTGTGCCCCAGCTGCCATCGGCCGCTCGACGCGCACTGGAAGGTCTGCCCCTACTGCCGAACTCGCATCCAGTAACGCATCCATCGCCGGGCCGGTCGCAAGCCACGGGCACCGCGCGCCACACGCAAGCCGCACGCGCGCCCCACACCCCGCCCCCACACGATGAAGCATGCGTAGAAAATCGCCCGCCGTGCCATTAAGGTGCGGCGGGCGCTTGTATACCAAGGCAACCTGCCTATAATGATGCAAGTCAAAAACGCCGAGCGCATCGCACACACTTGCATCAGGCATCCGAGAGGAGAAAACATACCCATGAAGGCACTCTACAATGACGGTTCGGTGGCCGAGCTCCCGCAGGACGAGGTCACGCACGTCATCCGTCACTCCGCCGCGCACATCATGGCGCAGGCCATCAAGCGCCTCTATCCCGAGGCCGACTTTGCCTACGGTCCCGCGACCGACAACGGTTTTTACTACGACGTCGACCTGCCCGAGGGCGTCAAGATCAGCGAGGACGACTTCCCCGCGATCGAGGCCGAGATGAAGAAGATCGTCAAGGAGAACCTCAAGTTCTCCGTGTACGAGAAGCCCCGCGCCGAGGCCATCGCCCTTATGGAGGAGCGCGGCGAGAAGTACAAGGTCGAGCACATCGGCGACCTGGACGATGACGCCCGCATCACCTTCTACCAGCAGGGCGACTACATCGACATGTGCGTCGGCCCCCACATCTGCTACACCAAGGCGCTGAAGGCCTTTAAGCTCACCGGCGTCTCGGGCGCCTACTGGAAGGGCGACAAGAACAACAAGATGCTCACCCGCATCAACGGCGTCGCCTTTGCCACCAAGGAAGAGCTCGACGAGCACATGCACATGCTCGAGGAGGCCAAGAAGCGCGACCACCGCAAGATCGGCCGCGAGATGGACCTCTTTATGATGCGCGACGAGGCCCCCGGCTTCCCGTTCTTCCTGCCCAACGGCATGATCCTTAAGAACACGCTGCTGGACTACTGGCGCGAGATTCACCACAAGGCCGGCTACGTGGAGATTTCCACGCCGCTCATCATGAACAAGCAGCTGTGGAAGACCTCGGGCCACTGGGACCACTACAAGGACAACATGTACTCCACCGTCATCGACGACGAAGAGTACTGCATTAAGCCCATGAACTGCCCGGGCGGCGTGCTGGTGTACGCCTCCAAACCGCACTCCTATCGCGAGCTGCCCATCCGCGCCGGCGAGATTGGCCTGGTGCACCGCCACGAGCTGCGCGGCGCCCTGCATGGCCTGTTCCGCGTGCGCTGCTTTAACCAGGACGACGCCCACCTGTTTGTGCGTCCCGACCAGCTGACCGACGAGATCGTGGGCGTGGTCAACCTCATCGACTCCGTGTACCAGAAGTTTGGCTTTAAGTACCACGTTGAACTTTCCACCCGACCCGAGGACTCCATGGGTTCGGACGAGGACTGGGCTCGCGCCGAGGATGGCCTGCGCACCGCTCTGGAGCAGCTGCACATGGACTACGAGGTCAACGAGGGCGACGGCGCCTTCTACGGCCCCAAGATCGACTTCCACCTGGAGGACTCGCTCGGTCGTACCTGGCAGTGCGGTACCGTCCAGCTCGACTTCCAGATGCCGCTCAACTTTGATCTGGAGTACGTGGACGCCGACGGCACCAAGAAGCGCCCCATTATGCTGCACCGCGTGTGCTTTGGCTCCATCGAGCGCTTTATCGGTATTCTGATTGAGCACTTTGCGGGCAAGTTCCCCACCTGGCTGGCTCCCGTTCAGGTCAAGGCGCTTCCCGTCTCTGAGAAGAGCCGCGACTACGCCCACGAGGTGTGTGCCAAGCTGGAGGAGGCCGGCATTCGCGTGGTCTGCGACGACCGCGACGAGAAGATTGGCTACAAGATCCGCGAGGCCCGCAGCATCGACCGCGTGCCCTACATGCTCATCCTGGGCGAGAAGGAGGTCGAGGCCGGCAACATCTCTGTCCGCGATCGCTCCAACGAGACCGTTCAGATGAGCGTTGATGAGTTTGTGGCCAAGGTGCTTGAGGAGATCA
Organism: Collinsella sp.; assembly: GCA_048486575.1. Taxonomy (GTDB): domain Bacteria; phylum Actinomycetota; class Coriobacteriia; order Coriobacteriales; family Coriobacteriaceae; genus Collinsella. Next base: position 10,805 of record DBFVZT010000073.1, on the reverse strand, counting down.
AGACTCGCGCCTAGCACAAACAACACAAGAATTTACAAAGGCGATCGTCCTCGCGGGCGGTCGCCTTTTTTGTTGTCTATAGAAGAAAAGCCGCTGGTTAGAGCGGCTTTTTTGTTGTGCAAAAAGGTACAGGTTTTTGTATCTTTCGACGTTGCTCATTATACGAGTAAACTGCTCGCGTTTTCCCAGATTGCACAAAATGCGCCGCGAATGGGTGCATCTCCATACCCCTCTACAAAAACCTGTACTTTTGCGACTGCGCCTAGCTGCGAGCGAGAAGCCTGTTCTTAACGCCCCTGCATCCGCGTGCGTCGCGGAGCAGGTTAAGGGGGCGATAGATGGAACAGACAATGCGGCGCCAAGAGCAGCTGCCCGGCGCCTTTAGTGGCGCTACTACCAACAGCCAGCATGGCCGCGTCCACTGGTATCTGGTCCACACCCCCAACGGTAAAGAGCGCGAGACCTGCGAAAAGGTCCGCCGCATTATCCCGCACGAGCTGATGCAGGACGCTTTTGTGATGCAAAAGGAGTTCTGGTTTAAGCGGGACGGCGCCTGGTCGCTCCAAACCAAACCCATGTACAAGGAATACTTCTTCGTCGCCACGCGCGATGCCGCCCTGCTCGACAAGGCTTTGGCCCAGTTGAGTTTTGGCTGCCGCATTGCCGGCAGCAGGGAGCGGGCCTATGCGCCCATGCCGGACGATGCGCAGGACTGGTACCGCAGCGTGCTTGACGACGACGGCGTGGTTCGCAACAGCGTGGCCCGCATAGAAGACGGCGTGCTGCATATAGAGCAAGGGCCCTTGGTGGGGCAAGAGGCCCGAGTAAAGAAGATCGACCGTCATAAGCGCTGGTGCCTGGTGGACGTAGGCGAAGGCGACTCCGCATTTAGGGAGCTGCTTCCGTTGGACGTGCCCAGTAAGACGTAAGGAGACGTCGCACTGGAAATTCATTCGCAATTTGAATTCATCGATTGGGGAATCCCTGAGGACAAGGACGTGGATTTGAACTTGACTAGTAAAGAAGTGACAGGGCAAAACGCGCCGGTGGGGGCAGCGCTTGTTGCGCAGGCCATGAATGGCGGCGACGCGAGGATGCGCTACAAGGCCTTGCAGGCCGTGAAGGACTGGGACCGCACGCGCCTGGCATACCGCGCCGTCAAGCGCGCCTTCGACATCGTGTTCAGCGGCTGCGTGCTGGCCGTCATTGCCATTCCGAGCTTGGTGCTCGCCGCGGCCATCCGCCTGGAGAGCGAGGGCAACCCGTTCTACAGCCAGATCCGCGTGGGCCAGACCCACCGTGACGGCAGCCTTTCCACCTTCCGCATGTGGAAGTTTCGCTCCATGTACAAAGACGCCGACGAGCGCCTCGCCGAGCTCAAGGAACAGAACGAGATCGCCGGTGCCATGTTCAAGATGAAGGACGACCCCCGCGTCACCAAGATCGGCAAGTTCATCCGCAAGCACTCCATCGACGAGTTCCCGCAGTTCCTCAACGTGTTCCTGGGCCAGATGTCCGTCGTGGGCCCGCGCCCGCCGCTGCCCAACGAGGTGGCCGAGTACACAGAATTCGACCTGCAGCGCCTGGCCGTGAAGCCCGGGATCACCGGCTGGTGGCAGGTGACGGACCGCAACGACACCGATTTCGACGGCATGGTCCGACGCGACCTGGAGTACATCGCCAAACGCGGCGTGGTCACCGATTTAAAGATTGTTCTCCTCACAGTCGTTGAGGTCTTTACCGGTGGCGGTGCTTGCTAGATGACTGAACCGATTAGGGTAGCCCAGATTGTTGGCAAGATGGTTGGCGGCGGCGTCGAGGCCGTTGTCATGAACTATTATCGCCATATTGACCGAAGTAAAGTCCAGTTCGATTTTCTTGTCGATTCAGATTCGACGCTCGTGCCACGTGAAGAGATCGAATCGCTTGGTGGTCGAATCTTTGAGATTCCGCCCTACCAGCATGCGATTGAATATCAGCGAGAGCTTCAAAGCCTCTTTACGCAAGAGGGCTGGAAGATAGTGCACAGCCATATCAACGCGCTTTCCGTCTTTCCGCTTCGCGCCGCGAAGAAGGCAGGGGTACCCGTGCGTATCGCCCACAGCCACTCGACGAGCGGCAAAGGCGAGTTTGCAAAAAATGCCCTTAAAGGCTTTTTGAAACTGTTTTCGACAAGGTATCCAACTGATTTGGCGGCCTGTACTGAGTATGCCGGTAAATGGCTGTTCGGCTCATCCCATTTTACCGTCTTTAATAATGCTATCGATTTGAGCAGTTTTTCTTTCAATCGATCGATTAGGGATGAGCAACGTGCTGGGCTTGGAGCGCAGGACGATACGCTGGTATTGGGGAATATCGGTAGGTTCATCCCCCAGAAGAATCAGCTGTTTTTGCTTGATGTTTTCAAGGCGGTTTATGCTCAGAATCCTGATTCCATCCTTGTTATCTGCGGCGATGGAAAGTTGAGACCGCAGGCGGAGGAAAAGGCGCGCTCGCTGGGAATTGCGTCAGCGGTGCGTTTTCTCGGTCAGATTTCCAATGTACAGGACGTCTATCAGGCGCTTGATTTATTCGTTCTCCCTAGTCTGTACGAGGGCCTCGGAATGGTCGCGATTGAGGCCCAGGTCTCCGGTCTCCCGTGCATCTGCTCTGAGAGGGTCCCCAACGAGGTCGCGCTATCCGGTCGGTGCAGCTTCGTTCCGTTGAGTGCGGGCATTGAGGGCTGGTCCAATGCGATCCTTACCACACGCACAGATGTCGTTAATCGTTCCGATCCCCAAGCATCTCTGGGGCTTGAATCTTATGACATCTTTAGGGCAGCGCCCAAGCTCGAAGAGTACTATCTGAAGTTATTTGAAACGGTGAATTAATGAAAATTTGTATTTTAACGTGGCTCCATAATCAAAATTTCGGTACGTTGCTTCAGGCTTATGCCCTACAGCAGTTTTTGAAGGCAGAAGGGCATGACGTTGTCGACGCCGACTATCTTCCCTGCGTTAAAGAAAAGCTACTGAACTGGGCGATCAACCGGAACTCCTTCGATTTATTTGCTGGCAAAGCACGCGAGCTATTCAATCGCAAGAAGGAACATGATGACTTCGGATCCTCGACGGCTGACGTATTCAATCGCTTTTTGAGCCAGAACATCGAGACCACTGATCGGATTGTCGATACAGACGGACTGGTCGATTTACGGGGAAAATACGATGCATACGTCTGCGGATCTGATCAAATCTGGTCCCCTTATCTTTTGAATAGGAATTTCTATCTCTCCTTTCTAAGCGACAGCGATAAGAGAATCGCGTATGCACCCAGCTTCGGTGTCACGAGCACCACGCAGAGGAAGAAAAAGATCATTACCGATCTGATTAAAACGTTCAGCTCTGTGTCTGTTCGTGAAGATGCGGGCGCGGATTTTGTCGAATCCCTCGGTCTCGAGCGCCCTTCACAGGTTGTGGACCCTGTCCTGCTCCTGTCGAAAGAGGACTGGGCCCCGCTCATCAACGGTAAATGTCCTGAGCCCGGGAAAATCGTCTGCTATTTCCTTGGGAATAGGCCGTTTTACAGGAAAGCTGTCGATTCGATTTCAAAAGAGCTCGGCTGCGAGGTCGTGACGCTTGTCGGTTCAGGTAAAAATGCTGTCGACGAGCAGCTCAATCCGCGTTACGGGCTTGGTCCCGATGAATGGCTCGCTTATCTGGCGAGCGCGCGGTTCGTGTTAACCGATTCGCTGCACGGTACGCTGTTTTCTCAAATTTTCCGCAAAGACTATTACTGCTTCAAGAGATTTGAGGAGACCGACAAGCGCTCTCAAAACTCTCGAGTCGAGAGCCTCTCGAGGCTTTCGAATACCGAGGATCGTCTGCTAGATGGCTATGACAGTCACATGAACGCTACGGAAATCGAGGGCTATGAGAAGCGACTGTCCGACGTGGAGTCGCTCATCACGTTTTCGAAAAAATGGCTCTTGGATGCTCTTGAGCAATAGGGGGAAAGTTAGCTTGAGCAAGAACATCGACACAGTTTCTCACCGGGCCTGCTTTGGTTGCGGAGCTTGCGCGGCCAAATGCCCTTTTTCCGCTATTACTATGCGTACCTCGCCCGACGGTTTCGAATATCCCGTGGTGGACGCAGCGAGATGCACCTCCTGCGGTCTTTGCCTGCGTACCTGTCCGGCGGAAAACCAAGTCGACGCGGACTCGGAGGCCATTCGCGCCGCTGTCTTGCAGAGCGATGACCCGGACGAGCTCGCGCAAAGTTCGTCCGGCGGCGTCTTCTCCCTTCTTGCGAAACGTATACTATCGGACGGCGGGCGCGTTTACGGCGCCGCCTGGGATGGCGTCGATCACGTCAGGCATATCGGTATATCCGAGCTTGCCGAAATCGCGCTCCTGCAAAAGTCCAAATATGTCCAGAGCGATGCTAGCGAATCGTATCCCGAAGTGCTCAGCGATCTCAAATCCGGCAAGCGAGTCCTCTTCAGCGGTACTCCTTGTCAGGTTTCCGCGCTGCGTCTCTATTTGGGTAAACCGATGGATGGGCTGACAACCGTCAGCGTTGTTTGCCACGGTGTACCAAGCTCTTCCATGTTTCGTTCCTATGTTGGCTGGCTCGAGCTTCGGGAGAAGTCCGATGTCACCGCACTGACTTTTAGAGATAAATCGAAATTCGGATGGGGCCATAACATAAAAATCGAGTTATCCGACGGCAGGATTATAAAGAGGCCCGCTGCATTCGATCCCTTTTATGGTTCCTACATCAAAGGCCTGATCAGCAGATCGTCTTGCTACGGCTGTCCTTTCAGAGGGTGCGACAGTCCTGCCGACATCATCCTCGGTGATTCCTGGCGTTCTGAGTCTGTCCAAGACTGCGGACATCCCGAGAAGGGTGTTTCGGCCGTTATCGTGAAGACCGAGCGCGGGGCAAAATTGATCGATGAAATAGGCGATTACGTCGCCTACTCTAACAACGGCCTTGCTCCGGATGATGTGCTGCTGCATGAAGATCCTAATAAGCGCTCTGATCTTGTGGAGAGGCGCGATGCCGTTATCGAGCAGTTCGAGGCTACAGGATTACAAGTCTTTGATTCCGTCCTGGCGCCGAATGCGACTCTTTTCGACCGTCTGAAAATGCTGCTCCCCCCGTCGATGCGCCTGCGTGTAAAGCGGTTTGTCCGATCTATTAAACCTAGGACCGTGCATGAGTAACTTCACCACAGTGATAACGATTTGCGACCGTCCCCATATCGGGGGCGGAGCTTCAAAAATCGCAATCGAAACAGCAGCTGCTCTGGCGAGGATAGGTGTCAACAGCTATTTCTTTTCAGCGTTGGGTGACCCCGATCCCTCCTTAATCGAATCGGGCGTTATTTGTGTCAATTGCGGGCAGAACGACGTCCTGAACGGGGGCGTCTCCGGCGCTGCTCAGGGTATCTGGAACAGGCGCTCGGAAACGGCGCTGGATGATCTACTGAAGCAGCTCGATCCGAAGACGACGGTCGTCCACGTTCACTCTTGGACGCACTCCCTTTCTCCCTCGATATTCACGGCCATAGGTCGACGGGGGTTCAAGTGCCTGATCACAGCCCATGAGTACTTCCTCGTTTGTTCCAACGGTGGACTCTACGATTATGTTAATCATTGCAACTGCGGAATTGCCCCCGGTTCTCCGAAGTGCCTGCTGCACAACTGTGACAAGCGCTCATATATCCAAAAACTGTATCGATCCGTTCGCTTTTCCGTGCAGGGATATGTTTTGAGAGCGCTGCGCCCGGCTGTCGCCTTCGTTTCAGATTCCAGTCGTCGGTTGATTGAGCCCTATCTAACATGGGATGCCGAGCGATTCGACTGTTTAAATTACGTCGATGCGGACAAATTCCAGCATGGGTTTGATGCAGATTGCGAGGCTTACCTATTCGTTGGTCGCCTGAGCCCTGAAAAGGGCTGCGATTTATTTTGCGAAGCCGCCAGTAGGGCCGGTGTGGACGCTATCGTCATCGGTGACGGTACCGAATTGAAGAGGCTGTCGGACAGTTATCCGGATATCAAATTCATGGGCGCGCTGCCCCATGACAAGGTGCTTTCCGTCATGACGCGGTCACGTGCAATCGTTATGCCCTCGGTTTGGCGAGAGACGTTCGGGCTTGTCGCCTATGAGGCCATGATCGCTGCCGGTCTGCCGTGCATCGTCTCTGATGTCGGCGACGCTGCCTCCTTTGTGAGGTCGAAAGGTCTCGGCGAGGTCTTCAGCGCGGGCAATGCCGAGTCGCTATCCGCCGCAATGGTCAATATGCTCGATCCCGATGTTTACTCGCGTTACAGGGGGGCGGTTGAGAAGGCGGACTTCAGCTGCCTCGAAAAGACCGCGTATGTAGAACGTCTTATCGGTATTTACGATCAGCTAATGGCTAAGCTTTAATTGGATGAAGGTTTTTAATGGTTACGGTTGTGATGTCAGTTTACAACGGCACGCGATATCTTACTGAGCAGCTAGATAGCTTAAGACTTCAGACAGTGTCTCCGGACCGAGTGCTGATTGCGGATGATTGCTCGACAGACGGGTCGTTCGATCTCATTGTCAAATATATCGAGGAACACGGACTCGGTAATTGGACCATCAACAAGAATCGCTCTAATTTCGGCTGGCGCAAGAGCTTTAAGCGGCTTCTCGACCTTGCATCTATAGACGATGGAATCGTCTTCCCGTGCGACCAGGATGATATCTGGGAACCCGATAAAATCGCTGTGATGTCCTCAATCCTCGAGAAGGACCCCTCTATCGACGTTCTCAGCTGCGCCGTCGAGCCGTTTTATGAGAGCGGCGGTAAAAAAGTAACAGTCTATGGTGCTGTCGATGATTCCAAACCTCTGGACGATTTGGAGGCCCCGGTTTTCGATAGCAAGTTTATGTCGGTACGGCGCCCTGGATGTTCGTATGCCGTAAAATCGAGTTTTATAAGGGAAATCATGCCATATTGGCAGGATGATTTTGCTCATGACGGTATGTTATGGCGCTTCTCATTACTGAAGGGGACCCTCAGACTTCTAAATCAGCCCTTGATTCGGTTCCGTAGGCATGACTCTAATGCAACTGAGATGCGACATATTGACAGGAAATCTCGTGTTGCTGAGATAGGGATGTGCTTGAGATTTTCTAAGGTTTTAGAAGAATACTGCAGTAGTAATCCTGGCGATTATCGTATATCTTCTGCGCATATAGAGCATTACGGTTCTGTTTTAAATGCCCGTTTGCACTTGCTCGTAGGTGGCCTAAAAATAAGTGATTTAGGCACCATTCTAAAATACCGTAAGTATGAACTGTCAAATCGTTCCCTGCTTGGTGACTTTAAGGCCTTAATCAGTTCCTGTGACAGTAAGTAGGTGTTTAGAATGCTTGAGCTATTTACTAATGAATTCACTATTTTGATTTTCGCCGCAATCTTAAGTGTCATTTCTCCCGTTAAAGGACTATTTTTTTCTGTTCTAGGATTGCTCGTTTTCAAAGAAGTTCTTTCTGGGCGTCTCTACAAAGTGTTTTTAAATAACGCCATTCCCATTGTCGTTATGGGCGCGATAGTTTTCTTTTCTGCTATTGCGTTTACGTCCCGAAGCATTAACGAATCCCTCCTTACGGTCTGCTCGTATTTCTTTTGCATTCTTCTTGGTTATATTTACGGTAAAGCAAAGAATGATGACTGGGTTGAGTCTGCATTGCTTATGCTTCGCAACGTTATGGTGTTCGCCTGCCTATTTAGCTTTGTCCTTGAAATTGTTTTAGGTCAACGACTAGTTACAAATGGTTCCTTTTCTTTTCTGCAAACTGTAACGATTGATAATCCATCCTTGTATCGACTGCGTAGTTTTTTCGGTCATGCAATCGTATTTGGCCAAATGATAGTTATTGCTGTGGTAATTAACTATAAATTGGAGACGGGCAGGATGAAACGTCTCTTATGCTCTGTAGTTCTTTTGGTCGCTCTGCTTCTGACAAAGAGTCGTAGCGCGTGGATTATTCTCATTGTTTTAGCATCGGTGTACCTGGTCTTTCGCCTAAAGAACCCCGAGTATTCTAAATGGAATTTAATTGCCCTTTTAATTCCAGCTGTATTGCTACTCGTTTTTATTCTCTACAAGTTTGGACTGTTTAACTTTGTGGCTTCTCGATTTGGTGAGCTTGAAACTGATGTTTCATATAGCCAGCGTTTCGGAGCCATTGCCTATATTATTCATAGCTTTTTAAGCAGGCCGCTGTTTTGGCTTACTGGAAATGGTTTTGGCAGTAGTCGCGTGACTATGCTGGGCACGACGGTTGAAATTAGCGGTTTTTCAACGGTGGATAATGGTTTCCTTGCAATGCTGTATGAATATGGTTTTCTTGGAATTTGTAGCTTTGTATTCTTGATAATTTCCGCTGGCATCGGTTCGTTCAGGTCGGGTTGCGAACTCGATCAAGTACTATTTACCGTCTCCTGTATATGCTGTGCGGAGCTCATATTTTATTGTGAGCTTGGTTGGTGGGTGCCAACGGTTATCTTGTTTGCTTCCTGTGGACTCGTTCTGGGTAGAACGAGTGCTCGGTATTCAGATTTGTGCGAGTCAGGCCCATCCTTGATTTCTGAATAAATCAAGGATGTTAGTTTAAACAAACGAGGTTGAATGAATTATTCGTCTATTGCACGCAACACTATGATTGCGTTTGCTGCACAGTTTATTTCTCTATCGGTCAGTGTTGTCATGTCGCTGCTCGTGCCGAAAATCGTTGGTGTTGCTGATTATGGATACTGGCAGCTGTTCATGTTTTATACGACCTATTCCGGCTTTTTTCACCTTGGCCTGAATGATGGTGTCTACTTGATTAACGGGGGTCTCTCTCGTGATGAAATCGATAAGAGCTCAATAAAATCCCAGTATATCTTCGGTGCTTGTTTCCAGGCAGTGATTTGCCTCGGCATCACTTTTGTTTCGCTGCCTCTTGTCGATGACGCAAATCGAGTATTTGTTATCGCGTCTTTTGCGCTTTACACCGTCGTCTATAACCTGACAAGTTATTTGGGCTTTGTCTTTCAGGCTATGAACGAAACTAAGCTATTTTCGTTTTCTACAATGCTAGACAGGCTGGTGTTTCTGGCTCCGCTCCTTGTTTTAATTGGATTTAAGGTTTCGGACTACCATCCCTATGTCTACGCGTATCTCGTTTCGAAGATTATTGCGCTCATATATTGCTCTTGGATGGGCAGGGATATCCTATGTGCTAAATCAGTGTCTTTTGGCAACTCGCTTAAGGACGGTATCCGCAGTATCATCGTCGGCGTAAAGCTGATGATTGCGAACATCGCCGACACACTGATCCTCGGGGTATCTAGGTTTCTTATCGATCATTTTTGGGGTATCGTCGCCTTTGCAAAAATTTCGTTCTCCCTCTCTCTTGTCAATTTCTTTATCACTTTTGTCTCGCAGGCGAGCATGGTCTTATTTCCTGCTCTTAGGACAGGTTCTGATGAGGAGAGAGTTCGTTTTTACATTGGCATAAGAAATGCCATCGAACTCATTTTTCCTGCAATCTTTTTGTTCTATTTCCCTATGGTTTGGTTTTTGGGGGCGTGGCTTCCTCAATATGCCGAGAGTCTTAGATATTTTGCGCTCTTACTTCCGATATGCGTCTTCAATACGAAGATGAGCCTTTGCTGTACTACCTATTTCAAGGTTCTTCGTAAAGAACAGCTGCTCCTGAAGTTGAATATCGTTGCCGTTATTTGCAGCACCGTCTTTTCGGTATTCGGTGTTCTCGCTCTCGATTCACTCGATGCTGTCCTGTGTGGCGCTGTAATCTGCATTATCGGAAGGTCACTGTGGTCCGAACTATATTTAAATGAAAGGTTAAGTGCTCCGGGTTCGTCCAGGCCGTTTCAGGAGATTTTGCTTACAGTTGCCTTCGTCTTATTTACCGAGCTCATGCCCGGTGGAGTGGCGGCACTCCTGTATTCGATAGTTTATATTGGCTATCTTTTACTTAATCATTCTGAATTGAAAAACGTTGCCTCGCGTTTGAGCAGGCTTAAGCATTAGTAAATGTCATTCATCTAGATTGGATTAGGATATGAAAGGCATCATCCTCGCCGGCGGGTCCGGCACGCGCCTGTACCCGCTCACGCTCGTGACCTCCAAGCAGCTGCTGCCGGTCTACGACAAGCCCATGATCTACTACCCGCTGTCCACCCTCATGCTGGCGGGCATCCGGGACATCCTGGTCATCTCCACGCCGACGGACCTGCCCAACTTCGAGCGCCTGCTCGGGGACGGCTCGCGCTACGGCGTGAGCCTGTCCTACGCCGAGCAGCCGAGCCCCGACGGCCTGGCGCAGGCCTTCACCATCGGCGAGGACTTCATCGCCGGCGAGCCGTGCGCCCTGGTGCTGGGCGACAACATCTTCTACGGCAACGGCCTTTCGCGCCACCTGAAGAAGGCCGTCGAGAACGCGAAGTCGGGCCGCGCCACGGTCTTCGGCTACCACGTGGACGACCCCGAGCGCTTCGGCGTCGTGGAGTTCGATGTTAGCGTCAATCTATTTTTCACCAGTTTCGCTAAACAGGCGCGCCGTTCGCGCAAAGGCGGTTTCACCGGTTGCGCTAACGTATTTTCACCGATTCCGGTCACGGCTTGACGGGCCCGTCCCTCGGCAGGTCCTTCAGCCTGTAGGACCTGCCGGTTATCTTGACCAGGTGGCAGTGGTGGCACACCCTGTCCGCGATCGCGCTCGCCGCCACGTCGTCCCCGAACACCCTGTCCCAGCCGCTGATCCCCACGTTG
>DBFVZT010000072.1:0-26116 GCA_048486575.1 Collinsella sp. | reverse complement strand
GTCCTGGGCGGACATCGCCCGCGCCGTCTTCGAGGCCGCCAACGGCAACGGGGAGAGGGTCGTTCCGGTCAGCACAGCCGACTACTATTCGAACGCCGCGGGCCCCATCGCACCGCGCCCGGCCCACTCCGCGCTCGACCTGTCCAAGCTCGAGACCAGTGGCTTCCACATGCCCGACTGGGAGGAGGAGCTTAAGGGGTACATGTCCATACTTTTACATCCAGTTATACTATCAGAATGAACCGATGGTGCATGAAGGGCTCGCTGATGGCAGAGCCCTTCATGCGTTATATTGCATGGTGTACTGCGCAGTAAAACTAATCTCTGTTATTAAATCGGACGGTATTGAATGCTAAATCTTCTTTGGATCTTTGGGAATGGATTTGATCGGAACCTTGGTCTCGCAACTGATTACCGTTCTTTTTTGAAGAATCGCTATTTTAAAGATGGCGTTCAGAACAAATATAGGGATGAGCTTGTAAAAAGAGTTGAGGGATTCAGCCCAGAACGAGCGTCTGAACTTTGGTGTGATTTGGAAAATCTTCTAGGCAGAGCATCAGCGTTTTATGAAGACGACGAAGAATTATTTCATGAGACGTTTGAGAATATTCAAGATGAGTTTTTAGATTACGTATTTAGAGAGTCCAGCCGTATGCCTGTCGAGCTTCCTCAGGAGGCAGTTCAGGAATTTCGAGCATCAATTAGCAGCTTCTATACGAGACTCACTGCTGTTGACGTATTAAAAGGGCTCCCCGCTTTGATGTCGACTTCTGAAGACGTGACTGTGCACGTTCTGGTTTTAAACTATACGAATACCGTCAATCGTTTTTGGGATGAGATTGGGAAAGACCAGCCCTTTGGTAAGTTGATTGTCGGTACTACGCCTAAGTTCTTTTATCAAGGCACGCTTCTTCATCTTCATGGAGAAATCAATGATGGGGGCACTGCTACCAATATTATATTTGGCGTTTCAGATTCTGATCAGATTACATCTCCCGTTTATTCCTCTAAGGTGGATTTTCAAGAGCTTTGGGTTAAAGAAAAAAAGAACTACGGAATTTATGGCAATACGAAAACCGCTGAGATGAGTGAGCTGATAGCTAAAGCCGATAGCATTTGTATATATGGCTGCAGCTTGGGAGAAAGCGATGGTTACATTTGGCGACAAGTGGCTGATAGGTTGTCAGATTCGGCATGCAGGCTTTATATTTTCGACTATGGTTTACCCGATCGTTCTACGGTGGCTGCCAGGGCTTATCAGAAACGACGTCGTGATTTGGCCAGACGTTTCTATGAGGTTGCAAATGTGGCTGCAGAAGACGAGAAATCGATATCAGATCGTTTTTTCCCGGTTGAGTCAACTAAGGTCTTTAATTTCAATTCACTTGTTTAATTGATTGGACTGCCTGTGTCTCGTATCGACGATTTCGGGTGGATGTTAGTTAAAGCTCTAGTGTTCGCACTTTGGTGATTCTAAACATAGGACTGTTCGGGCGTTCCAAACTGTAATGGTGTATTCGTTGGCGCATTCAATTAACTATCTGCTTTGAAAGGCATCTAGGTGCTGCTGAATGCGATCGGCATACTTCTCTGCCCATTCATCGGCCTTGCCAGTTCGTACAAAGTAATTGTTAGACAGGTCGGTCGAGTGGTGGGCGTAGCCGTCTTTTTGGTAGTTAGCCGTGTGGTCGGAGTGGGCGATTGCCATGAGATCGTCGGTCAGGCCAAAGTACAGATGGCGCTGGTCCAGGTCCCCGTACCAGTTGTTGCTGGTGTCATCCCAGGTTGGGTCCATCTGGCACCATTTGCCGTCGATCTTTACGGCGTTCCAGGTGTGGCCGTTGCCGGTGATGCGGCCGTTGGCGATACCCGCGGCGTCAAGGAACTTGGAGTAGATGCGCTGGTAGCTCTCGCAGGTGCCCTGGTGGCGCGTGAGGCCGCTTTCGGCCGAGCACCAGTTGAGGTTGTGGTCGTACTCCAGCTGGTCGAGCGTCCAGTCGTGGAGCCGCAGCGCCATGTCGTATTCCGAGCCGTTTGTCAGTTGCCTGCACTGGGCCACGGCGTTGTTGACGACCTGTGTGACGCTTGGGCGGGCGGCGTCGTTTACGGTCACCTCCGCCGTGGTGCGCAGGTAGTAGATCCCCTTGTCGTTTTGGGGGTCGTATCTGTCGTTGTCCATAAAGTAGAAGTAGATGCGGTACGTGCCCGATGCCGTGAAGTCAAAGGTAAAGTCGTGGCCCGCGGTGCCCAGGCTGTAGTAGCTGCCCCATGCCGGGCGCGACGGGTCGCAGACGCTTTCATGGCTGCCGCCGTCCCAGTAGGTGGGCACGTCCATGCGCGCCTTGGCCTGGGACGAGCCGTTGGTTTGGGTTACGTGGAAGGTCGTCGCGGTGCCCGCCGGGGCGTCGTTCCACGAGACGGTGAAGGTGACGCCGTTTTGGGTTGCCGTGGCGGAGTGGGCGTAGGTGGTTTGTGACGTGGTGGAGATGGCCTTGGGCGTGGGGATGGCCTGGGCTCGGAGGGATGGGGTGGGCGTGGTGGTTGCGGCGGCGGTGCCGTCGGCGCTTTCCATGTTGACTGCGCTGGTGCCGGTGGATGTTGCGGTGCTGTTCTCTACGGTATCTACTTTCGCGATTGTGTCGGTGCCGTCTTCGGCCTTGCCTGTGTCGCTGCTCGTGGCTTCGGCTTGCGCCTGCTGCACTGCGGCTGCCTGAGGCTGGATGGCTTCCGCGACGGCTGCCATGGGCATCGTCGCGCAGACCATGGACGTGCACGCGATCGCGCAGAGCAGGTAGTAAAGGGGTCGTTTCATAGCGGAGCCTCTCGGTGAGCAGCCAATAGGGTCCGAAGGCAGCTCCAGGCCGGCACTCCGCACATATTTTGTTGGGGATTATTTTACGGGAACCCCAGTCAACATCAGCGAACTTTCTGGGGGATGTTGGGGAGGGGGTTGGAGCGCCATAGAGGACGGAGCCGTGTAGGGAAATGCCGTCTCCAGAATCGATATACCAATTTAGCAGCCGCTCAAAGCGGTCGTACCGCACGATGCCGATCCAGCCGTCGGCGCACCTGACTCATCGTTCATTCGCCTGGTAATTACAACGGCGTTGTCAACGATGTCGCTCTCTCGCACCGTGAACGTGCAGCAGATCGGCAAGAGCCAGTTGGCGTAGATGCCCATTCCGTACGCTAAAGACGCTTCTAGCGGATCGCCCTGCTCTCCGGGCAGACCGCGGCAGTAATCGGCTGCGTTCATATTGAGGCGCCCGTTCATCAGGCCGTCGATATACGCCTCTTTGGGCGCGAACTTCAGCAGGCAGGCGATGTCGCCGTTAGGCATAGTGAGTCTTCTCGTTAGCGGGCGTGTCCTAAGCCGCCGCGTGGGCCGGGGCTTTGTTCCAAAATGGGAGAGGCTCCTTAAACCATCGTCTCAGATTGACGTGCGCCTGGTACAGCTCAGGGTGGCGGTGCCCTTTGGTATGGGAGCCCGCGCCCACGACGGGTGTTGCTGGGCGGTGATCATTGGCTTTCTCCATCGCCAGCAAAGCGATCGGGTAAAAGGGCACGTTCGCGCTGCCTGGGGCTCTTTTGTGCCGTGAGAGCAACTTTTGTTCAGTCTTAATTGAATGCGGCGAAGCTCTTAATCAGGGTTTCTTCCTTCTACATTCAGTGGAGACATTGCATTCGGTCGGCCTATTCACGGGTATAAGGTGGCTGTCTGGTTCGATCGTGACGGGTGATGTTTATGGCTAAGCAAAAGATGTCGGTTTACCTCATTAAAGAGGGTTTTAATATTGATGATGTCGTTGACTCCAATGACCCCTTTATCCATAGGCACCTTCTAGAGGATGGTTCAGTGGTTTACACAAAGCCATCAGACCCTCATCCGCCAAAATGGATTGATTATTTTGACGGTCAACTGGAGTCCGATACTCTGCTATCTTCTTCTGCAAGCGCTCTCCATCTGGTCCAAGTTGCCGTGGCGGAGGACGCTGAGCGTCTATTTGCCATTTCTTTTGGCTATGGTTTTACTTTGCTGGATAAAGAGGCGGTCGAGGAACGCTTTGGGCTTAAAGTGGCGCTCAATCAGGCGATGGATGGCGGACTTCGCAAACTAAAACGAACTGCAGTTTCAGGCAATGCTCGAAAGACCGACGAACAAATGCCCCTTCCGTCTTCAGTTGATGCTTTTGAAATCGACGTCGAGCGCGATCTGCTAGAGGGAGTGACTGTGAGCGGAGGCGATGGGCTGCTCGCAACTGGATCTATTACTGGATCGGATTCTCTCGCATTGAGTGTTGGCGAGTCGGTAGAATCGATCCGAGACTATCTTAAGTCTGTCTATGCCGTTTATGTGCTTGATTCTTATAAGGCTAAATACGGTTGGGTCGACAGAATCGTTCCGGTTCGCAAGCGGTCACTCGAAGATGCGTTGAATTCTAAAGCCATCAGCCTCATTAATGCTCACGATCAAAATATATGGCTTGCAGTGCCGGAAATCCTTGAATGGGAGGCGGTCGCCGGCTTTCGTGTTGGATCAAAGGGTTCTTTGCTTGATGATGTTTGTCTCGACATGGTCTATCCGGAACCGGAAAAGTTGCCTCAGAGCTACGAAGACCTTTGCAAAACCCGTATTTCTGTTATTGGACAGGCAGAGGGCTCGGTGATAAATAAATGGCGCGCATCTGAGTGCCTATATGGCGAGGTAGAATATCAAGGGGCCAGTTACTGTGCAAATAATGGAAAATGGTTTCGAATTGATGGTGACTACAAATCATCGGTTGAATCCCGCTTTTCTAAGATTCCGCTTTACCCAACGGAATTCCCAGAATATTTTAAGGGTGAATATGAGGGCCCGTATAACCAACGTGTCGTGGAGATGAATTCCTCGACCGAGTTGTTGCTAGACAAGAAGACCATTTACTACGGCGGTCGAGGCAGCCAGGTCGAGCTTTGTGACATCTTGTGCAAAGACGGTACGTTCATTCACGTTAAGCATTATCAAGGTTCTTCGACTTTAAGCCATCTGTTCAATCAGGGCTTGGTCTCGGCTCGTTTGGTAAAGGCAGACCCTAGTTTTAGGGAGTGCGCACAGGTTGTTCTAGACAAGATCGAACCTAATTGTTTTAAATTGGAAAGGGATTCGGTCAAACAGGTCGTGTTTGCGATTATCTCTAAAAATGATGCGGTAAGGCCTGAGATTCCATTCTTTAGCAAAGTGGCACTAGATGCCGTGTGCTCTCAGCTGGCCGCGATGGACATCGATGTCGCATTGGCGAGAATCAAGGAGGTCCGAGCCGATTGCGGTTGATTCATTGCTGCTAGTTCGGTCGCCGGCTGGGAACTCTTGCTCTTGATTGATTTGTTAATTGGAGAGGGGCGTATCCATGCCCGGGGTTAAGAACCAGCACTACGTGCCTCGGTTTTATCTCAAATCGTTTACCGACGAAGCGGGTTATCTCAACGGTATAAGGCGCGATGCTGGCGGATTGAAGCCCGCCTTCCGATCAAAGCCCGAAAACGTTTGTGCGGAGAACTACCTTTATGAGGTCAGGCGACGTGTATCCCAGGGCGATGACGGATTCATCGAGAAGGGCGTCATCGAAGATAAGTTGGGCAAAACTGAAAGCAAACTTGCTCCCGCTTATCAATCGTTGCTGAATTGTCTCGACCGTGGTGAATTGCTGAAGAACAAAGATGGCGTTGATTTGGTCATTGAGCTCGTGGCCTTCTTGATTGCAAGAAATCCAATGTGGTTGAACGAGGTGAGGGGTGCAGCCTGCAACCGCTCCAAAGAGCTTGAGGCCACCGGACGCTATTCGAATGGTGACGTTGTGTGTGCGGATTTTACTGGATTTGATGGCGAGCTTAAACCGGCTGTTGAATTTCTTTACTTGGATACGGTGCTCTTCGAGCGTTATAAGGGGACTCCTATTTATTCCTTAATAGACTTGTTTCGTGATATGGATTGCAGGTTTTGCGTTGCCCCCGAGGGCTCCGAATTCGCTACCGCTTCGTTGCCAGCGTACGTGGCATGGACAAATGAACACGATGTAAATCCTTGCGTCATTTATTTTCCGCTCAGCCCCCGTTACGCTGCCCTATTTTATCGTAGGCAGGCAAATGACCGAAGTGTCAACATTGTCTATGAGACAAACGCTAAGGTTGATTATTTAAATCGCATGTTAATGAACGGCAATTTATCATGGGATTTTCTGATGGCAAGTAGCCCCTCTTGTTTGGAACGGCTAATTAAGGGTTATAGGCCTAGGGCTTAGCTTGCGGAGTTATGTATTGAGCCGGCTGGCCGGGTTGTATGGTTTTTAATCCTGTTCTGTCGAACGCTTGAGATACACTGTGTTCAGCGCTACCGGGAACGCTGTGGGCCATATGGCGTATGGCTCCGCAAGGCCGTCGAGCTGTACAATAATCGAGTTATTTTATAACTTGTAGATATGCGGGAGGCTGCATGGATGAATTTCGACCCAAGCCTTGGTTGACTCCTGCTCAGCAAGTTCAGCATCTTGAGTCGGAGGGCATTAAATTTGAGCTTACTTCGAAGGATGATGCTGAACGGTATCTTGAGAAGAACAATAACTTCTTTCGCATCAACCTATTTCGAAAGGGTTTTCCAACGTATGTGGGCGGGCCGAATGATGGTTTGTTCATTAACCTTGATTTTGGAATGCTTCGCGATCTTGCAATCATTGACTATGAATTTCGCCAGGTGCTTCTTTCAATTTCAATCGATGTTGAGCATTTTTCGAAACTTCAGCTGTTGAGGTTCTTGGAAGCGCATCAAGATGATGGGTACTCGATTGTCGAGAAGTATATTTCTTCTAAAGATCAGAAGTTAGATAATGGGAAAACGGTTAATTTAGTTAAATCGGAAATCAACCGAGGTGCAAACGGATGCTATACAAACCAAATAATTGCTGATTACCCTGGTTATCGTTATCCAGTTTGGGCATTTGTCGAGCTTATTCCTTTTGGAACCTTCAACAATTTTCTTCTTTATGTTGCAAAGAGGTATCGAGACAAAAAGCTTCAAAGTCGTTTCTATCAACTTCAAAGCGTTAAAGCTCTCCGTAATGCTTGCGGGCATAATAACTGCATTATTGATGACCTTAAGGGAGGGGATCCTTCTTATCAGATTGGCCGCAATGTTAAAAATGCTTTACGGGCTGTCGGCTATTCGGATATCACCCTTTCAACGAAGTTGAGCAATGACAGGATTCAGCAAATTGCGACGACTCTTTATTTGCATCATCTGATTGCCTCTCCTGGCGTTGTTGCGGCAAAGGGCGTTCAGCTTCACCAGTCGGTCAATCGCATGTATCGGAATGCTCAGTATTACGATAAAAATGACCCTGTAAAATCGTCCTTCAGTTTTTTTAAAGGTATGGTCGATGCATGGTACCCGATAGTCTGAGTCTCATGTATCATATGTGATGATGTTTTTGTGGTGGTCGAGGACGCATGCTACACCATCTCAATGAGATGGTGTAGCATGCGTCCTGCAATACAAAAGCTCTTTGGGAGCTTTAAGGGTGACGCTTTCGATAAGAGAGTGTTGCCCTTTTTTCATGCGTGTAATGACTTTCAGGCTGGTCAAGTACCGTTTCGACGATGGGCCGATCGAGACTAAGAATATCAGCCTCCGTTGATGGCCGATTAGAGACTCACGAAAGAGTCGAACACCGAACGTAATTCCTCTATGCGTCGCATTATCGATGACTTTAGGGTACTATCCCAGTAGTGATTCTGTCGTCGTGGACTCTAAGTGAGGCGATGACAAAGAAGGGTCGTTGTTTGGAGGCTTCCGGCAACGGCCCTTTGATTTTAGGGGCTTGTTTTGGCAAAAGAACTTAAGACTTTTGTTCAACCAATTGAACTCCTAGAGAGCCGTGGGGCGGCGACTGATTCAACCACTGTAGATTGCCCGAGACGTGATATCCGACCATGCCGCCTCGTTAGGTTCTTTGCAGGACTACACGTCTCCATATCGGTGGCTTAAACAGCGGTTTGGGGATGCCAATCTTGTCAATATCCACGGCACGCTTGATGGTGAAAGCATTTTTGGATCGACGGTTCCGGCAATTTGGATGATCGGGATATCCTCCCGTTTGCCAAGACATATCGTGTGTTGAAGTCCGCTCGAGGGGTTCCAAGTAGCTCGATTGCTTATCCTGCGCAAAGGGGAGGGGATGGTCTTGAGATGTCTTCAATAGTCTTTTTTGGACATTCGCTCTCTCGGGCCGATTATTCGTACTTTGAGTCTATCTTTAGCACGGTGGATTTGTATAACGGGCATACCAGCCTGGTCTTCTTATACCCAAACTACGCTAAGGGTGTCCGCGAGTCAGAGGTGGTCAAGGTACTCGCCCTCCTTGATTACTATGGCACTTCGCTTGGTATTGCTGGACGTAGCAACAATCTTGCACACAAGCTTATGCTGGAGGGCAGGTTCGTCGTTCGGGAGATATAGGTTGTGGCGGTTCGAGATTATCGCTTGAGCTATCATAGTCAAACAATGAAAAACAGAAGCCTGCTTGCTAAGGCCAAAGTTTTGTAAGGGGGTTCCTTCCCAAGGGAGGGCATCCCCTATTTTTATGGCGCCTCGACTTGGAAGTCTCCGTTGAAAGGCGCGCCTGTAGACAAGCTGAGGATATCAACTAGAATAAAGTCAATTGCGGTGGAAGCCTTCGGGCGACACCTGAAGAGGGTTGATGCGTCAGCCCTCTTTTTTGTTTGCATGTAAGATTCGGCCTGTCAAAACTTACATCCCAGTTGGGAAAAGGCGAAATTGCGGGTGTTTTTCTGCCAGCATGTAACTTTACTGATGCGTTGCTGCTCAGCTTAATTCACTACGGTTTGTCGGTAAAGGATTGACTGGGATTGGGCTTTTCCTTACAGTTCCAACTGTGATGAGGCTTTGCGACGGTACGTCCGGCTTGGTCCGTGGAAACCGCCGAAAGGCGGTTTTTGCGTTTAAGGGCTGTTTTCCAGCGGCTTTCGTAGCGGGTATTCATGGTTCGCATGGACTCTGTTCACATTACTTTTCTTGTAATGGAGTATTTGATGAGAGTCTCCTATCTCTTGCCGTAATATAATTACGGCAAGAGATAGGAGACTCTCATGCTTAAGCGTTTTACTGTTGATGGCTATAGGAATTTTTCGACTCCGGTTACATTAAATTTTGCAGCTTCTCGTGATTATCAGTTTGCAGAAAATAACGTTAAAAACGGAACCGTGAAAACCGCACTTTTGATCGGCAGAAATGCGTCTGGTAAATCGAATTTCGGTTCAGCTTTATTCGACATTACACTCGGCTTTCCAGAGGCATTCGATTATTCTGACCAGGATGATCGTCTGTTTTTGAATGCTGATTGTGGGCGAGGCACGGCACAGTTCACTTATGTCTTTGAATTTGACGGTCGCGAAATCAATTACAGCTATGAGAAGACTTCTCCGACTACTTGGCTTCATGAGAGCCTATCGATTGATGAGAGTCTCATTTTCGATTTCAATAACGCACGCGGCGTTTTCGAAGAGAACCATCTTGAACGAATCGGTGCTGCTGGGATCAATTTTGAATTCTCCGATACTTCGTTGAGCCTTCTTTCTTATATAACGAGCAGTCTTCCAACTAATGTTTTAGGCGTCTTGGCGGAGTTGCGACGATTTGTCTCGCGCATGAGGCTGATTCGCATGGACTTTTTTCGATTAAAAGGGTTTGAAACAAGAAGGGTAATCGACAAGATCATACGCGAGAACAAAGTTGCGGAATTCGAGTCATTTATTCGCAATTATGGAGTCGATGAGTCTCTGATCGTTATTAAAGAGTCCGACGGCTCGCCTGTTCTGTATTTCAATCACCCTATTCGATGCATCCCGTTTGTCGAGGCATGTTCTAGCGGTACAAGAACCCTGGTTAAGTTGTTTTCTGAGCTTGAGCTTAACGAGTCGGCCAGTTTTTTGTTCATAGATGAGTTTGACGCTTTTTGTCACTTTGAGATGGCAGAGAGCCTTTTGAAGTTCTTTGCTTCAAAGGCATCGTGTCAGATTCTGTGCTCGACCCACAATACCTCGCTTGTTAAGAATGGCGTAATGAGGCCCGACTGCGTTTATCAAATCTCTGCAAAAGGGGGCATTCGAACTTTGGCCGATTCCACCGATCGCGAGTTGAGGCTTGGCAACAACATTGAGAAGCTCCTCCGTGCCGGAGAGTTTGACTAGTCATGAACAATGCGTCCGTAAAGAACGTCCTGCTCATTGTCGAAGGTGCTAAACGCGAGCCTCAGCTGATGGAGCGCATGTTTGATTCTTTTAGCCTCGCAGATGATCATCAAATTGTTCATGTCGAGATTAATGTTCATGACTTTCTAGACAAACTCTTTCAAGAATACGGTTGCGATTTTGAGGCCGTTGATCTTAGGTCCTTTGTTGCCGAGTTTCTTCCGGATAAAGATGATGCGACAGAGCTTCTCGAATCCAGTTTTACTGACACCTTGCTCATATTTGACTTAGATCCTCAGGACAATCGGCACGATTTTAAGCGGCTTGAGCTAATGCAAGACTATTATTGCGATAGTACTGATATGGGTCAACTATATCTAAGCTATCCATCGGTTGAAGCATATCGTGATTTTGATCCCCTGAAGTATCACTCTCTGGATGACGCCCTTGTTCCTTCAGATGTGATTTTTGGTCAGCGATCTTATAAGGACTGGGTTGCTAGGAGGGGAGATTCGCTTGCGGATATTGGGCGTATTGATGGTTTTACATTTGCTTGCATTATTGCCGTCCATGCCCTGAGGTCGCTTTTGCTAACTAGTGAGCAGGTGACGCAAAATGCAAACGAGTCTGTGGCTGACTTGGCTGCGGCTGTGGCCGGCGTCGACCATTCTGAACTTTTGCTCAAGGAGATTGGTCGTTTACAGAACGGTTCATTTTGTGCTTGTTGCACCTGCATTTTCTTTATCGCAAATTGGCCCAAGAGGCTTAACGACGTTTGGAACAAGTCGATTAAGAGGGGCTTGGGTATTTGTTTGCTATAAAGAACTCCCTCCGCCTTTTATTTTCGGAAGTGCGGGGAAAAACCGGAAACCACCGAGCGCAACTCGATTTTCGGTAACAAATCCGCAGGTCGCGAATGCCCAAAACCGGGGTCTGGTCTGTCGATCTTGGTTTTTCACCGCACTTCCGGAAACGCCCGACGGAAGTATGCGGCAAATTTTGGAACCCTCGAGCACACTGTCCATTTCATGAAAAGAAATCGCAGGTAGAAGCGTTGTCGCTATACGGTGTGGTCGGCATGTCAAGACTTTGCCGCATACTTCTGGATTGGGCGCTTATTTAGCACCCTCGGCGTCTCCACATCCTCTAAAAAAGTTCTTAAAACAGCTTTAAAGATTTTGGGCATATGCGCAGGCAGCGTACAATACGCATGTTTGACTATGGCAAAAGTAGAGTTTTGGGGAGGGGGAACGCCGTGGAAGTGCTGGTTGTTGGCAACACCTCATATGTTGACGATGACTTTTGCGCCAAGGCGTTCCCCGGGGACCACGTTAAGGTCGTAGCCGCCGCGGACGCGCGCCGCGATGGGTCGTCGCCCCATGCTTCGTGGAAAGAGCTCCTCCAGCACCTGGACCAGGCCTACGAGTTTGACCGCGTGGTCTACCTTTCTACCTACCTCACCCCGCATACCGAGACCTTTGGTGACATCGAGCTGCTGCGCTCTGTGTTTCGCGCTTGCATGGGACGCCGCGTGCAGCTGCTGTATATAGCCGGGCCCGCGGGTGCAGAGGGCGCCAGTCATGACGACGATGACTCGACTGCCAGTGGCACCCAGACGGGCAAGGGCATTATCGCCCGCGCGGCCAACGACCTGTGCCGTCACTATGCAGCCCGCGACGGCATCCAAGCCAAAGTCCTGCGCGTGCCGTATCTGTATACCGCTTCGCCGGCATTAACCGACCCATTTTTGGCGTCGCTGTTCGAGGCGTGCTCGGGCGGATCGGTTGCTCTCCAGGGTGCGGCAGATGCGCCGTTTCCCCTGCTGTGTGCCGAGGAACTCGCGGTGTTGGTGCATCGTGTCTTTGACAGCTGGGATGCCAACTTTGAGATGCTCGACGTTGCGGATGCTTTTGGCCATACGGCGGGCGACCTAGGTGAGGCGCTTCAAGGGGTCTTTCCAGAACTCACGGTTGCCTATGGCGAGTCGGCTGGCTGCGCCCTACCCGCGGGCGATACCGTTCGCGTGCGCTACGGCTGGTTCCAACGCTACGATCTGCTGCGCGACCTTTCGACCATCCAGGTTCGCTGGGCCAATGCGCGCACCAAAAGGACCAATCCGCTGCGTGCGGCCATTGACCGCATTCAAATGCGCACGCTGCCTGTCAAATGTCTGGAGACGGCAGCCGCTTGGGTGCTTTTTGAAGTGATGGAGCGGGTGTTTTCGCAATCCGCGCAACTTAACGTGCTCGATTATCGCCTGCTCTACGTAGTGCTGATCGGCACTTTGTATGGCCTGGACTTTGGCTTGGTCGCGGCACTGCTGGCTTCGATTGGCCTGGCGGCGAGCTACTTTACTCAGTACGGCTATACCTTCCAGAGTCTGTTCTACGAGCCGTCCAACTGGTTGCCGTTTATCGCCTACTTTGTTGTGGGCGCCGTGTGCGGCTACGTGCAGCTGCGCAACAGCGAGGCCATTAAGGTAGAGCGCGACGAGAACGAGCTCGTGCGTAATCGCAACACGTTCCTCACGCAGCTCTACCATGATGCAATCGAGGACAAACGCGCCTACAAGCGCCAGATTGTGGGACGCCACGATAGCTTTGGTAAGATCTTCGCCGTGACGCAAGAGCTCGACGTGCTCAACCCGCGCGACATCTACCGCAAGTGCTGCGAGCTGCTGGGTGAGATTTTGGATAACGACACGGTAACGATCTATCACGTTTCGGGTGAGTCGTTTACCCGTTTGGTCGCCGCGAGTCCGGCAATTTCTGGCGATGCGCTGCGTTCGTTGGCGCTCGACGATCTTAAGGCCATGATGGACGGCGAGGACCGCTCGGGCTTGTGGGTGAACCGTAAGCTGGTGCCGGGGCTTCCCATGTTTGCCTACGTGATGGAGCGCGACGGAGCGCCCGCGGTCTTTATCTTTGTACGCCGCGCGGCCGAGGGCCAGATGACGCTCTATTACCAAAACCTCTTCCGTATTCTGTGCGGCTTGGTAGAAAGCGCGCTGGGTCGTGCTTTTGATTACGAGGCCGTGGCACAGGACAAGCGGTGCATTGCGGGCACGCGCGTGCTCAATCAAGATGCCTTTGCCCAAGAGCTGCTGGCAGCTCAGACGCTTGCGGACAACAAGATGGGCAGCTATTTGCTCCTGCGCGTGGTGCCGGGGTTGGAGCCTGTTGGCGAGCTGGTCGGGGCAATTGGGTCGACGATTCGCGAGAGCGATGCCGCGGGTCTGGTCAATGGCGACATGCTCTACCTGCTCATGCGCCAGGCGAACGATGGCGATCTGCCTGTGATTCAGGCGCGCCTGGCCGCCAAGCATATAACTGTCGAGCACGTCGATGGCGAGGCCGCAGTGGCGCTGCTGCAACAGATTGCGTCCGCTCGCGAAGACATGGGGGAGAGTGCTTGATTTCGCTCGTTATCGCGGCGGTGCTGCTGCTGATCCACGCGCTGGTGTGTCTGGTACTGTGGACGCTCATAAAACTAGGCATGCTGCAAGTGCGTGGACACATGTTGCCTGCGATGGTGCTGGTTCCGCTGTGGGGTCCGTTGCTCCTGGTGCTCTGCGCGCGTGGCGAGGCGTTTGGCGACGCGCTTGAGGACGGCACGCTGGAATCGCTTCGCTTGAACGACGAAATTCGCCGCGGCATGCAGGTGCAGGTACGCGAGGGCGATGCCGGCGTGGTGCCGCTCGAGGAAGCGCTGATCGTCAATGACCCTAGCGATCGCCGCCGTCTGATGCTCTCTATGCTCACCGAGGACCCAGATGCCTATCTGGCGCAGCTGCAATCAGCCAAGCTCAACGATGACGTTGAGGTGGCGCATTATGCCGCGACGGCCGTGGCGCAGATTTCCAAGGAATCCGACCTTAAGCTGCAGCAGCTGGAGCGTGCGTTTAAGACTGATCCCAGTACGGAAAACCTGGGCGCATACTGTGACTACCTTGGTACATATTTGGATTCTGGCTTGGCCGAGGGCCGCGTGGAACAGATTCAGCGCCAACAGTACGCCCGTTTGCTTGCGCGCCGTTGCGAACGCGAGGATGGGGCTGCACTGCGTATCCGTTATGCAGCGGCGCTGGCCGATGCCGACGAGCTGGGCGAGGCCGAGGCCGTGATCATGCAGCTTGTGGCCGAGGTGCCGGACGAACAGGAAGCTTGGATGCTCTGCCTGCGCCTTGCTGTGATGCGCTGCGATGGCGAGGCTGTGCAGCAGGTGATTGACGCGATCGACAACCAACATGTGTATTTGAGTGCTGAGAACCGCGAAAAGCTGGCGTTTTGGCGCGACGGAGGGGAGGCCCGATGAGTCTGGTACATCGTGTGCGCGACCATGCGGGTCGCTTTCGCTGGATGGGGCTGCTCGTGGTATGGGCGGTCTTTATCGCTATGGCTGCCGTGCTGTTAATTGAGCGCGCCGGTGTGCAATATAGCTCCGGGCAGCATAAGCTGGGCATGCTTGCCGCCAACGATGCAGTGCCGGCCTCCTCGGCGATCTTTGGCCAAAAGCCCACGTGCTTGGTTATTTCCGACTCGGACCAGGACGGCGTTGACGACGTCAAGGACCAGTTCGATCAGATTTTGCTCGACATGAAGATTGCCCACCGCGATGTGGATATTGCCACCGATGGCACGGATGCCATTCCTTCGCTCACGTCGTTCGACCGCGTGATTGTGCTCATGCCGTCGCTCGATGGGCTCGGTACGCGCCTGAGCGACATTATGAGTTGGGTGAGTGCCGGCGGCTCGCTCATGCTGGGCATGACGCCGGAGAACTCCGGCTATCTGCAAGCCGTCGCGCCCAAGTTTGGCATCGATACCGTGGGATATGAGTACACGACTGCCGAGAGCATCGTCCCGAGCAAGGACTTTATGATCGGCGGTGGCCAACGCTACGAGTTTTCGGACCCCTTTAAATCGTCCCTGCTGGTTTCGCTGCGCGAGACGGCGCGCGTGTGGGCCAAGACCGGCGATGCGGGCTCGCCGCTCATTTGGTCGAATGATTGCGGCAGCGGACGCACCGTGGTGTGCAACATTGGCATCTATGACAAGGTCATGCGCGGTTTTTACGCCTCGGCGATCAGCCTGCTGGGCGATGCCACGGCATATCCCGTCATCAACAGCGCTGTCTTCTATCTAGACGACTTTCCCAGCCCCGTGCCCTCGGGCGACGGCACCTACATCAAGCGCGATTATGGCCTTTCCATTGCCGATTTTTATACCAAGGTATGGTGGCCCGATCTGCAAAAGCTCGCGCAAAAATACGGCATTCGCTACACAGGCGTGATGATCGAGAACTACGAGGACGTGGTCAATCAGACCGAGCCCGCGCGCCAGCCCGATACCACGCAGTTTCGTTATTTTGGCGGCATGCTGTTGCAGATGGGCGGTGAGCTGGGCTTTCACGGCTACAACCATCAGCCTCTGGCGCTCTGGGACACCGACTATGGCACGCTGTACGACTACAAGACATGGAAGAACAAGGAGACGCTCGTCGCATCGCTCAACGAGCTTATCGCCTTCCAGGACGAGGTGCTGCCCAACGCGCACGGTTCGGTTTACGTGCCGCCGTCGAATATCCTTTCGGCTCGTGCGCGCAAGCTTATCGGTACCGATGTTCCGCGCATTAAGACCATTGCCAGTACATACTTTGACGACGGTACCGACTTGCCCTATGTGCAGGAGTTTGGTGTGGCGAGCGATGGTATCGTGGAGCAGCCGCGTATTGTCTCGGGCGGCATGGTCGACGATTCCTATATGCGCCTGGCTGCCGTGTCCGAGCTCAACATGCACTACGTGAGCACGCACTTTATGCATCCGGACGATCTGCTCGATCCCGATCGCGGTGCCAGGCAAGGCTGGGAAGCCTACAGGGGCGGCCTGACCGACTACCTGGACTGGCTTACCAAGTCTGCGCCCGACCTGCGTCGCCAGACCGGTTCGGAATGCTCGGGCGCCATCCAGCGCTTTTCGTCCGTGACGGCGAGCGTGGATACCAGCACGGATGCCTGGACGCTTAGCCTGGGCAATTTCCACGACGAGGCGTGGCTCATGTTCCGCGCCAACAATGGCGAGCCGGGTGCAGTCACGGGCGGCGAGATTACGCATCTGACGGGCGACCTGTACCTGGTCAAGGCCACGGACAAGACGGTGACCATTGCGCGCAAGGAGGGTGGCGACAAATGAGAATCTGCTTGGTACTCGAGGGTTGCTACCCCTATGTGCACGGCGGCGTGTCTACCTGGATGCACGGCTACATTACGGCTATGCCCGAGCACGAGTTTGTGCTGTGGGTGATTGGTGCGCATGCCGCCGACCGCGGCAAGTTTGTCTACGAGCTTCCCGGCAATGTCGTCGAGGTGCACGAGGTGTTCCTGGATGATGCCTTGCGTCTTACGGGCGAGCAGCACGAGGCCAGCTTTAACGACCGCGAGCGCGAGGCGCTGCGTCGCCTGGTGTCGCTGTCCAATCCCGACTGGGACGTGCTGTTCGACATCTTTCATCGCCGTCGCGTGCACCCGCTCTCGTTTTTGCAGAGCCGCACGTTCATGGACATCTTCCGCGACGTGTGCCTGGCAGAGTATCCCTACGTTCCCTTTGCCGACGCCTTCCACACCATGCGCTCCATGCTGTTGCCCGTACTGTATCTGCTGGGTAGCGAGGTTCCCGTGGCAGACTTGTATCACGCGATCTCGACCGGCTACGGCGGCCTGCTTGCCTGTTTGGGTTCGAGCGTCCACAACGCGCCGGTGCTGCTGACTGAGCACGGTATCTACACCCGCGAGCGCGAGGAAGAGATCATTCGCGCCGACTGGGTGGTTCCGTCGTTTAAGGACCGCTGGATTCGCTTTTTCTACGTGCTGTCCGAGGAGATCTACCGCCGCGCTTTCCGCGTGACGAGTCTATTCCACAACGCCCGCAAGACGCAGATCGACATGGGCTGCGACGCATCCAAGTGCCTCGTCATTCCCAACGGCATCCAGTTCGACCGCTTTAAGGACATTCCCCTCAAGCTCGATGACGGCTGGGTGGACATTGGTGCGGTGGTGCGCCTGGCGCCCATCAAGGACGTTAAGACCATGATTTACGCCTTCTTTGAACTGCACGAGCGCTTGCCGCAGGTACGCCTGCACATTATGGGCGGTGTGGATGACGAGGAATATGCAGCCGAGTGCCATGCACTCGTCGATACCCTGGGTGTGCGCGATCTGATCTTTACCGGCCGCGTGGACGTGGTCGAGTACATGCAAAAGCTCGATTTTACGATTCTAACGAGTATTTCCGAGGGCCAACCGCTCAGCGTGCTGGAGTCGCTCGCTGCGTGTCGTCCCTGCGTGACGACCGAGGTCGGCTGCTGTCGCGAGCTGCTGGAGGGTGCGCCGGGAGATAACTTTGGCGTTGCCGGATTCGTGAGCCCGCCCATGTATCGCAAGGGTCTGGCTGACGCTATGGAGCGCATGTGCGCGAGCCGTGCTCGCCGCCTTGAGATGGGGGAGCGCGGTCAGCGTCGCGTCGCGACTTACTACCTGCACGAGCAGATGCTCGCCAACTACCGCGCGCTGTACGACGAGACAGCCCGTGCGTTCAATCTGCCCAAGAAGGAGGTGTAGCCTATGGCCGGAATCGGTTTTGAGCTCAAGCGTCTGTTTAAGCGCAAGGGTCTGTTTGCCACCATGCGCGCCTATGGCTACGCCGGCATTGTGTGCACGGGCCCCATGCTGCTGGGCGTGCTGCTGCAGGTGGGCATTTTAATGCTGTGCGGCATGTGGGGCGTGGAACGTGCTAGCCAAGACCTGCTGGTGTGCATGGTGACCTATACGCTGCTGGCATCGCTCGTGCTGACGAGCTTTTTCTCCATGCCGGTCACGCGCTTTTTGGCCGACATGCTCTTTGCCAAGCGCGAGGACGAGGTTCTGCCTTCGTTTTGGGGGTCCAACGCCATCATGCTCGTCGCGGGCACCGTGCTCTACGGCATCTTTTTGCTGTTCTCGGGTGCCACGCTGCTGCAGGGGCTGCTGTGTCTGTTCCTGTTCAACATTATGATCGTCAACTGGAACGGCATGAGCTACCTCACGGCCATCAAGGACTATCAGGGCATTCTGTGCAGCTTTGCGGCCGCCATTGGCGTGGCATGTCTGTGCGCCCTGGCCGCGCTGGCGCTTGGTCTGCCGCCGGTTGAGGGCCTGTTGGCGTCGATTGCCCTGGGCTATGGCGTGATGCTCGTCTGGGACGTGGTACTGCTCTACCGTTATTTTCCGCAGAGCGACTGCAGCCCCTGGCTCTTTTTGCGCTGGCTCGACCAATTTATGCCGCTTGCACTCACGGGCCTGTTCACCAACCTGGGGCTCTTCGCGCACCTGGTGATCATTTGGGCCGGACCCATCGGCGTGCAGGTTAAGGGCTTGTTTTACGGCGCACCCTACCACGACGTTCCGGCGCTTATCGCCTTTTTGACCATCCTAGTCACGACCGTCAACTTTGTGGTGTCCGTCGAGGTCAATTTCTATCCGCGCTACCGCGAGTACTACAGCCTGTTCAACGACGGCGGCGTGGTGGGCGACATTATGGTGGCCGAGGAGGAAATGCTTGCCACGCTCAACCGGGAACTG
Organism: Collinsella sp.; assembly: GCA_048486575.1. Lineage (GTDB taxonomy): Bacteria > Actinomycetota > Coriobacteriia > Coriobacteriales > Coriobacteriaceae > Collinsella. The sequence goes on along the minus strand of DBFVZT010000072.1, from coordinate 7,263 downwards.
CGGTTTTGCGCGCTCAAGCAGCTGTTTGTGACGGCGACGGTGATCTCGCTCGAGACCACGGTGCTCTCGGCCCTGCCGCTCGGCTTTAACAATCTGATGCACGGATATTTCCGCACGTTGTGCGTGGGCTACGGGCTGTATGCCCTGGGCAACACGATCTTGCTCATCTTGCTGTACTTTACCGATTACAAGGGCGCCGTGTTGGCCTCGGGGCTGTTCGCGGGTGTGGCGGGGCTGGCAACGGTTGTCTCGCAGTTTTTTCCGCAGCAGTTTTACGGCTTTGGCTTTTTGCTGGGCGCGGCGGTGTTTTTTGTCGTGGCGCTGATTCGGCTCGATACCTATACTGCCAACTTGCCGTATCGTATCTTGAGCCAGCAGCCCATTGTGGCGACTGACAAAGAGGGCTGGTTTACGGAACTGGGCCGCATGCTCGACCATGCAGAGCGGCGCTACGAGGAGCAACGTCTTGAGGGCGAACCGCGCGGTGTGTTTGAGCGCACGGTGGTTCGCGTGTATCTAAAACATTGGGGAGGTCCTGATGACCGATAGGATGATATCGCGTCGCCGCCTGATTGAGGCGGCTGCCGGCACGCTGCTGCTTTCGGGCTGCTCGACTCAGGAGGACTCCTCCACCAAAAAGGTCAAGAAGCAGGGCGAGATTAAAAAGGCCGATGCATCCAGCGATACCAAGCACCTGCGCGACAAGGACGACCTGTACGAGGTCTATGACGACTCGGGTATCGTGTGCATGTACCTGACGGTCTCTCGCGGCAACAGCTCCGAGAATACGGACCACAGCTGGGCCGAGATCAATACCTACTCGGTCTACGACTATCAGGCTATGGATGTCGAGCGCTACCAGGTTTTGGGTCTACTGCAGCCGGGCGACGATAAAGGTCCCGTGGCAGGTGAGGTCGGTTATGGCGAGGAAGCCCCCAACGCCACGGTGCAGGTGCGTGGCCAGTCCTCGAGTAAGGGCGTTCAGAAGAACTACAAGGTTGAGCTTAAGCGCGGAAAAGGTACATGGCGGCAGCAGCGTTCCATCGCGCTTAATAAGCATATGAGCGAGGGCCTGCGCTTTCGTAACAAGATGGCCTACGACTTGATCCGCGGGATTCCCCAGATGATGGGCCTGCGCACGCAGTTTGTGCATCTGTGGGTGTGCGACCAAACCGAAAAGTCGAATGATACGTTTGCCGACTACGGCCTGTTTACGCAGGTCGAGCAGCTCAACAAGACGGCTCTTAAGGCCCATGGGCTCGATAAAGACGGGCATCTGTACAAGGTGAACAACTTTGAGTTTGAGCGCTATAAGGACATTATTAAGCTGGCTGACGACCCATCGTTTAATCAGGCGGATTTTGACTATCTGCTGGAAACAAAGGGCGATTCCGACCATTCGAAGCTTATTGAGATGCTCGATGCGCTCAATGATGATTCGCAAAAAATCGATGACGTGCTCGCAACGTACTTTGATTCTGAGAATCTGGTCTATTGGATGGCGTTTCAGATACTGACGGGCAACTGCGATACGCAGAATCGTAACTTCTATCTGTATAGCCCGCTTAATTCCAAGGTTTGGTACTTCTTGGATTGGGATAACGACGGTATGCTGCGCAAGCGTGAGCTTGAGATTCAAGACCATACGGATTATTCAAGCTGGGAACGCGGCGTCAGCAATTACTGGGTCAACGTATTGTTTCGGCGTGCCTTAAAGAGCAAGTTGTTCCGTCGCGAGCTCGACGACGCCATCAAGGACGTGCGCTCCTACCTAACTGAGGAGCGCCTGGCCAAGATGATCAAGCATTATCGCGAGGTGACCGAGTCCCTGGTATTTGCGTCACCCGATATCGAACACCTGCCCGTGACCAAGGACGAATACGAGCAGATTGCCGCGGCGATTCCCTCCGAGATCGAGGAGAACTACAAGAGCTTTCGCGAGAGCTATAAAAAGCCCATGCCGTTCTACATTGGCGTGCCGCAGATCGATAACGGTAAGCTGCGCATTAACTGGGATGCGTCCTACGACTTTAAGGCGCGTGACATTCGCTATACCGTGGAGCTGGCGCGCGACTATGCCATAGGCGACGTGCTTTTTAAGGCCGAGGACGTGCTGCTTCCCGAGGTGACCTGCGATGCGCCCGATACCGGCCAGTATTTTGTGCGCGTGCATGCCACCAACTCCGACGGCTATACGCAAGATGCGTTTGACTACTATGTGACCGACGACGGTAAGCGCTACGGCATGAAGTGTTTTTACGTGCAAGACGGCGGTAAGGTCGTGGAGGACACGTATGAGGAGGGCTAGCGCGCTGCTTGAGCGCTTGGCGGCTCCGCCTGTTCGTGCCACGCAGGAGCGTTACCGCCACGAGCTCAAATATCTCATTAACGAGGGCGAGCACGCCGCGCTTGCCTGCCGCATGGCGCCGGTTTTTAAACTGGACAAGCATGCGCGGGCGGGCGGTTACACCATTCGCAGCCTGTACTTTGACGACTACTGCAACTCGGCCTACGAGGAAAAAGACGCCGGTATTCTCATGCGCAAAAAGTATCGCGTGCGCATCTATAACGGCAGCGACAAGGTGATTAAGCTCGAGCGCAAAAAGAAGTACGGCAGCTGGATCTACAAGGAGGACGCGCCGCTTACGCGCGGTGAGTTTGAGCAGATTCTGGCCGGAGACTATGACTTTTTGCTGAGGAGTCCCCATCAGCTCTGCCGCGAGTTCTACATCGAGTGCATCTGCAACATGATGCGCCCGCGGACTATCGTGGACTACGAGCGCGAGCCGTGGGTGATGGACGAGGGCACCGTGCGCATTACGTTTGACATGAACGTGCGTGCCGCGGTGGGAAGCTTCGATATCTTTGACGCGACGCTGCCCGTGCTGTCGGTCCTGGAGCCCGGCAAGCTGGTGATGGAGGTCAAGTTTACGGAGTTTTGCCCGCAGTTGGTGCGCGATTTGGTGCCGCCGAGCGCGGCCGAGCTTACGGCTGTCTCCAAGTACTGCCTGTGTTACGAAAAGACCGCCTACCTGCGCGGATTTAATTACTGGGAATCGGATTTTGAGAACCGAGGGGATATTTAGACCATGAGCACCAGGGACTTTTTTAAGAACTCCGTCTTGGAGGCGTTTGGCCAGGTCGACCCTGCCAAGATTGGCCTTTCGCTGCTCGTGGCGCTCGCCATGGGCATCCTGATTTACTGTGTGTACAAGCGATTTTTTACCGGCGTGGTGTATTCGCGCAGCTTTGCCGTGACGCTCGTGGGCATGTGCGTGCTTACCTGCATGGTCACGCTTGCGATATCGACCAACGTGGTCATCTCGCTCGGTATGGTCGGTGCCCTGTCCATCGTCCGCTATCGTACGGCGGTCAAGGACCCACTCGACCTGCTCTATCTGTTTTGGTCCATTACCACGGGAATTACGGCCGGCGCCGGCATGTACGCGCTCGTGGCGCTCACAGCCGTGGTCATCGTGGTGATGATCGCCGGCTTTGCGAGTCATCAGGACAAGGCGCGCGTGTACATGATGGTCATCCACTACACGGGCCAGACCACGGGCGACGATATCGTGCGCGCGTTTGGCCGCACCAAGTTTACGGTGAAGTCCAAGACCATGCGCGGCGACAAGGTCGAGATGACCGTCGAGGTGTTCTCGGACGGCGTGGATATGCCGTACGCCGACGCCATCCGCGCGCTCGATGGGGTAGAGGACCTGACCCTGATTCAGTACAACGGCGAGTACCACGGCTAACTTTGTTCCGGCGTTTTAACAAACGCCGGACCGCTCGACGCTGCGCGGGCATCTGCCGGGCGATCTGCCGCTCAAACCGTCGCTCGCGTACATAAAGTACGCTTCGCTCCTCTTTCGCGGCACCTCGCCACGGCAGCTGCCCGCTCACTGGCGTATGCTCGACCTGGGTGGGCCGATTTGGTTCGTATGCCGTCTTCACGGGTATCATGGTGAAAGCGATTTCAATGACAGGGGTGCTCGTGGTAAAGATGAAAGATGTGGCCGAGCTTGCGGGCGTTTCGAGCGCCGCCGTCTCGCGCTACCTCAACGGTGGATATATCTCGGCGGACAAGGCCGAGCGCATTAAGCAGGCAATCGAGTTGACCGGATACGTGCGATCCAGCCAGGCTCGCGCGCTGCGCACCGGTTCCACCAAGCTCATCGGCGTCATCGTGCCTAAGATCAACTCGGAATCCGTGAGCCGCATTACCGCTGGCATTGGCCAGGTGCTCGGTCGCCGTGGCTACCAGATGCTGCTTGCCAACACCGACAATGCGCCCGATCGCGAGCTCGAATACCTCGATTTATTCCAAAACCATCCGGTTGATGGCATTGTGCTGGTGGCAACCATGATCACCGACGAGCACCGTCGGGCGATTGACTCGTGCCGCGTGCCCATTGTGCTGATCGGTCAGCATGTCGAGGGCGCGGCGTGTGTCTATCACGACGATTACGAGGCTGCCTTTGAGCTGGGCCGTGCGCTTGCGGGTCGCGTGGACGGCAAGATCGCCTACATTGGAGTTTCCGAAGAGGACCGCGCGGCCGGTTTCGACCGTCGTCGCGGTTTTGAGGCCGGCTTGCGCGCCGCGGGCGCGGTGCTTGATTCGAGCCTGATTCGCCAGGGGTCATTTACGCTCGACTCGGGCTATCGCGCTGCGCGCGAACTGCTCTCCGTCGATCCCGATGTTTCGTTTATCGCGTGCGCGACCGACACTATGGCTGCCGGCGCCCTGCGCGCTCTTGACGAGGTGCGTGGCATGGGCGAGGGCGTGCGTCGCGTGAGCGGCTTCGGCGACAACGCATTTTTGCGCGCGCTGACGGGCGGCATTCCCACCGTGCATTACGGCTACCTGACCAGCGGCGTTGAGGCGACCAATATGTTGCTCAACGCGCTCGATGGCGAGGAGGGGGAGAGCGGTCTCAAGACGCTCAAGCTCGGCCATCAGCTTATGAATGTCTAGGCCTTGGGCACGTCTGCCTGCCTCTGAGACCCCTGTTTTTACTTCAAAACTACCTTTCGCCGGCTTTTTCCTACCGTTCACCCTACTATGAAAACGATTACAGTCATATCAAACTGAAAACGATTACAGTGTAAGTGTCAAACATGGCCGGATGCACATGCGCCCGTTGGAGGAAAGGGAAGTCATGGACTACCGTAAATCAGCCCAAGAGGTGCTCGACAACATCGGTGGCGCCGGCAACGTTGTTTCGGCTGCACACTGCGCCACGCGTCTGCGTCTGGTGATTGCCGATAACGCCAAGGTCGACAAGGAGGCCCTTGAGAATATCGACGGCGCCAAGGGCGTCTTTGAGGCCCAGGGCCAGCTCCAGATTATTTTTGGTACCGGCACCGTCAACAAGGTCTACGAAGAGTTCATCGCGCTCAGCGGCGTCGAGGCTGCCACCAAGGCCGAGGTCAAGGAGGCCGCGGCGCAGAAGCAGAACATCTTTATGCGCGCCATTAAGGTGCTCGGCGACGTCTTTGTCCCCATCATCCCCGCCATCGTGGCTTCGGGTCTGCTGCTGGGCATTATGAGCGCCCTCAACTTTATGGCCTCCAACGGCTTTATCGCGCTCGACACCAATAACTTTATCTACAAGATCGCCGACCTGGTTTCGGGAACGTCCTTTGGTATTCTGCAGATCCTGATCGGCTACTCCGCGGCTAAGGCCTTTGGCGCTAACCCGTACCTGGGTGCCGTCGTCGGCGGTGCGTTCATCAATTCCTCGCTTCAGAGCGCCTACACGGTTGCCTCCGAGGGCGTGCAGACCATGGTCACCGTCATCCCCGGCGTGTACAGCTTTGAGTGGGTCGGTTATCAGGGCCACGTGATCCCCATCGTTATCGCCTGCGCCATCCTCGCCTTTTTGGAGAAGCGTCTCCACAAGGTTGTCCCCGAGATGTTCGACCTCTTTGTGACTCCTCTCGTCTCCGTGTTCGTGACCGTGCTCGTGACGCTCGTTGCCGTCGGCCCCATCTTCGTGTGGGCCGAGAACGCCGTCCTCGGTCTGATTCAGGCCCTGCTGACCCTGCCCTTCGGCATCGGTTCCTTTATCGTCGGCCTGTTCTATGCCCCCACGGTCGTTACCGGTATCCACCAGATGTACACCGCCATCGATCTGGGCCAGCTCGCCCAGTACGGTGTGACTTACTGGCTGCCCATCGCCAGTGCCGCCAACATCGCTCAGGGTGGTGCCGCGCTCGCCGTTGCCTTTAAGACCCGCGATGCCAAGATCAAGGGCCTGGCGCTTCCTTCGGCCCTGTCCGCCTTCATGGGCATTACCGAGCCTGCCATCTTTGGTGTGAACCTGCGCTTCTTTAAGCCCTTCATCGCCGGCTGCATCGGCGGCGGTTGCGGTGCCCTGGTCTGCGCGCTCACTTCGCTGGCTGCCTCCGGCACGGGCGTTACCGGTATCTTCGGTATCCTGCTGTGCCTGGCCCAGCCCGTGCAGTACGCGATCATGTTTGCGGTCGCCGCGCTGGTTTCCTTTGCTATCTCGTTTGTCCTGTACAAGGACGAGCCCAAGGCTTCCGAGCAGGCCTAAGAGCTTTTGATTGAGGAGATGCCCGCGGGTCGTATGCTCGCGGGCGTTTCCCGTATCTGGTGCCGATCTCTGGTGCCTTGTTACTTTCGATCCGTTAGGACTTTGATATGTCTAATGCACTTGGTCGCGACCTTGCAAAGTTGGTTGCCGCTGTTGACGCTGCCGCCTCTGAGTGCGGTCATGGCGTGTATGGCCAGCACTTCCATATTATGCCGCCGGCGGGTTGGCTCAACGACCCCAACGGTCTCTGCCAGGCGGGTGGCGTGTTCCATGCCTATTTTCAGTATGCGCCGTTTGATGTCGAGGGCGGCGTTAAGACCTGGGGCCATGCGACGAGCCGCGATCTTATGACGTGGGACTACGTTGGCGCCCCATTGCTGCCCGACGAGCCGTTCGATTGCCATGGCGTGTATTCGGGCTCCGCGCTTGCCGAGGACGGTCGCATTCGCGTACTTTATACGGGCAACGTTAAGCTTTCCGATTCGGACGGGACGTACGACTACGTCAATACCGGCCGCCGCGCCGATACTGTTTATGTCGAGAGCGTTGATGGCCTTGCCGGTCGGGAGTTCAGCCAAAAGCGCGTGGTGCTGGCGTCCGAGGATTATCCCGACGATCTGACCTGCCACGTGCGTGATCCCAAGGTGTGGCGCGATGATGATGGGCGTTACCACATGGTGCTGGGCGCGCGTCGTCGCGTGGA
>DBFVZT010000071.1:0-43605 GCA_048486575.1 Collinsella sp. | reverse complement strand
CGTTAGCTGTGCCGTCAACAGACCACGCCGCCGGGCGTATCCCAAAATAGCCATATTTCCGCAAAGCCTACACAAAAGGAATCCCCTCCTGTGCGCGGGGGCGGATTCCCGGCCCGGGCGGCCCGCTGTTTAAGTTTGCTGATCTACTGTCCTGCGCAAGACGGAAAGCACATTAAGTGCTTTCCTTTGCGTGCGGAACTCGCGACAAACTTAAACAGCGGGCCGCCCGGACCGGGAATCCGACGTGCTTGTCGGGGCAACGTTCCCTTCCAAATAGGGACAGGTTTATTTTGGTCGGTTTTATCTGGGGAAACGTCGCGCTCCAGCGGTGATCTGCTCTCATCTGTCGCATGGAAATCGGCGGCGTTTCCATTTAACGCAAAAGAGGCCGCTTCCCCTAGTAGGAAGCGACCCCAAATCTTACGAATAGACGATGGTAAAGGGCTCTTTCGTTTCGGTCTCCCCTGTTGATGTATACCTCACAATTTCAAGGGTTACCGAGACAACTTGATCGACATCAATCAACTTCGTTGGCACCCAGATGTTCTCTCCGCTATTGCGCCCATAAGAAAAATATAAGTTGAACACCCCTGCGTCGTCATCTTCGATAATCTGCTCCGATCCATCCTTGTAGCTGACGGTCAGCTTATTATCAACTGCTTCATAGCCCAAATCATCGATGTGCGTCTGGATGGAAAACGGGCTAATCTCAAGAGGCGAGTCACCGGAGCGGAGTTCCTTTGTATCGACGTACGCTCCAATATTGAACTCGGGTGTCGACGCCTCAAACCGCCTCGCACTCTCACCTTCACCCTCGGTCCAATGGATATTCCAGGTGACAGCATGTTGCAAATCTCGCTCGCGATCCATAGCGGCAAAGTACATCGTGCCATTAATGACAGTATCGCTTGATGTGTCCTTATCAATTGTGCTGCGTGTGTCAGGCCATTCCTCGCCGAACTTCATATCGGGCGTGCCGATGCCCTGCTCTTCTTCACCATAGAGAACAAGTTCGCCAATCTCTGCTGCTGGCTTGTAGTAGTTAACTCCATTTGGATTGGACAACGTAAACGTCACGGCTCCGCAGCCGTTTTGGTCGATTGCCATCTCATGGATATCAAGCGTATAGCCGTTGCCCTCGACGGACAGATTAACCTCCTGGACTGCGCCTTCCAGGCTTTGGGGCGCGATGCCATCGCCAAACTCTCTGGTGTAGGTATATTTAGTTCCCGATGAGCCGCCGTTGGTCCAGGTAATGGAATCCCCGTTGCCGTGGTTTCCCCAGGCAGAGGCAAAATAGCTGGAATTGACGACGGCGTAGGCGACCCCTCCGGTCGCCAGCACTCCGGCAAGGCATCCGATCACGGCAACATACAGAGGCTTCGCGTGACCCTTTCGGCGAAGCGGCTCACCAGCAGCGGCATAAAGAACACGGTCAGCAAGATCGCTATCGGCTTGGACGGACTCGAAGGCCTGCTTGATTTGATTGGATTTCACGGTCGCCCTCCTCTAGGATGAACTTGAGCTTCGATCTGCCGCGAGCCAAACGCGTTCGAACAGTCGCGGCTGGCACATGCAATAACTCGGCAATCTCTGAGGTCGAAAAGCCCAGATAGTAATAGAGCATGATGGGAACACGGAATCGTTCCGGAAGTCGCATAACGTCTGACAGGACCGCCTTGGTCTCCTCCTGCGCCGTCGAAAGCGAATCGGCCAGGTTCTCAATATCCTCCACACGCCTCCATGGCTTTCGAAAGAGAGATTTGCATTCATTGATCGTGACCCGGATAAGCCATCGACGAAGATGTTCCCAGCTTTCAAATTGGGCATCGCTTTTGAGTAACTTCAGAAAGACGTCTTGAGCGACATCGTCGGCATCGGCACGATCGCGCAGATACGTCAATGCGATTCGAAACACGACATCACGGTGATCCTCGACCGCCTGTCTAAATGCTTGTTCTTCCATAATCACCTCCCGGTGATGCTGATGTATCTTGCTGAGGCCCTCACCATAGATACGCTTTGACCGAACGGAATGTTTCAAATTCAAGCATGAATAACCTACCAAATTAAACCTGTCCCTTATTGGCAGGTTTTCTTCAGCAAAAAAGGCCCGCTCCCCTGTTGGGAAGCGGGCCTTTATAAGGGCGGTTAACGTACTAGGAAATTACTCCTCGTCGTTGTCCTTTGCCTCTTCGGCGTCGTCGGTGTCCACGAGCTGGTTGAGCAGCTCGTCGAGGGACGCCATGTCCTCGTTGATCGCGCCGTTGGCGGGAGCCTTCTTGTCGTCGATCGGGGCGCCCAGGAGCTCCTCGTCGGCGTCGGCGTGATGCGTCGGCGTGGCGGAGGTGCCCAGCAGGATGTCGTCCGGACCGTCGGGGCTAAAGACCATCTGCAGCAGCTGCGAGAGGTCTTCCTCGTCGGCAACGTCGTCGTTGTTCTCGAGGATGTAGAGCAGGTCGTGGGCCTCGAGGCCGTCACGGAGCTCCTCGATCGCCTTGGCACCGATGCCATCGATGCGCAGCAGATCCTCCTCGGACTTGCCGACCAGGTCGCCGACCGTCTCGATGCCGACCTCGCTGAACTTGTTGGTCCAGCGCTGCGACACGCCCAGGTCGTCGAACAGGTACAGGCGAGCCTTCTCGGCGGAGATGGTGTGGCCGTTGCGGGTGAACGAACCGTCAGCACCACCGAACTCGTCGTAGCCGGCCCAGTCGAGCTGCTGCGGGAGCTGCTCGTCCAGGTCCTTGAGCTCCACAGGAGCCCACTCGGGCAGCGACTTGGCGTTGGGCGAAGCCGGGCCGTCGATGTCCACGTAGCCGTCGGCCGTGCGATACGTCAGCTTGGCGTTGGCGTACGGCTTGAGGCCGGTACCAGCCGGGATCTTCTTACCGACGATGACGTTGGACTTAAGGTCGAGCAGGTGGTCGACCTTGCCCTCAATAGCAGCCTCGGTAAGGACGCCGGCGGTACGGATGAACGAAGCGCTCGACAGCCAGGAGTCGATGTTGGACGCGACCTTGAGCGTACCCAGGATGACGGGCTCGGCCACAGGAGCCTGACCACCCAGACGGGCAACGCGCTCGACCTCGTCGGCGAACTCGTAGCGGTCAACGTACTGACCAAGCAGGTACTTGGAGTCGCCGGGGTTAGTGATCTGAACGCGACGCAGCATCTGACGTGCGAGCACCTCGATGTGCTTGTCGTTCAGGTCGACGCCCTGGCTGGTGTAGACGTCCTTTACGCTCTCGACGAAGGTGTGCATCGTCGACTCGATGTCGGTCAGCTTGCGCAGGTTGCGGAAGTTGACGAAGCCCTTGGTGATCTGGTCGCCGGCGCGAACCTCGCAGCCGTCCTCGATCTCGGGCATAAAGCGCACCGATGCGGGGACGCGACGCTCGTCGAGGACACGGGTGTGATCCTCGGAGTCGGTGAGCGTCAGCACGTACTCGGACTTCTCGGGCTTAATCGAGAGGTGACCGGAGTACGGAGCCAGCTCGGCCTCGCGGCCCAGGATCTTCTCGTTGACGTTGCCGACGATATCGAACATACGGCTGACCGTAGGCAGACCCTGCGTAATATCGTCGACGCCAGCGACGCCGCCGGAGTGAATGGTACGCATCGTAAGCTGCGTACCGGGCTCGCCGATGGACTGGGCGGCAATAATGCCGACGGCAGTACCGATAGCGACCGGACGACGGGTGGAAAGATCCCAGCCGTAGCACTTCTGGCACACGCCGTACTTGGAGCGGCAGGTGAGCAGCGCGCGAAGCTTGACCTTCTTAAGGCCCGCATCGACCATCTTCTGGATGTCGGCGACCTTCTCGATGTAGCCGTCCTGCTCAAAGAGCACGGTGCCATCGGGGGCCACGACGTCCTCAATGAAGCAACGGCCGACGAGGTCGGTGTTGAGGTCGGTGGTACCGGGGATGATGAGGTTGTAGGTGACGCCCTCGTGCGTACCGCAGTCCTCCTCGCGGACGATGACGTCCTGGGCCACATCGACCAGACGACGGGTCAGGTAACCAGAGTCCGAGGTGTGGGATGCGGTATCGACCAGGCCCTTACGGGCACCGTAGGTCGAAATGAAGTACTCGAGCGGCAGCAGGCCCTCGCGGAAGTTCGCCTTAATGGGAAGGTCGATCGTCTCGCCGGACATGTCTGCCATCAGGCCACGCATGCCGCCGAGCTGACGCAGCTGGGTCTTAGAACCACGGGCGCCGGAGTCGGCCATCATGTACAGCGGGTTCTCCTCGTCGAACATATCGAGCATGAGCGCTGCAACCTTGTCGGTACAAGCGGTCCACTCGTTAACGACTTCGATGTGGCGCTCCGTCTCGTTGATGAAGCCCTCCTCGAAGTACTCGTTGATCTGGTCGACGTTGGCCTGGGCGCGGTCGAGCAGCTCCTGCTTCTCGGCAGGGATGAGAGCGTCCCACACCGAGATGGTGAGGCCGGCGCGGGTAGCGTAGTGGAAGCCGGAGTACTTGATGGCGTCGAGGATCGGGCCGACCTTGGCCTCGGGGTAACGATCGCAGCAGTCGGCAACCAGCTTGGCCACGTCGCCCTTGACCATCTTGTAGTTCATGAACTCATAGTCTTCGGGCAGGCACTGGCGGTTGAAGATGATGCGGCCGATAGAGGTCTCGAAGCGCGCGGTCTTATTGCCGGTGACATCGTAGTCGACAAACTCGTTCTTGCCGTTCTTGACGCGGAAGATACGGGTGCCGTCCTCATTGATGACGTTGGCATCGGCAGCGGACACGCGGACCTGGATCTTGGCCTGCATGTCGACCTCGGAGCGGCAGTCATAGGCGTGCAGCGCGTCGTCGAAGCTCGAGAACACGTGGTTCTCGCCCGGCAGACCCTCGCGGACCTGGGTGAGGTAGTACACACCGATGATCATGTCCTGCGAGGGGATGTTGACCGGCTTGCCGGATGCCGGCGAGCGCAGGTTGTTCGCAGAGAGCATGAGCACGCGGGCCTCGGCCTGAGCCTGGCTGGACAGCGGCACGTGGACAGACATCTGGTCGCCGTCGAAGTCGGCGTTGAAGGGCGAGCAGACCAGCGGGTGCAGGTGGATAGCCTTGCCCTCGACCAGCACCGGCTCAAAGGCCTGGATGGACAGACGGTGCAGGGTCGGTGCACGGTTGAGCAGCACGACGCGGCCGTCGATGACCTCTTCGAGGATATCCCACACAAAGGTGGCACCGCGGTCGATAGCGCGCTTGGCGCCCTTGATGTTCTCGACCTTGCCAAGCTCAACCAGGCGCTTCATGACGAAGGGCTTGAAGAGCTCCAGCGCCATGGTCTTGGGCAGACCGCACTGGTGCAGTAGCAGCTTGGGGTCGGTAACGATGACCGAACGGCCGGAGTAGTCGACACGCTTGCCCAGCAGGTTCTGGCGGAAGCGACCCTGCTTGCCCTTGAGGGCCTCGGCGAGCGACTTGAGCGGGCGACCGCCACGGCCAGAGACCGGGCGACCACGACGGCCGTTGTCGAACAGGGCGTCCACGGACTCCTGGAGCATGCGCTTCTCGTTGTTCACGATGATCGCGGGGGCATCCAGGTCGAGCAGGCGCTTGAGTCGGTTGTTACGGTTAATCACGCGGCGATACAGGTCGTTGAGGTCGGACGCGGCGAAGCGGCCGCCGTCGAGCTGAACCATCGGGCGCAGATCGGGCGGAATGACCGGGATAACGTCCAGGATCATGTTCGCGGGGTCGTTGCCGCCCTTCAGGAAGGCGTCAACGACCTCAAGGCGCTTGACGGCCTTCTCGCGCTTCTGCTTCTGGGAATCCTCGTCGGCGATGATGGCCTTGAGCTTCTCGGCCTCGGAGGGGAGGTCGATGGCAGCGAGCAAGTCGCGGACAGCCTCGGCACCCATGCCACCCTTGAAGTACATGGAGTAGTAACGGGTCATCTCGCGGAACAGCGGCTCATCGGAAATGAGGTCGCGCTCGCTGAGCTTCATGAAGGCGTTGAAGGCGTCCGTGCGGAGCTGCTTCTCGTCCTTGCACTCTTCCTCGATGTCGACGATGCCAGAGGCGATCTCCTCGGGGGTCAGCGGCTCCTCGTCGGAGAACTCGTCATAGTTCTCGGGGTTGCCCTGCTCCTTGAGGGACTCGATCTGGCGGGCGCACTCGGCATCGATCTCTTCCAGATCGGCGGCGAGCTCCTCGCGCAGGTCGTCGGCGTCGGCCTCGCGGGCCTCATAGTCGACCTCGGTGATGATGTAGCTGGCAAAGTACAGAACCTTCTCGAGGTCCTTGGACTTGATGTCGAGCATACGGCTCATCGGGAAGCTCGTGGGGCTCTTGAAGTACCAGATGTGGGACACGGGAGCGGCGAGCTCGATGTGGCCCATGCGGTCGCGACGCACCTTGGCCGAGGTGACCTCGACGCCGCAGCGCTCGCAGACGATGCCCTTAAAGCGGATGCCCTTGTACTTGCCGCAGGAGCACTCCCAGTCCTTGGCGGGACCGAAGATCTTCTCGCAGAACAGGCCGTCCTTCTCGGGCTTGAGGGTACGGTAATTGATGGTCTCCGGCTTCTTGACCTCACCGTGCGACCAGGAACGGATCTGGTCGGCGGAGGCAAGGGAGATCTTTACCGAGTCAAAATCAGTAGCTTCGAAATCTGCCACAGTCAACTACTCCTTATCAGTGGTCGTGGCGGCGACAGCCTCGGGTGCCTCGGCGGTCTCGGCATCCTGGGCCTCGACGTCGGTGTCAACGCCGGCGAGCGCAGCCAGGTCGTCGAGAGCAGAGGTCTCCTCGGCGGTCACAGGGGCGGAGGCGTCCTCGTCGGCATCGTGCATGGGCTCGATGTCCAGTGCGAGGGAACGGATCTCCTTGACGAGAACCTTGAAGGACTCGGGGATACCCGGAACCGGGACGTTCTCGCCCTTGACGATGGACTCGTAGGTCTTGACGCGGCCCACGGTATCGTCGGACTTGACGGTCAGGATCTCCTGCAGGACGTTGGCAGCACCGTATGCGTACAGTGCCCAAACTTCCATCTCGCCGAAGCGCTGGCCGCCGAACTGAGCCTTGCCGCCCAGCGGTTGCTGGGTAACCAGGCTGTAAGGGCCGGTCGAACGGGCGTGGATCTTGTCGTCGACCATGTGGCCGAGCTTGAGGATGTAGGACGTACCCACGGTAATGGGCTCGCGGAACTCCTCGCCGGTGCGGCCGTCGAACAGGCGGGTCTTGCCGCGCTCGTCAAGCTGGGTGACAAACTCGGGGCGCATGTGATCGCCAAAGGCAGCGGTGGCCTTGTTGAGCATGTTCTTGTTGGCGCGACGGATGACCTCGGCGATCTCGTCCTCCTTGGCGCCGTCGAAGACGGGCGTCGAGACGAAGAACGGACCGGGGACATACTTGTCGGAGTCGGCATCCTCGGTATCCCAACCGCAGGCAGCAGCCCAGCCAAGGTGGCACTCGAGCAGCTGACCGACGTTCATACGCGAAGGAACGCCCAGCGGGTTGAGGATAACGTCGATCGGGGTACCGTCAGCCATGTAGGGCATGTCCTCGACCGGCAGAACGTTACAGATAACGCCCTTGTTGCCGTGGCGACCGGCGATCTTATCGCCCTGCTGGATCTTACGACGCTGGGCGACGTAGACGCGCACCTGCTCGTTGACGCCGGGGGCCAGGTCGTCGCCGTTCTCGCGGCTAAAGCGGACGACATCGATGACGCGGCCGTAAGCGCCGTGAGGCATCTTAAGGGAGGTGTCGCGGACGTCGTGGGCCTTGGCACCGAAGATGGCACGCAGCAGGCGCTCCTCGGCGGTCAGAGCGCTCTCGCCCTTAGGCGTGACCTTGCCGACCAGGATGTCGCCAGGGCCGACCTCGGCGCCGATGCGGATGATGCCGTCCTCGTCGAGGTTGGCAAGCATGTCCTCGGAGAGGTTCGGGATCTCGCGGGTGATCTCCTCGGGGCCGAGCTTGGTGTCGCGAGCATCGATCTCGTGACGGGTGATGTTGATGGTCGTCAGCAGGTCCTCGGCCACCAGGCGCTCGGACACGACGATACCGTCCTCGTAGTTAAAGCCTTCCCACGGCATGTATGCCACGGTGAGGTTCTGACCCAGTGCGAGCTCGCCATGGTCGGTCGAAGGACCGTCAGCCAGGGGCTCGCCCTGCTCAACGGTGTCACCGACGCGCACGAGCGGACGGTGGTTGATGCAGGTGGACTGGTTGGAGCGCTGGTACTTGGCCAGGTGATACTCGTCCATGCCGCCGGCATGCTTGACGATGATCTTGGCGGCGTCGGCAAAGATGACCTCGCCGGCGTTCTTGGCCAGGGTGACCTCGCCGGAGTCCAGGGCGGCGCGACGCTCCATGCCGGTACCGACATAGGGAGCGGCAGGGTGAACCAGCGGCACGGCCTGACGCTGCATGTTGGCGCCCATCAGCGTACGCTTGGCGTCGTCGTGCTCGAGGAACGGGATCAGCGTGGCTGCGACGGAGAGCATCTGACGCGGCGAGACGTCCATGTAGTCGACGTCCTCGACGGGCACGTCGGCGGGAGCGCCGAAGGAGCCGTCGAAGTCGCGGGTACGGGCGATCACGGTGTGCGGGCGGACAAGCTTGCCCTCGGCATCGGTCGTGATGAACTCGTTGGTCTTGGGATCGAGCGGCGTGTTGGCCGGCGCGATGACGTGCTTCTCTTCCTCGTCAGCGGTCATCCAGTCGATCTGGTCGGTGGCAACGCCGTTCTCGACGCGACGGAACGGAGCCTCGATGAAGCCGTACTCGTTGACGCGGGCGTAGAGGGCGAGCGAGCCGATTAGGCCGATGTTGGGGCCTTCGGGGGTCTCGATCGGGCACATGCGGCTGTAGTGCGAATTGTGAACGTCGCGGACGGCCGTCGGCACGTTGGTGCGGCGGCTGGAGCCGGACTTGTGGCCGGCAAGACCACCAGGGCCGAGTGCGGACAGACGGCGCTTGTGAGTCAGACCGGTCAGGGGGTTCGCCTGGTCCATGAACTGCGAGAGCTGCGAGGAACCGAAGAACTCCTTGATGGAGGCCACGATCGGACGGATGTTGATGAGCGACTGCGGGGTGATCTCGTCGATGTCCTGGGAGCTCATGCGCTCACGGACGACGCGCTCCATACGGCTCATGCCGATACGGAACTGGTTGGCGACGAGCTCGCCGACGGTGCGGATGCGGCGGTTGCCAAAGTGATCGATGTCGTCGACCTTGAAGCCCTGCTCGCCGGCAGCGAGGGACAGCAGGTAGCGCAGCGTCGCGACGATATCCTCGTCGGTGAGCACCGTGACCTCTTCCTCGGTGGTGAGGTTGAGCTTCTTGTTAACCTTGTAACGACCGACGCGGGCCAGATCGTAGCGCTGCGGGTTGAAGAGCAGGCCCTCGAGCAGGCTGCGGGAAGCGTCCACGGTGGGAGGCTCGCCCGGGCGCAGACGACGGTAGATCTCGATAAGGGCATCCTCGCGGGTGAGGGCGGTGTCGCGCTCCAGGGTGCGCTTGATCACATCGGAGTTGCCGAGAAGCTCGATGATGTCGTCGTTGGTGACGGCAATGCCAAGGGCGCGCAGGAACATCGTGGCACTCTGCTTGCGCTTGCGGTCGATGGAGACCATGAGCTGGTCGCGCTTGTCGACCTCAAACTCGAGCCAGGCACCGCGGGACGGGATGATCTGGGCCTTGTAGATCTGCTTGCCCGAATCCATCTCGGAGCTGTAGTACACACCCGGGGAACGGACGAGCTGCGAGACGACGATACGCTCGGTACCGTTGATGATGAAGGTGCCCTGATCGGTCATCATGGGGAAGTCGCCCATAAAGACGAGCTGCTCCTTGATCTCGCCGGTCTCCTTGTTGGTGAGACGGACGTCGGTCAGAAGCGGAGCCTGATAGGTCATATCCTTCTCGCGGCACTCCTCGACGGTGTGCGCGGGGTCGCCGAACTGATGCTCGCCGAAGGTAACCTCGAGAACATGGTTCTGGCTCTGGATGGGGCTGGATTCCTTGAACGCCTCACGAAGGCCCTCGTCCTTAAAACGCTCAAAGGATTCCCTTTGAACAGAGATAAGGTTGGGGAGCTCCATGGCCTCCGGGATTTTCCCGAAGCTGACGCGCTTGCGCTCAGTGGCAGTGTATGCGTAGGTCACCAGGTTTTTCCTCCTTCACGGAAATGCTCGGTGGGTTGGCGAGGCATAGCTTCGCCAGTTATCGCAACCTAATAGTTTATCAGGTACCGACCGTTGGGCAAGAAAAGCCTTGACGCGATTGAGTTTTTGGAGTAGCAAAGTTTTTCGGCAGAAAACACGCAGGTAGATGTATGTGTATCGAACATCTGTTCATATATTTTCTGTGAACAGAGAGCCGGCAATCGCAGCTCTTATAAAAAACGGGCGCGAACCGAGGTCCGCGCCCGTAAATGTCGATGTCCGAAGGCTTACTTGCGCATCAATCCGCCGCGCTCGTCGATGGCGTCCCAGAAGGCATCGGCAAAGCGAGAATCGCTTGCGGCCATGAGGGCGTTGGTTGCCATCCAGCCAGACGGGGTGCCGGTGTCGTAGCCCGACAGCGGGTCGATAACGACAGCGTACATAGCCTCGCGGTCGAGCGAGCGGGCCATGGCGTCGGTGAGCTGAATCTCGCCGCCCTTGCCGGCCTGCTGATCAGCGAGCAGGTCCATGACCAGCGGGCTCAGCAGATAACGGCCGACAATGTACAGGTTGGACGGAGCCGCCTCGGGAGCGGGCTTCTCGACCAGACCGCCGATGCGCCAGACAGCGCCCGGCTCTGCATCGGCAACGTCCTCGGCGCCCTCGAGCGAACCGACGCGCTCGCCGGCGATAACGCCGTAGCGGCTGACTTCCTCGGGCGAGCAAGCAGCGACGGCGATAACCGAAGCGCCACCGTGCTCCTTGGAAACGGCGAGCATCTTGTCGCAGATGTCGCGGTTAGGCACAACGTAGTCGCCCAGAAGAACCAGGAAGTTCTCCCCTGCCACGGCGTCGGCAGCAGAGCGGATAGCATGGCCGAGGCCCTTGGGCTCGTACTGATAACGGAAGTCGACCGGCATACCGCCAGCGTGGGCGACGGCATCGGCATAGGCGTTCTTGCCGCGCTCGCGCAGCAGGTTCTCGAGCGAGCGATCGGGCTGGAAGTAGTTCAGCAGCTCAGGCTTGCCGGGAGAAGTAACGATGATGGCATCGTCGACCTCCTCGGGGTCGAGCGCCTCCTCAACGACATACTGAATGACGGGCTTGTCGAGCACCGGCAGCATCTCTTTGGGCGTGCACTTGGTGCCAGGCAGAAAACGCGTGCCAAGACCGGCGGCGGGGATGATTGCCTTCATGTTATTCAAAGATCCTTTCGCAGGCGCAAAAGCGCCCCATGCGTGCGGCACACAGCCGCAGACCAAATTGCGATACCCAAGCATCTTACCGCTGGAACTATATGTCGCTACAAGGCAGAGACAATTCTTCAGCAGGTCAACGCAAATTATTGCTCGAATGGTGCAATTTTATTGCCCAACGGCAGGGCGCCCGATACGACGCAAATCACAGAACATGGCAGTTAGAGCAACCGATGTCGAGGGACCGAAAAACAAAAAAGACGGGGCTCGCAATGCGAACCCCGTCTGCAAAGAAATCTGACGAGAAAGCCTGATTACTTGAGGGTGACAGCAGCGCCAGCAGCCTCGAGCTTCTCCTTGGCAGCCTCGGCGTCCTCCTTCTTGGCACCCTCGAGAACAGCCTTGGGAGCGCCCTCGACGACCTCCTTGGCCTCCTTCAGGCCAAGGTTGGTGAGCTCACGGACGGCCTTGATGACCTGGATCTTGTTGTCGCCGAAGCCCTCGAGCACGACGTCAAACTCGGTCTTCTCCTCGGCCTCAGCAGCGCCAGCAGCGGGAGCGGCGACAACAGCGGCAGGAGCAGCGGCGGAAACGCCGAAGGTGTCCTCGATAGCCTTGACGAGCTCGGAAGCCTCGAGAAGGGTCATTTCCTTAAGAGCATCGATGATCTCATCGGTGGTAAGCTTAGCCATTTCTAAGTCCTTTCGGTTTCCGTGTCTGTGCACGGAGATCAGTTAAAACACAGCGCGAATGCGCCAGGGGTGCGGCGTTGCCGCCGCGGGTGAAAACAGCAACTAGGCTGCCTTCTGCTCGGAGACCTGC
Organism: Collinsella sp.; assembly: GCA_048486575.1. Lineage (GTDB taxonomy): Bacteria > Actinomycetota > Coriobacteriia > Coriobacteriales > Coriobacteriaceae > Collinsella. The sequence goes on along the minus strand of DBFVZT010000071.1, from coordinate 31,443 downwards.
TGGATCGAACGAGCGAGACCAGAGGAAACGCCGTTGACGCAGACAGCGATGTCGCGAGCGAAACCGGAGATGAGACCGGCGATCTGGCCGAGAAGCTGATCCTTGGTGGGCAGCTCGGCGATAGCCTTAACATCATCAGCGGAAACGGCCTTGCCGTCGGAGATACCGCCCTTGATCTCAAGGACGCCCTTGGACTTAGCGGAGAAGTCCTTAAGGGCCTTAGCGGCCTCGACCGGCTCGGACTCGTAGAACACATAAGCGACGGGGCCGGCGAGGATCTCGTCGAGCTCGGGCTGCTCCTGGTTCTTGAGAGCGATCTTGACCAGGTTGTTCTTGTAGACCTTCATCTCGGCGCCGCACTCGCGAAGCTGATGACGCAGCTCCTGAGCCTGCTTAACCGTCAGACCGTTGTAGTTGACGACGAACAGACCGGCGTTCTCGGCGATACGGGACTCGATCTCTGCAACCTTGTCGATTTTGTACTGCTGGGGCATGAATTACACCTCCTCGAATTCTTTCCGGGCACGGTCCGCCACAAGGACGTGACGGGGGCATGTCCAAAAAGAAAGCCCCCGCGCTGCATGAGCGACGGGGGCGAGAAGACATATCTACTCGACCACCTCGGCTGGCGGGATATCCCATTAAGCTCGCGGGCGATGCCCGTTTGCACCGGCTGTCTCTGGCAGCGGATTCGTGCGTGAACCGAAAGTATTATGGCGGGGACCCCGGCGTCGGTCAACGGGCGCGAGGATTCGCACACAAACCCTGCATACGCTCCGGCCGGGAGGGGCAGGGCGAGTTTTCCGCTCGGTCAAGTCCTGGGCTCGCACGAAGGCCACATTAAGTGGCCTTCGGCTCGTGCGGAATCTACGGAAAACTCGCCCTGCCCCTCCCGGCCGGAGCTACGGTAACTTTACTGCGAATCCTCGTGTCCGTTGGCCGGCGCGCCCCACGCATAATCCTTATGTCGGTGGGCTGATGTGTTGCGTCCCACTGGGCTATAAGGTCGAAATGAAGGTGGACAGGCGATTTAGGCCTTCGTCCAGATCTTGGTCGGAAACGCAGTAGCTTAAGCGGATGTGGCCTTCGGTTCCGAAGCAGTTTCCGGGGACTAGGGCCACGTTGGCCTCTTTGATGGCTTTGATGCAGAAGTCTTCGCTTGTCAGGCCGAATAGTTTGATGCTGGGGAAGGCGTAGAAGGCGCCTGCCGGTTCCACTACGTCGAGGCCCATGGCGTTTAAGGCTGCGAGTACGCGTTCGCGGCGGGCTCGGTAGACTTTGAGCATGGGGGTTGGGTCGACGGTCAGGGCTCGCGCTGCGGCGTCCATCTCGAAGGAGACGGCACTCGATACTAGGTATTGGTGGGCTTTTGCGATCTCGGCAATGACGGGGGCTGCGGCTGCGAGCCAGCCCAAGCGCCAGCCAGTCATGGCCCAGGGTTTGGAGAAGCTCTCGATGACTACTGTCTGCTCGCGTAGCTCCGGGTGGCGCTGGGCAAAGCGCTCGTAGCCATCCACATAGACCAGGCGGTTATATACGTCGTCGCAGACCACGTAGATGCCCGCCTGCTCTGCCACGTGTGCCACGGCGTCGAGCGATGCCGCATTGAGGATGCAGCCCGTAGGATTGTTGGGCGTACAGATGACGATGGCCTTGGTCGCCGGCGTCACGCAAGCACGAAGCGCCTCCTCGTCAATCTGGAATTGCGCAGGCTCCGTATCCAAAAAGACCGCCTTGGCGTGGTTAGCCACGACGATGCTCTCGTACAAGCCAAAGGCCGGCGTGGGGATGATGACCTCGTCGCCGGGGTTGAGCATAGCCATAAACGTCGCCGACAGGGCTTCGGTCGCGCCGTCGGTCAGGATGACCTCGTCTGCCGAAAACGTAAGGCCCGCATCCCCCATGTAGGCAGACAGTGCCTCGCGCAGGGCGGGGCGACCGTTGTTGGGCGGATAGTGCGTGTCGCCGCGGTCCAACGAAGCAGTCACCTCAGCGCTAATCACATCGGGCGTAGGAAAATCGGGCTCGCCGAGCGCGAGCGCAATGCATCCCGGATGCTGGGCGGCGAGCGCATTGATCCGGCGGATGCCGGAGGGCTTGAGCGTGGCAAGCGAGGTATTCATGGGCAGACGCATGGCGTTCCTTTCGTAAGGGTTGCACTAGGATAGCGCGGCGGAGCGCCACCAGACGGTGTAACCTAAACGGAAACCAACCGGAAAGGAGGCGGCATGGAGACGACCGCGCGCGGCGATGTACCAAAAACACTGCATAACATCGCGTTTGTCAGTATTCCCGAAAGCGCCGATCTTGAGTTTTTGCTCTGGGACCTGCAGGATGCCATCGCCGCCTATGCCCGGCTTTCCGACACCGTACTCCCCCACCCGGTTGACTTGAAGGCGGATGATGCCAACGCCGCCGTCGATGGTATCGTACTGGCCGCTAAAGATGTGGCTGACGATGAGTCATTAACGGCTATCGAGCGGGCGCTCGATCGTTTTGGCGGTACGGGAACGCGTGTCTACGTGATTATCCAGACCACCTGCGAGAGCCCCGAGCCGGCACACGAGGTCGTCAAGCGTCTTCGCAAGGTATGCGAACAGCGGGAACAGCTGTGGTGCGGAGGCGTTGTCATCTGTGCCGGCAGCGGCTTCGCGGCGCTTCGTCATTCTCCGCGCATGGGACTTTTGCGCCGACCGTTTTCGGAGGCCATAGACAAGCTCGTGGGCGCCGTTCGCATGGGGTGTTCCGTTGAGCGCGCACAGCGACTCGGTGGCGCCGCAGCGGGTGGCGTCGACACCGATGGCATGATTTACGCCAAGCCTGAGCTGCCCGCGCCGATCTGGCGAGGCGTTCTGAAACGTCTGGGTGCCCACACTCAAACAAAAATCTAAATTAAATAACAGCCCAGTCAACGGCTTCGTGCCAACGCTCAACAAGACGTTCCAGGCGCCAGGCGGCATTGGCAGGACTTGTCGAGGGCAGGACGATGGCAGGCAACCCCGTCCGATCTTGCAAGTAGCGCTTGTAGAGCCGCCCTGCCGTACCGCCGTTACAGACAACGACCTCGATCGGCGCGGCATCGGTAATGCGCTCGATATGTGCCGGCACAACGTTGCGAATGCTCGCGTCGCTCGAGCCCTTAATGTCGCAGCTCTCGATTGCATCCCACAGGGCCACGCCACCGTTCAACAGCATGGATCGCTTGGCGGCAATCGAGGCGTCGAGCGTCGCGGGCTCACCGCTTGCCAAAGGATCGCCCTCGTTGGGCGGTACAGGCATACCGAGGCACGTGGCCATCACACGCCAAAAGCGATTCTGAGAGTTGCCGTAATAAAAGGCATTGGCGCGCGAAAGCACCGAGGGAAACGACCCGAGCACCAAAACGCGCGAGTGCTCGTCAAACACGGGCTCAAACCCATGCTCAATATGTTGATAGCCCTCGTCAGATACGGCCATGGGCTAGGCTCTCAACAGATAGCGCACCTCGTAGGGTGCAAGCTCAAGGGTACCCGTCAGCTCGACCGTGGGCGCGTCGTCGGCAAGCAGGTCGACGAAGGACCCGTTGAGCTCGCCGGCGCCAAAGGTGTAAGGCTCACCCACGGCATTCACCGCCACGAGTACCGTCGCGCCGTCACAGGCGCGCTCGAACAGCAGCTGCTTGTTCTGGATCACCACGTTGCGATAGGCACCGTAGTTGAGAGCACGGGCAGCCGCGTCGTCGGCCGAGCGAAGGTGCGCAAGCTGCGTGATGAACGCCGTCAGCTCGTTGGGCGCAGGCTCATTGAGCGCAGGTCGCAGCGCCCAGTCGCCATCGGGGCCACCCTTTTCGCCGGCAATTCCCCACTCGCTGCCATAGTAGACGCACGGGATGCCCGGCATGCCAAAGAGCATGCCGTAGGCGGGACGCAGACACGACTTGTCGGTGAGGATACTTGCCAGGCGCGGCACATCGTGGTTGTCGACAAACGACAGCAGATGTTTGCCGCGGTAGATGCACCACGGATCGCCGCCAAACTGGCGGTGCAGCGAATGGGCGATCTCGAACATGTTGACCGAGTTAAAGCTGGAGTACAGGCCCTTGTAGCACTCGTAGTTGGTGCAGGAGTCGAGCATCTCGTCGTTGACGATTTGGTTGTAGTCGCCGTGGAGCGTCTCGCCGATCAGCACAAAGTCGGGCTTGAGCTCACGGGTAAAGACGTGCAGGCGGCGCATAAAGTCGCGGTCGAGCATATAGGCAACGTCCAGGCGCAGGCCGTCGACGCCAAAGACCTCGGCCCAGCGGCGCACGGACTCGAGCAGGTAATCGACCACAGCGGGATTTTGCAGGTTGAGCTTCACAAGCTCAAAATGGCCTTCCCAGTCCTCGTACCAAAAGCCATCGCCATAGCAGGAATCGCCGTCAAAGCTAATGTGGAACCAGTCCTTGTACGGCGAGTCCCACTTGCGCCCCTGCACATCGCGGAAGGCCCAAAAACCGCGGCCGACGTGGTTGAAGACGGCATCGAGCACCACGCGGATGCCATGGGCATGCAGCGTGTCGCATACGGCGGCAAAGTCGGCGTCCCCACCCAGGCGACGGTCGATATGGCGCAGGCTGCGTGTATCGTAGCCGTGGCTATCAGATTCGAGCGGTGGGTTGATGAGCACAGCGCCAACGCCGAGTTCCTGCATGTAGTCGGCCCATTGGGCGACCTTCATGATAGGAGCATCGGGGTTGGGCGCGGCGTTGGCAGCCTGGGCGAGCTCATCCTCGGCAACGGGCGCGGCGTTTTCGCGCGGAGCCCCGCAAAAGCCCAGCGGATAGATCTGATAGAACGTCGTCTCGTATGCCCACATAACAGCCTCCCGGTAAGCTCAACACAACGACATCCATTGTATGCCCAGCTTGTATCCTCTCCCCCAAAATAAGTTGCGGTGGAATAGTTCCTGTCTGGGCCTTCAGAAGCCTTAAACAGGAACTATTCCACCGCAACTGATGAGGGGACGTGATTAGGCGACGGGCTTGGCGCGGCGGATGGCCGGAAACAGCACGGTGATGGCGAGGATGACGCCCACGACGGCAATCGCCCCGCCCACAAAGCCGATCCAGGCGATACCGGGACCCGAAACCACGGCTCCGCCGATCGCGGTACCCGTGCCGATACCGAGGTTGAACAGGCCCGAGAAGATCGACATGGCGACGGCCGACGAATCTGCCGGCGTGTGCTTGATGAGCTCGGCCTGAAACGCCACGTTAAAGGCCGTGGCGCAGCAACCCCACAGTGCGCAGACGGCAAGCACTGTCACGAGCGACGATGCGGCCGGCCCCATGAGCAGCAGGGCCACCGGCACGCCGGAGAGCGTGATAGCCAAGAACGGGAAGCGATGCCCATCGAACAGGCGGCCAAACAGCCAGCTTCCGAGCAAACCAGAGCAGCCAAACGCCGTCAGCGTCATGGTAATGGCGCCCGCATCGACGTGCGCGACCTGCGCCAGGAAGGGCTCGACATAGCTGTAGCTTGCGTAATAGCCGGTCGCCATGAAGACCGTGACTGCGTAGAGCGCGATGAGGAGCGGGTTCTTGAGCAGCTCGGGCAGCTGTTTGACGGTAAAGCGCTCACCCGCCGGCATGGCCGGGAACACCGCTGCCTGGTAGACGACCGCGATGGCTGAGAGGCCCCCGACCACGGCAAACGTCATGCGCCAGCCCACGGCCAAGCCAATGGCGCGACCGAGAGGCAGGCCAAAGATCTGCGCGATGGACGAGCCCGTAGCGATCATGCTGATGGCGAGCGCGCCGTGGCGAGTGTCGACCAGGCGCGAGGCCATAATCGAGGCGACTGACCAGAACACGGCATGTGCGCAAGCGACCACCAGGCGCGCGCAGACCAGGATGGGATAGGTCGGCGCCACAGCGGACAGGAACTGACCGAGCGAGAACACGGCCAGCACGCCCAGCAGCATCCGCTTGAACTCAAAGCGCGAGGCGAACACCATGAGCGGCAGCGACAGCAGCATGACGCCCCAGGCATAGACCGAGATCATGATGCCCGCCTGGGCCTCGGTGAGCGAGAACGACGCGGCGATATCAGTCAAAAGGCCGATGGGCATAAACTCCGACGTGTTGAACACGAACGCACAGCAGGTGAGCCCGACGAGTGGGAGCCACTGCTTGAGCGTGATGCCGTCTTGCCTTGTCTGAGTCATATATAACGTCTCCAATCGTTTTGAGCGGAGGCGATTATATAGCAACGGCCCCGCATCCGTCAGTACAGATGCGGGGCCGAAAACAATTCGATACACAGAGGTTGCGCCGTCAATAAATAACTAAGCCAACCCCAGCAATATGCCCGCCGAATGCACGACAAACGCCACGATCCAGGCAACGGCGACCTGAAACGCGAATACGGCCACGGCATAGCGCGCGCCCAACTCGCTCTTGACGGCGCCGATTGCCGCCACACAAGGCGGGTACAGCAGCGTAAAGACCAGGAACACGTAGGCGGTAAACGGCGAGAACATGGTCGACAGCGCCACGGGCGACGTTGCGCCCAAAAGCACTGTGAGCGTCGAGATGACGCTCTCCTTGGCAATGAGCCCCGTGACGAGTGCCGTCGAGGCACGCCAGTCGCCAAAGCCGAGCGGGGCCAACACCGGCGCGATGATGCTACCCAGACCGGCAAGCAGGCTCTGCGACTGATCGGCGACCACGTTAAAGCGAATATCGAACGTCTGAAGGAACCAGATGACCACGGTAGCGGCAAAGATAATGGTAAAGGCCTTGGTAATAAAGTCCTTGGCCTTATCCCATGCCAGCATCACCGTCGTCTTGATGCTCGGCAGGCGGTAGTTAGGAAGCTCCATGATAAACGGCACCGGGTCGCCCTTAAAAGCCGTGCGGTTGAGCACCAGGGCGGCAATGCAGCCGACCACGATACCGATCAGATAGAGCGAGACCATGGCGGGAACTGTCGCCTGTGGGAAAAACGCCCCGCACAGCAGGCCGTAGACCGGCAGCTTGGCCGAGCAGCTCATGAATGGCGTGAGCATGACGGTCATCTTGCGGTCGTGCTCGGATGGGAGCGTACGGGTTGACATGATAGCCGGCACGGTGCAGCCAAAACCGACGAGCATGGGCACAAAGCTACGGCCCGACAGGCCAAAGCGACGCAGCACCTTATCCATGACAAAGGCCACGCGCGCCATGTAGCCCGAGTCTTCCAGAATGGAGAGGAACAAGAAGAGCACGACGATAATCGGCAGGAAGGTCAGCACGCTGCCCACACCCGTAAGCACGCCGTCGACAGCCAGCGAGCGCACCACGTCGTTGGTACCGAACACCTTGAGGCCCGCATCGGCCGAGGCGATGATGGCAGCGATACCGTCCTCCATGAGTCCCTGCAACGCCGCGCCGATCACGCCAAACGTCAGCCAAAAGACGAGGCCCATGATCACCAGGAACGCCGGGATGGCCGTGTAGCGACCCGTCAGGATGCGGTCAATCTTGACGGAGCGCACGTGCTCGCGGCTCTCGTGCGGCTTGACGACGCAACGCCCGCACACGTCGCCGATAAAGCCGAAGCGCATGTCAGCCAGCGCAGATAGACGGTCGGTGCCGGCCTCGCCCTCCATTTGGCTAATGATGTGCTCGATGGCGTCGAGCTCGTTGCGGTCCAGGTGAAGCGCCTCGGTCACCAGCTCGTCGCCCTCAACCAGCTTGGTCGCCGCAAAACGCACGGGAATGTGCGCCGTCGCGGCATGGTCCTCGATAAGGTTGGCGATGCCGTGAATGCAGCGATGCAGCGCGCCGCCGTCCGGACCATCGGGCGCGCAGAAGTCCAGGCGACCGGGACGCTCGCGGAACCGCGCCACGTGCAAGGCATGATCCACCAACTCGCCAATACCCTCGTTGCGGGCAGCACTAATGGGAACAACAGGCACGCCCAGCAGGCTCTCGAGCAGGTTGACGTCCACGGCGCCGCCGTTGGCCGTCACCTCGTCCATCATGTTGAGCGCGATGACCATGGGTCGATCGAGCTCCATAAGCTGCAGCGTCAGGTAAAGGTTACGCTCGATGTTGGTGGCGTCGATGATATCGATGATGGCGTCGGGGTGCTCATCCAGGATAAACTGGCGGCTTACGATCTCCTCGCCCGTGTACGGCGACAGAGAGTAAATGCCGGGCAGATCAGTGACGCTCGCCTCGGGGTGATTGCGGATGGCGCCATCTTTGCGGTCGACCGTCACGCCAGGAAAGTTACCGACATGTTGGTTGGAGCCCGTCAGCTGGTTGAACAGCGTGGTCTTGCCGCAGTTTTGGTTGCCGGCGAGGGCAAAATGCAGCGGTGCGCCCTCGGGCACGGCCGTCTTTGCCGCGCGGGGCGAATACGTCCCCTCGCCCAGGGCCGGATGCTCCGTCGTGCCGATTGCGGCGTTAGCGCGCGGACCCGTATCGGTGTCGTGAATGCCCACGAGCTCGATGCGAGCGGCATCGTCCTTGCGCAGCGTCAACTCGTAGCCGCGTAGGCGAATCTCGAGCGGGTCGCCCATGGGGGCGTACTTCATCATGGTGACTTCGGTGCCCGGCGTTAGGCCCATGTCCAAAATATGCTGTCGGAGTGCCTGGTCGTCCGATGCCACCGATGCGACAACGGCGTCCTTTCCAATCTCGAGTGTATCGAGTCTCACGTCCGCGTTCCTCCCCCGGCGCCCACAGGGCGTTGCATTTTGTTTACCATGGCTAACCGTTTGCCATGGCTAACCAATTGTAACCATGCATGATAGCGCGAACACACAACGATGTTCAATCGACAGATCGGTGCAAGGACCGTCCCCAAGTACCGGCACAAAAGGAACGTCCCCGAGTGCCGCATCTGGGCCATGGCAACGCCGATGTTTTGGCGCGGACAGACACTATGACCCAATCCGAGGGCACTAAAAAGATAGGAGCCCCCGCTCGTGGCCGCGGGTCGGGGCTGCGACAATGATGTTGAAGTGCCATAGGCGCAGCCGCGCCGCAACGAGGTTGGGAGGCTCCCATGCCAAAGTATTCTACCGCGTTCGGGATGGACGTCCACCTGAGGTCGACCACCGTCTGCGCCCTCGACGCGGACACCGGCGAGGCCGTGACGAGGAGGTTCCCCGGCAACCCCTGGGGCGAGATCGCCGGGTGGATGGATGGGTTCCCCGGGCCGTCGCTCGCGGCCTACGAGAGCGGCTACCTCGGCTTCGCCCCGCAAAGGGAGCTCGCCGGGCTCGGCGTCGAGTGCGTCGTCGCCGCGGTCTCGAAGATCCCCAGGTCGGCCGCCGACTCGGCCTCCAAGAACGACAGGAACGACGCCGCCAGGATGGCCAAGGCGATACTCGCCCACGACATCTCCCCCGTATGGGTCCCCTCCCCCGAGGTCGAAGGCATCAGGGACCTCGCCGGCGCCTACGACGGGGCGACCGCGCGCCTGGCGACCGCCAAGCAGCGGCTGCTCGCCTTCCTCGCAAAGCGGGGGTTCGTCTACGGCGGCACCACGCCCGCCGGCAACCCGAGGAAGTACTGGACCTACGACTTCCTGAGGTGGCTCGACAAGGTCAGGCCGGAGGACGATGGCGGGGTTCGGACGCTCGCCGCCCTGAGGAACGAGGTCGAGGCCGCGGCGGAGGCCCGGGCGGACCTGCTCTCCGAGTACAGGGCCGCCGTGGATGCCAGCCCGATCGCCGCGGAGGTGGCCGCCCTCCAGTCGATCAAGGGCTGCGCCTTCGCGCTGGCCGCAGCCTTCTCGGCCGAGGTCGGCGACTTCACGAGGTTCCGTTCCGGAAGGCAGGTCACGGCCTATTTCGGCCTCGCGCCGAGTCAGAGGTCGAGTGGCGACTCCGTGCGGCTCGGAGGCATCAGCGGTGCGGGCAACGCGCTCGTGAGGAAGCTGGCCGTTGAGGGTTCATGGTGCTACGCCGCGGCACGGCACCAGCCGAAGCTCATGCCAAGGGACACGGGCGTGCCCCTCGAGATAAGGATGCACGGGAGGAAGGGGTCCGAGCGGCTCCTGCGGCGGCGCGAGGAGATGCTCGCCCGCGGCATGCCCGCGGCGAAGGCCAACGCGGCCACCGCGGCCGAGCTCGTGAGGTGGCTCTGGGCCCTCGGCATGATGTGCCGGGAGGGCGCGGAATAGACATAGCCCCCGTCCCGGCGAGCCGGGCGGCCTTCGGGGATACCCCCTATTTCGCTGTGCGCGCGGAGCCCTCCGCATGCGCCTCGACAGACTTGGGGAACCCCGCCGAAGGAATGGAGTGCGGGCCGACAGAACGGTATCCGCGGATATGAGACTGAGCCGAAGGCGTCGATGACATGCCGGGGGCGGACCGGGACGGGTTAACGGCAGGCCCCGCCGACCGATTGCAAGCGGTCGGCGGGGCCATTGTGGCTCTTGACAGCGGATTGGGTCATATGAGCGAAAGCCCGCCAGAGCGAGCAAGGTGACGCGAAGCGAGACGGCATTGACCTTCTGGTCATGCCGCCGAAGCTGAACGTCAGATTGCCGCTCTGGCGGGCTTGCAGCGTCGACCGGTCCGCCGTTCGTTAGAACGGCGGAACCAAAGGCGCAGCGTCATGCGGTTACGCGGTTTGGTAAAACGCCGTAACTAAAACCCGTGGCGCTCCAGGAAGCGGAAGGCCAGGCGAATCCAAGGACGGACAGCCGCCTGCTTGTCCTCGTTGTCGACCGCAGTGTTGGCGTTGCCGAGCGAAAGGCCGTGGCCGCCCTGGTCAAAGACGTGCATCTCGCATGCAACGCCCTCCTCGGCCATGCGCTGCGCAAACGGGTAGACCTGCGCGATCGGCGCCGTCTTGTCGTCGGACACGCCCCACACAAAGGTCGGTGGCATCTGACGCGAAACATGCGTGGTGGGGCAGATGTCGGCCAGATGCTCGTCAGTTGCCTCGCCGCCCGTCACCATCGACAGGTAGTCGTTGAGCAAATCGCGTCCCGTCTTGCCGCCCGTCTTGGGCACGCGCAAGTCAATGCGCGGATCGCGCGTCTGCATGTCGCGCACATAGGCAAAGTCGAGCAATGGATAGCCCAGCACCACGGCATCGGGACGAATGTCGTCCGGACGCGCCCCGGCAAGTGCCGCAAAGGGGCCGGTCTTCCACTGTGTTGCCAGCGAGGCGCAAATCATGCCGCCAGCAGAAAAGCCCACGACGCACACGCGCTTAGGATCGACATGCCACTCGTCGGCGTTGGCGCGCACCGTGGCGACCATCTTGGCAAGATCTGCCTGGGGGTGCGGAAAGCTCACGTCACCCGTAGAACTCGTGACATAGTTGAGCACAAAGGCCTGGTAGCCGCGGTCCAAAAATGCAAACGCCACCGGGTCCTGCTCGTGCGGAGCGATATGCGTGAACCCGCCTCCGCCGCAGATGATCACCGCGGGGCGGCGGCCATTGGGCTTGTCGGGCAGCGGCTCGGCACCCAGATACGTAAAGGTCGCCGGATAATCCTCGGTCGGCTCCTCGCCCCACAGCGCATGGTTCTCGACAATCATACGTGCTCCCTTCGCGCAAATTAAGCGCCCTTGTTTTTCGCCTTCAAGCGTACCCCACTTGAGCCGTGGCACAGAAACACTCCGGCAATAAGTTTCCCTCCAACTGATATATCACATAATCCCAGCTCAGAGGTATCGCTGAGCAGCGTAAAATAGGGGACGTTGACCAAGCCGCGAAACACATATGAAACGTTTCCGGCAAACCAAACGCGCGATATGCGCCTATTTAAGTTGGAGGCAACTATGGGTCTGCTCGATTCGCTTAAGTCCACCTTCACCTCGACCGGCGAGGCGTCCGTTCCGCCCGCAGCAAGCTTCGCCACCCGCGAAGGCGTCATCTATGCCCCCGTCAACGGCGTGCTCGTCAACCTGGACGAGGTTCCCGACGAGACGATCGCCTCGGGCATGCTTGGCCAGGGCTATGGCATCGAGCCCATTACCGGCACCATCTATGCGCCCGCCAACGGCCGCATCGGCGCCACCACCGTCACCAACCACTCCATTGGCATGATTACCGAGGACGGTCTTCGCGTGTTCATCCATGTTGGCCTGGGCACCGTGGAAATGAACGGCAAGGGTTTTGCCCGCTTTGTCGAGATGGGCGATGTGGTCAAGGCAGGCCAGCCGCTCATCAGCTTCGACCGCGAGGCCATTAAGGCCGCTGGTCACGAGGACATCGTGACCGTCATCGTCTCCGAGCTCGATCGTCTTAAGAGCATCGACCATGTCGGCGAGTCTGGAACGCTTATTGGCGGCAACCCGCTCGTCAAGCTTGGCGACCCGCTGCTGGTAGCCAAGACCAAGTAGCCAGGCCCCGCGCCACACAGCCAAAAAGGCACCTCGTTAAGTGCCCGCGACCATTTGGCCGCGGGCGCTTTTCGTTTGAAAAACCATCCCGTCAATGCCTTATCTGTATAGCCCAAATGAGCCGAGCTGCTAGAATATCGAACTGTATGGATAACTATCATTCAACCGTTATGGGAGGATACGTGAACCGCACCAAAATCGCGCAGCTCTATGCCGATGCCGAGTCGCTCGGCGGCCAGACCGTCACCGTCGCCGGCTGGGTCAAGTCCGTCCGCGACATGAAGAACTTTGGCTTTGTTACGCTCAACGACGGCAGCTGCTTCCGCGACCTGCAGGTCGTCATGAACCGCGAGGCACTCGACAACTACGACGAGATCGCCCATCAAAACGTCTCGGCCGCACTCATTTGCACCGGCACCGTCAAGCTGACCCCCGATGCGCCCCAGCCTTTCGAGCTTTCTGCCACCTCCATCGAGGTCGAGGGCACGAGCGCCCCGGATTACCCGCTGCAGAAGAAGCGCGCAACCGTCGAGTTCCTGCGCACCCAGCAGCACCTGCGTCCGCGCACCAACCTGTTCCGCGCCGTGTTCCGCATCCGCTCTGTCGCGGCTGCCGCCATCCACCGCTTCTTCCAGGAGCAGGGCTTTGTCTACGTCAACACCCCCATCATCACCACGAGTGACTGCGAGGGCGCCGGCGAGATGTTCCGCGTGACCACGCTCGACCCCAAAAATCCGCCCCTCACTGAGTCCGGCGAGGTCGACTGGAGCCAGGACTTCTTTGGCAAGCATGCAAGCCTCACCGTGTCCGGCCAGCTCAATGCCGAGAACTTTGCCATGGCCTTTGGCGACGTGTACACCTTTGGCCCCACCTTCCGTGCCGAGAACTCCAACACCACGCGCCACGCCGCCGAGTTTTGGATGATCGAGCCCGAGATGGCCTTTGCCGACCTTAACGACTACATGGATAACGCCGAGGCCATGCTCAAGTACGTCCTTAAGGACGTTATGGCCACCTGCCCCGACGAGCTCAATATGCTCAACAAGTTTGTGGACAAGGGTCTGCTCGAGCGCCTGGACCATGTCGCCAACTCCGACTTTGCCCGCGTTACCTACACCGAGGCCGTCGAGATCCTGGAGCAGGCAGTCGCTGCTGGCCACCAGTTTGATTACCCCGTCAGCTGGGGCATCGACCTGCAGACCGAGCACGAGCGCTTCCTGACCGAGGAGCACTTTAAGCGGCCGACTTTTGTGACCGACTACCCGGCCGAGATTAAGGCGTTCTACATGCGCATGAACGAGGACGGCAAGACCGTCGCCGCCGCCGACTGTCTGGTTCCCGGTATCGGCGAGATTATCGGCGGCTCCCAGCGCGAGGAGCGCCTGGATCTGCTCGAGGCCCGCATCAAGGACCTGGGCATGAATCCCGAGCAGTACAAGTACTACCTTGACCTGCGCCGCTACGGTTCCTGCAAGCACGCCGGCTACGGTCTGGGCTTCGAGCGCTTGGTCATGTATCTGACCGGCGTGGGCAACATCCGCGACGTCCTGCCGCACCCGCGCACCGTGGGCAACGCCGACTTCTAATCGTCGGACGCTAACTCGCGTCGCCACACGCCAACGCTCATCGCACAAGCGCCTCTCGACATCGGTCGAGAGGCGCTTTTTTCAACAGCATCCGTCAAGCTTTTGGCAAGTTTTTGGTCAGTTGAGCAGGACTGTTGAAAACTCGACCCGCCGTTTGCCGACGACTACCGACCGCCCAGAGCGCCCTGCGCCCCTGGGAAAGCCCCGCGTCCTAGGCTCCATACCGTCGCCACCCAAAACGGAAAGGACGTGGACGCCATGACCGAAACCGCTGTTGAAACTTACGAGACCACGACGAGGGGCGCCGCCTCGATGGCAGCCTATCGCGCCGTTCGCATCCTGCAACTATTAAGCGAAAACACCGGCGAGGACAAGGCCATGCTTTCCGATGAGTTGATCCGGCGCCTCGCCCATCCCGACGACCCCGCCCGCATGCCCATCTCGGCGGCGCGGCGCAGCATCTACACCGCCATCTCCGCGCTTCGCCATGCCGGATACGAAATTGAGTACAAACGCGGCGTGGGCTACAAACTTCTTACCCGCCCGCTCACCGATGAAGAGATCATCCGGCTCCACGGTATGGTCATGCGCAACCGCTCCACGCCTATCGCTATCCGCAAGAGCATGGCGCAGCACTTAGTTGCCATAGCGAGTGCCGACGTTCGCGGCTACCTCGATACACCCGAACCCGCTCCAAGCGCAGGCAGCAAGGCTACCAAGGCAACGCGCACGCCCATCAAGCGCATCGACACGTGCGAGCTCGTCGAGCAGGCCATCGACCACGGAACCACGGTGAGTTTTGATATTTCGAGCGTCACGACACGTGGCGAAACCGAAGCAGCACGGATGACACTCCGTCCCTTTGCCATCAAGCAACGAGACGGCATCTCGTATTTGCTGGGAACGGTCTACGACGCCCGAGGCGCCGATGACACGTTGCGTACTGTAGAGATTGGCCGAATGAGAAACGTCACCACACGTCTCCTCGACGGCAAGAAGCTCTTCGCCGCCCTAGACGAGGACGACGCCTCCTCCGCCGCATAAGGCCCTCCGCCGCCCATTCGACTACCCGTACCGCCCATCCGATTCTGTATTAAAAAACCCGCCAAGCTGTTGTAAAAATGGACATCAGCGCTACTATAGTTCCACTTGCACTTTGTCCCAGTGCAGTGTTTCCAGCCATTTTTATACTGGGGGTAATGATATGAAGGACATCACCATCAGCCGCAGGAGCCTTCTGGTCTCCGCCGGCCTGCTCGCGCTCGCCCCGCTCGCCGGATGCGGCGGCAACTCTGGTTCCGGCTCTGCTGCCGCCGGTTCCGACTACACCATCGGCGTTCTGCAGCTCACCGAGCACTCCGCACTCGACGCCGCCAACGATGGCTTTGTCAAGGCCATCAAGGAGAGCGGCCTTAAGGTCAAGATCGACCAGAAGAACGCCCAGAACGACCAGTCCACGTGTAAGTCCATTGCCGACAAGTTTGTGGGCGACAACGTCAACCTGATTTATGCCATCGCCACGCCCGCCGCGCAGGCTGCCGCCGGCGCCACGGCCGATATCCCCATCGTGGGCTGTGCCATCACCGACTACGCCGCCTCCGGCCTGGTCCAGGACAACGACAAGCCCGGCACCAACGTCACGGGTGCTTCCGACCTCACCCCGGTCGCCGAGCAGCTCGAAATGATGCAGAAGGTCCTGCCCGACGTTAAAAAGGTCGGCCTGCTCTACTGCACCGCCGAGTCCAACTCCGACGTCCAGATCAAGGCCGCCAAGAAGGAGCTCGACAAGCTGGGCCTCGAGTACACTGACTTCACCGTCTCGAGCTCCAACGAGATTCAGTCCGTCGTCGAGTCTGCCGTGGGCAAGGTCGACGCGCTGTACTCCCCCACTGACAACACCATCGCCGCGGGCGCTTCGCAGGTCGGCCAGATCTGCAAGGAGAATAAGCTCCCCTTCGTGACCGGCGAGGAGGGTATGTGCATGGCCGGCGGCCTGTTCACCCTCTCCATCAACTATAAGGACCTGGGCTACGCCGCGGGCGAGATGGCCGTTAAGATCCTGAAGGGCGAGGCCAAGCCCGAGGATATGCCGATCAAGCACCTCTCGAGCAAGGACCTGGTCGTCGTCAAGAACGACGAGATGGCCGAGGCCCTGGGTATCGACCTTTCCGCTCTGGACGAGTAGCGCCATGCGCGGTAACGCGTCTAGGGCCCGCACGCGCGCCACAGCCGCGTTATTCAATATCTGAGTCCTTGGGGCGAACGCTAAAGACCGGCGTTCGCCCTGCTTGTTTCGGATGAGACAAAACATCCGTCCGCAGCTCTTTTATGCATTGGTACCGCTATTATGGAAAATCACGTGTCCACCCTATCCTAGGAGGTATGAAGCATGCTCATTGCATTGCAGGGCGCCGTTTCGCAGGGCGTCCTCTGGGGCATTATGGTGCTTGGCGTGTTTATCACGTTCCGCCTGCTCGACATCCCCGATATGACCTGCGACGGCAGCTTTGCCCTCGGCGGCTGTGTCTGCGCCGTACTCATCGTCAACAATAACGTCGACCCCTTGCTCGCCGTGCTGGCCGGCATGTGCGCCGGCGCCATCGCGGGCGCCGTCACGGGCATCTTGACCACCGTCTTTGAGATTCCCGCAATCCTCGCCGGAATCCTTACGCAGATCAGTCTGTGGTCCATCAACCTGCGCATCATGGGCAAGTCCAACACGCCCATCCTTGCCAAGGGCACTATCTTCTCATCCGTCAACAACATGACGGGCCTGCCGCAGTCCACTGTTGCCATTATCCTAGGCATTGTGCTGGCCGTGGCCATCGTCGCCATCCTGTACTGGTTCTTTGGCACCGAGATCGGCTCGGCGCTGCGTGCCACCGGCAACAACGAGTACATGATCCGCGCCCTGGGCGTTAACACCAACACCACCAAAATGATCGCCCTCGTGCTCTCCAACGCCCTCATTGGCCTTTCGGGTGCACTCATCTGCCAGAGCCAGAAGTACGCCGACATTGGTATGGGCACCGGCGCCATCGTTATCGGTCTTGCAGCCATCGTCATCGGCGAGGTGCTCGGTCGCCTGCTGCCCGGTGGCCTCACGCAGTTTAGCGTCCGTCTTGCCTCCGCCGTCTTTGGCTCCGTGGTGTACTTCCTCATCCGCGCCATCGTGCTGCAGTTGGGCATGGACGCCAACGACATGAAGCTGCTTTCCGCTGTGATCGTCGCCGTGGCCCTGTGCGTGCCCGTGGTTTGGGAGCGCTATAAGCTCCGCAGCTCCTACACGAAGGGGGATGAGGCAGATGCTTAAGCTCTCGCACGTCAAGAAGACCTTTAACAAGGGCACCGTCACCGAGAAGCGCGCGCTCACCGGCGTCGACCTCACCCTTAACGACGGCGACTTTGTAACCGTGATTGGCGGCAACGGCGCCGGCAAGTCCACGCTGCTCAACATGATCGCCGGCGTGTATCCGCTCGATTCGGGCGTTATCGAGCTCGACGGCACCGACATCTCGCGTCTGAGCGAGTCGCAGCGCGCCAAGTACCTGGGCCGCGTGTTCCAGGACCCCATGCGCGGCACCGCAGCCGACATGCAAATTGCCGAGAACCTGGCCCTCGCCAAGCGCCGCGGCCAGCGTCGCGGTCTTTCGTGGGGCGTCACCAAGGCCGAGAAGGACGAGTACGTTGAGCTGCTCAAGCGCCTAGACCTCGGTCTGGACACGCGCCTCAACGCCAAGGTCGGTCTGCTTTCGGGTGGCCAGCGCCAGGCACTCACCCTGCTCATGGCCACGCTCACCAAGCCACGCCTGCTGCTGCTCGACGAGCACACCGCGGCGCTCGACCCCAAGACGGCCTCTAAGGTGCTCAATCTGACCGAGGAAATCGTCGACGAGCACCACCTGACCACGCTCATGGTCACGCATAACATGAACGACGCCATCCGTCTGGGCAATCGTCTGATCATGATGCACGAGGGCCACGTAATCTACGACGTGGCAGGCGACGAGAAGAAGTCGCTCACCGTTGCCGACCTGCTGCAGAAATTCGAGGAGGTCTCGGGCGGCGAGCTCGCCAACGACCGCATGCTGCTGAGCTAACGACCTAGAAAACCACCACAAAGGGGACAGGCACCTTTGTGGTGGTTTTTGTTAAAGAGTAAGGAGACGGCCATGAAAAGACTCCCCCGCCTTGCGTTAGCCACCGCGTTGATCTGGAAGCGTCGACGCTAAGCTACACCGCCGGGCCTTGCAGCCCCGCCGTGCAAACCTTATATCGAGCACAGAAGCCCGTCCGAATTTGATCGGACGGGCTTCTTGGTGGGTATCATGGTTGGACGATCATTAGGAGGTTTCCCTACATGGAATTGTTTGAGCCAATTCTTCATTTCTTTGCACAACGATGGGTCCACAACATCATCTGGGCAGGTATCTTGGCCATCGGCACCGCCGTTGCCGCCAAGGTCGCGTCCAAGACCCTGCGCCACCTGCTTAACCGCGACGACAACCCACTCCCTTCATCGAGCATTTTCATCAACATTGCGCGCGCCGTCATCTGGATGATCGGCGGCAGCTTTATCCTCGACAACTGCTTTGGCATTAACGCAAACGCCCTCGTCGCCGCTCTTGGCGTCGGCGGCATCGCCATCTCGCTCGGCTTTCAGGACACGCTCTCAAACCTTATCGGCGGCATGCAGGTAACCTTTATGGGCATCATCAAGCCCGGCGACAATATCGAGGTCGTTGGCGTATCAGGCGTGGTCCAGGACATCACCTGGCGCCACACGACCATCGAGGACGCCTGCGGGCAGACCATCATCGTCCCCAACTCCAACATCTCCAAGAACACGCTCGTGCATTTGATGCCCTTTGGGCGCGTGGCCGTCCCCGTCGCGGTCAAAGACCCCTCAAAATGGGCGTCGCTCGATGCACTAACAGACGAGCTCGTCAGTGCCACCAAAACGGCCGTCTCGCCCATCTCGGGTTTTGACAAGGAGCCGTATGTGCTCTTTAGCGAGATCGGCGACTTTGGCATTAAGGGCAAGATCATCTTTATCGTCAGCGACGACAGCATCACTTTCACGGCAGCCGACGCCTGCATCCGCGCCATCGCCCCCCTCATCGCCTAAACCACCACAAAGGGGACAGGCACCTTTGTGGTGGTTTTCTTTCGTGGTACCATGGTTCATATAGTTGTTTAAACGACTAAGGGAGCAAAACTATGGAAGAGGCCTATCGTCAAGCACGCAAGCGCGGCGAGCAGGGACGTCGACGCGCCATTAGTCAAAGCGAGCATCCGTACCTTACGGACCTCGATAGCTTGGTTGCTCAGCTCCCCTTAGGCCAGCGAGAGAATGTCGGCCTGAGAGACATTCCGCTCGAAATGGTCGTCGGTACGGTTACTAAGGGCCGTCAGTCCGCCTTTTCATGCAACTTTATGCCCTTGCTGCCGTTTAGCACCGAGTTCGCCCGCAAGTGGTCCAACCTCTACGACATCCAGGTGACCGAGGGTTATCGCGATCCTGTCATCGTCACCGAGTTCATGCATCGGTTCTATGTCCAGGAAGGCAACAAACGCGTCAGTGTCCTCAAATTCTTGGACGCCCCGACGGTTTCTGCCAAGATTACCCGTCTCTACCCCGGCACATGGGATTCCGTCGAAAGCCGCCTATACGGTGAGTTCTGCGCGTTTTGGCGCGTCTGCCCCCTATACGAGATCGAGTTCTCGCGTGAGGGGAGCTATGAGACGCTCGCCAAGATGCTCGGTCAGGACCTTATCGAAAAATGGCCGCAGAAAAAGGTCGACTACCTGCGCCACACCTTCCTGCTCTTTAAGCGCGCCTACCTTCGCGCGGGCGGCGACCACCTGGACATTACGCCTGCCGACGCCATGCTCGTCTACCTCAATGTGTACAACCAGGACCGTCTGCTGGATACGCCGACGGATATCGTCGTAAACCGCCTGTGCAAGATCTGGCGCGAGCTGGTCATCGCAGGCAAAAATGACGAGGACAAGGTCGATCTTGTCGAAGCACCGAGCGTCGATGAGGAGGAGTCGCCCGCCAAGTCCACCTCCGGCGTGCTCAACTTCTTTATGGGCAAGACCGTCTATTCGGCGGCCAACCCCCTGCGCATCGCCTTTATCCATGAGTTCCCCTGTGCGACGTCGAGCTGGGACAGCCTGCACGACCAAGGGCGTCAGTATCTCGATGAGCACTTTGGCGGTATCGTGCGCACCGAAGCGTTCGAGGACTGCCACGATCCGGACGTGTTCTACGCCGCCGTTGAAACGGCTGTCAAACATGGAGACAAGGTCATCTTCTCGACCTCGCACCGCCTGATGGAATACACGCTCAGGGCAGCCGTTGAGTATCCCCAGGTTCGGTTCCTTAACTGTTCTATCGGCCTTCCCCACCAAAGCGTCCGTTCGTACTTTGGAAAGATGTACGAGGCCAAGTTCCTCTTGGGCGCCCTTGCCGCCAGCATGGCGGACAACCACCGCATCGGTTACCACGCGTCGGTCTTCGCCTCGGGCGCACTAAGCGAGATCAACGCCTTTGCGATTGGAGCCTCGCTACTCGACCCCCGCGCGCAAATTATCCTGACCTGGGGCGATGTGCCCGCCGGAGGCCTTGCCGAGGCCATGTGCCGAGAAGGTGTGAGCGTCATGACCGGCGCTGACATGTCAAAGTCGCTCGAAGACCCTACGGCCTACGGACTCCACCGCCTGGTCGATGGCAAGGTTTCCGGCATCGCCATGCCGGTATGGAACTGGAGCCGTTACTACGAGCTCATCGTTCGCAGCCTTCTGCACGGCACGTGGGACGAGACCAGCGATGACAACCAAGTGCGCGCCGTCAACTACTGGTACGGCATGAGCTCCGGCGTTATCGACATCCGTTACGCTCCGGGCCTACCCTACCAGACGCGCAAACTCGTGCAGTTGCTCCGCAACGGCATTGTCGAGGGATCCATCAACCCCTTTGGCGGCGAGCTCCACAGTCAGAACGGCGTGGTACAGATCGAAGGCTTCCCTCCGCTGCCGAGCACGCAGATTGTCGAGATGAATTGGCTGGCGGATAACGTGGTAGGCACCATTCCGCAGCTCGACGATGAGCCGAAAGTCCCTGCCCTATGAAAATCCTTGCAATAGCCGATACCGAAGAACGATGCCTTTGGGAGTGCTTTCGCAAGGAACGCTTTGAGGGAGTCGACCTGATTTTGTCCGCCGGCGATCTGGACCCGGACTATCTTGAGTTTATGGTTACGGTCATCAACAAACCGCTCATCTACGTGCGCGGCAATCACGATGACCGCTACGCACGTCATGCACCGGGCGGATGTATCTGCGTGGAAGACAGCGTGTACACGTACCGAGGGATTCGCATTGCGGGCCTTGGCGGGTCCATGCGTTATCGCGACGGCGCCAACATGTACACCGAACGCGAGATGTCCAAGCGCATGCGTAAGCTGTCGCGTAAGGTTAGGATGGTCGGCGGGTGCGACATTCTGCTTACCCATGCACCCGCCGCCGGTATGGGTGATCTGGACGATCTGCCGCATCGAGGATTCGAATGCTTTAACACAGCACTCGAATCCTGGAATCCCGACTACATGGTGCACGGACATGTGCACCAAAGCTACGGTTGCGATTTTCAGCGCGAGCGTCAGCATGTGTGTGGAACAACGATCATCAACGCCTGCGGCTATATGCAGTTTGAACTCGACGAGACGCGCTACCCCGCACGCGGCTGGCAAGCAGCCTGGCTCAACTCGCAAACCATGCGCCGCGAACTCAAGCGCCATGAGGCCATCGAGTCGTCAACCGCCAGAACACCCTGGTAACCACAACAAAGGCGCCTGTCCCCTTCGTGTTGGTTTTGCCCCGAGATAGCAAGAAACCCGGTCCTGCACGAGGCAGAACCGGGTTTCTTTAGCAATGCTTGCTTTGCTCAGGCAGTAACTAGTAGTTACTCAGCCAGGAAGTCACGCTGGACAGCGGGATCGACCTTGACGCCAGGGCCCATGGTGGAAGACACGGAGATGGACTTGACGTACTTGCCCTTAGCAGAAGAGGGCTTGACGCGCAGAATCTCGGTGTACAGGGCAGCGTAGTTCTCGACGAGCTGCTGCTCAGAGAAGGACTTCTTGCCCAGGGGCACGTGACAGATACCATAACGGTCGGCGCGATACTCAACGCGGCCAGCCTTGAGCTCGGAGACCATCTTGGCGACGTCCATGGTCACGGTGCCGAGCTTGGGGTTCGGCATGAGGCCACGGGGACCAAGGATCTTACCGATGCGGCCAACCTTGGCCATCATGTTCGGCGTAGCGATAGCGGCGTCAAAGTTGATCTCGCCCTTCTGGATCTGGGCGACGAGCTCGTCGGAACCGATGATATCGGCGCCGGCAGCCTCGGCCTCGCGGGCCTTCTCGCCCTCGGCGAAGACGGCAACACGAACGGTCTTGCCGGTGCCGTGGGGCAGGGAGATGGAACCACGGATGTTCTGGTCAGCCTTACGAGTATCGATGCCCAGACGGAAGTGGGCCTCGACGGTCTCGTCGAACTTGGCGGTGTCGAGCTCCTTGATGAGCTTGGCAGCCTGAAGGGGGGTGTAGAGCGTGGCGCGGTCGATCTTCTCGGCAGCGGCGTTATAGCTCTTACCATGCTTAGCCATGTGCATTACCTCCTGTGGTTAAACGGGCGTGAGCCCTCCCACATCGTATCGTGTGCCCTATTGCACACATTTAACGGGCACCCCGGTCGGAGCACCCGTCGTTACCATAAGAAATCGCTACTCAGCGATGGTGACGCCCATGGAACGGGCGGTACCGGCGATGATCTTCTTGGCGGCGTCAATGTCGTTGGCATTGAGGTCCGGCATCTTAATCTCGGCGATCTTGGTGAGCTGCTCCTGGGAGAGCTGACCAACCTTGTCGGCCTGGGGCTTAGCGGAACCAGACTTGAGGTTCAGCTCCTTCTTGATGAGGTGAGCCGCCGGCGGGGTCTTGGTGATGAAGGAGAAGGACTTATCCTCGTAGACAGAAATCTCAACGGGGATGATGTCGCCCTTCTTGTCCTGCGTCTCGGCGTTAAAGGCCTGGCAGAACTGCATGATGTTCACGCCAGCAGCGCCCAGGGCGGGGCCGACGGGAGGAGCGGGGTTAGCTGCACCAGCAGGAATCTGGAGCTTAATGACGTTGGCAACCTTCTTCTCAGCCATGGTCATTCCTTTCGAATCACGAGTGTGAAGTACTTGCTATATCGTAAGCACGCACGTGTTAGAAGCACTCCTGAGATGAGCAGTCACAGAAGAAGCACGCTCGCGCGAACGGACGAAAACTTAAGCGATGACAGCGACCTGGTTAAAGTCGAGCTCGACCGGCGTCTCGCGGCCAAAGATCATTAGCGTGACCTTGAGCTTGCCAGCCTCGGTGTTAACCTCGGAGACCTTGCCATCAAAGTCGGTAAGCGGGCCATCGGTGACGCGGACGGACGTGCCGACCTGAATATCAACCGAGGTGCGCTTGGGCGAATCGCCCTTACCGGGACGACGAGTCATCTTATTGTACTCATCGCGGGAAAGCGGTGCGGGCTTACCGTTGCCGCCCAGGAAACCGGTGACGCCGGGCGTGTTGCGAACACACGTCCAAGCATCGTCATCCATCTCCATGCGGACCAGGACATAACCCGGGAAGATCTTGGAATCCTTGGTCTCACGCTTGCCACCCTCTTTGATCTCGGTGACGCGCTCCATAGGAATCTCGATATCAAAGATACGGTCCTGCATGCCCATGGTCTCGATACGATGCTCGAGATCGGACTTTACGCGGTTCTCGTATCCGGAGTAAGTGTGAACGACGTACCAACGCTTAGACATGGTTTAGCCCCTCAATCCAGAGAACAGAGCAAGAGCCTCGCCAAAGCCAGCATCGAGCAGAGCGATGACGACGCCGACGACGACCAGAGAAGCGCAAACAACAACCGAGTAGTTCACGAGCTCCTTCTTATCGGGCCACGTGACACGCTTCATCTCGGACTTGACCGAAGCGAAATACTTCTTGGTGCGGGCGAAGAAACCAGGCTTCTCGTTCTTCTTGGACTTCGCAGCCTTCTCGTTCTTCTTGGCAACGGCCTTCTTGGCCTCAACCTTGGAGTTGGCGGCAGCGCTGTTGGCAGGTGCCGGCTGCTGAGCCTTCTTCTTGTTCTTCTTGTTGGCCATTTGGGTTACCTCCGCGCAATGCGCTTATACATGAGTAAACCGTAAGCCCCCAAGTGGGAGCTTACGGAATAATGACTGGCACGCCAGGAAGGACTCGAACCCTCAACACTCGGTTTTGGAGACCGATGCTCTACCAATTGAACTACTGGCGTATGTGACTAGAGACTAGCGAGTCTCTTTGTGCAGCGTGTGGTGACGGCACCAGGGGCAATACTTCTTGATCTCCATACGATCAGGCATGGTCGACTTGTTCTTGGTGGTCGTATAGTTGCGGCGCTTGCACTCAGTGCACGCAAGAGTAACTAGAGTACGCATGTATCCTGAACCTTTCATTTCCGCCCCGTACGGGCACGAGTTGTTACTTTATCAGCTCCACGTAAGTGCTGTCAATGAAAACCTCGAGTCAATTGGTTCTCGGTGGATCCATTCATATTTGGAACACATCAATGAAGCCATCGAGAGCTAATCGACGGTGCATCCAGGACCATTATCGATCCTCTCGACACCAGCAACGGCTCAATATCCATTGCAGAAAAGAACCCGGCACCCATATAAGTGCCGGGTTCTCTAAGTCAGCTATATCAAAGAGCTAATTTACTCAATGATCGTGGAGACGATGCCCGAACCGACGGTGTGGCCACCCTCGCGGATAGCGAAACGCAGGCCCTCCTCCATGGCGATCGGGTGGATGAGGTCGCCCTCGATGGTGATGTGGTCACCAGGCATAGCCATCTCGGTGCCCTCGGGGAGCTTGACCGTACCGGTAACGTCGGTGGTACGGAAGTAGAACTGAGGACGATAACCATCGAAGAACGGGGTGTGACGGCCGCCCTCCTCCTTGGTCAGAACGTAGATCTCACCGGTGAACTTGGTGTGCGGGGTAACCGAACCGGGCTTGCAGAGAACCTGGCCGCGCTCGATGTCCTCGCGCTTGATGCCGCGGAGCAGCAGACCGACGTTGTCGCCAGCCTCGCAGAAGTCCATGGACTTACGGAACATCTCGATACCGGTAACGACGGTGTTCTGGGTATCCTTGATGCCGACGATCTCGACGGGCTCGTTGAGCTTGAGCTCACCGCGCTCGACACGGCCGGTAGCAACGGTACCACGGCCAGAGATGGTCATAACGTCCTCAACGGCCATCAGGAAGGGGAGGTCGTTGTTACGAGCAGGCGTCGGGATGTACTCGTCGACGGCCTTCATGAGCTCGCGGATAGCGTCCATCCACTTGGCGTCGCCCTCGAGAGCGCCCAGAGCGGAACCACGGATGACGGGGATGTCGTCGCCGGGGAAATCGTACTCGGAGAGGAGCTCACGGGTCTCCATCTCGACGAGGTCGATGAGCTCGTCATCGTCGACCATGTCGCACTTGTTCAAGAAGACGACGATGTAGGGAACGCCGACCTGACGGGCGAGCAGGATGTGCTCGCGAGTCTGAGCCATGGGGCCGTCGGTAGCGGCGATGACCAGGATAGCGCCGTCCATCTGAGCAGCACCGGAGATCATGTTCTTGACGTAGTCAGCGTGGCCCGGGCAGTCAACGTGAGCGTAGTGACGGGCAGCGGTCTCGTACTCAACGTGGGAGACGGAAATCGTAATGCCGCGCTCGCGCTCCTCGGGAGCCTTGTCGATGTTCTCGAACGCAGTGAAGTCAGCCTTGCAGCCCTCGGTCTCGGAGAGAACCTTGGTGATGGCAGCGGTCAGCGTGGTCTTGCCGTGGTCGACGTGACCAATGGTGCCGATGTTAACATGCGGCTTAGTGCGCTCAAACTTCTCTTTGGCCATAAAGCCCTCCTCTAAACAGGTCGTCCCCGGACGGGACTTTGCCTTTATACCATAGTGGCCTCTCAACATATTATTGAGAAGCCACCGTGTTACCTATGGTAGCGGTGACTGGATTCGAACCAGTGACGCCACGGGTATGAACCGTGTGCTCTAACCAACTGAGCTACACCGCCGGATGGAGCCTGCAACCAGACTTGAACTGGTGACCTCTTCGTTACCAACGAAGTGCTCTACCGACTGAGCTATACAGGCACTTGACGGGTGGGAGCTATAGGATTCGAACCTATGTAGGCAGAGCCAACGGGTTTACAGCCCGTCCCCATTAACCACTCGGGCAAACTCCCAATCGTTCAAGTATCCGCAGGTCCTTTGGTCTTTTGGACCGCCGCCCCCGCGAACGAAGAAGATAATACGATGCCACCTTGGGGGCTGTCAACGAAAACCTCTAGATACACGGCTCCGGGCGTATCCATATAGCTTTGACCTGCCGTTTTGCTGAGTTTGGATATGAAGGACGGTGAATTTGCATATTGCGGTGACATTTCCCGAGGGAACACTTTGGCGTAGTGGAGTGAACGTGCTTTGCAGCGTCTTGGCAATTGGCTTATTCGTACCTATATATAGGTCGTGAGAGTGGATTTTCTCCCTTTTGAAATTGAGCGTGGATAATCTCCCGCTTTTAGCCTGACTTTGTGGCCAAAATGGGAGATTATCCGCGCTCATTCACTTAGCGGGAGAACTATAGAGTGCAACTACTCGGGCCAGGCCAAAGTAGATCCATAGAGCGGCTCTCCCTTGGTGCAGAGGTAGCGACTCAAGTAACACGACGAAAGAAGGTCGAAGAAATAAGTCATGGCGTATTTCGAATAAACGCCGAGTCGGTCAATTCCGTTTCCCGCATTACCAAGACGATATACACGGTCAAAAGACCTCGCGTTGTCATCATTGCTAAACGCCGTAATTAGAATCTTCCTGCCCGAACGGCAATCAAGATACTCACGCGCCTGTGACGCAAATAGCCCTGAGACCGATACGAGAATTATCAATGACTGCGAAGCGTCCTCAACGTTTTTCAATTCCGCGACATTAGCCCCGGCAACCATACGAACTATCTTGCCCGCATAGAACATTTCCTGCTGAAATCGTACGAGATTGGCGCTCACATTATTAGTGCACCAGATCTCGACGTTTTTATGGCCCTCAATTTCGTCGGCAAGGTGCTTGATAACGATATCGGACACGCCGCTTTCAACCTCAGCGTACATCTCGATCATGCGCACATCGAGCTCTGCCCTGTACTCCTCGTAGCCAAATTCCTCCTCTCGATGGCTTAGGTCGCTTGGAAAGACTGATTGAGTAAATGACTCTTTCAAATCGCTAAGAGACTGGTAGCCCAATCGATTGCAAAAACGACGAACAGCGGAACGGGTCACGAATGCATCGCGGGTTATCGCGGCAACATTGATTTCGCTCGAACGCCTAAGGTGAGCGATGAGATATCGAGCGATGGCGGCATCGTTTGACCCAGACTCGCTGTTAATGATGAAGCTAATGCGATTGAGTACATCGAAGTCATTGATATTCACGTGAGCCCTCTTTCCGCCCTCATCGAAATCATGATTCATTTATTGAATCAAACAGCTTTGGTCGTTCTCCTATGATTCAAATCAGTTGACGTCATCTTAATCGTAATTCCACCACACGTATCCACCGTGTTGAATGATGGAAAGGGGATTCATGGGCAACGAGAACAACATGCCGTTTCTCTGGGGTTCCGCCACGGCGTCTTATCAGTGCGAGGGCGCCTGGAATGAGGATGGCAAAGGCCTTGGCGAGTGGGATTTCTTTAGCCACACGAGCAATAAGAACATCAACCATGTTGACGGCGACGTGTCGTGCGACTTCTACCATCGCTACGAAGAAGATATCCGCATGATGAAAGAAGGCGGACAGAATACTTATCGCTTCTCTATTTCATGGAGCCGAATCATCCCAACGGGTATCGGCGAAGTGAATGAACAGGGTATCGATTTTTACAATCGAGTCATCGATTGCTGTCTCGAAAATGGCATAGAGCCCAACGTCACGCTGTTCCATTACGATCTGCCCTACGCGCTTGCCTGTAAAGGCGGATGGCTGAACAACGACATGGCAGAGTGGTTCTGCAATTACGCCAAAATTTGCTTTGAGCGCTTTGCAGACCGTGTCAAAATCTGGGCCACCGTTAACGAGCCGCATTTCTACAGCTACTGCGTAAACATGCTGGGCAACTATCCCCCCAATCGATCGCTCGACGTTCGGTCCTACATGCAGTTTCAGTACAACCTGATGCGCGCAAGCGCACTTGCAGTCCGTGCATATCGTCAAATGGGCTACGACGGTATCATCGGTGCCGTCCACGATGGCGGCGTTGTCGAACTCGACCCGGCAACCGAGCACCCCGATGACGTATTTCGATACGCAGACTTTTTCGCCAATCGCATGATTCTGGCACCAGCGCTTCAGGGTCAACTGCCGCCAGAAATGGACGAAATCCTTGAAAAACTTGGCGTCTCGCTTTATCGATCCCCAAATGACGTAGAAGAATTCAGAGACGGTAAAGTCGATTTTATTGGACTCAACGTGTATTGCCGAGAGTATGTAACCGACTGGCATGGTGGAGAGCTTGCCGTTTCGGCGAACAATAAGGGCAGTTCGAGCAAAAAGGTCGAAGGAAAATGCATTGCGCCCTTGTTTGAAAGCGCCCGCGACAGCAATGTTCCCCGCAATAAATGGGGCCGCGAAATACTCCCAAGTTGCATGTATTCAACCATCATGGATATCCACGAGCGCTATGACGCGCCCCGCATCTTTATTACGGAGAACGGGCATGGCGCCTATGAGCAACCAGACGCAGACGGAATGATCCACGATGATGACCGCATCGAGCTTCTGGGGCAGTTCATCGAGCACATGATGAGGGCTAAGCGCGACGGCGCGCGCGTTGAGGGCTACTACCTCTGGTCGACGATGGATCTGTATAGCTGGATCAACGGCTACGAAAAACGATACGGACTTGTCCATATCGACTTCGAGCACAATTTGGAGCGCACCCCCAAAAAGAGCTGGTATTGGTACCGAGACCTTATCTCGAAGTATCAGGAGCAGGAAGGTTAGGAGAAAGAGATGAAATACCAGGCAATGTCCGAAACAGTCCTAAAAGCTGTTGGCGGCAAAGAAAACATTTCATCGGTAACTCATTGTGCAACGCGTCTTCGCATCGATGCACGAGACACCTCGATTATCGACCTCCAACTCGCCAAGTCGGCAGACCAGGCGCTCGGGGCAGTTGTCAGCGGAGGGCAGCTTCAGGTAATCATCGGCCCCAACGTCACCGAAGCTTACAACGACTTCCTTGACTTCACGGGAATCGAAGTCGGCGGCGGCACAGTTGCCGACGATGCCCAAACCGCCAAAGACCTTGCAGAGAGCATCAAAAGCGGCAACACCGCCATGGGTTTGATCGAGAAATTCGGAAACGTCTCCGCACAGGTATTCATGCCCATCGTTCCGGCACTCATCGTTGGCGGACTCATTCTTTCGATCAAGAATCTCTTGGTCAATTATTGCGGATTGAGCACCGA
Source organism: Collinsella sp. (assembly GCA_048486575.1). Classification (GTDB taxonomy): domain Bacteria; phylum Actinomycetota; class Coriobacteriia; order Coriobacteriales; family Coriobacteriaceae; genus Collinsella. Next base: position 1,909 of record DBFVZT010000071.1, on the reverse strand, counting down.
TAGCGGAACCGCCCAGGTCCTGCTGGCGATTTTCAGCGCTTCGTTTAGCTTCCTGCCCGTTTATCTTGGCTACCAGCTCGCCGCCGTCATGAAGATGCAGCCCATCATGGGCGCATTGCTGGGCGCAATCATGATCAGCTCGTCCATTAGCGGCGCCGTGGGCCTCGACTTTCTTGGAATTCCCATCCCGACGAACGACTACTCGAGCACGGTAGTACCCATCGTACTGGGCGTCGTGTTCATGTACTTTGTCGATCGCGGACTTCAGAAGATCATTCCCGACGTTACCAAACTGTTCTTGAAGCCGCTGCTCACCATGGTCATCGTCGTGCCCGTCGAGCTGATTATCCTTGGCCCCGCTGGCAGCATGATGGGCTACGCGCTGAGCGATGCCGTCACGTGGCTTATGGACAACGTGGCATTTATCGCTACTCCGATCCTGGCAGCCCTTAACCCCTATTTCGTCATGCTCGGTCTCGATAAGGCTTACATCGCAATCGAAGTTACGAGCCTGGCGCAGCTCGGTTGGGCACCCATTATCTTTGGATTCATCTCGAACCTCTGCATTGGCGGCACGAGCCTCGCCCTGGCAACTGCCATGAAGGGAAACAAGGAGAAGAGGGGTATGGTCACCACGGTTGCCGTCACCGCACTCTGTGGCGTAACCGAGCCCGCGTTCTACGGTTGCCTCATCGAGCGTCCCCGCCTGCTTGTCGGCACGGCAATCGGCGCGCTCTGCGCTGGACTCCCTGCAGGCATCTTTGTTCTGAAGGAGTATGTTGCTGGAGCATGTCCCGGCCTTCTTTCGGCGCTCATCTTTATCGCTCCCGACGGATCCATGGGCAACTTCGTGCTGGCATGTGTCGTCGCCGCCATCGCCATCGTCGTATCGTTCATCGCTGCGCGCGTGATTATCAAGAAGAACCCCAACTATATTGAGTAGAGGCTTATCGTTTGCATCTGGAACATCCTTGGCAGGCCATTAGCAAGCATCAGAGAAGCCTCTTAGGAACTCGATTAATCCGTTCAGATTCCTAAGACACAAACGGCTCCCGATTTCACAATGAGATCGGGAGCCGTTTTTCTGAAGCCGGCGATAGGTAATCGGTATTAACCCTAGACCCCTATCCAATCTAATTAGCCAGGTCCCCAGGACGCACGAGCGTGGATAATCTCCCACTTTTGGCTTCGATTCGAGTCCAAAGTAGGAGATTATCCACGCTCATTCTTCATGCGGGAGATTTTCCACGCTCGTGTGTCCGATAATTCACGCTCGCGCAAGGCTGTCAGACGCCTCGCCGCTTCCGTCTTATTCTGTAACAGTAAGAGGCTGAATATTGGTCCAGGTGTTACAGATCGAGATAGTTCGTTGCCGAAGTCTCTCTAGATCTAAATCTGTAACAGTTAGGACGGTATTCCTCCTCCACCTGTTACAGATTGAGATATTTATCAGCGGAACCCTAGCAATGTCTCATTCTGTAACAACTAGACACGTTTTCCGCTTCCTCGTGTTATAGAACGAGACAAACACCAAACCCGTTGACCCATCAAATAAGAAACGGGTCCTGTCCCCACAAAGGAACAGGACCCGAAACTCTCATGGAGCCAGTGACAGGAATCGAACCTGCAACCCACTGATTACAAATCAGTTGCGCTACCGTTGCGCCACACTGGCACACTTGGCGCTTTCGCGCGAAGCCAGTTAAGAATAAAGGAATTGCGGACGGGGTGCAACAGACCCTTTGACCGACCACATCTCAAAACCCTTCCCTTGATTATCGACTTCATCCGAACACCTCCCACATTCATCCGTACATGTACGGATGAATGTGGGAACCCGATACCCTGAGGGCCGGACCGGCCGGCCCCGGAAGATCGGAGGACGGCATGTCCGGAAAGAGGAAGAAGG
>DBFVZT010000070.1:0-6354 GCA_048486575.1 Collinsella sp. | reverse complement strand
GCCCGCGAGGCGAGCTCGCGCGAGACCGGCAACCGCCTCGTTCGACGTCTTGAGGATTCCAAGCGCATCCGCGACAAGGTGAAGGCCGAGCGAGACGCCGGCATTGCCGCCGCACAACAAACCGTCGACGCCACGCGCGCCCAGCTCGAGACGCTGCGTCATGAGTATGCCGAGCTGCAACGCAATCCCTCGGCAAATCCCGCCAACTATACGGTGCGCACCAGCGAGCTCTCGATGCAGATCTCCGACACGGCAGATGCCCTGCGTAAAGCCGAAGAAGATGTCCCGCGCATCACCGCCGACCTTGAGCACTCGCTTGCCGCAGCCGAGCAGGCCGTCGAGCAGGCGCAAGCCCCCATCGCCGACGCAAAACGCGCGCACCAAGCCGTGACGACCGAGGCCGATGCCGCGCGCGACGAGCTGCAGACGGCGAAGACCGCCGCCGCGACGCGCCAGCGCGAACTGCGCGAGAAGATCGCTGCCGAGGACAAGGCACGCCGCGACCAAGAGCAGAGCATCGCCAACGCCCAAGCAGATGCCGCGCATGCGCAGTCGATTATCGAACAGGCGACCGAGGTGCACGACCACCCAGAGATCACTGAGTCGCTTGCAGGATCCTTGGCCCGAGACAAAGCCGAACACGCCGAGACCGAGCGAGAAGTCGCCCAGCTCGAGGCCACCGAGGACGCGGTGCGCGAGCGTACCCGCGACTCACGCATCAAATTCACCGGCGCCATCGTCTGCATTGTCGCCGTAGTCCTCGTGATCATCCTGATCTGGCTCTTCGCGAGCAAGTAACCACTCCCCAAAGACTACAAGGAGTGTCCCCAGGTGCCGGCACATAAGGAACGTCCCCAAGTACCAACAACGGCGGCGCCGATGCCTTGGCAAAGTCAGCGAAAACCCGCCAGAGCGAGCAAGGTGCCTTGAAACGAGGCGGCATTGACCTTTTGGTCATGCCGCCGAAGTTGAAAGGCAGATTGCCGCTCTGGCGGGTTTGCAGCGTCAACTGGTTACGCGGTTCGTAGAACCGCGTAACTAACAAATGAGCATGGCGTCGCCAAAGCTGAAGAAGCGGTAGCGCTCCTCGATGGCGGCGGCGTAGGCATCCATGATCTGGTCGCGGGTGGCAAGCGCGCTCACGAGCATCATGAGCGTGGAGCGCGGCACGTGGAAGTTCGTGATCAGCGCATCGACCACGTGATAGGTCGAGCCGGGCATGAGGTAAAGCTGCGTCGTGGCGTTCTCGCGCACCACGATGTCACCGCGGCCAAGCGTATCGGCCCCGTCCTCGCGGCCTTCAAAATAGCGCGCCGTCACGGCCGGATCGGACACCGGCGCGTCCGTGTCAAATGCGCTCTCGAGCGAGCGCACCGCGGTAGTGCCGACGGCGATCACACGATGACCCTCGGCCTTGGCCTTATGCACGGCGTCGACAACCTCCTGCGACACGTGGTAGCGCTCGGTGTGCATGACGTGCTGCGTAGGGTCGTCCTCCTCCACCAAGCGGAAGGTATCGATGCCCACCTCGAGCTCGACGGCGGCAAACTTGGCACCCTTGGCCTCGATAGCGGCCATGAGCTCGGGCGTAAAGTGCAGACCCGCCGTGGGAGCGGCAGCCGAGTGCTCCTCCTTCATGGCGTAGACGGTCTGGTACTTCTCGGGATCGCCCTCGTAATCGGTAATGTAGGGCGGCAGCGGCACGTGGCCGGCAGCGTGGATGGCCTCGTCGAGCGTGCGCGGGTCGCCGGCGGCATTGCAACCGGCCGGCTCAAAACGCACCAGACGGCCGCCGCGGCTATCGGTGACAAAGTCGACGACCTCGGCCGTCAGCACCACGGGAGCCCCCTCGGGCGCATGGGCGCCGCCTGCACGATACTCAATCTGAGCACCGGGCTTCAGGCGCTTGCCCGGCTTAACCAGGCACTCCCAGACGTGACCCAGCGGGTCAACATCCTCGCGGCGCTTGAGCAGCAGCGTCTCGACCACGCCGCCCGAGCCCGTCTTGCGGCCAATCAGGCGAGCCGGCATCACGCGCGTCTGGTTGATGACGAGCACGTCGCCTGGCTCGATATAGTCGATGATGTCACGGAAGATGCGGTGCTCGACGGTACCGCCATGTTCTAGCGGCGTTCCTGTCTCGGAGCCTTTGCGATCAACCACCAGCAGGCGACAGGAGTCGCGCGGCTCGGCAGGCGCCTGGGCGATGAGCTCTTCGGGCAGGTTATAGTCAAAATCATCGGTACGCATCTTTGCCTCTTTCACAAAGCGCGTCAGTCGAAAAAATCGACTGACGCGCGCATCATTCTCCCCTGTATCCTATCAGCTTGTTGAGAGAAATATAGTATGGCAAACAGATTTGCGACTGTTTTCTTAACGCCCCGCTACTTAAGCGTTGCGTACATCACCGCCTTAATCGTATGCATGCGATTCTCCGCTTCTTGGAAAACACGAGACTTATCGGACTCAAAAACCTCGTCCGTGACTTCCATTTCGGTAACTCCAAACTTCTCAGCAATTTCGGCACCAACAGTAGTATTAGTATCGTGGAAGCTCGGAAGGCAGTGGAGGAAAATCGCCTCGGGCTTTGCCATAGACATCACCTCAGCGGTCACACGATACGGCGACATGAGCTTAATGCGGCTTTCCCACAGCTCTGCGGGCTGACCCATGCCAACCCAAACATCCGTGTAAATTACATCGGCATCACGAGCGCCTTCCTCAATATCCTCTGTAATGGTAATCGTCGATCCATGCTCGGCCGCAATACGACTACATTCTGCAAGGAGTTCAGGATCATAGGATGTAGCCCCCTCCGAATTTCCCCCGATTGGGCCGCAAGAACAGTAGTTAATGCCGAGCTTAGCGCAAATGACCATGAGCGAATCAGCGACGTTTCCGGCCGCCTTACCAAAAAATGTAAGTTTCCTGCCCTTAATCTCTCCAAACTCTTCACGCATGGTCAGAATATCGGCAAGCACTTGAGTCGGGTGAAATTCAGTAGTCAGCCCATTCCAAACGGGAACCCCAGCTTTTGCAGCAAGCTCCTCAACCTTCGCCTGTTCAAAGCCGCGGTATTCAATTCCGTCATACATGCGGCCAAGGACGCGAGCCGTGTCCTCAATCGACTCCTTTTTGCCCATCTGGGACGAGCCCGGATCCAAATAAGTTACACCCATGCCAAGGTCAAGTGCACCAACTTCGAAGGCGCAGCGAGTACGCGTGGAAGTCTTCTCAAATAGCAAAACAATATTCTTGCCTTCAAGGTATTTATGCGGAACACCGGCACGCTTCATGTTTTTGAAGTTAGCAGAAAGCTCAAGCAGATACTCAATCTCTTCCGTCGTGTAATCAAGCAGCTTCAGAAAACTGCGCCCAGCGATATTAACACCCATATTTGCCATCTCCCATCACAATGGATTTGCAACTAAATATCTTCGCGCCAGAAGGGCATGCTCATGCAGCGCGGGCCGCCACGACCGCGGGACAGTTCCTCGGAGGGAACGACCAAAAGTTCCAAACCGTTCTTGTAGAGCTCATCATTTGTGACAACATTGCGCTCGTAAACACAGACTTTACCAGGAGCAACGGCAAGAGTGTTCGACCCGTCGTTCCACTGCTCGCGAGACGCCTCAACCATATCGCCGGCACCGCACTCAATAAGCTGCACCTTCTCCACGCCAGTAGCCATTTCAAGAATATGCTCAAGCGTGTCATCAATCTCTTGAACAGCGACCATTCCCTCAGAGTCACCACGAGTCAGACGATAAACACGAAGGGTCTCAAAAATACCGGGATAAACTGTAAACTTATCGAAATCCACCATGGTGCAAACGGTGTCAAGATGCATGTAAGCATAGCCGTTGGGGATTTTAATAGCGTAAACGGTATCGATCTCAGAATTCCCAGATCCCCAGAACAAATTCTTTGCAAGCTCCTCAATCGCAGCCGCCTCAGTTCGCTGGCTAATTCCAATAGCCAAGGTATGAGCGTTAATGTTAAGCACATCACCGCCCTCGATATGCCAGGGATTCTTATGGTCGTACCAAATCGGAGTCCCTGCATAATCGGGATGGTATTTGAAAATCGCTTCATAGAAGGGCACTTCACGATCTCGCTGTTTCCAATACATATGGTGAAGCAGAACGCCTTTGCCCACAGAAGCAAGAGGATCGCGAGAGAAATATGAACTCGGAAGAGGCTTCAACACCAAATCATCGGGCTTCGCATCCTCATTATCCATCATGCTAAGCGTAGTCGAGACGCGAGGCAGCTCAAGGTCACGATAACGATACCCCCCCATAGCCTCAAGTACAAACTGATACGAATCTGAAATAGCGTCGAGCTTTTCACGAACAGCCTGCTCAAGCATAGGATTGACAATTCCGCTCTCAGCCATAAATGTATCGGTAAACTCAGCGCGAGCCGAGGGGCATGCATCCAGCGCTTCAGCAACGAGTTTCTCCATATAGAGAACTTCAACACCTTCGCTCCTCAGAAGATCCGCAAAGGCATCATGCTCCTTTTGAGCCACATCAAGATAGAAACAGTCGTGAATCCAGACATCCTCGAACTCTTCTGCCTTTACGTTCACAAGGTCACGACCGGGGCGGTGAAGCACAACTTTCTTGAGCTTACCAATCTCGCTGTGTACATTCAGTCCTTTAGGCATTCCTGTTACTCCATTTCAGCCATGAAACCTACAGGGCAATAAGTCCCGAGATTGCTACGAATACGATATTGATGAGCGACACGACCAAGAAGAATTTCCAAACGGTCTTCCACCACTGGCCAAGCTTGATCTTGCACACGCCCAAACCCGCTACAAGAATGGCGCTAGTAGGACAGATCAAAGACATCGTCGCGCTACCCATGGAGAGAGCCCACACGGCAGCCTCGGGATTAAGGCCCATGAGTTCGGTCAAAGGTCCAAAAATGGGAGCGGTCAGTGCTGCAAGGCCAGATGAGCTGGGAACCAGGATCGCCAGGAGGTTCTCAACCGCATAAAGAAGCGTAGTAAAGAGAACCGCCGGGATGCCGCCCAGACCAGTGGCGAGCGCATTGAGGATGGTATCGATGATCATGCCGTCAGAGGCAATGACAAGGATGCCACGCGCAAGTCCAACGACAATTGCCGAGAAAGCAAAGTCAGCGATACCCGCAACAAATTCCTGAGCGATGACGTCCTGACTAAAGCCCGCAATAACACCAGCCAACAAGCCCATGGCCAAAAAGACCGCAGAAATCTCGTTCATATACCAGCCCTGGGTCACAAGTCCCCAGATGATAAGGCACATTCCAGCGATAAATACCGCAAGCACGCCTTTTTGACGACCCGTAAATTCCGCATCAAGGGCAGATTCATCGGCAGCGAACTCGACTTTCTTGGCGATATCATCCTCAAATGTGATCGATGACTCAGGATTCTTCTTTACCCTTCGTGCATAGAGGACAACCCAAGTAATTGCAACGGCGGTCAAAACAACCCAGGCAATCATACGCAGCCACAGCTGGGGGTTGCCCTGAATACCAAGAATACCTTGCGCAATGAGAACATTAAACGGATTAATCGTTGAGGCGATGTAACCCGTGCGCGCTCCAACGAACACGACCATGAACGCCGTCATCGAGTCGAAGCCCATAGCCATCATAATTGGCATGAAGATCGCAAAGAACGGGAGAGTTTCTTCCGCCATGCCAAAGCTCGTTCCGCCCAATGCAAAGAGAACCATCGCAATAGGAATAATTAGAATGTCTTTGTTCTTAAAGCGGCGAACGACACGACCCATTCCGCTCGTGATAGCGCCCGTTTTAGTAATAACCTGAAACGAACCGCCCACAATCAAGATGAATGCAACGACCTCAATTGCCTCTTGTATACCGCGCGTTGGAGCCTGAAGAACATCGAAGACACCTTGTCTGAGATCTACTTCATCCCCGGTTTCCTCGTCAATATATGTCTTTTCACTCTGCTCATACGTACCTGCGACAGTGACTTCACGACCGTTCACCTCCTGACGCTGATAGGACCCAGAGGGAACAATCCACGTGAGAACAGCGAAGATGACCATAAGTGCAAAGATGATCGCATATACGTGCGGGACCTTGAACTGCTTGATGCCTTTCGAACTTTCCGCTGCCATATCTCCTCCTTCATTCCTTTTCCCATCTATCCAGCTGGCACCATAAATGTATGAGGTTGCTCAGCGGTGGTCGGGCAACCATCGCTATCGTGTCGCTTTTCACCTATGAACGGCAGCTAAAGTGACGTTATTAATCAATCTGATATTTTAAATTGATGTTATTTGTCAATTACATACGTCTTTTAACTTTTCCGCAACACAACAAGGAACC
>DBFVZT010000069.1:0-78089 GCA_048486575.1 Collinsella sp. | reverse complement strand
GTCCGCAGCCACACTCGGGCACTTGGAACGGGGGAAACGGCGGTCGACGAAACTGGAGAGGAGGTATTACGAGCTCCTGTGCGAATTGGAGAGAGCGCTCCCGCAAACTGCCTCTTGACAACTTATAGGAGCGTCGGTTTTGTTTTTGCAATTTTCGGCGTGGTTGATGGTTACCGGTAAAACGTAGTAGATGGGCCCATTTCGTGGCGAGCAAATCACTCTAGGGCTCAGGGCAGCCAAACGAAGGCCTCCCGGCCCTCGTGGTTTACGAGGACCGGGAGGCCTTCTTGTGTCCTAGAGCTTCATGAGCTCTGCGCTACTCAGCGCGATGACGCAGCTTTTCAATCGCAGCGGCGATCAGCGCCAGCAGGCCGGTTCCGCCCAGCGCGGCGACGGTCATAGCCGTGTTGTCACCTGTCTGGGCCAGGCTTCCTGCGCCAGCCTTCTTGCCATCCTTCTTCGCATCCGAGGCCGGTTTGGCATCGGACTTGCCACCGCTGTCCTTACCGTCCGTCGGCTTCTGCTCAACGACCGGCTCAACAACCTCAACGGTCACCGAAGCGGTGAACTGCTGGGCTGCCGGCGTCTCTGCGACGCCATCTTCATCAGCCAGCGAGATCGCCACAGCCCCGCCGTTCACATCCATCGTCGCCGTAATGACAACGGTGCCGTTCTTGAGGGCCTTGACCTTGCCGTTCTCGACCGTCGCAATCGTCGGATCGGACGAGGTCCACGTCACGGGACCGCGGAGCATTGCACCCTTATCCGCATTGCTCGCCGCGGCGGCCAGGTCAATCTCCTTGCCGCGCTCAACCTTGAGCGTGGTCTCGGCGGTCACGGGCTTGCCGTTCTGGTCAACGATCTTCATACCCTCAGCAGCCGGACGCGGCTTAACGCGTACCTCACAGCTGACCGTCAGCTCCGTGCCGTGCACCTTACCGCTCACGGTCACATCGTCGGCGTCCCAGTCGAGTGCGGGCACGTTCTCCCAGTCGATGCCGTAGTCCTTCTGGCTACCGTCCTTCATGGTCACGGCGACCTTCTTGGGCAGCGCCTTCAGTACCTCATCGGGCGAGCTAAACTCAAAGACCTCAACGGCATCGGGCGTGCCGGGCGTCACGGGAATGTTCGAGTCCTTCTCGGACACGCTAACGGTGGCCGTCACCGTGGCAGAACCGGTCTCGTCGTTGACGGTGCCCGTAACGACAATGTCGCCGAGCTCGCCGAGCGCCTTCTGAGTCAGCGCACTCGTATCCCACGTAATATCCAGGTCCTTGGCAGTGCCATCGGAATACGTCGCGCTCGCCTGCTTGGGCAGATGGGCCACGACGTCGGCAACCTTGTCGTCGCGCTTGGCGGCAATGGCGCCAGCGCCTTCGGCAAGCGACGCGCTCTTGATGACCGGCTTAACCGAAACGGTCGCCCTCACCGCAAAGCCGCCCTTATCGGTGGTGCCGTGCACCGTGAGGGTCTTGCCCGTCGTGGCGATATCGGCAGCGGGAACGTCAATCCACGTGACACCGGACTCAACCTCAGTCTTGCCATCGGCCATCACCACGGTCGCCTTGAGACCTGAGAGCGCCTTGGCAATGTCCTCGGAAGACGCGCCATCGAGCACCGGCTGCTCAAGCGTCAGACTGTCGCTCTTCACGTGATGAGGAATCTCACGCTTGGGCGTCTCGACGACCAGCTTGCAGGCCGCCTTGAGCGTCGTGCCCTTAACGGAGCCCTCGATCGTGTGCTCGCCGACAGCGGCAAGCTGCTTGTCGAGCCCGTCCGTATTCCATGTGACCGCAGCCGTGTCCGTATGGCCGTCGGTATAGGTCACGCTAACGGTCTTAGACAGCTGATCCGTTACCGTAGCGGCCTTCGCATCGCGCTCGACCGAAATCTGCGGCGCCTCGGCTACCTTATTGATCGTCGTCGTGGAGGTAACGACAACCTCGACCGGCAGGTTGCCATTCACAGTCACACCCTTGGCGACAACGGTGTTGCCATAGGTGGCGGCAGCGGCAGGGACCTCGGTCCACGTGACTTCGGACACCGCCGTGGTCTTGCCGTCCTTCATGCGAACGGTCGCCTTCACGCCCTTAAGCGCATCACGCACGACATCGACCGACGCGCCCTCGGGAACGCTAACGCCCGCGACAGGCTCAACGGACACCGGAATCTCGGCATCGCTCTTTACAACCGTCACCGTGCACTTGGCCTTGACCGAAGTGCCCTCGACCGTGCCCTCAAGCGCGATGTTACCCAGCTTGCCCAGGGCATCCGTCGTGAGCGGGGCCTTATCCCAGGTGACAGCGGCAGTCTTCTTCGAGCCGTCGGACATGTTGAGGGTCACCTGGGCAGGCAGTGCGATGTCAGCAGCAGCCGTGTTGCGGGCAACCGAAAGCTTAACGTCGGCAATGCTCTCAACAACCGGCACCAGGTTAACCGTGGCATTAACCTCAAAGTTACCAATCTCGGTCTTACCCGTAACGACAACGCTCGTGCCGTCCTTCTTAATGGTAAGGGTCTCCTTGGGAGCGGTCCAATCAATCTTTGAATCGACCTCGGAGCCATCCTTCATGGCGACCTTAACGGTCTTGGGCAGCGCAGCCACAACAGCCTCGGGCTTCGCGCCGTCGTCGACCGTCACAGCGTCAACGGTACCAGCCAGGCGATCGGGAATCTCGCGCAGCGGCTTGACGACCTTGATCGTGCACTCCGCCTTCTGGTCCGTGCCGGCGACCGTGCCCTTGACCGTGACCTTGCCCTCCTTGGCAAAGTCCTTGTCGGCAAGGTCCTTGGTGTCCCACTTCACGTCGACCGCGGCATCGGAGCCATTGGAGTAAATCGCAGTGACCTTCGCAGGCAGCTTGCCCAGAGCATCCTCTGCCTTCGTATCGCGCTCGACCTCAATGCCCTTAGCAGGATCCAGGCTCACGATATGTGCGGCTACCTTGACCTTGACCGTCACGGTCATGCCGTTGTCTGTCAGGCCCGTGACCGTAAACTCGTTGCCGGCGCGGCCCAGGCTAACGACCTGCGTCCACTTAACGGGCGTCTCCGCCGTAGTCTTGCCGTCCTTCATGACTACCGTAACCTTGGACGGCAGCATGGCCATCAGGTCCTCGACCTTGGCGTTGTCCGCAATCTGAATGTCGGGAATTGACTCAACGTGGTCGGGCGTCTCGGCATCCTGGTCCACCACAGTCACATTGCAGGTCACCTTGGCGCCAATAAGCTTAACCGTGCCGGTGATCTTCACGGTACCGGTTCCGCCGAGCAGCTCGTCCGTAACGCTGGAAAGATCCCACACGTCAATGTCGAGTAGGTCGGTCGAACCGTCGGAGTAAGTCGCCACAACCTGCTTGGGCATCTGGACGTACAGGTCCTGCTTGGACGTACCCTTGGCCACGCTAAACGACTTAGCCTCGAGCTTGGTGATGGTCCGCGGTGCCTCGCGAACGTTGACGTACACGATGGCGTTGACGTTGTCGAGGCCCTTGAGCTTGCCGACGAGCTTATAGGTGCCGGTCTTGGCAAGTGGCTTATTGATGTCTAGCCCGTCGGTGTCGGTCCACTCCGTGATTTCGGTGCCTTCGTATTGGCTATGTGCCGTGAAGGTGCCGTCAGAATAGTTGACATTGATGTTATCTGGCAACGTCAGCTTCGACCCAACCGTCGTGTTAATCACAACCGCTTGCGGCTGCAGCGCAACCTTTGGAGCCGTCTTATCGGCAACCGTAACCTTCGCGGTCACGATGCCGTTCTCATCTACGCCGACCTTCTGGCCTTCATCGTCAACAAGCGCCATAACAGCAGCGCCATCAAAGCCGACAACGCGGCCCGTTACATAGAACGTGCCCGGCTTTTCATACTTCTCGGGCGCAATCGGATCCCACTTAACAGCAGCCGTCGAGATCGAACCGTCGCTCATCTTGACTGCCAGCTTGGAAGGCATCGTCGGAGCGGCACCGGCCTTCGTGGTCACCGCAGTCTCACCGTTATCAAACGCTTTCTCGACTCCAGCAATCACGATCTTGGTTTGGACAGTAAAGCCGGTGTTGGTGCCGACGCCGAACCTATCAAGGCCGCTAGCGTACAGCTTACCGGTAACCGTGGAGACCTTACCGGGCTCGCCGGTATAGTCCGAAGAGCGATAGCCGTTCCATTCAATCCACGCAGTGCGCGTTTTACCGTCGCTCGTAGTCACCGAAATATTGTTCCACGGCATCTCGGGTTCAACGCCGTTGGCCGTCACAATACGCTCGGGAACGTTCACGGACGAAATCGAGCAAACATCAACAGTAACCGTCGCCTCGGCACCACCTTGGAGCTTGCCCTTAACCTTAAACGTGCCCTCCTTGGCATAGGCATCGGGGGAAACGTCTTCCCAGATGACGTTTTCGCGTTGCGGCCCAACGGACATGTCATTGTCGTAGACGACCTCAAGGGTCTCCGGCAAATCAGGCGCAACGCCAGGAACGGTCCACAACGTGCCGCCCTGAACGGATGTAGCCCTATTCACAACCTGAACATTTGCAGTCACAGGAATATCCACAACACTGCTATTACTGCCCGTATAGTAAGACAGCTGAGCGGTACCCGAAACGATTCCGCCTTGGCTCCAGTCAAACCCCTTTGTGTTCCATGTCACGGGAGCATACTTGGAATGATGGCCAGACTGATCTTTTTCGTCAGGGCTTACCAGTATAACGTTGGTTGGAAGCAATCCTGAACCATCATGTCCCTTGAGGACCTTAATGGTATCGAGTTCCGCTTTCCACTTGTCAGTCACGATCACATGGATCGTTGCCGGATTTTTCGTCCCCGCAACCGTACCGGTTATCGTGCAGTTCTCCTTTGGATAGTTATCATACTCATCCCAGTTAACCTTAAGATTAGAGAAACGTGTACCATCCTTTAGAACGCCCTCGACGGTCGTATTATCGAGATAGAGCTGCTCACCAGGATAGATAACGTATGTATCTTCATAAGACTGCACGAGAGTCGTGCCAGTCTCACTGTAGTGATTTATGCCCTTGACCTCTCCACACGTAGCCGTTGCACGAATCTTTGCAAGCGTACCGGTAATTGTTCCGCTTATCTCATAGTCGCCCGGCTTGCCGTATTTGAGGTCCTGCGGGATCTCATCCCATGTATAAAGGGAGTCTCCAACCCCCCAAAGGCTGTAGTAGTTTCCGTCCGACAGCAGAAATTGATTCGATTCGTACGAATAAGCGAATCCGACGTCGGGAATGTAGGCGATCCTTCCCAAATCATCGTTGGCAAGGTCGCACACATTAATAGTCGCTGTTACCGGAATATTCGAGCCCAAGAAATAACCCGTAATAGTCGACTTGCCCAGCTTGTTCAACGTATTCTGACTAATAGCAGGCCATTGGACGGAATAGCTGCCACGAGAACCATTCCACATCGTTGCTTCTATGGTATACGGCATATGAATTTGCGCGCCAACGAGCGTACTTACCGAAGTCGTAGATGGCATCTGCAGCGCACGAACGTTGACGTTAATAGAGGCACGATGGGCACTGCCCAACGAGATTGGTATAGACGGAGATCCAGGTTTACTTCGGCTATACATGATAGAGCCTCCGAGGGTAAAGGAACCCTCCTGCGCGACCATGGAATCCAGGATTGTATCCCAAGTAACGCCACCCTTAACTGTAGACCCGTCGGTGAAAGTCACCTCAACGGAATATGGAAGGGAGCCGGCACTCGAGCCCGTTGTAGGACGGATGCCAACTGGCGTATCAATGGGTGCAACTTGAGCGATAGAGGCAACCTCTTTAACGACGACCGTCGCCTTAACCGTTAGACCAGCAAGAGAAGAAACACCGCAGTCCCCGATAGTACCGGCAACTTCATAAGTGCCAGCCGTCTGGAATCGAGAGGCGTCAGCATTGTCCCATTTCACAGGGTAGTTATACCAGTACTCGCCATCCGGTCGAGTCACCTTAAGGTGCACGTCAGAGTCAAGGGGCGATTCATCACCAACAACACGTTCGTACGTCAACGAGTCCAGGTCAAAATAATCTTTGGCATCCTTCACTGCAACCGTACAAGTAACTTCGCGCCGGTCAAGCCCATCGAGCCTGCCCTTAACAACAAAAGTACCTGGTTGAGCGTACGAATCGGGATTGACGGAATCCCAATTGATATGAACTGGCTGCGATTCATTTTGATCGAAAGTAACCATTGCCTGGTACGGAAGAGACGGCGACATCCCTACTGCCGTCATGCATTCAAATTCGGTTTGAACAGACTTGATTTCACGGACATTTACCGTGCAACTCACCAAAGATGAACGCGAGTATGTCAAATGTCCCTCAACGACAAATGAGCCAGGTTTTTGATAGTCTACCTCGGAGACCTCATCCCACTCAACATCGCAGGAACAGCCCGAGTTGTCGGAATAGGATATATAGGCAGTCGAAGGAAGAGACGGCGCGACGCCGGGCGACGTAGTCACGCTTTGTGTGTAATTCGAAGACCTGGGAACAAAAACCTTGAGCGTTCCGGCAACGGAATAGGGCTCACTAAGCGAATAACCCATGTTACCGATGTAGATATACGAAATGGAGCCTTGGATCGGCACCTCCGATTCATCGGAAGCAGTCTTGATAGTGTTCCTTGAGGCTTCGTCCCAATTGACCATGCCGGTAGCTTTAGTTCCATTTGTCAGCGTCAGATTGACTGAGGTGCCGTACACTTCGCCAACATAGCCCTGTCCCACATATTTTTTTACAACTGGCGTACTATCGACGGACGCAATCTTCAAATCTTCGTTCGTGCTCACGGGTTCGACTGCATTAAACGCGCCCGGATCAGCCGCCGCGGCCTCGACGATCACACGCTGCTTGACCGTCTGGGTAGCGCCATCGACGGTGCCCTCAAACTCATACGAGCCGGCAGGCAGCTGCGCCAAGGTTGCCGGAGCATCGGCGCCGTTCAGCTTCCAGGTAACGTTTTCCTGCTTAGTGGCGCCGCTCTCGTAAGTCGCCGCCACGGTTTGAGGTAGCGTTGCGTCGGAGCCCTCGGCAACATGCAAGTCGGTTTGCTCGGCAAGCGAGACGATCTTGTCGACCGCTTGATCTTCCGAGGTTGTCTGGCCGGTGTCCGCGGATGTGGCGTCAGCTCCCGCCGCATCGCTTTGCTCGGCGACGACCTGGGTGGAATCACCCTTCATCATCTCGGCAAACGCCTGCGGCGGCACCGAACCGACCGTCATGGTAAGGGCCAGGCCCGCGGTGATCGCCGCGTTGACATGCCTTCTATTCATAGTTCCTCCCGACTGGCTCAACGGGCCACAGCACTGGTCCGGATTGCAAGTTAGGCTGAGCGCACCCCTCCCCAGCGTGGCAACGCAATATGAGATAGGTCAAGCGGCATAAACGATTTCGTAAGCGGGAGGACACATTACAAGTACTTGACTGTTTTTGAGTTGCGGTGAAATAGTTCCTGGATGGGCTGCTAGAACCTAAAAACAGGAACTATTTCACCGCAACTGATGAGGGGATGGGTTAGCGGAGCAGGCCGGCTACTTCGCCGGCTAGGGTGATGGTGCCGGCTGCTACGAAGGACTCGCCCGCGGCATCGAAAGCCGCAAGGGCTTCGGGCACGCTCGGGTATACGCCCGCGAGCTTATCGGCATCAACGAGGGCGGCAAGCTCCTCTGCCGGCAGGGCGCGATCGGAATCGGTCTGGGTCACAACCACGCGGGGGAACGCCGGAACCAGAACGTCAACGATACCCGCCACGTCCTTATCGGCCAGTGCGGCGCACAGCAGCGTGGGGCGATTCTCTACGCACGAATCGATCTCGTCCAGCGCGCTCACAAAGTTCTCGCAGCTCTGGGGGTTATGGCAGGCGTCGATCAGCTTGAGCGGATCGGTTCCCAGCACATCAAAGCGACCCGGCGTGGGGCAGGCCATAAGCGACGCATCGAGCTTGTCGTGGTCGAGCTCGCGACCCAGATAGCCCTCGCACAGCATAATCGCGCACGCGGCATTCTGCGGCTGATAGGCCGGCTTGACCATGCTCGACGTATAGATCGCACGCGGCGTGGTGCAGCTAAACTCAACCGTATCGCCCACGTGCTCCGGCATCTTAGTCGTGGCGTGACTTACCACAAGCGGTACAACGCCGCACTCGCGACAACGGGCATCCATCACGCGCTGAACGCTCGCCTCATGCGTGCCTTCGCCCAAAACAACCAGGCGCCCAGGCTTAATAACCGCAGCCTTCTCCCCCGCAATAGCCTCGAGCGTATCGCCAAGGACCTTCATATGGTCAAGCCCAATGCCCGTAATGGCGACGGCCACAGGATCGGTCGCACTCGTTGCATCCCAACGTCCGCCCATGCCAACCTCGAGCACAGCAACGTCCACAGCAGCCTCGGCAAACATGGTCAGTCCAGCCACGGACAAAAGATCGAAGGGCGTAATAGCACGGAGCTCCTCGCCTGCCGCCTCACGACGCGCGTTGAGACGACGACCCGCCTCATACGCCGCGGAGACACCGTGGGCAAAAACCTCGTCCGAGACGACCTTTCCGTCAATCTCCATACGCTCGGGATAGCGCACGAGGTGCGGCGATGTAAAGAGTGCCGTCTTAAGGCCCTCACCACGCAAAATGGCAGCCGAGAACCGCGTCGTCGAGGTCTTTCCATTAGTTCCGGCGATCTGGACGCAATCATAAAACTCGTCAGGACGACCAAGCTCATCGAGCATCTCGACAACAGTCTCGAGCAACGGCGTAGAATAACGCGCAATCTTGCCCGTATCGGCCGCAAGCGCAACAGCCTCATCAAAAGAAAGCTCCGGAACCTCAAACGGCACCGAATATAACCCAGAACGCTTCGCCATAACCAAAGTCCCCTCAACATAAAAAGAGGCCCGTAATCAACAACGAGCCCCTCCCATTCAAAATATCAGCCAAACACCGCTTTGCAGCGAGATCAAGGCCACAACCCAGTGGCCCTACCGGGCAGGCAGCGGACGCCCCCGTAACCGCTGTGGGAGTGGTTTGGGGCTTTGCTCGATACAAGTTCCGCACGAGCCGAAGGCCACTTAATGTGGCCTTCGTGCGAGCAGGACTGTCCGCAGTAGCGAGCAATGCCCCAAACCGCGTCCCCCAGTAACGCTTACGAGAAGTCAGCAACCTGAGCAGTCAGTGCCGCCAGGATCTCCTTGAGCTCAGCTGCACGGTCCCTCTTCTTCTGCACCACCGCAGGCGCGCCCTTAGCCACAAAGCCCTCGTTGGCGAGCGTCTTCTCGCAGCCGGCGAGCTCCTTCTGAGCAGTGGCAATCTCCTTCTCCAGGCGCGCCTTCTCGGCCGTAAGATCGACCTTGCCCTCGAGTACCACAAAGACCTCGACACCGCTATCGACCACGGCGATGCTCGCGGCCGGCTTCTCAACATCGGTACCCATGACCAGCGAGGCAGTGTTTGCCAGCGGCTCAATCGTGGAGCGCAGGCTCTCGAGCTTCTCGACGTCCTCGGCACCAGCGCGCACGACCACGTCGAGCTCGGCCTTGGGGCTCAAGCGATAACGCGAACGCGTGGCGCGGGCGGCGGACACGACGGTACGGCACAGCTCAAACGCGCGCTCGGCGGGCTCGTCAACGTACTTGGCGTAGTCGGCGGGCTCGGGCCACTTGGCAATCATGAGCGCCTCGGCGCGGTCAACGTTGCCCTCGGCGTCCAGATCGAGCACGCTCGCCGGCATGTTGTCCCAGATCTCCTCGGTGACAAACGGCATAAGCGGGTGCATCAGGCGAATGGAGGTGTCGAGCACAAAGATCAGGTTGCGCTGCGCCTGCAGACGGCCCTCGCCCTTCAGACGGGCCTTGGTGACCTCGACGTACCAGTCGCAGACCTCGTTCCAGAAGAACTGCTGCACGCCGCGGGCCATATCGCCAAAGGTGTAGTTCTCAATACCCTCGGTGACCATCTTGACGGCCTTGGCCAAGCGGCTGAACATCCAGGCGTCGGCCGGCGTCTCCACGACGGGCTCGCCGGACGTGTAGCCCTCCATGTTCATAAGCAGGAAGCGGCTGGCGTTCCAGATCTTGGTCACAAACGACTTGGCCTGGTCGGTGCGCGGGCTGTCGATGAGCTTCTTGGTCTTCTTGTCGATGTTCGCGTCGAACTTGACGTCCTGGTTGTTGGTGCACAGCGTGAGCAAGTTGTAACGCATGGCGTCGGCACCGTACATGCCAATGAGGTCCATGGGGTCAACGCCGTTGCCCTTGGACTTGGACATGCGGCTGCCGTCCTTGGCAAGGATCGTCGGGTAGATGACGACGTCCTTAAACGGAACCTCGTCCAAGAAATACAGCGAGCTCATGACCATGCGGGCGACCCACAGCGCGATGATGTCGCGCGCGGTGACGAGCGCCGTCGTGGGGTGATGGCCCTCGAGCAGCTCCGGCTTTTGCGGCCAGCCCTGCGTGGCGAAGGTCCACAGCTGCGAGCTGAACCAGGTGTCCAGTACGTTCTCGTCCTGGTGCACGTGATGGCCGCCGCACTTGGGGCACACGTCGGTGTCCTCGGTAAGGGCGTCCTCCCAGCCGCAGTCCTCGCAGTAAAACACGGGGATGCGGTGGCCCCACCACAGCTGGCGCGAGATGCACCAGTCCTTGAGGTTCTCCATCCAGGTGGTGTAGGTCTGCGTCCAGCGCGCGGGGTGGAAAGTGACCTTGCCGGAATTGACGGCGTCCAGCGCCGGCCCCTTGAGCTTGTCGACGGCCACGAACCACTGCTCGGACAGCCACGGCTCCAGCGCGGCGTCGCAACGGTAGCAGTGCATGACGGAGTGGTCGAGCTCTTCGACATGATCGAGCAGACCGTGCTCCTCGAACCACTTGATGACGGCCTCGCGGCACTCGTCGCGGTTCATGCCGGTGAACTCGCCGTAGCCCTCGACGACCACCGCGTGCTCGTCGAAAATGTTGATCTGCGGCAAGCCGTGAGCCTGACCCATGGCGTAGTCGTTGGGGTCGTGGGCCGGGGTGACCTTGACAAAGCCGGAACCGAAGTTGGCGTCGACATGCCAATCCTCAAAGATGGGGATCTCACGGTTGACGATCGGCAGCATGACGGTCTTGCCCACGAAGGCGGCCTTCTCGGGGTCCTTCGGGGAGACGGCGACGCCCGTGTCGCCGAGCATGGTCTCGGGGCGCGTGGTGGCGACGACGATGTAGTCCTGGCCGTTAACCGGCTCGGTCAGCGGGTAGCGCAGGTGCCACAGGTGGCCCTTCTCGTCCTTATACTCGGCCTCGTCGTCCGAGATGGCGGTGGTGCAGTTGGGGCACCAGTTGACGATGCGCTTGCCACGGTAGATCAGGCCGTCATGGTACCAGTCGCAGAAGACCTTACGCACAGCCTGGGCGTAATCCTCGTCCATGGTGAAGCGCTCGTTGTCGAAGTCGACGGAGCAGCCCATGCGCTTGATCTGCTCGACGATGATGCCGCCATACTCGTGGGTCCAGTCCCAACAGGCGTCGACAAACTTATCGCGGCCAATCTCCAGGCGGCTGATGCCCTCGCTCTTGAGCTTCTTGTCGACCTTAGTCTGCGTGGCGATACCGGCGTGGTCGGTGCCCAGCACCCAGCGCGTGGACTTGCCGCGCATGCGAGCCATACGGACGATGGCGTCCTGGATGGAGTCGTCGGTAGCGTGGCCCATGTGGAGCTTGCCGGTCACGTTGGGAGGCGGAATGGTGACGGTGCAGTCGCCCACGCCCTCACGGCGCTTATAGTAGCCGCCGTCGAGCCACTTCTGCAGGATCGCCGGCTCGTTGGTCGACGGATCGTAATTCTTGGGCATCTCTTCCATATATCTCTCCCTGTCCCGCCGGCGTGTCCGCCTGCTTGGTTTTCGCTCGGTCAGGTCCTGGCTCGCACGAAGAGCACATTAAGTGCTCTTCGGCTCGTGCGGAATCTACGAAAACCAAGCAGGCGAACGCGCCTTAGGTATCGATTACTTCAGTCTGAATTGACTTCGCTTTGGCTTAAACAAACACACAGAATAACACAGGTAGTTGGGGTTATTGCGTATATATAAAATAGCCTCCGACCGCGGGTGGTCGGAGGCTATTTGCAAACACGCTTTAGGCTGGTTTAGCCGTAGATGCGCTGGGGCTGCTCTTCGCCCTTTACGGAGGCTTCGGTCACAATGACCTTGGAAACGCCTTCCTCGCTGGGGAGGTCGAACATCGTCTGCTGCAGCACGTCCTCGCAGATGGAACGCAGGCCGCGGGCGCCGGTCTTGCGGGCAAGCGCCATGCGGGCGATCTCGTGCAGGGCGGCGTCCTCAAACTCAAGCTCAACGTCCTCGAGCTGGAACATCTTGCGGTACTGACGCACCACGGCGTTCTTGGGCTCGGTCAGGATCGACACCAAGTCGTCCTCGTCGAGCGCCTGCGTCTGGGTGACGACGGGCGTACGTCCCACAAACTCGGGGATCATGCCAAAGGCGTTGAGGTCCTGCGGGAGCACCTGGCGCAGCAGGTCGTTCTCGTCGACCGAGGTGGGGCCGGCGATCTCAGAGTTAAAGCCCACACCCTTGTTGCCCACGCGATCGGCGATGATCTTGTCCAGACCCACAAAGGCACCACCGCAGATGAACAGGATGTTGGTCGTGTCGATCTGCAACAGCTCCTGCTGGGGATGCTTACGGCCGCCGGTGGGCGGAACGCTGGCCACCGTGCCCTCAAGAATCTTAAGCAGTGCCTGCTGAACGCCCTCGCCCGAAACATCGCGGGTAATGGAGAGGTTCTCGGCCTTGCGGGCGATCTTGTCGATCTCGTCCACGTAGATAATGCCCACCTGAGCGCGCTCAATGTCACCATCGGCAGCATTGATGAGCTTAAGCAGGATGTTCTCCACGTCCTCGCCCACATAGCCGGCCTCGGTGAGCGCGGTGGCATCGGCGATGGCAAACGGCACCTCGAGGATGCGCGCAAGCGTCTGGGCGAGCAGGGTCTTACCGGTACCGGTGGGACCGAGCAGCAGGATGTTGGACTTGGCGAGCTCTACCTCGTCCATATCGTCGTTGAACTGCGAGTCCAAGCCGTCGTCAAAGGCAGACACCGCGGCGCCGCCCTCGATCACGCGGCGATAGTGGTTGTACACGGCCACCGACATGGCCCGCTTGGCGTCCTCCTGGCCCATGACATAGGCCGAAAGCTCGTCATAGATCTCGTGCGGCGTCGGCACGTGCGTGATGACCTGGCGGTCGTCCTCGAGCTCAAAGCCCTCGGCCTCGGGGTCCACGGCGGGCTGGGATGCAGCCTGGCCGTGGTCGTTGAGGAAGCCCGGCAGCTTGCCGTTGCGGGCAGCGTCCATAAAGTCCGAAGCCAGCGACTCCTCCAGAATCTCGGAACAGGCGGCGACGCACTCGTCACAGATAAAGATGTTGGTCGGGCCCTTTACGAGGCGACGAACCTGGCCCTGCTCTTTTCCGCAGAAGGAGCAGCGGATGGGGTTGCCGTTCTCGTCAAAGTTGTCCTGCATGTTTCCTGCCATCCTAGGCATCCTTCGCGGCGAGATCGCGCGAGGTGACAATACGGTCGATCAGACCGTAGTCGAGGGCCTCGGCAGCGGTCAGGTAGTTGTCGCGCTCGGTGTCGGCCTGGACCTTCTCGATGG
Organism: Collinsella sp.; assembly: GCA_048486575.1. GTDB lineage: Bacteria > Actinomycetota > Coriobacteriia > Coriobacteriales > Coriobacteriaceae > Collinsella. Next base: position 64,424 of record DBFVZT010000069.1, on the reverse strand, counting down.
GCTGGCCCGAGGCGTCGGACAGGATCTGGTTGAGCTCGCGGCGAGTCTTCTTGATCTCCTCGGCCACGATCTCGATCTCGGTCTGCTGACCCTGGGCACCGCCGCTGGGCTGGTGAATCATGACCTTGGAGTGCGGCAGGCAGAAGCGCTTGCCCTTGGCGCCGGCCGAAAGCAGCACAGCGGCCATAGACGCGGCCATACCGACGCAAATGGTCGAGACCTGCGGCTTGATGAAGTTCATGGTGTCCAGAATCGCCAGACCGGAGTAGACCTCGCCACCGGGCGAATTGATGTAGAGCGAGATATCCTTCTCGGCATCCTGGCTCTCAAGATGCAACAGCTGGGCAACGACCAGGTTGGCGCTGACGGAGTTGATCTCCTCGCCCAAGAAGATGATGCGGTCGTTGAGCAGGCGCGAATAGATATCGTAGCTGCGCTCGCCGCGCGGCGTCTGCTCGATAACGTATGGCACGAGGGCGGAATCGAACTTAGCGATCATACGCATCTCCATTTCTCTCTTGCGGACCAAATTGGTTCTAGATAAACGTACGGTGCCCGCATGCTATGCATTGGCTGGCACCGTACGAAGCTACCGGATAACCGGTGTATAACTTTACCCCATCACGGGCGCACGCATGCGCTCGCGGGCAAGGTGGCGAGAATTACTCGGCGTCCTTGGCGGTCTCGTCGACCTCGGTCACCTTGGCGTTCTCGACCAGGTGATCGACGGCCTTGGAACGGCGGATGGACTCGCGGACGGCAGGCATGCGGCCATCAGCGATGAACTCGGCCTTGGAAGCCTCGACGTCCTTGACGCCAGCCTTCTCGAACTCGGCGTTGACGTCGTCCTCGGTGACCTCGATCTTGAGCTCACGGGCGAGGGCGTCCAGAGCCAGGGACTCACGGGCAACGTCGTTGGCCTGCTTGTGCAGGTCGCCGATGAACTGCTCCATGGTCAGACCGGAAGCGGGCAGCCAGGTGTCCAGGGTCATGCCGCGGGCAGCGAGGTTGGACAGGAAGTTCTGGCCAAGCTCCTCAAAGACGGACTGCTCGTAGTCGGCGTCCATCTCGTCGAACTGCAGACGCTCGGCGAGGGCGGCGACGCAACGGTTCTCCTTCTCGGCCGGGAGGCGGGAAGCCTTATCCTGCTCGATCTCGATCTTGATGGCGTCGCGCATAGCGTCGATGCTGTCGAAGCCAAAGTCGGACTTGACGAGCTCGTCGGTGAGCTCGGGGGTGTTGCGGACCTTGATGCCCTTGACGGTGACCTCGACGGTGTGGGTCTCGGCCTCCTCGCCCTCCTCGGCCTCGTCGGTCCAGGTGACGGACTTGACATCGTCAACGTTGGCGCCGATCAGGGCCTCGTTGAACTCCTTGGGGTTGCTGTCGCTACCGGCGATGAGCATACGGCCCTCGGCGGCAAAGTTGTCGGCGTTCTCGACGGCCTTGAGGTCGACGGTAACGTAGTCCTCGGCCTCGACAGCGCGGCCCTCGACGTCCTCGAAGGTGGCACGGTAGTTGAGGAGCATCTCGACCTGGTTGTTGATCTCGGACTCGGTGACCTCCGCAGGGGGCATCTCGATCTCGACAGCGTCGAAGGAGGAGAGCTCAGCGGCGGGACGCAGGGAGAACTCGACGGTGTAGGTGTAGTCCTCGTGATCCTTGGCGAGGTCGAGCTCCTTGTAGTCACCGCTCTTGGTGGGGACGATGTCCAGCTCGTTGAGGACGGCGGGCTCGTTGGCGGCGATCAGGTCGTTGGTGGCCTGAGCGAGGGTAGCCTCGGCGCCAAGAGCAGAGTCGATGACCGGACGGGGAGCCTTACCGGCACGGAAGCCCGGGAAGCGGTACTTCTTGGCGGTGTCCTTGTAGGCCTTCTTGATCGCGGCGTCGACGTCGGCGGCCGGGATGGTGACCGTAGCGGTGAGCTTGGCGTCCTTGACGTCAGAAGCGGTGATGTTCAACACGTTCCTCCTCATACTGCCCAGCTTATCTGAGGTGCTGGTACCTTTATGCAACAAAGAGTCGCGACGGCCAGGGCCGACGCAGATGCGTTGGTGCGGGCGAAAGGACTCGAACCTTCACGGGAATCCCACCAGAACCTAAATCTGGCGCGTCTACCAATTCCGCCACGCCCGCATGAGCGCACAGATTAGGAATGATAGCAGATACGAACGACAAGCGCACGCACACCCTTTACAAGCTCACGACCTCACCACGAGTACGCATCAGATCCCCCGCCGCCCATGGTATGTTGTGGTGGAATAGGGACTGTTTGAGGCTCCAGTCCTCCAAAACAGTCCCTATTCCACCGCAACTTCGGTGGGACTCGGCAGTCAGGCGGTGCTGGCCATGCGCCGGAAAGCGCGTCCCGGCTTGGGGCCTCGGAATGGGATGCGGCTTCCGCTATAGCCATCAACCGGAAACTGCAACCCGTTTTGAGCCCCTATTCCGGGATGCACTTTCCGCCAGGGGCCTCAAACGGAAACCGCATCCCGCAATTCGGACGAAAAGCGGGATGCGGTTTCCCCGGGCTTGCCAAAGGGCGGCGGCGCCTCGTCTACTCCCCCAGCAGGGCCTTCTCGGGCGTGATGGGCAGTGAGCGAACCTGATGGCCGGTGGCGTGCGCCACGGCCGAGGCCACGGCGGCGAGCGGCGTGTTGATGACGACCTCGCCGATCGACTTGGCGCCAAACGGGCCCGTCGGCTCGTAGCTCGGCTCAAAGGCCACGCGAATGCTGCCGATATCCAAGCGCGTGGGCAGCTTGTAGCTCATAAAGTTGCCGGTGCGCAGACGGCCGCGTTCATCGTGCTCGACGATCTCGTAGAGCGCGTGGCCGATGCCCTGGGCAATGCCGCCCTCGGCCTGGACGCGCGCGAGCGCCTCATTGATCACGGTGCCGCAGTCCACAGCTGCCGCGTAATCCACCACGGTCACCTTGCCGGTGGCCTTGTCGACCTCGACCTCGGCAATGCCGGCCATAAACGGCGGAGGCGAAACGGGCAGGCAGGCAGAAGCATGTGAGGTGAGCGCGTCGCCGCCCGCGATGTTCTTGACGCACAGGTTGGCAAAGTCGCGCAGCGTGAGGTAGCGGTTCTGCTCGCGCGCGGCACGCTCGTCGGACAGGCGCACGTACTGGCCGTCAAAGACCACATCGTTCGCGTCCACGTCCCACATCTGGGCGGCCTTGGCGCAGATCTTCTCACGCAGCTCGGTCGCGGCGTTCTTGGCGGCAAGGCCCGTCACGTACGTACCCGAGCTCGCGTACGAGCCGGCGTCGAACGGCGACACATCGGTGTCCACGCCGCGCACCACGATCAGCGAGCTCTCCACGCCCAGCTCCTCGGCGGCAATCTGCGCCAGGATCGTGTCGACGCCCATGCCGTTATCGGTGGCGCCGGTGCCGATGGTAATGAAGCCATCCTCTTCCAAGCGCATGTCGATGCCGGCGATATCCACGTTGGAGATGCCCGAGCCCTGCATGGTGAGCGCACAGCCCAGAGCACGCACACGGTCGCCCAGGTCGACGGCCAGCGGCTTGTCGCGCCAACCGATCATGTCCATCGCGCGCAGCAGGCAGCGGTCGAGCGCGCAGGCGTTGAGCTTCTCGTTGTAGTACTGCGGCATGATCTCGCCCTCGCGCACGATGTTCTTAAGGCGCAGATCGGCGGGGTCCATGTGCAGCATGTCGGCAAGCTCGTTGACGGCGCTCTCCACGGCAAACTGGCCCTGGGTGGCACCGTAGCCGCGATACGCGCCGCCGCGGTTGGTATTGGTGTAGACGGCGTCCCAGCTAAAGCGGCTCGCCTTCACGTGGTTGTAGATGGGCAGGCTCTTGTGGCCCGACAGGCCGATCGTCGTGGTAGCGTGCTCGCCGTACGCACCGGCGTTGGACAGCGTATGCAGATCGATGGCCGTGATGGTGCCGTCGTTCATGGCGCCCAGCTTAACGGTCATCTGCATCTGGTGGCGCGAGTTGCCCGCGGTGATGGTCTCCTCGCGGGTGTAGCAGCAGTAGCTCGGACGGCCGGTCTGCTGGGTCACGAACGCAACGAAGATCTCGCAGCAGCCCGTCTGCTTGGAGCCAAAGCCGCCGCCGATGCGCGGTTTAATGACCTGCACCTGCGACTGCGGAATGTCGAGCGACTGCGCGACCATGCGGCGCACATGGAAGGGCACCTGCGTGGAGGTGGTCACCGAGATACGCCCGAACGCGTCGGTCATCGCGAAGGCGCGGAAGGTCTCCATGGGCGCGGTCTGCGTGGCCTGGCTGGTGTAGGTGCGCTCAAAGACGATGTCGCTCTGGGCGAAGGCCTCGTCCAGATCGCCGTAATCGCTGGTACCGCTGCAAACCAGGTTGCGCGGGACGTCGCCGCCCTGCGGGAACATAAAGGTCACGTCGCCCTCGGGGTGGACCACGATGTCGTTATCGAGTGCCTGGGTAAAGTCGAGCAGCGGCTCGAGCACCTCGTAGTCGACCTTGATGAGCTTGATCGCCTTGTCGGCGGCCTCCTCGGTCTCGGCGGCGACAATCGCCACCTCCTCGTTTTGATAGCGCACGAGGTTCTCGAGGATCAGGCGGTCGTAGGGACTCGGCTGCGGGTAGCTCTGGCCGGCGATGGTAAAGCGGCGCTTGGGCACGTCCTCGTAGGTGTAGACGCCCACGACGCCGGGCACCTTCAGGGCACGCGACGTATCGATGGAGCGAATCTTGGCACGCGCATACGGGCTGCGCTTGAGCTTAACGATGAGCGCGCCGACGGGCACCATATCGCCCGTGTAGACGGGACGGCCCTCGAGCAGCGCCTTCGAGTCCTTCTTGGGCTGCTTATGGGTGATCTGCTTGTACGAGACACCGTCGCAGCTGGTGTCGTTGACCGGCAGCCCGGGCATCTCAAAGCCCACTTGCACGCCGGACTCGTTGAGGAAGCGGACAATGGCGCGCAGCTGGCTCTCGTAGCCGCTGCAACGGCAGAGGTTGCCGGCGAGCTGGCGCGACAGCTCCTCGCGCGTGGCGACGAGGCTCGGGTCCTCCTTGGCGGCGCGAGCAAGCGCCAGCACGTTCATGATAAGGCCGGGGGCGCAAAAACCGCACTGCTCGGCGCCTTCGGCAGCCATCGCGCGGGTCAGCGCCTCAGACTCGGCCTTGAGACCCTCGAGTGTGGTGATGGAGCGGCCCTCAACACGGGCGGCGGGAACCGAGCAGCTCAGCACCGGGTCGCCGTCGAGCCACACCGTGCACAGGCCGCAGTTGGTGGTCTCGCAGGCGCAGCGCACCGACGCGCAACCCTGCTCGCGCAACAGCGCAAAGAGCATGGTGTCGGGGGCAATCTGAACCTTGACCTTACGGCCGTTGAGCGTAAAGGAAAGATCGATGAGTTTGGCAGCCATTAGCGCACCTCGCTAGAATCGACGCCGGGCACGCGGCGGCAGGAATACTCGTCCGTGGCGAACTTAGGGATCTGCACGGTCTCGAGCTCGCGGGCAAGCGCGGCAGAAAGCTCGATGCCGGCGGCGCGGCGCACGGCCTGAATCGCCAACGGTGCCGAGATGCGGCGGCGGTAGTCAGCCGAGCCCCACAGGTTGGTGCCATAGCTCAGTGCGCGTACGGACGCGGCCAGGGCGCGAAGCTCGTCCTCGGAAGGCCGCTCGTTCACCAGGCCACACGACTCGCCCTGCAGCAAGGTCGCGCGCAGCGGGCGGGCGCCCACGGTGACATGCCAGCTGTTGTCCCACCAGGCGGCGGTGACGTTCAGCGAGGGGAAGTCCGTCGCGGCCTTGCGCACGGCCTCGTAGCTCGCACGGTAATCGTGCTTGACGACTACGACGTGCTCGATCACGTCACGCACGTAGCCCATGTCCACGAACTCCGCGAGCGGCACGCGGCCGGCGCCCGTCAGCTCAACATAGGAATCGAGCGCGAGAAAGGCGGAGAGAACGTCCGAGAAGCCAAAGCGACCGTAGATGCTGCCGCCCACCGTGGCGGTATTGCGCAGCTGCACGCCCACGATATCGTGGACGGCGAACTCAAAGACATGGTTGACAAGCGCGTTGAGCTCGGCATGGCGCTCGAGCTGGCGCAGGGTACACATGGCACCGATGCGAAACTCGGTCTCGGTCTCCTCGATCTGATCGAGTCCGCAGGCCGAAAGGTCAATCGCCGTCGCCACGCGACGCGAACCAAGGCGCATCCAGATGCCGCCGCCCACAATCTTGTTGTTGCGGTTCTTCTGTAAGAGCTCATAGGCTTCGGCCGCGTTTCCAACACGGACGTAGGTACCGAACTTGAGCACGTTCTCCCCCATCTCTCCACTTGTCCAGTACTTTTAAGTGTACCAAACGAGGGGCCGCACACCGTTTTAGGACAAAATCCACCCACCCATACATAACTTGCGGTGATATACGGACTGATTAGCCGTTCTGGGGCGCTAAACAGTCCGTATTTCACCGCAAGTTATGAGGAGTCCTCCGGGATAGAAAAGGCTCCCAGCCGGATAGCTGGGAGCCTCATCACATGCTATTTCGAGCGAAGATTTAGCAGACGCCCTGGGCGAGCATGGCGTCAGCGACCTTCAGGAAGCCGGCGATGTTGGCGCCCATGACGAAGTTGCCCTCCTGGCCGTACTCCTTGGCGGTGTCGTCCACGTTGTGGAACATGCCGCGCATGAGCTGCTCGAGCTTGCCGTCGACCTCCTCGAAGGTCCAGGACAGGTGCTCGGCGTTCTGGCTCATCTCCAGGCCGGACACGAGCACGCCGCCGGCGTTGGCAGCCTTACCAGGCATAAAGGCAACGCCGTTCTCCTGGAAGTAGGTCGTGGCCTCGATGGTCGTGGGCATGTTCGCGCCCTCGCCGACCACCTTGCAGCCGTTGGCGACGAGCGCCTGGGCGTCCTCGAGCAGCAGCGTGTTCTCGCGAGCGCAGGGCAGCGCGATGTCGCAGGGCAGCTGCCAAACGCCACGGCCGTCGCCCTCGTGCCACGTGGCATTGGGCTTCTCGTCGACGTACATAGCGAGCGTGACGCCCTTGTCGTGGCCAGAGCGCTTCTTGTTGTAGACGTGCTCGAGCACAGTGTAGTCGATGCCGTCGGGATCCTCGACCCAGCCGTGAGTATCGGAGCAGGCCAGCACCTTACCGCCGAGCTGGGAGACCTTCTGAACGGCGTAGATAGCGACGTTGCCGGAGCCGTGCACGACGACGTTCTTGCCCTCGAAGGAGTCGCCGCGGCTCTTGAGGTACTCGTCCACAAAGTAGGCCAGACCGTAGCCGGTGGCCTCGGTACGGGCGAGCGAGCCGCCAAAGGAGAGGCCCTTGCCGGTAAGGACGCCGGTCCACTCGTTGGTCAGGCGCTTGTACTGACCGAACAGGTAGGCAACCTCGCGGCCGCCAACGCCCAGGTCGCCGGCAGGAACGTCGGTGTTGGGGCCGATGTGGCGATAGAGCTCGGTCATGAAGGACTGGCAGAAGTGCATGATCTCGTTGTTGGACTTGCCCTTGGGGTCAAAGTCGGAGCCGCCCTTGCCGCCGCCCATAGGAAGGGTGGTCAGGCTGTTCTTGAGGATCTGCTCCAGGCCCAGGAACTTGAGCATACCCAGGGTGACCGTCGGGTTAAAGCGCAGGCCGCCCTTGTAGGGTCCAATGGCAGAGTTGAACTCGACGCGATAGCCGCGGTTGACCTGAACCTTGCCCTGGTCGTCGACCCAGGGAACACGGAACATGACGATGCGCTCGGGCTCGACGAGGCGCTCCAGCAGGGCGGCCTCCTCGTACTCGGGGTGGGCGTCGAGCGCCGGCTGGATGGTGCCGAGGATCTCGGTCGCGGCCTGGATGAACTCAGGCTGCTCGGGATAGCGGGCCTTGAGCTCTTCGAGAACTTTCTGCGTGTAGCTCATGCTTCCTCCAATGATGGGAAACGAAAAATGTTGGTCGCGGCACCCTATGCGCCGCGAACTTTATCGAGTATGGATAATATCGCACTGTTGCGGGAAAGTTTCGCATAAGCCGACGAGCAGATGTTTCGTTTTGATTACGATGCAGGTAGAGGCGTTTTTGAGTGCCTGACATGCAAAACCCGTGTTTCAAACCTGTTTCGTCCACGTGTTCCAAGCCACCACATTGGGGACAGGCACCTTTGTGGTGATGTTGGTGGTTAGAGGACGAGCTGATGGTAGTCGGCGGGGGTTATGCGGCCTTCGGTGGCAGCGCGGAATGCGGCGAGTGCATCGCCCGAGAACGGCATGGCCCAGCACAGCCCGCAGCCGGCGGTGATGGAGCCGGGCAGCGGCATGATGCGCCCGGGCACACCGGCGGCAAGGCACAGCTGCTCGCATTCCATCACATCGAAGGTGCTATCGAACGAAACGATGATCTTGCGTTCATGGTCGAGAGCATCACCGGACGGGCCTTCGCGGTGTGCATCGCGATACGCCGCGGCGGCCGCTTCCTCTTCCGCAGTATGTCCACAGCCACCGCAACCGCAGGTACAGGGTTCGGACCCATCGCAAGTGCAAGGCTCTCCCGTGTCGGGACAAATATCGTGAGACATGGCAACTCCAATCGTCTAGGCGAGTAACTCGGCCGCCGCAAACTCCTCGGGCGTATTGACGTTCTCGAAGCAGAGCGTCGAGCCCGCGGCCTTAACGATCTGCGGCTCATCCATATAACCAGCTTGAACGCGATTGATCAGGCAGCGAATGCGCTGACGGTCGCAGGCGAGCAGCTCTTGGGCAGCCGGCGCACAAGCGTCACGGCGCCAGACGGCGCAAAGCGGCTCAATCCCCCGCTCCTCGCGCGGCACGCACACGTCGAGCGCCTCGGCCTCAACACGATCGACAAGCGCGCCGATAAGTTCCGGCGAGACAAACGGCATATCGCAGGCGACGATCGCCACGAGCGGCAATCGGGCCGCGGCCAACGAGCTCGCGATGCCGCGCATGGCACCGGCGGGACCGTCGACGTCCATCACCACGCGGGGGCGCAGGCCATCAAACATAAGCTCCTCAAGATAGGCAAGCTCACTGGGACGCGAAGTCGTCACGACCAACTCGCCGGCAACCTGAGCCAGGCGGCACAGCACGCGCTCGATCAAGGGCTCGCCGCAAAACAACATTCGTGCCTTGTCACGGCCCATGCGCGAGGACATCCCGCCCGCTTGAACGACGCAAGAAAGATCGGCCCGTCTTACGGTAGTCATACGGCAAACCACCCCCATCGGCATGCTCAAAACCCGGCACGCGAAGCCAAATACCGTCGCCGATAAAGCGGGCGGTACGGCAAACCTGTGCAAAAACAAAACAGCACCTTTGCGGCACGCAGCAAGACCGCGAGCACAAAAGCGCTGGTAGCGTATGGCGGGAACGTATGTGAATCGAACACATCCAAGACGTTTTACACGCCTCGCAACGGTTTTGAGGACCGCGGAGCCCACCGGAGCCCATCCGTTCCCAAGTGCGACGGTATTTTACCAAACCGAGCAGGCTAGTTAATTTGGAACAGGCTGCTTTAACTACCCAAGCTGGATCAAAGGATGATTTTTCTGGGACGGGGATTAAAAAATCATTAGGCACGCAATGATTTTTTAATCCCCGTCCCAGAAAAATCATCCGCTCCGCCCCTAAAAGACTGACCTTGCACCGCGCCACGAAAACGGGCTATCTACTACGTTTGACCGGCATGGGTCGACCATACCCGCGTTTTCAGAAAACCGACAAGCCGTCTACCTGCGGTTTTAATTTCGCGAATTTCGGAATGGTTGATGGTAGTCGACTAAACGTAGTAGACAGGCCCTTTTCGTGGCGACCGGCCCGATTCAAGGCTCAAGGTGGCCAGCTTCGGCTGGCCACCCTCAAAGTTGCGGTGGAATAGTTCCTGGAAGAGGTATCTAAACCGGAAAACAGGAACTATTTCACCGCAACTGAGGAGGCGGGAGCGAGTGACCGGCCTAGCGTAGGGAGCGCAGGCCGCCGGCTTCCTTGTCGAGCACCGTAAAGCGCACGGCATCCAGGTGTTCCAAGATGCTGATGGCGCGCTTGCGCGACACACCCAGGGCCTCGCGCAGCACGCTCGTGGTGGCAGCGCCACCGGCATCGGCGATGGCGGCGGCAACAAGCTCGCGCGCATGGGCCTCGGCGGCAGCGGACAGGGCAACGTCGCGCTCGACCTTCACGATCGAGCGGTTGAGCGAAAGCTCGCGCAGGGCACGCGTCATGGTGTCGCGATCGAGCTGCAGTTGCTCGCCCACCTCGGGCAACGTCGGTGCATCGAGGCCGGCTTCGTCCAGCAAGGCAACGATACGTTCGCAGGCTTCGCGAACCACGCGTGCCGCCGCGGCGGCCGAATGCGGATCGAATACCTCGGCGCCCTCGGCGGCGCACACGCCACGCGAGCAGCCCTCGGCAATCAGAGCCGCGGCAACGCCTTCATCAGCGGCAGGCCACGCAGCATGGGCAACGGCGCCAGGCGTAAAGCCCGTCTCCTTGGGGGCCGCCGCGTGCATGGCTGACAGGGTCGCCGCCAGTGCATCCATCGCAGCGTCGAGCGCGGAAGCATTTGCATACAGCGAGCCATCCGAGCCAGCAAGCGCGCAAGCAGCGCCCTTCGCCACCAACTCACGCAACGCCGCCTCAGCCTCACCGGCAACAAGATCGAGCGCCTCGGCAACATCAGCCGCCGCAACCGGCAGTGCTTGCAGCGCCAGCCACGCATCCACCGCGCCCGAAACATCTCCGGCCTCAAGCGCCGCAAACAGCGCACGCTCCCCTTCAGCAAGCTCGCGCGAGCGACGACAGCGCGAAAGCAGCACGCGCCCGCCGCCGATAAGCATCACGGGCGAATACGACAGCACCACGGCATGGTCTCCGGCGCGCAGCGGCAGCGGCTCCTCCAGGCGCACCTGCACGGTACGGGTCTCGCCCACCGCCATGGGGGCCTCGCCCTCCAAAAGCATGATGCGGCCGACGACCTCGGCCGTGCCGGCCATCACATGCACACGCGCGCCCGACTCGAGCACGCGCGGCTTGGCGCCCTCGCGGCCCAGGTAGGTGAACGTCATCATAAAGCGCAACGTCTGACCAAAGCGGTCCGCCACGCCCAGCATCTCGCCACGGTCAAGCGCCGCGACACCGTCACCAACCAGGTTGAGCGCCACACGCTGACCAGGCAGCGCGCGCGGCGTATCGCCATGCACCTGAATCCCACGCACGCGACAGACCGTACGCGACGGCAAGGCCATCAGCTCGTCGCCCACCGCAACCGGCGCATCATGCAGCGTTCCCGTCACGACGGTGCCGACGCCCTTGATCGTAAAGCAGCGGTCGATAGGCAGACGCGGTGCGGCATCGGTGAGCTCGGCACGGGCACGGCAAGCATCCCAGCAAGCGGCAACCTGCTCGTCAAGCGCAGCCAGTAGGCCATCGATCCCCTCGCCAGTCTTGGACGACACAGGCACGATCGGCGCGCCCGCAAACACGGTACCCGACAAAAAGTCATCGACATCGAGCTCAGCAAGCTCGGTCATCTCGGCGTCGGCCAGGTCGCACATCGTCAGCGCGACCACCATATGCGTAACGCCCAGCAGCTCCAGCACATGCACGTGCTCGCGGGTCTGCGGCATCACGCCCTCGACGGCAGAGACCACCAACACGGCAACATCAATGCCCGTGGCACCCTGCACCATGGCGCGCAGGTAATGCGCGTGGCCCGGCACGTCGACCAGGCCGACGATCTTGCCGCTCGGCAGCGCCAGCTCGCCAAAGCCCAGCTCCACGGTCATACCGCGACGGCGCTCAACCTCCAGACGGTCGGGATTCTTGCCGGTCAGTGCCTCGATCAGCGCCGACTTACCGTGGTCGACGTGGCCCGCTGTGCCAACGATAACGGGACACTCCACCAGCGCTTGAACCTCACTCATCAAGCAATCGCCTTCTTAACGCACGCTACGAGCGTCGATGCCGCCGTCTCGATATCGCGGTCACCCACGAGCGTGCGCACGTCAAACAAAATGCGATCGTGCGAGGTTCGCGTGACAACCGGCGTGTCGAAGTCCTGGACAAGCGAGCGCTTGAGCGCGTCGACCGTCAGGCGCTCGTCAACAAGACGCACGGCAACGCACATCGTGGGCAGCTCCACGGTAGGCAGCGAGCCGCCACCGGGGGTCGACGATTCCTCGACAATCTCCAACTCAACGGCACACGGGCAACCTGCCTTGTCGAGCCCGGCGACCATACGATCGCGCAGCTTGCGGGCACGTCGCTCCAGATGAGCCTGCGGAAGCGTGAGCATGTTGAGCACCGGTACCTCACGATGGGCCACATCCGCCCCGTCCATGTAGATGCGCAGTGTAGCCTCGAGCGCCGCCAGTGCGAGCTTGCCCGGGCGCAGGGCGCGCATAAGCGGATGTGACCCACAGGCCTGGAGCAGATCGCGACGGCCCATGATGATGCCCGCCTGTGCGGCACCGAGTAGTTTATCGCCCGAGCACGACACCAGATCGAGCCCTGCCGAAACCGAAGCCGGCGTGGTTTCTTCGCCGCCGCGCACCAAGATGTCGTCGGGCAGCAGCGCGCCCGAGCCCTGGTCTTCATAGAAGAGCAGGCCATGCTCATGAGCAAGCGCCGCAAGCTCCCGAGAGCCTACCTCCTCGTGGAAACCCTCGATGCGATAGTTGGAAGGATGGACCTTAAGGATCATCGCCGTATCGGGCGTGATGGCGCGCTCGTAGTCGCCCAGATGCGTGCGGTTGGTGGCGCCGACCTCGACGAGTTTGGCGCCCGAGGCCGCCATGACGTCGGGAATACGAAAGCTGCCACCGATCTCGACGAGCTCACCGCGGCTGACGACAACCTCTTTGCCCGCGGCATGGGTGGCAAGCACTAGCAGCACCGCGGCCGCGTTATTGTTGACGACCAGCGCGTCCTCGGCACCGGTAAGCGAGCGGATGAGCTGCGCGGCATGCTCCTTGCGCGACCCGCGCGAGCAGGTGTCCACGCTGTACTCGAGCGTGCTGTAGCCGCGTGCGACCTCGGCCACGGCCTTGGCGGCCGACTCCGCGAGCGGGGCTCGACCAAGGTTGGTATGGATAACCACACCCGTGGCGTTGACGGCGGGACGCAGGCTCGGCAGCGCGGAGCGATGCGCACGCCACTCAATGGCCGAGGCCAGTTCGCGCTTGGAACGCGGGGCGGCGCCGGCACGAATCGCGGCGCGCTCCTCATCGAGCTCGGCCGTGACGGCGGCATGCACCACCGCGTCGCAGGTCTCCCCCGCCGCCTTCACTACCGGCCACTCGGCAAGCAGCTCGTTGACGGAGGGAATGGCGCGCAGGCGGGCGCGCACCTCATCGGACATGTTCTGGCTATCGCTCATGTGCGGCCTTTCAAAACCAAAGGTGAATCAATCATTCGAACGTCAAACTATCAGCCAATTCGATCGGCTGAGTCAATCAGTCGTTATTATCCTCGCGCGCCGCGATCTTTTCCACGCGAACGGCGTTTTCCTGGGTGAGCGCGGCGCCCGTCAACGGGTCCCAACGCAACGGCGTATGGTCGAGCGGGCCCACGCCCAAGCCTTGAGTGCCACCGGCATCGGAGCCAAACGAACGCCCACCGGGGGCGGCCGACGTAAAGATGCATGCCGGATGCAGATACGGCGTCGTCTCCACGCGCACGCGATCGCGGCCCATATCGCTCACAAGCTCGACGATCTCGCCGTCGGCGATGCCCATGTGCGCAGCAGCATCGGCATTCATCTGCACGGCATCCAGATCCGAGCCCGCCTCGGCGGCGCCGGCCACCGCAAGCCTGCGCGAGGTGTGCGACTCAAAGGGACGGTTGCCACTAATGAGGCGAAACATCCCCGGGCCGGGCTCCACCATGGGCGCAATCCAGCCTGGCACACGACCCATGCCGACTCGTTCCCATACGTCGCTTGCCAGCGCAATTTTGCCGCCATCCAAGGGAATCGCCGGCTCGCCCGTACGCGACGGCAACGCAACACCCGTGTCGGCCCAGCCGCGTTCCTTGAGCTCGTCCAGATTGATCCCAAAAGGCGTCACCTGGGCAGCCGCCAGATCGTCAGACGTAAACTGGAAGTACTCGCCCACGCCACACGCCTGCGCCAGACCGGCAAAAATCTCACGACCGGGACGTGTGCCGTCATGCTGCACAGGCAGCACGGCGTTGCGGTAGAACACGCGCGAATCGTTGGCGCCTGTCACCGTGCCCACACCGCGGTCGGCCTCCAGATACGTCACGTCGGGCAGCACGAAGTCAGAAGCGCGCGCTGTCTCGGACCAGCGAATATCAATCGTCACGAGCAGGTCGAGCTGCCGCAAAATACCCAACCAAGCCTGCGCATTGCCATAGCCCGCACCGGGGTTACTGGCATAGACGATGAGTCCACGCAAATCGCCGGCAAGAATCGACTGACCGATGGTCGTGCACAGGCCGCGCACCGGATCGACCAGCGGGTAGCGCTCGGACCCCAACTTGGGCTCACGCGGCATCGACGGCGCCGCAAAACACGCAGGGTCCAAGTCGCCCAGTACAAGCGGTGTGTGAGGATTGAGCGCGCCGCCCGAATGTCCAATACAGCCCAGCAGCACATCGACCAAGCAGATAGCGCGCGCGGTCTGGGTGCTATTGGCATACGCGATACCGATGCCGCCATGAAAGCCCGCATCCACGACAGCGGCAGGCGCGGCGGCAGCCAAATCACGCGCAGTCGCACGGATATCGTCCGCCGGCACATCGCACATCGACTCGGCCCACTCAGGCGTCCAAGCGCTCGCCGCCTGCGCTAGCTCGTCAAAGCCTGTGGTGTAGCGGGCAACGAACTCGTAGTCGTACAGACCCTCGACAATCAGCACGTGGGCAATACCCAACAGCAGCGCCAAGTCGCAGCCCGGGCGCACGCGCAGCCAGCGGTCGGCAAGCGCCGCAGAGCCACTGCGCCGCGGGTCCACGACAATGATTTTCGCCCCGCGCCGGCGTGCGTCATTCAAGGCGTCGACTGCCCCCATCGAAGACGATTCCACCAGCGAACGCCCCAGGTACATGATGCAATCGGTATGCGCCAGGTCGGAGGCGGGACTATAGCCCAGGCTGTGCTCCCAGCCGGTGAGACGACTTACCTCGCAGGCGCCGTCGGCACCGTACACGTTAGGCGAACCCAGCGCATGCATAAAGCGATACGCCCAGTAGCGGTCGAACGAGGGCACGCCGAGCGTCATACCCAGCGCACGAGGCCCGCACTCGTCAACAATGCCCAAAAAACGCTCGGCAATCTGCGCGAACGCCTCGTCCCACGAAATCACATCGAACCCCGAGCCATCAGCTCGTCGGCGCATAGGGTGCACAATGCGGTCGCGCTCGTCAAACGGCATGTCCAGGCGATGCCGTCCGCGGGCACACAGGGCTCGCGCCGCGCACGGATGCCCCAGCACCGGCAACTCGGCCACCACGCGACCGTCCTCAACGCGTGCAGCAAAGGCGCAATCGGCATAGCATCCCCCGCATGTGGTCACCACGGCGCGACCGTCACGCTTCACAGCAGATGCCATCTCGATTACCCCTTTCATCAGCCAAACACAACAATCCAAAAGCCAGCCAACGAGCCCCAGACCCAAATAGCCTCCCGCACGGCAACGCCCCGCGGGAGGCCCAACGTCAAACAGGCGGTACCTTACGCCTCGGACTTCTTGGCGTAGATAAACCAGTAGCCGAGCGCGATCAGGACCGCTCCGCCCACAATGTTGCCCAACGTGGCGGCGGATAGGTTAAACGCAATGCCCGCGGCGTTGAGCGCATCGGCGCCGGCGACGTCGGCACCGTAGCCGCACGCGTGCATCACAGCACCCATGGGCAAAAAGTACATGTTGGCAACGCAGTGCTCAAAACCGCAGGCCACAAAGGCGGCGATGGGCAGCAGAATGCCCACAACCTTATCGACCACGGTCTTGCCGGCGGTACCGATCCACACGGCCAGACACACAAAGATGTTGCACAGGATGCCGCGGAAGAAGATCGTCACCCAGTCGATCGTCACCTTGCCGGCGGCGACGCTCACCATGGAATTGGCGACCGCCTCGCCGTTGAGCTTGTAAATGCCGGCCATGTACACCAAAAAGACGATGAACAGGGCACCGGCAAAGTTACCGGCCCATACGACGACCCAAGCCTTGAGCATCTGGACCAGGGTGATCTTTTTGCTCTTGAGCGCGCAGACCATAAGCGAATTACCGGTAAACAGCTCGGCGCCGCACACCAGCACCAGCACCAGGCCCAAGCAAAAGCACAGGCCGCCCACGACACGCTGAGCGCCCCAGCCCAGCGTGCTATCGCTCAAGAACACGGTAAAGAACAGGCCGCCGAAGGCAATGAACGCACCGGCGAACATTGCCAACAGAAAGGCCTTTGCGACCGGCAGGTTGGCCTTGGTCACGCCGGCGGCCTCGGTCTTGGCCTCGATCGCGGCGGGCACCAGGCAATCGGGAGCGGGATACTCCACCTTGGAATCTGCCATGTCAATCACTTCTTTCCTAATCAGCAGGGACAAGCGCTCCTATTGCTCTTGCCCCAAGCGGACAAAGTGGGAAAAGTCGTTGGCGGCCACGGCGTCGTACACGGCGTCCACGGCGTCAAAGACCTCCGGGGACATGGGGTTGTAAAACTCCGTATCGCCCGGCTGAATCCCAACGAAGACGATATCTTCGCACGATTGCTCGATTTCCTCGATCAGAATCGACAAAGGAAGCGAATGCGTGGTGAACATCGACTTGCGGGCCACATCGCGCTTATCGAGCAGGCGGATAGACCCGACGGGCAGCGCCATGTCGGCGGCATCGACCAAAACCAAACGCGGCGGACGCTCGCGCTTGACCTCGATAATGTCGTCCTCGGGCGTTTGGCCTCCGTCGATGGTGTACCAACCGGCGATGGGCGCGTCCTCCATCTTTTTGGAGAGCACGGGGCCGGCGGCATCGTCGGCACGCAGCACGCTTCCCGCTGTGAGCACGATGCCCGCAAACGGGGCGTCGTTCACACGACCATCCACAACGCGACCCATTACTGCAACCTTCCCGTCAGATACACGCCCGACACATCGCGCACGCGCTCAACCAGATCGCGGAACTTCATCAGAAACGCGACCTGCTGGGCATGCAGGCCAAAGTCGTCATCGAACACCGAGATGCCGGCCTTGACCGATCCGCGAAAACCGCGCTCGTCGAGCAGCGCATCGCAGGCCTCGAGCAGCGACGGCACCGCCGCCTTGTCGAGCTGGCACTCGCCAAAGGAGCGGATGGCCTCAAACTTGGTCTTGGCCTCCCCCTCCGGCAACGCGTCGACGAGCGAATAGAACACATCCACCGGCACCGACAAGCGCGGCTCAAAGCAGTCGAGCACGCCGGTGTGGTGGCCCACGGCGAGCGTGTAGTACAGCACGTCGCAGGCCTCCTGGGGAACGTCTTCCTCGGTCTCCACAAACTTACGCGTGAGCTCGTAAAAGACCACCTGGTCGGGCGCATCGCCCAGGCAGGGGTCGGCGACGCCCTCGGCGGCCTCGTCGCTTGCGCGCGAGGCATCGCCAAAGGAGCCGCCGAGCATGCCGGGGCCCGCAAAGTAACCAGAGCGGTCCGTGAGCCCCATCTAGCGACCTCCGGCCAACACCAGATCCTGCAGCGCCGAGTACACCTCGACGCGGCGCGGATCGTCCTGCTTGTCGATGAGCAGCGCCATGGCACCGCGGATGTCGCCCTTGGGCGCGCCCTCGAGCGTATCCATAAACTCGTTGGCCAGGTCGCGGCCGTAACGGTAGCCGCTCATGGCGCGAGCTTCGCGCTCGATGGCAACGCGCAGCTTGTACGGCACGCCGGGGTGCAGGATATCGGCCTGCTCGCCGGCGGCCTCCACCGTGGTCTCGGCATGGAGCTTTTGGTCCAGCAGACCGAGCGCCATGGCAAAGCCGTAGACGGTCTGCGCGGGGCTGGGCGGGCAGCCGGGGATGTAGACATCGACCGGCAGAATCTTATCCGTGCCGCCCCAGACGCAGTAGTTGTCGTAGAAGATGCCGCCGGTGCAGCCGCACGCGCCATAGGACACCACGATCTTGGGATCGGGTGCAGCCTCAAAGGCGCGCAGGGCCGGCATGCGCATGGCACGCGTCACGGCGCCGGTGTACAGCAGCACATCGGCGTGACGGGGCGAAGGCACGACCTTGATGCCAAAGCGCTCGACGTCGAAGACGGGCGTGATGGAACCGAAGATCTCGATCTCGCAGCCGTTGCAGCCGCCGCAGTCAACGCGGTAGACGTACACCGAGCGCTTGATCTTCTTAAGAAGGGTCGCCTTGGCCTTCTCGATGCTCTCGTCGAGCTCGATCTTGGTCGGGCGGTACTGAAGCCGCTCGGGCAAAAGCGTGGGTTCGGCCATGGTTACTCCTCCTTCGTATCAAAATCCATGATGATGCCCTCGACCGGCGCCGGACCGGCGGGAATCTCGGGCGCATCGGGGTTGAGCTCGCGGTCGATATACTCCGGGTTCACGCCGTGGCCGCCCAGATACTCCATGCCGGGGCCCTGGGGCTCGCCGGACGCAAGCGTCTCGTTGGCGGCCATGCCGGCAGCGTTGCCGGTCTTTACGGCCGAGGCGGCGCGCAGGGCGTCGAGCTCGCGCTTGCACTCCTGGCACATACCGACGGTGCGGGCGGCCTGCTCGGCCTCCATGCCGCCGGCCTTTTGCAGCAGGCGCTTGGCGTAGTCGATCTCCTTGTGCGGGGCAAACGGCTTGCCGCAGCGCGAGCAGTGCTCGAGCGTGTAGACGCTCTTGCTGGTGAGGTCGTCCTTGCTCATGACGGCCAGCTCAAACTCCTC
Source organism: Collinsella sp. (assembly GCA_048486575.1). GTDB lineage: Bacteria > Actinomycetota > Coriobacteriia > Coriobacteriales > Coriobacteriaceae > Collinsella. The sequence goes on along the minus strand of DBFVZT010000069.1, from coordinate 45,563 downwards.
GGTGAGCTTGATGGCCTCCATGGGGCAGGCCTCCTCGCAGCGGCCGCAGAAGATGCAGCGGCCGTAGTCGATCGACCAGGTGATGGTATCGGCCGCAAGGTCGGTGTCCATGCGAATGGCATCGGCCGGGCACGCCACGCCGCAGGCACCGCAGGCGATGCAGAGCTCGGCATTGTGCTCGGGCTTGCCGCGCATGTCCTTGTTGGTGGGAAACGGCGCAAACGGGTACTTGACCGTCGCGTCGCCGGCCTTGGCGTTAACCTTCCAAAGCTTCAGCATATTAGAGCGCCTCCTCATCGAGCGGAGCGGCCATGGTGCCCTCGCCCGCAAGCGGCGACTTGTCGCGCCAGACGTTCTCGAACTGCTCCTTGTCGAGCACGTGGTCGCGCTTGGCGGCGACATCGGTCACCGTCACGCGGTCGGTGCAGGAGTAGCACGGGTCGAGCGAGCCGACGATCAGCGCCGCATCGCCCACGGTGTTGCCGCGGAACATGTAGCGCAGGACCGGCCAGTTGCTGTACGTGGCGGCCTTGGCGCGCCAGCGGTAGCACTTCTGGTTGTTGCCGAGCATGGCCCAGTGCACGTCCTCGCCGCGCGGCGCCTCGGTGGCGCCGATGGCGTACTTGTGCGGGGTGTACTCCCAATCCGTGGTGAGGATGGGGCCCGACGGGCAGTTCTCGAGCATGGTCTCGATCATGTCGATCGAATCATAGACCTCCTGGATGCGAACGGCGGTACGGCCGAAGGCATCGCAGGTGTCGGCCGTGGCGGCGTGCATCTTTTGAACGTCCGGATCGGCGTAGCCGTCGAAGGGATGGTCAAAGCGCACGTCGCGGGCATAGCCCGAGCCACGCATGAGCGGGCCGACCGGCGAGAAGTCGCGAGCGATCTTGCGGTCCAGAATGCCGATGCCACTCGTACGCTCAATAAAGTTGGGCGTGGAGAGCAAGACGTCGACGAGCTCCTGAACCTCGGAGCGCAGCTGGTGGATAGTCGTGAGCGTGGAGAGCTTCTGCTCGGCCAAAATGTCGCGACGCACGCCGCCGATCACGTTGAGGCCGTAGGTCTTGCGGTGACCGGAGAGCTTCTCGGCCAGGTCCATGGACTTCTCGCGGACGCGGAAGAACTGCTGGAAGCCGGAGTCGAAGCCCGTGTAGTGCGATGCGAGGCCAATGTTGAGCAGGTGCGAGTGCAGGCGCTCGACCTCGAGCATGATAGCGCGGATGTACTGGGCGCGCGGCGGAACATGAATGCCCTGGGCGCGCTCGACGGCCTCGGCATAGGCCACCGAGTGGGCGCAGCCGCAGATGCCGCAGATGCGGTCGGCGAGGAACGTCACGGCATCATAGTTCAGGCGCGTCTCGGCGACCTTCTCCATGCCGCGGTGCACGTAGAACAGACGGTAGTCGGCGTCGACGATCGTCTCGCCCTCAACGAACAGGCGGAAGTGGCCGGGCTCGTCGGAAGTAATGTGCAACGGGCCCATGGGAACGAGCGTCGTCTCCTTGCCCTTGGTATCGGCCAAGAACTCGTAGTTTTCCATGTCGCTCGCGGGAGCGGGACGGAAGCGGTAGTCCATGGAGTCCTTGCGCAGCGGATACAGGCCGCTGGGCCAATCGTCGGGCAGCACCAGGCGACGACGATCAGGCAGACCCTCGGGGATCAGGCCGAACATGTCGCGCAGCTCGCGCTCGCCCCACACGCAGGCGGGGACGAACGGCGTCACGGACGGGAACGTCATCTTGGCGGGATCGACCTCGGCGCGGACGGTCACCCAGCCGGGATCCTCCCCCTCCATGGAGATGACGTAGTACACGGCGTAACGGCCGCACAGACTGCGCTCATCGTTGCCGATGATCACGGGAATCCAGCCGTAGCGCTCGTAGTACAGGTAGTGGACGGCCTCGGGCAGCTTGTCCTGCTTGACGGTAATCGTCAGCTGGTCCTCGCACTGCCACTCGACCTTCTCGATGCAGCCCGGAACGGCGCGGCGCAGGGCCTCGACATGGCTCTCGCAGCGACGGGCATACACCTTGTTCTCAGTTTCAATCATTCGTTACTCCACCTCGCTCTGAGCGGTCTCGGTACCGAACACAGCGCGGTACATCGGCGTCGCGTGAAGTTCCTCGGTGCTCTGCTCGAGCACGATGCCGGTCGCAGTCTCCACACCGCGCACGAGAGGCAGCGGGGTGGCGATGCCAAACCACAAGATCATGACAGCCAGGATGATTTCGGGGATAAGCATGAGCGCCGGGGCCTCATGCTTGCCCATGCCCTGGGGCGCATGGCCGAATACCGACTTGAGTGCGATACGGGTGAGCGCGGAGATGGCGACGGTCAGGCCGAGAGCCACCACGATGACGAGCCACATCGGGCCGGCGGTAACACCGGCGACAAAAGTCAGGAACTCGGAGATAAACATGCCAAAGGGCGGGAAGGCACCAAGACCGAGCAGCGCCAGGATGGCGAGCGCGGCGGTTGCGGGGGCAACCTCGACGACGCCCTGGATCTTGGCCAGGCTACGCGTGCCAAAGGCGTGCTGGATGTTGCCGGACACGCAGAAGGCAAGCGTCTTGGTAAAACCGTGGAACACGCAGTGCAGCAGGGCCGCGGCGATACCCAGCGGGCCACCGATACCCAGGCACAGGGCGATAACGCCCACGTTCTCCACAGACGAGTACGCAAAGCGGCGCTTGAGGTCGTCCTGGCGAAACATCGAAAGTGCCGCCACCAAAATGGACAGCGTGCCGACGATCAGCAGCAAAAGCTGCGGATACTCGGCGCCCACGGCCTGGATGGTAAAGCCGTAGAAGCGCATGATCACAAGCATGGCGCACTTAAGCAGCACGCCAGAGAGCAGGGCCGAGACAGGGCTCGGGGCCTGGGAGTGGGCATCGGGCAGCCAAGTGTGCATGGGGAACAGGCCGGCCTTGGTGCCAAAGCCGATCACGACAAACGCAAAGGCGAGGCGCATGAGCGTCGGGTCGAACTGGTCGGCATACGGAAGCACGCACGACAGGAATGCGGCCTCGTGGGCGTTGGGAATCACGTCGGCGGCGTTGGCGTAGATCAAAAGCGTACCGAACAAGCCAAAGGCCACGCCCGCGGTGCAGACCATCGCATACTTCCAAGAAGCCTCGAGGGCCGTCTTGTTCTTGTAGATACCCACGAGGAACACGGTGGAAAGCGTGGTTGCCTCCACGGCGGCCCACGTGAGGATCATGTTGTTGGACAGGCACGCGAGCAGCATGGTGAACACAAACAGGCTAAACAGCGCAAAATACTGCTTGGCGCGCTCGGCGGGCATGGAGCCCTCCTCGATATCGGCCTTTAAATAGGGCAGCGAGAACAGCCCCGTAAGAAAACCGATAAAGCCGATGAGCAGCACAAAGATGGCGCCCAGCGAATCGAGGTGGAACCACAGGCCAAGAGCGCTCGCGGTTTCGCCGCTCATAAGGACGTCGCCGGCCGTCATAATCGACAGCACCAGGACGGCTGCGACGGAGACCAGGTTGAGACCGGCAAACACGTTATAGGACGTGTTCTTGGGCAAAAACGCCATGACCAGCGAAAACACCAAAGGAGTCGCGAGCAGGGCGAGAATCAACGTTTCCATGGACTACCCCCTCAGCTCGGACAGGTCGCGCGCATCGAGCGAGTGGGAGTCGTCCCAAATGCGACGCACGACGATGGACATTATGATGACGGCAAAGATGGCGTCGGTGGCGATACCGATCTCGATGATCTCGGGAGCGGTGGGGGCCAAAAGCGCGAGCGTCACATGGCTGCCGTTTTCCATAAGGCAGTATCCAAAGATCTGCTTCATGATGTTGCGCTGCGAAATGATGCAGGTGAGGCCCACAAAGAAGTGAGCGAAGCTAATAGCGAGCGCAGGCGTTGCGACCTCGGCCGTGGGCAGGCTGATCTGCGTCACGACGGCAAAGCAAATCGCGACCTCGACGGCGATGATGCAAATGGCCCACGCGGGCTTAAGGCCGGCCTTGAGCGATGCGTCGCTCGGCTCACCCATCTTCTTGTATGCGCGGTTGAGGATATAAGGGACCAGGACGACCTTGGTGATAAAGGCAGATCCAGCCCACATAAGCAGCTCCTGCGCACCAGTGGTGACACCGAGCGTGGCGAGAAGCCCCACGAGCACCAGCGACTGCACCGCATACCAGTGGATGGAATGTTTGATGTTCTTGGAGACGACCACCATGGTGGACGTGACGATCAGAAGGCCGCCAAGGATGTTGACGATCGAATAACCCATGTCGTTCTACCTCCTAACCGATCCAGCTGGCCGAAAGCGGGCCGCTGACGATGACCATGATGATGAGCACGATGAACACGAACGCCATCGCGCGGGGAAGCGGGGCTCCCGCAGCGACCTCTTCGCTCGGCTCGCCGGGCAGGCAATAGCCCATCCACTTAAGGAACCAGGCAAAGGTGGCGACGGTCTCGGCAACCATGATGCACACGAGCACCAGGATCGCAACGTTGCCGGCACCCACAGAAAAGCCGCCGGCGATGATCTGGAACTTCGAGAAGAACGTGTTCATGGGCGGCACGCCGGCAATGGCGAGCGCTGCGACACCAAAGCCCACGCCCGAGATCGGGTACTTCTTCACGATGCCGCGAAGCTTGGGCAGCATACGCGTGCCGAGCGTAAAGGAGAACGAACCGGCAATCAGGAAGAACAGGGTCTTGGCGAACGCGTGGTTAAAGATATGGCACACGGCACCGTCAAAGGCCAGCTGGCTGCCAAAGACCGAAAGGCCCAGACCAAAGAACACATAGGAGAGCTGGGCGATCGTGGAGAAGGCCAGCAGACGCTTCATGTCCTTTTGCGGCAGGTACATAAGGAAACCAAAGAGCATGGTGACCATGGCGTCGATAATGGCAACCCAGCCCACGATCTCGGGAATCTCGCCGGCAGAGACGAGTGCACGCGCGAACACGCACACACCGACCTTAACCATCGAGGCGCCATGCAGGTAGGCCGAAACAGGCGTCGGCGCCTCCATGGCCGAAGGCAGCCACATGTACATGGGGACCTGTGCGGACTTGGCCCAGGCCGCAAACAGCACGAGCAAAAGGACGATAGCCTTGAGCTTGGCGTCGAGGCCGGCAATCGCAGTGATGGCGAAGGTGCCGGTGTGGGCAAACACGATGGCGGCGCCCAGATACAGGCCGAGCGCACCGATATGCGTAATGATCAGGGCCTTCATGCCGGCCTTCTTGGCCGTAGGCGACATGTAGTAGCTAATGAGGCCCCAAGAGCACGCACCCGTGATCTCAAAGAACACGAGCTGGCCCAAAAGGGTCGAGCTGTACACAAGGCCGGCCATGGCGCCGATGAAGGTCGCGAGGTACGCGTAGAAGCGACGACGCGGTGCGTCGGGATGCTCACGGTTATTCTCGCTCATATACGGAATCGAATAGATCACGACAAGCAGGCCGATACCCACAAAGGCGGGCGCGAGCAGCGTGCTCATGCGATCAAAGGTGAATCCCATGACAAGGGTCTGCCCAAACGAGATCAGGGGGACCTGAGTGTCGGGCATGCCGGCGCCGGCGAAATTCGCGGCGAGGGCGATGGTGCAGACCGTCGAGACGGCGGCACCCAAAACGCTGAACCACTTGGCGTACGGACGGGGGAACAGGGCGACGAGCACCGAGGCCACCATCGGGGCCGCGATAGCGACCAAGCCGAGAAGGGACAGACTGACTGCAAATGACATTGTTTCTCCCTTCTCCTACACGCCGACGACCACGAAGACAAACGCCAGAACGGCGATGCCCACGACGGCCCAGGTCTGATTGCCGAGCACCTTAAAGCGTGAGCGCGAGCAAGAGTTCTCGATCACGCCGCACACGACAAAGTCGATCAGGCACTTCACCAGGAAGATGACTGCGCCCAGAACGGCGGCGGCGCCCACGGTCGCGGGCTCGCCCCAGGGGACGAAGATCGCGCAGAACCAAGCGACGACCAGGACCTGCTTCATGGACATGGCGAGCTTGGCCATGGCGAGCGACGGGCCGGAAAGCTCGGCGAGCGGGCCTTCCTGAAGCTCCTGCTCGGCCTCGGCCTGATCAAACGGCAGCTTGCCGAGTTCCATGTAGCAGGCAATCGCAAAGGCGATGCCGGCGAGGATCACGGCGACCGGCGCGTCGATGGCGCCCGTCATGATGTGCTGACCCATGGTGGCGATGTCGGTGGAGCCGCACACCAGGGCGGCGGCAAACAGCGCCAGCAGCATGGACGGCTCGATGAGCACGCTCATGAGCAGCTCGCGGACGCCGCCGATACCGGCGTAGGCGTTGGACGAATCCACGCCGCAAAGGGCGAAGAAGAAGCGGGCGAGCGCCAGGCTGTACATGATGGTGATGGCGTCACCAAAGACCGGGATGGGGCTTTGCGCCGTAAAGAGCGGCAGGCCCATCGCGAGCATAAAGGCGACGGCGAAGAACAGCGGCGGCATAATGCGCAGCGCAAAGCTCGCGTCCTCGCTCTGGGACTCGGGGCGCGCAAAGAGCTTGGCCAGGTCGCGGTAGTCCTGCATGATGCTGGGGCCGCGACGGTTGTGCATCTTGGCGCGGATCACGCGACCGAGACCGGAGAAGAACGGCGCGACGACCATAACGACCACGCCCTGCAGAACGGCAAGTACGATGTTGTTCATGCTCTCCCCTCCTTAACCCATTTGCACGGCGAGCACGAGGAACACCACGAGTGCCGCGACGATGTAGCAGATATAGATGCTGTAGTTGCCGCCCTCGATCTTTGTCGCGAGGTCGGCGAGCTTCTCGACACCCTTATGCGGGGCATCGACGAGAACCTTGTCGGGTACGGGCTCCACAGCCTCGGCCACACCGGTGAGCTTCTGGAAGAAGTGCGCGATGGACCAGCAGACGGCCGTGCAGCGGTCGCGCAGCGTGTAGAGCGGCTGCATAAACCAGGACACCTCGGAGGCAAAGGTCGTGGCCACGACGGGCATATGCTCGTTGGGAGCATAGCCGCATGCCCACGGCTGGGACTTCTGCACCTTACCGACGGTCTTGAGCTTGCGATAGCCGCAGGCAAGGCCGACGAGCACCACGAGCGCAATAGCGATCGCGGGCGTGGAGGTGGCAGCGCCGGAGTACTGGTTCATGAGCTCCATGCCCTCGGCGGCAAATACGCCACCGTACGGATGCAGCACGGACGTGGCGACATCGACCAGCACGGGCGCGATCACGGGAGCGCCAATGCCCAGCACGACGCAGATGGCCGCGAGCAGGCCCTGCGCAAACACCATGGGGGCGGGAACCTCCTTGGCATTGGCCGCGGCCTCGGAGCGGGGCGCGGAGGCAAAGGAGACGCCATAGGCCTTGACGAAGCACGTGACAGCCAGCGCGCCGGTAATGGCAAGCGCGACGGCAGCGAACACGGCCACGATCATGACGGCCTTGTCGCCCTGCATGGCGGCGTTAAACAACGACTGGTAGGTAAACCACTCGGACACAAAGCCGTTGAAGGGCGGGATGGCCGAGATGGCAAGCGCGCCAATGAGGAAGCAGATGGCCGTTGCCGGCATACGACGGAACAGGCCGCCCATCTTCTCCATATTGCGCGTACCCGTGGAGTACAGCAGCGCACCGGCGCCCAGGAACAGCTCGCCCTTAAACATCGCGTGGTTAAACGTGTGGTAGAGGGCGGCCATCAGAGCCAGGACGGCGATGCCGACCGAGTTGAGCGCCATGGCGGCCATGGAGGCGCCGACGCCGAGCAGAATGATGCCGATGTTCTCGACGGAGTGATAGGCCAGCAGGCGCTTGATGTCATGCTCCTGCAGGGCGAAGGCCACGCCGAGGACCGACGAGATCGCACCGAAGACCATGACCATAAGGCCCCACCAGACCTGAACGCCCGAGGCGGAAAGCAGGTCGAGACCAACCTTGAGGATGCCGAAGATACCGATCTTGATCATGCCGCCGGACATGAGGGCCGACACGTTGGACGGCGCCTCGGGATGTGCCTTGGGCAGCCAGCCGTGCAGCGGGATGATACCGGCCTTGGCACCAAAGCCAAAGAAGGCGAGCACGAAGCACACGGATGCGACCGCGGGGCTAAACTGCGTGGCGCGGAAATCCGCAAAGGCAAACGAGCCACCGGCGAAGTTGGTCATGGTGAGGAAGCTCGCCATGATGAGCACAAAGCCCACGTGCGCGATCACAAAGTAGAGCCAACCGCCATGGATGGAGTTCTCGTTCTCCTCGATCACGACCAGGAAGTACGAGGTCAGCGACATGAGCTCAAAGGCGACCAGGAACCAAAACACGTTGTCGGCGGTGATGACGAGCATCATGGACGCCACGAAGGTGTTAAAGAAGAAGCCGGCGCGGCCCTTTTTGCCCGGGTACTCATCAAAGTAGTTGAGACCGTAGATCGAACCGGCAAACGCGAGCACCGAGATGAGCGCCACGAACAGGCCGGACAGCTGATTGAGCAGCAGCTGGAAATGGGCAAACGGGAAGAACACGATGGTGTCGACCGACGTGACATCGCCCAGCACGGCCTGGATACCGGCCACAAACGAAAGCACCGCGGCGACGGCGCCGATAAGGCAGCCGGCGGTCTTTGCGGCGCTATCGGCCTTGATCAGCAGAACCGAGACGAGCGCACCGATGCACGAGACGGCAAGTGATGCGATAAACAGCGTCATGCTATCCATTGTTTACGCTCCCTTCTGCTTTCTCGGACAGGCCCTGGGCCACAGCGGTAACGTCGACGACCGGACCGTTTTCGATCGAGCGCAGGCGCTTGGCCTCGTCGAGCTCGCGATCGGCCGCGCCGCCCATGACGGTCAGCGCCTTGGTGGGGCACGCCGCCACACAATGCGGGCCGTCCGGATCGAAGGCGCACAGGTCGCACTTGACAGCGCAGGTGTACTGGCCGGGAGCCCACGTAAGCAGGCTGCTCAGGGACTTAGGATACGAAGGCGTCGGGTCGCACATGCCTGCGACACCGGCGATAGACGTGCCATCGGGATGGATGGCTCCGAAGGGGCACGCGATGGCGCACAGCCTGCACCCGATGCACTCCTGCTCCTTGACGTGGATGCGGTCGCCATCGTGCTCGATGGCATTCACCGGGCAAACCTCGGCGCAGGGGGCACCCTCGCAATGGTGGCAGGCAAGGGCGGCCGAAATACCGCCGGTCTTCACGAGCGCCAGACGCGGCGTATCCTGAAGACCCTGCATCCGGTGGGCGTCGGCACAGGCGGACTGGCATGTTCCGCAGCCGATGCACCTCTCCGGGTTGATGTCGATGAAGCGGTTCATCCCCACTTCCTTTCAAAATAACGGGCCGGGCTCCCGAACGTACGGGACGCCCGGCCCAAAAAGCCAACGAGAACGGGACTACACGATTTGATTCACGTGCGTCTCGTCGTCGAACTTGGCGGCGCCGGGCTCAACGTCCTGGGGAGCGGCGGCGTCGACCAGAGCCTGCTTGAGCTCGGTGTACTGACGCTCGACCTCGCCCTCGGCCCAGACCTGGTCGGCGATAGCGTCGACCTGGCAGGCGGAGAACTTGTCCTCGGGCGTGTGCGAGACCGGGTCGACCTTGTGCATGGTCAGCTCGTTGCATTTGCCGATCCACCACTGGTAGGTCATGTAGACCGTGCCCTTGTTGATGCGATCGCTCACGTCGGCACGGCTGTATACCTGGCCGCGGCGGCTGTGGATCGAGACGATGTCGCCATTCTTGATGCCGCGTGCCTCGGCGTCCGCGGGATTCATGCGGACAAAGCCGGGCTCGTCGGCGAGCAGCGCCAGCGTCTTGCAGTTGCCGGTCATCGAGCGGCAGCTGTAGTGGCCGACCTCGCGGACGGTACACAGGATGAGCGGGTACTCATCATCGGGAAGCTCGGAGGGCGCCTCCCAGTCGTGCGCCATCAGGTTGGCGCGGCCGTCCTTGGTGGTGAACTTGCCACCAGCGAACATGTCGGGCGTACCGTGGTCGTTCACATCGGTGCTCTTGACGGGCCACTGGGCGTAGCCGCCCTCGGGAGCCATCTTCTCGTAGGTCGCGCCCACAAAGTTGGGGCACAGGCTAATGCACTCGTTCCAGATCTGCTCGGTGTTGTCGTAGTGCATGGGGTAGCCCATACGCGTAGACAGGTCCGCGAAGATCTCCCAGTCGTGGCGGCACTCGCCCTTGGGCGGAACAGCCGCATCAAAGTGCTGGAAGCTACGGTCGGATGCGGTAAAGACACCCTCGTGCTCGCCCCAGGAAGTGGCAGGCAGGATGACGTCGGCGAGCATGGTCGTCTGCGTCATAAAGATGTCCTGGCAAATGAACAGATCCAGCTCGGAGAGCGTCTTGCGCATACCGGCCGAATCGGGCTCGGTCTGCACCGGGTCCTCGCCGTAGTTGTAGAAGCAGTGCACCTTGCCCTCGTCGACCAGGTGACCCAGGTCGGTGAGCTTGTAGCCCTCCTCGAGCGGGAGCTTTTCCTCGGGCACGCCCCAAGCCTTGGCAAACTTGGCACGCACTGCCGGGTCGGTGACCTTCTGGTAGCCAGGGTACAGGTTAGGCAGCATGCCCATATCGCAGGAGCCCTGGACGTTGTTCTGGCCACGCACGGGCGCGAGGCCGGAATTGGGTTTGCCGATCTGGCCGGCAACGCAGGCGATGGAGGCGATGGTGTGCACCGTCTTCAGGTTCTGCTTCTGCTGGCATACGCCCATGCCCCAGCCAATGATGGCGGAAGGCTTCGCCGTGGCGTACATCTCGGCAGCTTGGTGGATCAACGCGGGCTCGACACCCGTGATGTCCTGTACGGATTCGGGAGTGTAGTTCTTGATGGTCTCCCACCACTCGTCAAAGCCGTTCGTGTGCTCGGCGACGAATTCCTTGTCGTAGAGGCCATCGTTGACCAAGCAGTTGGCAAAGGCGTTGAGGAACGCAACGTTGCAACCGTTCTTGATCGGAAGGTAGAGATCGGCGATACGCGCGGTTTCAATATGGCGCGGATCGGCGACGATGATCTTGCAACCCTTTTCTTTGGCTCGCACGATACGCCTTGCGACGATGGGGTGCGAATCGGCAGGGTTATAGCCGAAGAGGAAAATGCAGCCCGCATCCTCCATACCGGGGATGGAGCATGACATGCAACCTGAACCAACCGTGTCCATCAGACCGAGGACAGTAGGGCCGTGTCAAGTACGGGCGCAGTTGTCCACGCTGTGGGTGCCGATGCACGCACGCGTAAACTTCTGCATGACGTAGTTCGCCTCATTGCCGCCGCCTCGCGAAGAGCCGGTGGTCATGACAGCGTTAGGACCATATTCGTCAATTATGGCCTGCATCTTAGATGCGGTGAAATCCAGTGCCTCGTCCCAGCTTACGCGCTCAAGATCCGCGCCCTTAGTGCGGCGGATCATCGGGTGCAGTACGCGAGGAGTCAAGATCTTGGTGTCGTTGATGAAGTCGTAGCCGCTCATGCCCTTAAGGCACAGCTCGCTCTGGTTGGTGATGCCGTTGAGCGGTTCGGTGCCCACGACCTGGCCGTTTTGGACCAGGAGGTTAAACTGGCAACCGGCGCCGCAGTACGGGCAGATCACTTTATGCTTCTCCATGACACCCTCCTTCCTTTTTCTGCTACCGAATGCTCGGTACTTATTTGACAATCATTGGGCCTGTATGGCCGCCCGCTTACGCCTCGTTTTCGATGGTGGCGCGGGCACGCTCGGCAGTCAGTTCTGCCAGGCGCTCCTCGTCAACCAGGGTGAGGCCCTTGGTCGGGCACGCCTCGGCACACGCCGGACCGCCGGGACGGTCCACGCACAGGTCGCACTTGAGCACGAAGCTCTTGGTCTGCGAACCCACGCGAACGTCGCCCATCAAGACCGGAACCTGCGTGGTCGCCACGCTCACGGCGCCAAAGGGGCATGCCATGACGCAGCTCTTGCAGCCGATGCAGTTGTCCTCGTTGACGCCGATACGATGGTTCTTTGGATCAAAGAACAAGGCGCCCGTAGGACAGGCCTTCGCGCACGGGGCATCCTCGCAGTGATGGCAAGCCACCGGTGCGGAGATCTCGTACGTACGCGTCACGCGCAGGCGCGGCGCGGCGATGTTGCCGGGGATGTCGTGCGCCTCGATGCACGCCGCCATACAGGTTTGGCACCCAATGCAGCGTGAGGAATCAGCTACGACTCGTTTATTGCCCATGTTGTTCACTCCCTCCTGAATCCCATGCCGGAGAGACCCTGTCGACGTTGCCCCGGACCGCCCGTGGTCCGGCATCGGCGTATCGAGTGCATGCGGCGAAACAGGCACTTCGATAGAATTCCTCCAACGATATACAGGTTAAATATACGCAGTTGCAGGTGGCAAACTTGAGCATAGGCCCTGCAATACGGGTGTATTGCAGGGGTTTTGGCAGGTTGGAATTATTCTCTAGAAGCTATAAAGGTGAGTGTATTACATGCGTACATCCAAGGGAGATTTCACGCTCGTTTCTGAAAGATGTAGTACGTTTGTAATATCGTTTACACTCAATTACTCTAGTGCAATAAAGTAGTGGTTGTAAGATTGGCTATTATTAGCCGATGTTGTATTTGACTATTCAAATTGCACGCTCATTAAGGGAGGCCAGTGATGTCATCGACTCAAAAACGAGCCATCCTGCAGGTGCGCATTCGCGAGGAAGACAAGCAGCATGCCGAGCGTCTCTACGACGCCATGGGCACATCGCTCGCCGAGGCTGTCCGTCTATTTGTCGCGCAGAGTATTTTGATGCGCAAGCTCCCATTTCAACCGGACGCCGTGCGCTCCAAGGACGGCACGGCCGCCTATGGACTGCTCAAAGCATATGGGGACCCCAATCGCCGCTCCGAGGAGCGCAATGCCTGGATTGAATACCTAGCCACAGAAAGCGACGAGTCGGTTTTGGGTCCCGAGGAAGTAGATATCCATGAGTAGCACCATCATCGACGAGACCGTCATCCTGCGCTACCTGCTTAACGACGACGAGGTCCTGTCGCCGCGCGCTGCCAAGGTCATCGCCACGCGCACCGCTCGTGTCTACCCCGAAATCATCACGCGCGTCGTGGTCACGCTGCGCGACGTCTATAAGGTTCCCCGAGTTGAAATCGCGTCGGCCATGACCAAGCTGCTCGATGACGTCATGGTCGACGAGCCCACCGTTGTCGCCCTTGCCGTCAAACTCTTTGGCAAGACCCATATGGACTTTACCGATTGCCTCCTCGCAGCCCGAACCGCCATCTACAACGATGATGTCGTGAGCTTTGGCAAGCCCATCATCCAAGGCATGATCGATTACCGCCACAAGCGCCAAACCGCAGCCGAAGCCCGCAGCCGCAGCACCGACTCCACCATCGACAAGCTCCGCCACCACGGTCGCCACTAACCGACAGCCAACGGCATCGCCCGCTCCTCAGCCCCATCCCTTCTAAGTTGCGGTGAAATAGTTCCTGGATTAAGGCTTATTCGAGCTTTTCAGGAACTATTTCACCGCAACTTTCTGTAAGGGTGGTTTTTAGTGCCGGCGAGGGGCACTAATCAACCGTTTGCCGATATGTTTGGCTCTAACTCATGACTCTGACCTGCCCCGTCAAGCTTTTGGTCAGTTCATGGCAAGGTCTGGCGGACCAAATATGGGTTAGCGTAGTGTCATTCACTCCCCCTCGAGACTATGGGGTCGAAAATGAGTCATGATAAACGCTGTTCCAAACCGCAAGTAGAGCTGTTCTTCCGGTTATTCGAGGCCCATCATGGCGGGCACCTGTTTGTAGCTACCAAAAAATGGGATGAACGCTGTGCCTACGCGCTCATGCAAAAAGAGATGATTGTTCGACTCTACAACCATGTCTACGCTGATTCCGCGTATTGGAATGACCTCGGCGTCGAAGATCGCATCTTTCAATTGGCATCCGCTATTGCGGTCGTTGAACCGGATGCCGTGTTTTGTGGAGCAACGGCGGCGCTGCTCTATGGCATCGGTTCTGCATATTCGCTTCTCGACAAGGTACAAGTGCTGCTGCCGCGTTCCACCAGACGCGATATGTACGAATTCGTTGAATACCGACGCTGGCGGCCGGGCGACGTATGGCAGCTCGGCCCGTTTACGTTAACGGATCCATATCGCACGGTGGTCGACATCGCCCGAACGAGCGCTTTTCGATATGCACTAGGCTATGTCGACGGGTTGGCTCGTGAGTACGGTGTCGAGCGTGAAGAATTGCGTGCATATGCACAAGCGAACTGCCGCGGACTGCATGGCATCGCGCGCGCATTTGACGTTTTTGAACATATGGATGGAAGATCGGATAACGGTGGAGAATCCGAAGCACGGGCGGCAATGATTCTGGCGGGAGTTGCCGATCCCGAACTTCAGGTTGAAATCACTCGACCGGGAAACGCAGGCTATTATTTGGCAGATTACGGCTGGCAGATGCCAAACGGCTCTTGGATGCTGGCTGAGCTGCATGGACTAGGCAAGTTTGAGGACGATGTCCAAAATGATCCGGAACATACTGCGGCAAAAACCTATCGAGCTGCCCTCATGCGCGACGCGAACCTGCGCGCCATGGGCCACAACGTCATTCATTTCAAGCTCTCAGACACCTACGATGTCAAAGCGTTCGGCTCCATGATGCGCGGCTACGGTGTACCAACCACAAAACCCTACGCAGACTCCTGACCGGCTGCCCTCATCTTCTCGACAACAGAACCCATCATCGACCCAGCCCGCTCGGCCTCAATAAGTTGCGGTGAAATAGTTCCTGGATAACAGCTTTTGCGGCTAATCCAGGAACTATTTCACCGCAACTTAAGAGGGGATGTGGGACGGCATCGATTCCCATCACCCCGTACGCTTACGAAAATGGCTCTGGTCCCAAAAGGAATCAGAGCCGTTAAGCTATCTTTTGGAGCGGGCGACGGGAATCGAACCCGCGTCATCAGCTTGGAAGGCTGGGGTTCTACCATTGAACTACGCCCGCAAGATATGGTCGGGACGACAGGATTTGAACCTGCGACATCCTGCTC
The DNA here is from genome assembly GCA_048486575.1 of Collinsella sp. GTDB lineage: Bacteria > Actinomycetota > Coriobacteriia > Coriobacteriales > Coriobacteriaceae > Collinsella. The sequence continues at coordinate 30,499 of DBFVZT010000069.1, read as the reverse complement.
CCAAAGCAGGCGCGCTACCAAACTGCGCCACGTCCCGAAGGTGTTGAGCAGCTAAGGTCTAAACCTTGCGTGTCCCAAAGCGAAGGAAATTATAGGGGAGACTCCCCGCCTGTGCAAGCGCAGAAACCCTAGCTCCTCGAATGTGCGACAAACTGGCTGTGGGCCAGGCCGATCGCAAACGCCACCACGGCGACCGGCGCCCATGCGGCACCGATGTCCGCCAGCGGCAAAGCATCGAACGGCAGCCAGGCACCCGCAAAGAACGCATCGCGGACCGAGGTAATCACGCTCTGCACGGCGACCACGCCACCAACCCAAACCCACACCTGCGGATGCGCGTCACAAAAGCCGTGCGCCAGGCCCAAAAGCACCAGCACGATGGCAACGGGATACAGGGCGTTGAGCATAGGCACCGAGAACATAAGGATCACGTAGAGGCCTACGTTGGAAAGCACGCACGAAAACGCGGCGAACACAAAGGCGAGAATCGCGAAGGGGCGGCGCATGGCCTCCTCAGAAGCCTCCGCTCCCCCTTCGACCACATACGTCTCGCAGAAGTAACGCGAGCAGCAGCTGATGAGGCCAATGCACACGTTCATGCAGGCGAGGAAGAAAATCGCAAACACCACAACCGTGCCGGCAAGGCCAAAGTGCATGGAGGCCGAGCGGGCAAGGATGGCCGCGCCGTTGGTAGCGTCGGGCATCACGGTGCCGAGCTGCATGCCGGCAAGCGCCAGGCCGCAGTAAATGATGGCCATGAGCACGCCGGCGATCACACCGGAGCGCGAGATCTCGAAGGCCACGCGCTTGTCGTCGGTCACGCCCAGCTCGTGAATGGTCTCGGCGATGATGATGCCAAAGGCGAGTGATGCGAGCAGGTCCATAGTCTGGTAGCCGGTCAAGAAACCTTGGACCGCAGCACCAGCGTCATAGGGAGCCTGCGGCGCGGCAGCCGGCCCCAGCGGCGAAATCACGGCGGCACCCACGACCAGCACGATAAGCGCAATGAGCGCAGGGCCCGTAATGCGGCCGAGCACGCGCGTGATGACACCGGGGCGCAGCGTGAGGGCAAACGCGACCACGAAGAAGGCGACAGCGAAGACCAAGCGCGCGGTGCCAAGCGAGATATCCTCAGGCAGCAACGGCACCAGCATCTCGAAGGCCGTAGAGCTCGTACGCGGAATTGCCAGGCACGGACCGATGGCCAGGTACACCGCCGCGACAAAGAACTCACCGAACTTGGGGTGCACGCGACCGGCAAGCTCACGCGCCGTACCGGCAAGCGCCACAGCGATAAAGCCCATGACGGGCAGGCCGATGGCGGCAATCAGAAAGCCGAGCATGGCGACCGGCGTGGCAGAACCTGCCTGAAGCGCCAACAGCGGCGGAATAATCAAGTTGCCTGCGCCAAAGAGCATCGAGAATAGAGCGATGCCGACGGTAACGACATGGTCGGAGCGCAGACCGCGCGGTGCAGATGAGGCCATAGGCACACCTTTCGGGTCGAAACAAAAACGGGACGGGCAAAATACCCGTCCCGCAAGTATAAACGCTTTAGCAGGCTACATCCTGCCAGGGCGTCAATCTGGCTGCCAAGCGAGTGCACTACGCGCCCGGATGGCGGCGACGCAGCAGCTCGAACCCCAGCGCGATAAGTGCAACAGCGCCTGCAGCGACGGCGACAGCGAGCGGCGCCTTGTCGCCCGTATCGGCGAGCTGCTGAGCGCTCGTCCTGGACGAAGCCTTCTTGCCGGAGTTTTCCGCGCCATTCGCCTTTGTCTTATCGGCCGCGGAATCATCCGAGCTACCGGGTTTTGCCGGGTCCTTGGAATCCGACTGGTCGGAATCGGGCGACCCGGGTTTGTCCGGCTCCGGCTGGTCCGGCTGGTCGGGCTCCGGCTTATCGGGCTCGGGCTTATCCGGCTCGGGCTTATCCGGCTCGGGCTTGTCCGGATTACCCGGATCGGGTCCATCGGGCTTGTCCGGACTCGGTTCGACCGGGTCGGGGTCGACGGGCTCCTGCTTCTTCTTCACCGTCAGCGTACCGGGCTCGACGACAACATCGAAGTTCGGGTCGGTGACCGTCGCCCCGATCTGGTACTCGCCCGCCGGGGAACTCTCGTCGGCGTCGCAGATGTACTCAACCTTCACGCCCGAGGTATCGACCGCACTCTCCAGGGTCGAGGTGAACGCGGGGTTCGCCTCCCCCTCGAAGCGCTCGGCGTCGTCAACCTTCACCATGAGCTTCGCCGGCGTAATCTTGAACTTGCGCGAGGCGGCGCCGATATACCCGCTGCTTCGCAGCGTGGCTACAGCGCGGTACGTGCCGGCATCGGTCGGGGCCTCACTTGACGAATAGTGCGTGCCGCCCGTCCCGTAATACCTAACCCTCAGATCACCCTCGCAGGCCTCGGGAGCCCCCGTGACCTCGGGCGCTTGGGCATCACCGCTGTAGACGAAGTTACCGCCCTCAAACGCGAGCTCAACCTGCTTCGCCTGGACGACCAGCACAAAGTGCGCGGTCACCGTCTCGCCCTGAGCATCCTTGCACGTGACGTCGAAGGTGGAAACGCCCGCCTTGGAGGGAGTTCCCGAGAGCGTCAAGCCACCCGACGTGCGGGAAAGCTTAAGCCCATCGGGGAGCTTCGCGTCGTCCCATGTGTACCCATACGGAGCTTCGCCACCTGCGGCGCCCGAAATCGTTGCGCGATACGCGCCGTGCGCACGTGCGATCGGCAGCAGGCCGCCGTTGAACACGAGGGCATCCCGAGGCACAACGGATATGACGGCACGATCGCTGTCCACCTGTGCCTCGGTGCCGAGATAGCGCTGAGTGATGCGGCAGAAATACTCGCCAGCGCAATCGTCATCGAGGTTCTCAATGAGGAGCGTCTCCCCCGTTTCGCCCTCGAGCGCCACGGCCTCGCCGTCCACCATGTGGAACCACTGGTAGGACAGTTCGACATCGGCGGCGGAACCCGTGGACGAGGACGCGTGGTCGGCAACGCCCTTACCCGCCTCGGCGGCGACCGAGGGCACGACAGCATCGCCCTCGTGGGCGCTCGCATCCTGCGGCTGGGCGATCACCTTCGGAGCGTCCGCCTTCGCGAACTCGAACGTGACCTCCTGCGAAGCGGTGACGCCACTCAGCGTGACCTCGTACGCTCCGCCCTTATAGTCGGAGATGTCGAGATCGACGGGCGTATCCGAGCCGTCCTCAGCGACCGTCACGCACTCGAGGTAGCAGCCCTCGTCGGGCGTCGCCACGATGGTTACACTTTCGCCCGCAGCAACGGTGATCGAGCCGTTGTCGACCGAACCGTTGACAGCCTTTGCCGTCACCTTAATGCGTTCGGGCTTGTTCGGGTTATCGGGCTCAGGGTTGTCCGGGTCGGGATTATCAGGATCGGGGTTGGGATCTGGATTGTCGGGCTCCGGATTATCCGGGTCGGGGTTGTCGGGGTTGGGATCCGGATCAGGATGATCGGGATCCGGATTGTCCGGGTCAGGGTTATCCGGATCGGGATCGACGGGCTCCTGCTTCTTCTTCACCGTCAGCGTGCCGGGCTCAACCTCGACATCGAAGTTCGGATCGGTGACCGTCGCATCAATCTGGTACTCACCCGCCGGGGAGCTCTCATCGGCGTCGCAGATGTACTCAACCTTCACGCCCGAGGTATCGACCGCGCTCTCCAGGGTCGAGGTGAACGCGGGATTCGCCTCCCCCTCGAAGCGCTCGGCGTCATCGACTTTCACCGTTAGCTTCGCAGGCGTAATCTCAAACTCGCAGGCGGCGACACCGGCATAGCCATGGGCTCGCAGCGTTGCAACAGCGCGGTACGTGCCGGTATCAGTCGGGGCCTCCGTTGAGGAATATTGCGTGCTTCCGGTCCCGTAGTACTTAATCTTGAGATCGCCCTTGCAGACCTTAGGAGCCCCGGTTACTTCGGGTGCCTGCGGCGCGCCGCTGTAGGTAAAGTCGCCATCCGCAAACGCGAGCTTCACACGCTTCGCCAGAACAACGAGCGCAAAGCGGGCAGTCACGGTCTCGCCGCGGGCATCCGTACACGTAATATCAAAGGCAGAAACGCCCGTCTTGAATGGAGTGCCCGAGAGCGTCAGGCCACCCGAAGTACGGGAAAGCTTGAGCCCGTCGGGGAGCTTCGTCTCATCCCATGTGTACTCGTACGGAGCCTTGCCACCCGCGGCCCCGGCAATCGTAGCGAGGTATGTGCTGTGGGCGCTCGCTGCCGGCAGTAGGTCGCCGTTAAACACAAGGGTGTCCCAGGCCACGATGGAAACGGAAGCACAATCACTATCCGTCTGCTTCTCAGTGCCAAGGTAGCGCTGCGTGATGTGGCAGAAGTACTCGCCGGCCTGCTCGTCATCGAGGTCCGAGAGCGACAACGTCTCCCCCGTCTCGTCATCGAGCGCCACGGCCTTGCCATTCACCATGCGGAACCACTGGTACGAGAGCTCAATCTCGGCGGCAGAGCCCGTGGACGCGGCCGCGTGGTCGGCGATGTTCTTGCCCGCCTCGGCAGCGACCGAGAGCACGGCAGAATCGCCCTCGTGGGCGCTCACATCCTGCGGTTGCGCGACCACACGCGGCACGTCCGCCTTCGCGAACTCAAATGTGACCACCTGCGACGCGTTGACATCGCTCAGCGTAACCTCGTACGCCCCGCCCTTGTAATCAGAAATGTCGAGGTCAACGGTCGCATCCGACCCGGCCTCCGAAACCGTCACGCGCTCGAGGTAGCAGCCATCGTCGGGTGTTGCCGAGAGGGTCGCATCCCCGCCCTCAACAACCGTAACCGAAGCATTGTCGACCGAACCGTTGACCGCCTTCGCCGTCACCTTGTAGCGCTCGGGCTTCTTCTTGACCGTCAGCGTACCGGGCACGACCGCGACGTCGAAGTTCGGATCGGCGACCGCCGCATCGATCTGGTACTCTCCCGCCGGCGATGTCTTATTCGCCGAGCAGAAGTACATAATCTTAACGTCCGAAGTGTCGCAACGGCTCACCAGGCTCGAGGTAAACTCGGGATTCTCCTGGCCCTCAAAGCGTTCAGCATCGTCGACCTTCACCAGCAACTGAGCCGGCGCAACAGTAACCGTCAACTCAACGTCCTCAGCGGCGAGATAGTTTCGAGACGCCTTGGCATGGGCGATAACACGTGCCGTGCCAGCAGCCTTCACGGTCGCGCAACGCCCCTTGATCGAAATCGGGCTTGCGTCGTCGTCCGCGGAGTCAACAAGCTCAAAGCTCACGGGCGTCTGGGCGACATTGTCGAACACAATGGGGTCGCCACCGTACACGCCCGAATAGCTCGTCGTTCCCGTAATGACCTGGCTTGCCTTTGCAATCGAGAACTCGGCAGACTTTTTGCCCTGATAGTTGGGGTCAGTCACCTTAACCGTAACGCGGTAGTTGCCACTGTCGCACGGCTCCAGCGCCGTGGGGCCATAGGACGTTCCATCGACGCCGCGATACGTGACGGAATAGGCGGACGCATCAAGGCCGTCAACCGCAACCGCTGCACCGTGCCGTGCGCCGTCATATGTCACATCAGACGTCTCAATCGAAATATCGACCGGGGCCTTCTCGATCGTGAAGTCGCAGCTCGCGTTGCCCACATAACCATTGGCGTCGAGCGTCGCCACTGCACGATACGTGCCGGCATCCACCGGCGCCTTATCAGACGAGTAAAATGTATCGCCCGTGCCCACATACGTTACCGCAACATCGCCCTCGCAACCCTCGGGCACACCCGAAAGCTCCGGGGCCTGCGCCGTCGCGTTGTAGGTAAAGGCATGGCCCTCAAATGCAAGCGGGGCTTCCTTCGCCTTAACGACCAGCGCGAAGTGTGCAACACGCTTGTCGCCCAGGTCATCGGTGCACCTAATCTTGAAGTGGCACACACCCGTAGCCGAAGGCGCGCCCGAGAGCACCAAAGCGCCCGAACCGTCATCGACCTGCGTCAGCTGCATGCCCTCGGGAACCTCGACCTCATCCAAGTTGTACGCATACGGCGCCTTGCCGCCCGTAGCACCGGCAATGTCGACATGGTACTCATCGTGCGCGGTCGCCGCCGGCAGCACGCGCCCGTTGAACACAAGCGCCTCTCGTGGCACGATGGCCACCGCCGCATGCTCGGTATCCGTCTTTGTCACCGTGCCCAGGTAGCTCTGCGTAATGCGGCAGAAGTACTCGCCTTCGCTGTCGCTGTCGAGCTGGGCAATCGAGAGGGTCTCCCCCGTCTCGCCCTCCAGCTTCACATTGCCATCGGCAGACACGCGATACCACTGGTAGCTCAGCTTAACGTCGGCGGCAGAACCCGAAGATACGGCCGTATGGACGCGAGCGTTGCGCCCCGCCTCGGCGGCGACCGAAAGTTCAACCGGATCGCCCTCGTAAGCACTCGCATCCTGCGGCTGCGCAAGGACCTGTGGAGCCGCTGCCTTCGCGAATTCGAACGTGACCTTTTGCGGAGCACTCACGCCACTCAGTGTGACCTCGTACGCCCCACCCTTATAGTCGGAAATATCAAGGTCATAGGCATTGCCGGCCGAACCGTCATCACCTGCCTCTTCGGCAACGGTCACGCGCGTCAGGTAGCAGCCCTCATCGGGCGTCGCCGAAAGCGTCACCTTGCCATCCGTAGCGACCAAAGCAGACTCCGGATCAACCGATCCGTTGACCGCTCGGGCCGTCACCTTGTACTTAGGCGCCTCCGCAAAGCGCGCCTCGACGGTCATGTTGTCCTCGGGGACAAACGTCCAGGTAGCATCCGTGCTCAGCGGCTCACCGCCCAACGACCCGTCGTCATTGCGCGCATACCACCCATCAAACACATAGCCCGCATCGGGAACGGCAGTCAGGGTCGTGGACTCACCGTTCTCGACTTCGTTGGTCACGGCATAGCCCAGAGATTCGTCCTCGGAGGAGCCCTCGACGTGTCCGCCCTGACGCGAATCCACCACTGTAACCGTCATCGACGCCCGCTCATAAACGGCCGTAAAAGTACGGTTGCCAAACACCACGCGGTTGATCACCGGCGTAAATCCCACAGGCATGCCGTTCTCGTCGACCCAGTATTTAAACTTCCAACCCTCGTGCGGCACGGTAAACATAATCGCCGCGGAGTGGTAGGAGCCGCCGGTACCAAGCGCAACCATGCTAAAGCCCGCGCCCTTGGGATACGTAGCGACCTGAACATCGCAGCCCGTCTCATAGAACACGGCCGTGAGCTGCCTGTTCTCTTTGGCGGTACCGATATAGAATGCGCTGTAGCTCACCGTGACACCCGCATCGTCGACCCAATGCGAGAAGTGGTACTTCTTCCACGGGATCGCGATCGCCATAAACATGTCGCCCCTGTCGTACGACCTGCTACCGGCAGGAATGCCGTCGACCAGAAGGGCCGTACCGCGGAAGATGGACGAGCCGGTGACGGTAATGGTCACCTGTCCATCGGATTCGAACTGCGCGTAGTACGTTATGCCTTGCGTGGCGGTCACATCGAGGGTCGTTGCGGTCTCGACAATCGAGGTGCCCTCCTTATCGGTGCTCCAGCCCACAAAGCGATAGCCCATACCGGCAACAGCGGTCAGCTCCACCTGATCGCCCACGGCAAAGCTACCGCTGCCCGTAACACGGCAGCCCCTGTTCGAAGCCTTGTCCTTCACCACGACCTCGCCCGTAACGGTCACCTCGTACGGATCGGCAAACACGGCCTGGAGCTCCAACGTATCGTCCTCGAGCCCCTCGACCATATCCTTGTCGAGCTTAACCCAGCAATGGGCGTCGCAGCTCAGCAGCGACTTGTTGCCCTCGGCATCCAGGACATACCAACCGGCAAATCGCTTGGTACCCATAGGCGTAGCGTTGAGTTCGACCGTATCACCGAATTGATAGGAGCCCTCGCCGCTCAGGGTGCTAACGCTATCGTCACTCGCGCTCAAAACGACCTGATAGGACTTAGGCGTAAAGGTCGCCGTATAGGTGGCGTCACCCGTAACCTTAACGGTATAGTCGGCGTTCTCGCTGACTGTCTCGCCCTTGTCGTCCGTCCAACCCGCAAACGAATACCCGGTGTTGGCGATCGCACGAAGCGTTGCGCGGTCGCCGGCCTCATAGCCACCAAAGCCGCTCACGGCTCCGCCCTCGGCAGGCGAAGCAACGGTATGCACGACATACGAACCCGACGCAAAGACGGCATAGAGCGACGTATCCTCACGCACGGTAAATCGATAGGTTTTCTTGGAGCTCACGCATGTGCCGTTACGGAACCAGCCCACAAAAGCCGTATCCTCGGCGGCGACCGCACGCACGGTTGCGACCTGTCCGGCGGCATACGTCCCCGCTCCCTCGACCGAGCCCATGCTCTCTTCGCACGAGACGTCCACCGTGTATTGTTTTGCCGAGAACACGGCTTGGAGCGTCGTGTCAGACGTCGGCACCACGTGATAGGTGCTGTCACGGCTTACCACGGCGCCCGAGGCATCGGCCCAATACTCAAACGCATAGCCCGAAAGCGCATGCGCGGTCAGCGTGGCGGCGTGCCCCGCCTCAACGGTACCTGTACCCTCGACCCAGCCGGCGACGCTCGATTCGACCAGCGAACCGGTGCCGGAATCGACTACCGTCGTGGCGTCGACTTCATAGCTTTTTGCCATAAAGCGAGCGACGTGCACATGGCTGCGCTCCTGGTGGCAGGTGAACTCCGCATCGGCAGACTCAAACGTGCCGTCGGCCGTATACCAGCCAGTAAAGACATAGCCGGGATTGGGCGTAGCCTTAAGGGCAACCTCCGCGCCGCGGTCGGCAAGGATTCGGCTCGCTTTGACGGTGCCGCCCTCCGCAGGATCGGCGAGGGGCACGCAGACGGTATCAATGGGCACAAAGGCCGCGGTAATAACGCAGTGCCCGGTTTTACCGCGAGCCTTCGCAACCAACGAGGTCTCGTGCTTAAGGCTCTTCAGGCGACCATTGACGTACCAACCCCGGAACAAAAAGCCTGGATGGGCCTTGGCCGTCAGGGTAAGGCTCTCCCCCAGCTTGAATTTGTCGGTCGTGGGCTTCACCACAGTCCCGTTGCACGTCACGGTACCGCCGAGCCACGAATCGGCCGTCACCATAACCTCGGGTTTTGAGTCGGTAAAGATCGCGGTATAGGTATCGCTCTTGGTAACCTTAACGACCAGCTCGGCGGTGTCGTACTCCTTACCGGAGCCATCCTTCCAATGGTCAAAGCGGTAGCCGTCGTTGGCCTTCGCCTTGAGCATCACCGTATCGCCGTATCCGCAGGTAACCGAAGATGCACCCGGATGCCCCTCGATCTCAACCGTACCGCGCTCCACAAAGGTCTTCTTTGCCTTCGCCGTCACGGTATACGTGTTTTCCTCAAACACCGCACGCACGGTGCATTCCACGTCCTCGGGATAGAACTCAAGGTAGCTGGGGTCGGTGCCCAAAAGCAGGTCCGTCTTGGCGTCGTACCAGCCCTTAAAGGTAAATTGTTTGCTCGCCTCCGCCGTGAGCTCAATGCTCAGCGTGGCAGGCTCGCCCTTCATGCAGTAGCCCTCACCGTGCACCATATATTTGCCCGCCATGGCCGCGGCCGGCTCAACGACCACGTCCACCTTGCAGGCGCGCGTAAACTTCGCTTGGATCACGCAGTCAGTAATAGGCTCAAAGGTATAGGAGCGCTCGCTCGACACCAGCGTCGACGTAGTATCCGAGCCACCGTTGCTCAGATACCAGCCATCAAAGATATAGCCCTCGGATGGGGTGGCCTCCGCGTTCACGCGCTCGCCTTCGGGAACCTCGAGTACCATGCCGGCAGTCTCACCGCGCTTCAGCGTAACGGTACCGCCCTCGAGCGGGTCGGCCTCGGCACGCACGGTATGCGCATCCCTGCCGTCCATTACAGCCTCGATCCGGGCATTGCCGTTAACGCGGTATTCGCAAACTTCCTGCTTGTTGGCAATCGTGATGCCCTGCGCATCGGTTTCTCGCCACTCCACAAACCGATACGTCTTCTCCGGATTGTTGGGGCGTACCTTGGGCCGCATCGTAAACGTGAGAATGTCCCCATCCTTCGCGCGAACCTTGCCGTCCACGACCGGCACGCCATCGCACAAAACCTCGGCGCTGTCGAACGGGTCGGTATTCACCAGGATGCTCTTATCCGCCATGCGGAAGCGTGCAACCAGATGGCGGTCGACCTCGGCCTTGAAGATATACGTACGCTCGGGCGAAACCTCGATGCCGTCCTCAAACCATCCCACAAAGGCATAGTCGGGGCCCTCGCTCGCGGTGACCATGGCCTGGTCGCCACGCGTAATGCTCTGCTTCACAGGGCTTGCGGTGCAGCCTGTCGAAAAATCGGCCTGGATACCATCGGCTTCGGCGACCGCCGTGACCTCGACTTTTTTCTCAAAGACGGCTGTCATCTTTACAACCTCGGGCGTCAGGTCCGTGATCGTCATCGTCTTGAGAGGAGATGTCGAAACCTCGACGCCGTTCTCTTTCCAACATACGAAGCGATAGCCGGGATTGGCGACAGCCTCCAGCGTTGCAACCGTCCCCTCATAGTGGATACCGCCGCCAGTGACGACGCCGCCCACCTCGGGCTGTGCGGTGGCAATAATCTCGATCTTATGGTCGCCATGAGGCTTGGGCTTCTTGTGGTCGTCGATGATGTCTTTAATCTCCTTGAGCACCTTGGTGCCCACAGCGGCAACATCCTCGATGTTGTCGGCCATACCGATCTCGATTACCGCGTCGGCCGCGATGGGGTCGACGATCTCGCCCAGGCCATACATGGTAGCGACAACGGCCGCAGCCGTAATCGCAGCGATGAGTGCGGCCTTCAGCGCCGCGAGCGACTCGTCGGGGTCAGTCGCCTCGCGGAAATGCGCGGTGTACTGAACATCCCCCTCGAGCACAAACGTGTAGGACGGACCATCGTCGCCGGTAAAGACAACGTTGCCGAGGGCATCGGTCGCATAGTCAAACACATAGCCGGGCAACGGAACTGCCACGACCGTGACGCGCGACCCGATGCCATACAGGCCGGTGGAGAGGAACTGTCCGAGCGGTTGCCCGTTCTCATCGACCCCGTCCACACTCAGCACAACGCTCGCTTGCGGAGCGCAGTAGCGCGGCGTGATCTCGATCCTCGCGTCAGCCTTGTCCTCGGACACAATCGCGTCCGCCTTGTCCACCGTATATGTAAAGTCGAGCTGATCGCTCACGGCGTATGCATCATCGCCCTCACCCAGATACCAGCCCAGGAACAGGGCGTTGTCCGTGACGGCGGAAACCTCAACCGTCTCGCCGGCATTGCGATAGCAGTTTTGAGCGGTAACACTCAGATGCGCAAAGTCCTGTGACGAATCGGTCGCCTGTGCATCGTTGATATGCACCGCATAGTCCTTGAGCTTAAAGCGAGCCTCGAGGGACAGGTCCTTATCTGGCGTAAACGTGTAGACCGTCTCTTTGGAGATGTACTCGCCGGACTCGGTGTCATACCAACCCTTAAAGGTAAGGTTGTCGTTGAGCATTCCCAGAGCACCAGCATCGAGCGCGACCTCGGCGCCCGCATCAATCGTCATCGAGCCGGAAGCATCGGGCAGCTCAACGCCGTCCATCAGCTTGCGTTCGCCTTTGTCGATCGCTTGGGCAAAGGAGATTTGGAATGATGTCGGCTCGGGCTTCTTAAGCTGTAGCGTGCCCTTGGTCTGGGTTTCAAAATGCGAATAGCCATCGTCATACACGAGCTTGATGGGCTGTCCGTCCATCGATTCATCGAAGACGTCGTCGTCACAGGGAGTTGCCGTAAGGTATTCGCCGAGTTCTTCCTTTATGAGGGCCTCGTAGTCCCAAATCGATACCGAATGCGGATAATCGAGCTCAACGTTCATGCCCTCGAACGAAATGGTCTCCCCTGGCTCATAGGTCATGTTGTTGGGGTCGCATGAGATCTCAACGTTCTTGAGCACCTTGCCCACCGGGACGGGCAGGCAGCCGTTACACCTCTCCCAAACAGCTTTGGGATGCCCATTAGCATACTTCGGAATCATCTTGGCGGGGACCATGACGGTCATGTTGTATTTGGGGAACGTGTCGGTGTTAATGAGCACCGCATGGTTGCACCCAAAGAACACGGTCTCGAGATTGGTACTGCCAAACGCCTTTTCCGGCAACTCCTCGATCTTGGAGTTATATGGCAGCGTCAGCCCGCCGCTCAAGTCGGTGCCGTAGAAGCAGGTGTGGCCAAGCGTTTCAACCGTTGTGTTGCTCTCGAGCCCTGTGGAAGCAAGGTTTGAGCAGAACCTGAACGCGCAAACGCCAATCGACGTAATGGAGGTATTCTTGTCCAGTCCGGTATCGGTCAGAGCCTTGCAGCCTTCGTAGGCTCTGTCGGGAATCGACGTGAGGCCGACAACCTTATCGAGCCCCGTGGACACCAGTCCGCTCTCGGCAAACGCGGCGTCGCCCATAGAGCCAATGGTCGCAACCTCGTTGATGTTCAAACTTGTAAGCGACTTGCAGCCATAGAATGCCTCTTTTCCGATGGTACCGATGGTCATGCCGGAAAGGCTGATATCGATGAGATTCGGGCAGTTATAGAAGGCGTGCAGTCCAATTTTAGAAATGGAGCTATTCTCAAAGCGCACTGAGCGCAGATTGGTAGAGTCGGCACAAAGTTGTGCATCGACTTCATCAACCCCGTAATCGACAATCAAATTCGTTACCATTCGACCATCGACAGAGTTCTCGCGCGGGTTGTTTTCATCGATTTCTACCGCAAGATTTCCGTTTGCGTCGCACGGATACAGATAGTAGTTGGGCATGAGCTTGGCATACTCGTAGGCCGCCTGCTGCAGGTTGTCCTTGCTGTACGCGACAAGGCGCGTGTAGCCATCGTCATACACCAGCTGTATGGGTTCTCCGTCCATCGACTCGTCGAAGACATCACCATCGCAGGGGGTCGCTGTAAGGTATTCGCCGAGTTCTTCCTTTATGAGGGCTTCGTAGTCGCTATCCATCGTCGAATGAGGATATTGAAACGTGACGCTCATGCCCTTGAGCGAAATGGTGTCACCCTGCTGATAGGCCATCTTGTCGGGATCACGCGAGACCTTAATCTTTTGAAGCATCTTGCCCACGGGGACGGGCAGGCTGCCATTGCAACTCTCCCAAACCTCTTTGGGGCGACCGTTTGCGTATTGCGAAACCATCTTGGCAGGGACCATGACAGTCATGTTTTGCTTGGGGAACGTGGTGGAATTAATGAGCACCGCATGGTCGCATCCAAAGTACACAGTTTCAAGCTTAGAGCCATAGAACGCACGGCTCGGCAGCTCCTCGATCTTGGAATAAAGGGGCAGCGTCAGCCCGCCGCTCATATTGGCCCCGGAGAAACAACCTTCGCGAAGCGTCTTGATCGTCGTATTGTTCTCGAGTCCCGTCGTCGCAAGGCGAGAGCAGTTTTTGAACGCATTAACGCCGATTGATGTGATAGATGTGTTCCCTCCCAGACCGGTATCGGTCAGAGCGCTGCAGCCATTATAAGCGTTCTCAGGAATCGAACCGAGACCAACAACCTTGTCGAGCCCCGTAGACCGCAGCCCGCTCCAGGCAAACGCGGCATCGTCAATAGAGCCGATGGTAGCAACGTCATTAATGTTCAGACTCGTAAGCGATCCGCATCCAGAAAACGCCTCTGTTCCGATGCCCCCAATGGTCATGCCAGAAAAACTGATATCGGCGAGATTCGAGCAGCCAGAAAAGGCGTGTAGTCCAATTGAAGAAATAGAGCTGTTCTCAAAGCGTACCGAGCGCAGATTGGAGGAGTACTCACAAATATATCCGGGGACCCCATCCACTCCGTAATCAACGATCAGGTTGGTCACCAATTTACCATCGACAGAGTTCTCATACGGGTCGCTTCCATCGATCTCTACCGTAACGCTTCCGCCAGCATCACACGGATACACATAGCCGTTCGGCATAAGCTTGGCATACTCACAGACCACAGGGTCCTCGTACACGAGGGCATCGACTTCGCTGTCGTCGGACGGGGGCTCCGCCGTTGAAGGCGAGGTCTTTGCTGCATCGGAATCGGTCGCGGAGCTCGAAAGGTCTTGGGCCAGGTTCGACGTGGAAGTGCTGGTATCCGAGCTGGACGATTTGTCCTGAGCGTTATTCGTTTGGCCGGAAGTTGTGGATGAGCTACCCTTGCCCGCCGATGACGCACCATCGGCCGCAGCGATATCAGCGTCAGAGCCCGAGTCGGTCTCTTGGGCCTCGTTTTCGACAGCAAGCGCCCCGGTATCATCGGCATAGGCCGTGCTGGGCGCAAGGGGTATCGAGGTCACGACCATCGCGACCGAAAGATAGACGACTAAAAACCTATAGAGGGCAGCAGCGATCCTGTTCATAGGAACCTTCCCGCAATTCGCAAAGATACCGAGGACCCAGTGCGGGCCATCATTTCACAATACCCTGTATAAGCGAGAATGCGGGAAGGTTGCGCAAACGGTTTATCTAAGAGCGCGGAAGGTTGGTCTAATCGCAGCTCAAATCGCGCAGAGCCTCAATCGCCGTATCGACTTCCTCATCCGTGTTGAAATACCCAAACGAGAAACGAACGACGCCCTGGCGCTCGGTCCCCAGCGCACGGTGCATGAGCGGAGCGCAATGGGCGCCGGGGCGCGTCGCAATCCCCCACCCTTGCATGAGCGCGTCCGAAATCTCGGCAGAGTCGATATCACCCACGTTGAGTGAGACGATCGCCGAGCGCACGGGCTGGTCAAACGCACCGTAGAGCGCAATGCCGGGGATTTCGCGAACACCGGCGAGGAAGCGCTCCGCAAGCGAGCGCTCATGCGCCGCGATCGCCTCGACCCCGCCTTGCGCCTCGATAAAGTCGAGACCTGCGGAAAGTCCCGCGATGCCGTGACCGTTGAGCGTGCCCGCCTCAAGGCGCGTGGGCCACCCAAGCGGCTGCAGCGCATCGAAGCTGTGCACGCCCGTGCCGCCCATGGCCCACGGAGCCACGTCAATGCCCTCCGCCACGGCCAGGCCGCCGGTGCCCTGCGGACCCATGAACCCCTTGTGGCCAGTAAAGCACACCACGTCGAGCCCCATGGCCTGCATATCGATATGCGCCGTGCCGGCAGACTGAGAGGCGTCAACGATCACAAGCGCGCCGGCAGCATGGGCCATGGCCGCCACGCGCGCAATGTCGACCGCATTGCCGGTCACATTGGAGGCGTGCGTCACCACCACAGCACGCGTACCGGGCGTGACCAGCAGCTCGAGCTCGTCGTAGTCGAGCACGCCGTTCGCGTCGCAGCCCGCATGCTCAACGGTCACGCCCTGCTCTGCCGCCAGGCGGTTGAGCGGGCGCAACACGGAGTTGTGCTCGAGCACCGTCGTGACCACGCGGTCGCCGGGGCGCACCACGCCATTGATGACGGTATTGAGCGCCGCGGTGGAGTTGGGCGTAAAACAAACATGATCGGCCCGCGGGCAGCCCAGCAAGCGCGCAAGCTTGGCGCGACAACCGTGGATGGTACGCGCCGCATCGAGCGCACCCGACGTCGCGCCGCGTCCGGCATTGCCGAGCGAGCACATCGCCTGGGTCACGGCATCGATGACCGTTTGCGGCTTATGCATAGTCGTCGCCGCGTTATCCAGGTAGATCATCGCACGACCTCCCACATGTCGATCACCGTAAAGCCCTCAGTGGGAACGCCTGCCGCAGCAAGCTCGCCGCGCAGCAGGTCCTCATCCGAAGGCTGTGCCTTCCATGCCAAACCGCAGCCGGCAGCGACCTCCCCGGGCACGGGAATCGTTCGCCCGGGAAGGCCACGCTCGATGCACAGGGACTCGCAGCCCATGGCGGCCGCCGTGGTAGGAAACGTGATGACAAGCGCCGGGCGCTTCTCCCTCATGGCAACTCCAACCAATACGCTACGGGCGCACAACGCGCACGGCCTGCTCCATCTTCTCCACGATCACGTACATGTTGGTGACCTCGCCCACCGCCAGCTGGTCCTTAATGCCATAGTGATCGAGGCAGGTGCCGCAGGTGAGGATCTCGACGCCTTGCTCGGCCAGGCCCTTCAGGTCGTCGAGCACCGGAGAGCCCTCGACGGTGAGCTTGGCGCCGCCGTTGTAGAACAGCATGGTCGCGGGCAGCTCCTCCTGCTGCGTCACGGCAAAGATAAACGCCTTCATGAGCTTGTGGCCCAGCTCGTCGTCGCCACGGCCCATGCAATCGGTGTAGACGGAAATGACGAGTTTGCCCTTGCCGGCGTTGGCGTCGCAGAAAGCGGCACCGTCCTGCTCGGGGTCCGCAACGGCTACGGCACCGGCGGTCGTGACGGTCACGTGCCACTCGGCGTCCGAGATCTTCTCGACCGAGGCCGTGCAGCCCTTCTCCTGCGCCATCTTGGAGATGTTCTTGACGGCGGTCTCGTTATCGACCGAGGTCACCACGGCACCCTCGCCATCAAGCTGTTTGAGTGCCTTAAGCGTCTTGACGACGGGCAGCGGGCAGGCATCGCCCATGGCATTGACTTCAATTTTGGTAGACATAGTTTTTCCTTTCGAATAAATCGTTTTAGAACGGTACATAGCTCAATAAACGTGTCGTTAACGGACAACGCGGACGGCAGGACCGCCCGGCTCCGCCTCGCACACGCGCCCGACAACGGCGGCGATGCACCCCTCGGCATCCAGGCGACGCGCAAGCTCATCCACATCCGCCGCGGGCGCCGCGATAAGCAAACCACCAGACGTCTGCGGATCGTACAGCGCGTCGAGCATACCCGACTCCAGGTCCTCGTCGGCAGCCACACGCGGGCCAAAGAAGTCCTGGTTGCGGTAGGAGCCCGCGGGGATAATGCCCAGACGCGCCATATCGAGCACCTGGTCAAAGAGCGGTACCGCCCCCGACGCAAGCTCAACCTGCACGCCCGAGCCCTCGGCCATCTCACACGCGTGCCCGATCAGGCCAAAGCCCGTAATGTCGGTGCAGCCGTGAAGTTCGAGCCCCTCGGCCAGACGAATCGGCGCCTCGTTGAGGGTGCGCATCGAGTCAAACATGGCCGCGGCCTCGTCCTGCTCGATGAGCTCGCCCTTAATGGCCGTGGTGATAATGCCCGAGCCGATCGCCTTGGTCAGCAGCAGAACATCGCCCACGCGTGCGCCGCTGTTGGCGAGCATGCGGTCGAGCGCGACAAAGCCGCTCACAGACAGGCCATACTTGGGCTCGTCGTCGTTGATGGTATGGCCGCCCGCGATGGAGCAACCCGCCTCGACGCACTTGTCGGCGCCGCCCGCCAGAATCTGACCGGCAACCTCGATGCCCAGACAACTGGGTATGCAGAGTAGGTTCATGGCATGGCTCGGCCGCCCGCCCATGGCGTAGATGTCCGACAGCGAGTTGGCCGCGGCAATCTGGCCAAACAGAAACGGGTCGTCGACCATCGGCGGGAAGAAGTCGATGGACTGCACAAGCCCCAGGTTCTCCCCTACGCGGAAGACGCTCGCATCGTCAGAGGTATCGAACCCCACGAGCAAGTTGTCGTTATGCACATTTGGCAAGTCGCCCAGAACCTGGGCGAGGGCTCCGGGAGCCAACTTAGCGGCTCAACCGCTTGCGGCTGTCATGGACGTGAGCTTAATCTGATCGTCAGCCATCGATACCTCCTCTCTCTTCGGTCAATCATTTTCTCCCAGTATACGCATGAATGCGAGCCTGCAGCGGGTGCATTAATTGAGCGCCTGGGCGCGAATCGCCGCGCCGATGGCACCGGCAAAGCGAGCCTGGGGCGAGGTGGTCACCGGCGACCCCAGTAGCTCGCCCAACCGCTCCACCACGAAGGCGTTCTCGCACAGGCCACCGGTTAGGTAGTACGGGGCGCCCGTGGCCTGCCCGGCCATGGTCGCCACGCGCGAGACCACGCTGTCGATCACGCCGCGTGCAATGTTCTCGCGCGGCTCGCCACGACCGATCAGGCTGATGACCTCGCTTTCGGCAAACACCGTGCACATGCTGCTGATCTTGGTGGGCTCGCCGGAACGCGCAAGGTCGGCCATCTGCTGCTGGGAAATGCCTAGGCGGTCGGCCATGATCTCCAAAAAGCGCCCCGTGCCGGCAGCGCACTTGTCGTTCATGGCGAACTTGGCCACGCGACCGCCCTTGAGTTGGATGACCTTGGTGTCCTGGCCGCCCACGTCAATTACCGTGCCGTGATCGCCAAACAGGCGCGCGGCACCGGTGCCGTGGCAAGTAATCTCGGTCACGACCTTGTGCGCATAGGGCACGGCGACACGGCCGTAGCCAGTCGCGACCACGCGTACGTCGTCGGCCGCCACGTCGTAGCCGGCAGCAGCAAGCTCGCAGCGCAGACGTTCGGCCGCATCGACCGACGAGAACCCGGTTGGCTGCACGCACGTCCACGCCACCGAACCCTCCCCATCGACCACAGCAGCCTTAGCCGCCGTAGATCCGATATCGATCCCGATCCCTATCATGGCTCTCTCCCAATCTGAACATCAAAGGTAGCGGCGCGTTCAGGCGCCTTAGCTCTAGGTTTCTCAGGTGCCGGAGATTGCCCCGAAAGAGGAGCGCAGCGTACTTTGGGTACGCAAGCGACGGTTTGAGGGGCAAGATCCGGTGCCTGAGAAAGCTAGAGGGTCTCGATAAAGGCAGCGATGCGCGTCTCGATCTGGCCCATGTCGCCGTTGCTGTAGTCGGTCTCGATCTTCATGTACGGAATGCCCGCACCCTCGACGGCCTCCTGCATACGAGCGCTCTCGACGTTGAAGGTGTGGCACGCCTGCAGCACGCTCTCAACGACGCCGTCGACGTGGTACTTCTCACACATGGCCAGCGTGTTGTCCATGCGGCCGTCGTTGGGCGTCATGACCGAGCAGTTGATGTCCAGATAGCGGTCGGCGATGGCGCGCAGAATGTCGGGCGCATCGGGGTCGATCATCATGGCCGCCGTGCGCTCGCCCGAACAGTCGTCCATGCACACGACCACGCCGCCGTTGGACTCGATGGTGCGACCGATCTTGTTGATCACGCCGCCCACCGGGCAACCGGTGATCAGAATGCGCTTGGCATCCGCCGCAACCGGGCGCTCGCCCGCGTCGTAGGCCTCTCGCAGTTTGACAACCTTTTGCTCCAGCTGCTGCGTATAAGCCTCGATATCAAAGCTGAACGTACCGGCAAACATGGTGCTCATCAGATCGACGCCGCTCATGGCCGCCGGCTGGTTGGCCTGCAGCGCAAACATCTCGAGCTGGGCCGCACGCAAGCGGTTGCGGCGACGGACGGCAGCACGAAGGTCGTCATCGGTGATCGTAATACCGTAGAAGTTCTCGAGCTCCTCCTTGAGCAGGCGGCACTCCTCGTACCAGCCTTCACGCTCGTAGGCGCGATCGCGACCCTGCGGCAGGTGCAGAATGTGCGTACGCTTGAGCTCGTTGAGTAGCTCGTACATCTTCTTCTTGCCGTCGCAGGTGGTCTCACCGATGATCATGTCGCTAAAGTACGTAAACGGGCACTTTTGCGAGTAGGCAAAGCCGTACGTCGACTTGATGAGCGGGCAGAGATTTGCCGGCAGCACCTTCTCGGCCTCGGGAATCACCTCGTCGGACGTGCCGCACAGCGCCACGCTCGCAGCCCCCGCGGCATCGATAATCTCGAGCGGCGTGTAGCTGCACAGAAAACCGACCAGGCGATTACCCGCCTGCTTATAATCCTTGACGCGAATAAACGCCGCCTTGCGCTGCTCGTTGAACTCCTCAAACGTGCGCGGCAACGGCTGCTCAATATTTTCCGACATATAACTCCTAAACCTTTCAACCAACCAAGGAAACGGCTTTCCCAGGTGCCCGAGGTTGCCGTAAAAGAGGAGCGCCGCGTACTTTGGTACACAAGCGACGGTTTGAACGGCAAGATCGGGTGCCCGGGAAAGCCGCCGGGGCGGATAGTCCTAAATGGTCTCCAAGAAAGCTTCGATCCTGGTTTGTAACTGACCTGCATCCTCGCCAGCGTAGTCGGTCGTGATGTGCATAAACGGAATGCCGGCCTCCTCGGCGGCCTTCTCCACGGCAAACGACTCCATCTCGTAGAGCGTGCAGAACTGCAGGGCCACGTCGACGATACCGTCGGCATGCAGGTCCTTGGCCATCTGGACAATGTCCTTCATACGCTGGTCATTGGGCGTAAAAACGGCGCAGTTGATCTTAAAGTAGCGCTCGGCGATGGCGTCGAGCATCTCGTCGACCGTCTCGCCGGACTCGTCGACCAGGTCCTTGTAGTAGCGCGAACCCGTGCAGGACTCCTCGCCCACCACGACGCCGCCGGCCTTCTCGATGAGGTTGAACAGCTTCCAGTTGGGCACGGCCATGGGCGTACCGGTGTACAGGATGCGCTTGGTCCCCTTGGGCGCCACGCCCTCGCCGGCCTCGACACGCTGCTCGCACTCGGCAGCCATATCGTTGATGGCTCCGGTCAGACGCGGCGTGTCGTCCATAAAGGCGGCCTGAACGGTCAGCAGGCTGTCGAGACCGCTGATGGGCGCCGGGTCGGCAGCGCGGGTCGCAGCGAGGCGCTGCAGGGCGCGGCGCTTCTCATTGACGGCGTGGATGGCGGCCTTCAGACGCTCGGGCGTAATCTTGACGCCGCACTCGTCCTCGATCTTGGCGGCGAGCTTCTTGACCTCGGCCTTCCAGGTCACGAGCGTCGACTCGTCGTGCACGTTGGGAATATCCATGACGTACATGTTCTTTTGCGTGGCAAAGAACTCGTAGGCTTTCTTCTTGCCATCGCAGGTGTTCTCGCCTACCACCAAGTCACTCGACTCAATATAGGGGCAGACCTCGCCCAGCTTAAAGCCGGCAAAGCTCTTGATAAGCGGGCAGGTGTTGCGCGGCAGGTGCTCCTCGACCTTATCGGTTGCCCAGTCGGCACCCGAGCACAGACCCACGGGAATGCCGTCACAGGCAAGCACGATCTCCTCGGGCACGTACACGCAGAACGAGCCCACGATCTTGGTGGCCTCGCCGGCCTCCTTCTTGTCGAGCATCTCCTTAATGCGACCGCTATGGATGTTGGTGGCCACAAAGTCCAGGTAGGACGTGGACTTGGGGCGATTGTTCTGCGTAAGGAACATATCGCCGTACATCTGGCCCACGGCGCCCAGCAGCATATCGTGGTCGGCAAGATTCATGCCGAGGCTCTCCCACATCGGATGGAAATCAAATTCTTCAGCCATGACGGTTCCCCTCTCGAACCAAAAAACGGATAACAGCGGTATCGATGCACGACGGGCGGCGATTGCCCGGCCGTGCTCAAACCCGGAATTTTGGGGAACCTGCTTTGCGGTTGACTATTTAGTTGTGCGTCGTCTCTCCCGGAGCCGTGAACATACCTGCTCATATGCGACTCCGAGCCATATATAGGGCACGCGCGGCAACGCGGCGAATGTATGTCGTCTGCGGCATGTGCGCACCCTCCTTTACAAGTTGAGGTCAACTATATCAACGGTTATCGACCATGCGAACACCGTTGACATTCGTACGACAGAGGCACCCGTTGCCTTTTAATAAATTATTATCTTGCTTGATAATTAATTACCATTCTACATTCGGCGAACGGTAGGGAACGAAACTGCGGGCTGCCGAGCATCCTCGACGGCCCGCCCTCTACCCTACCGACAAACCAGATGAATCCTGCTGGCATCAAAATGCATGCGCAGCGTCTCGCCTGCTTGCGGCAGCTCGTCGACAGGCATGCCCACCTTGTTGACCTTCCACTGCAGACGCGTGGGCGCATCAGCACGCGGCACGTCCAGCAGCACCAGGCGCTCAAAGCGCGAATCGCTCACTCGGGCCACGTGCAAATCATAGCTGTTGCGACCCCGCTCCGCGCGATTGTCAACATGGAAGTAGCTTGCGCGAATGCCCAGGTACGCCACATTATCGGGAACCTCGCGACCCACGTTAAAGGTCATGCCCCAATCGAGCGCCTCAACTTCCTCGGGCCCGATCTTGCGCGCCCGGCTTGTGTTCTTGCACCCCGTCAGGCGCAGCGCCGCCAGCGTCTGCGGACGACGGACCACGTCCTCGACGGAGCCGATCTCCTCAACATGCCCGTCGTGCATCACGCAGATGCGCTGGCAGAGGCGGCACGCTTCATCGATGTCGTGGCTCACATAGATCACGGTGCGGTTGCACACGTCGAACAGGTCGAGCATGTTCTGCTCGAGCGCGCTCTTAAGATAGGAATCGAGCGCGCTCATGGGCTCGTCGAACATAAAAATGCCCGGATGCGCCGCCACCATGCGCGCAAGCGCCACACGTTGCTGCTGACCGCCCGATAGTCGCGCGGGATAGCGGTCGGCAAAGTCGGCCAGACCGAAAATACCCAGATAGCGCTCGGCGAGCTTTTTGCGCGCGGCGGCGTCGCCCGCGCCCTTTACACCGGCGCATACGTTATCGGCTACCGTCATGTTGGGGAACAGCTGATAGTTTTGGAACAACAGGGCGCATTTTCGCTCCTGGGGCGACAGGTTGATGCCCGCCTCCGAGTCAAAAAAGGTCACGCCGTTGACGACGATCTTGCCCTCGTCGGGTGTCTCCACACCGGCAATGCAGCGCAGCGTGCAGCTCTTGCCGCAACCTGAGGCACCGAGCAGCGCCACACGCTCCTCGCCGGCCTCAAGCTGCATGTCGAGCATAAACCCGGGATAGTGCTTTTTGATATCCAAAACGAGCGACATGACCTATCGACCTCCCTGCGGTGCCGCATCATCGCGCATGAGCTCGGCCAGCGCCTCGCGATCGATACGCAAGGCATCGCCGCCCGCCGGGTCGAGCGAATCGCCCTGTCCGGTGAGATCTTTGGCCTGTTTGCGCTCCGCATGGGAAAGGCCCCGCTCGCGATACTTTTGCGAATGCGCCGTGTACATGTTGATGAATAGGATGACTAGGAAACTAAACACGATCACGACGACAACCCAAAAGAGGGCAACCGAGGTATTGCCGCCCATCCACTCAAAGTAGATGGCGATGGGAATGGTCTGCGTAATACCGGCGTAGTTGCCCGCAAAGAACAGGGTGCAGCCAAACTCGCCCATCGCGCGGGCAAAGGCAAGCACCGTGCCGGCGGCAATCGAGGGCCAGCCAAGCGGCATCATAAGCTTGGCAAAGATGCGACGCTCGGACCATCCCAGGGTTCGTGCGGCGTCGAGCATCTGCGTGTCGAGGCTCTCAAAGGCACCGAGCGCCGTGCGGTAGACCAGCGGGAACGAAACCACTACGGCAGAGATAACCGCCGCCGGCCACGTAAAGACAATCGAGATGCCGTGCGCGATCAGCCACTGGCCCACCCCGGTCGAGCGGCCAAACAGCATGAGGAGCAGAAAGCCGCAGACCGTGGGCGGCAGCACCATAGGAATCGTAAAGACCGAATCGAGCAAACCCTTCACGCGGCTCGTGGTTCCCATGGTCTTCCATGCGGCAAACAGACCCAGCGCAAAGGAGATCAGCAGGGCAAGGCCACTCGTTTTAATGGACACCCAAAACGGGCGATAGTCGATGTCGCCCAAAAAGGAGGCCAGAGAGGTCAAGGGCCCCTGCTCATCCCGCAACACGACAGACGATGCCTCTACCATTTGAGCGCTATCAAGCCAACGCGCGCCGCCCTTGGCATCACCCGAGGCTGATGCAATCACCACATAGCGGTCCCCATCCGCACCGTGCTCATCAAAGCCATAGGTATACCCGCCGGCATCAAACGTCGTTTCCGCCGTGACATACCAAGGAAGATCAACGTCCCCTAGCTGCGCACCTCCCATGCAGTTTGCGCTGTCGAGCTCACAGACGAGGGCCTTGAGACCCGATACGCACTCGTTATCCTGCGGATCCAATCCATACTTCTCGACCGCCTTGGGCGATATCCACACCACAACGCGATCGGCAGCAGGCGCCACTACAAGGTCCACGTCCTCGTCAACGGGAAACCGGTAGCCCTCAGGTTGGCCCTCCATGGCACGAGCGGTCCCCTTGGCCAACCGCTCAAAACCCTCGATCCCATAGGAAAGCCCATGGGCGGTCGCAGCAACCTGGGCCCCGTCCTCAGCGTCCCCAGCAAACGCAAATCCCGGCACCCAGCAAAGCGCGAAGGTCAAAGCACAGGCGACAAGCATGCGGAATCTATTAAGCACGAAACGCTCCAAGAGAATACAAGGACGGAGTGAAACACAAAACGATGGAATTATCGCGCCAAGCCGCACTACTCGGAAAGCTCAAAGCCGTACTTAGCCCAAATCTTCTGAGCCTTCTTGTTGGTCAGACAGAAGTCGATGAACGCCTTGGCCTCGTCGGCGTGCTCGGAGCTCTCGGCAACGGCACCCGGATACACGATGGGCTTGTGCGAATCCTCGGGGCACACAAAGGCCTCCTCGATGCCGTCGTAGCGGAAGATATCGGAGCTGTAGACAAAACCGGCCACGCAGTCGCCCGTGGACACATAGGCGGCGGCGGTACCAACTTTGTCGGCCAGGGCCACCTTGTCGGCGATCTCGGGCGCATACTCGCCGTCGTCGCCCTCGGTGCCGGTGTAGAGGCCCACGGAGGCCAGGGCCTGGTTGGCGTACTTGCCGGCGGGAACGGTCTTGGCGTCGCCAATGGCAATCATGCCTTCCAGGTTCGCAACGTCGGCAATGGCCTCGACCTTGGTGTCGGAGCCCTCGGCGCGAATGATCACGAGGTCGTTGACGAACATGTCCTCACGCGTGTCGGCGTCGACGAGCTCGGCGGTCTCAGCGTCATCCATGGT
This sequence comes from Collinsella sp., assembly GCA_048486575.1. GTDB lineage: Bacteria > Actinomycetota > Coriobacteriia > Coriobacteriales > Coriobacteriaceae > Collinsella. The sequence continues at coordinate 5,615 of DBFVZT010000069.1, read as the reverse complement.
GCCCTTGGAGGCCGTGATGAGCACGTCGACCGTGGCGCCGGCACGCATCTGCTCAACGAGGTCGCCGGAGGCCTTAAACTGCGTGTCGGCAAAGGTGGTGCCGGTCTGGTCGGTGTAAAGCTCTTGGACCTCGGGCAGAGCCTTCTCAAGCGAGTTGGCGGCAAAGACTTGCAGCTCGACAGCTTTCTTGGAAGATGCCTTGGCAGAACCGGCATCGGATCCGGCCGGCTCGGACGTCTTGCTGCCCGAGCAGCCGGCAAGACCAAGGCCGGCAGCGGCGACAGCAGAAAGCGAGACGAATCCGCGACGAGAAACCATATCGAACATATTCAACCCTTTCGGACCTTGTGCCCGGGTACCCCACCGCGGGCTATAACCTGCAATCAGATTATACTTTCGCGCGAATAATGATAGTGAGAAATTATTCTCGTCAGAGAATATAGTTTCGAGTTAGCGTGCACCTCGGCGTCGCTTCGGTGGAAAACAAAGGCGGAGCAGCCGTTCAGGTCGCCCCGCCGCAGGTAAACCGCTTAGTTGGTATGTCCGCCGCCCGCTGTCATCTGAGCCGCATGCTCCAGCTGGTCTGCTATGGCCTCCCAGCTTTCGCGGGCGGCCTTCGTAGAACCGGGAAAGTTAACGACAAGTGTATGACCTCGTTGCATGCAAATAGCGCGCGAGAGCATGGCGCGGCGCGTCTTGGTCATGGAGTACGCGCGAATTGCCTCTGCAATACCCGGCACATCGCGGTCGCAGACGGCACGCGTCGCCTCGGGCGTCACATCGCGCATCGAAAGCCCCGTGCCGCCGCAGGTGAGCACGACATTGGCGTGGCACTCATCGGCGGCTTCCACAATGGCATCACCAATCTCGCTGACGTCATCGCGCACGACCACATGTGAGGCGACCGTCCAGCCCTGTGCCTCGATAAGTTCCTCGAGTGCGGCTCCAGCCTCGTCCTGGGCAAGATCACGCGTGTCCGAGCACGTCACAATCGATATCTTCAACTCCACAGCATTCCTCCTACAACACGGTGCCCTCGGGCAGGTCGACGCGAACAACGTCCACGACATCTCCCGCCTTGAGCTCGCACGGTCCTTCGTCAATACGCAGCAGGCAGTTGGCCCGCTGCATCGTGCCGAGCAGCGCCGAATTCTGCGTCTTGGCCTCGGTCACCATCAGCTCACCGGTCTTGGGGTCGCGCAAAACCGTGGCGCGATCGAAGAAGCGTCGGTCCTGGCGCTTTTTCACACCGTGTGTGAGCGTCGCCTGCTGCACGGGACGCGGACCCTCGGCAAAGCCGCGCATCTTGCGAATCGCCGGACGGGCGAGCATCTCAAAGCCCACATACGCCGCAGCCGGATTGCCTGAAAGCCCCAGGTAGGGCTTACCCCCGAGCAAGCCAAACGTGATGGCCTTGCCCGGACGCATCGAGATGCGATCGAACAGCACCTCGCCCTCGCGCCGGACGAGTGCCGTCACATAGTCGTAATCGCCCGCCGAGGCGCCTCCGCTCGTAATGACAAAATCGCACTCTTGCACCGCGCGATGCACGAGCTCGGCAATCGCCTGCTCATCATCAGACGCAATGCCGTAGAACACGGGCTCGGCGCCGGCATCGAGTGCTTCGGCCATCAACGCCGAGGAGTTGGAATCGCGAATCTGACCGCGCGCCGGTACTTTACTCGGTGCGACCAATTCCGTGCCCAGCGAGATGATGCCCACACGTGGGGCAGCGTGCACCTTCACGCTCGCGTAACCGGCGCTTGCCAGCAGGCCCGCGCCCGCCGGAGCCACGACCTCGCCGGCGTGTATCACAACATCGCCGGCATGGGCCTCCTCGGCGGCAGAGCGAACGTTCTCCCCCACCTTGGCCGGCGCCGAGAAGCGGACGTGCGAGCCCTCGTTGCCATCGCCGTCAAGCACCTCGACGATCTCGTATTTCACTACGGCGTCGGCACCCTCGGGCACCGGCGCGCCTGTCATAATGCGGACCGTCTCGCCCGGGCCAAGAGCACCCTCAAACACATGGCCCGCAGCCTCGTGTCCGATAACGTCGAGCGTCACCGGCGTCTCACCAGACGCCTGCGCCAAGTCCGCCGAGCGCACGGCATATCCGTCCATAGCGCTGTTGGCAAACGGCGAAATGTCGATATCGGCCACAGCATCCTCGGCCAAGGGAAAACCAGCCGCCTGCCACACGGGAATCTCTACGAGATTGGTCGGAGCAACGTGCGACAGAACAATCGACTGCGCGTCCTCCAGCGGAATGAGTTTCTCTGCCATATGCACCTCTTAATGCCACGGCGCACAACAGGAGCGCCGATTCTTTATGCTTGTCTCAGTATAATCCCCCGACGCGCGACCGCGATTTGGCCTGTACCCGCAAATACACCTGTCGGCCGCAAGCCGCGAAACAGAATGGAAACCAACCCACCGGCTCGTCGCGCTTGCCGCGTTTTATAATGCTTGCGTTGCAACCTAAAAGAGGAATATATGGCTCATAACAACAAACCCGAAAGCGCAAACGAAGCGCAGGATCATTCCCAGCCGCTCGACGATGGCGGCTTTTTCTCCCTTAGCGACGTCATCATGGCCGGCAGGCGTCAACTCACCCGCTCCGAGCAACTCTTGGCCGCCGACACACGCCGCAATGCCCGCAACCTGTTTGCAAGCGCCAAACTGCTCGCGCTCGTCGTCATCGTCTCGCTCGCCATGGGTGTTGCCGCTTGGGCATTTTTGGCCTCGCTGAATATCGCGACCGATTATCGCGAGCACCACGTGTGGATTTACGCGTTGCTTCCCGTTGTGGGCGTTGCCACCGCATGGGTGTACAAAAACCACGGCCTTGCCGCCAAACGAGGTAACAACCTGGTCATCGACTCCGCCCTGGGCACACGCCTTATCCATATGCGCATGGCCGTTCTCACCTTCGTCTGCTCCACGCTCACGCACCTCACGGGCGGGTCGGCCGGTCGCGAGGGAGCCGCGGTGCAGATTGGCGGCACCATCGCCAGCAATATCTCGAGCCTCGCCCACCTCAAAAAGCATGACCACCACGACCTCATGCTCGCCGGCATCTCGTCGGCCTTTGGCGCCGTATTCGGCTCGCCCCTTGCCGGAGCTTTCTTTGGCATGGAGATGTGCTTTATCGGCAAGATCGACTACACGGCGGGCATCTACTGCCTGGTCGCCTCATTTACCGGCTACTTTACATCACTCGCCCTGGGTACCGAGTACGAAGCGAATGTCATCGCCAGCGTTCCCGGCATGACGCCGCGGACGGTTGCCATCGTTGTTATCAGCGCCATTATCTTCGGTCTGACGGCACGCCTCTTTGCGTGGTCGGTTCGAACCGTCAAGAGCCTGTACGGTCGCTTTATCACCAATTATCTTCTTCGCGCCCTCGTGGGCGCACTCGTGGTGCTCGCAGCCTACGCGATGCTCGATGCCTGGAACTATGCCGGCCTTGCCACCTGGCTCTCGGGCGCCGGTTTCGCCGGCAACACGACCCTCGCCGACGCCGCCATCAAGTTGGTCGTGACGGCGCTCACCTTGGGCGCTGGCTTCCAAGGCGGCGAGGTCACGCCCCTGTTTGGCATCGGAGCTGCACTTGGCGGCTGGATCGGTTGCCTCGCCGGAATCGATCCCAGCTTTCTAGCGGCCCTCGGCATGCTCGGCGTGTTCTGCGCCGGCCTCAACGTGCCCATCACCACCTGCATGATGGCCATCGACCTATTCCACGGTACGGCCGCTGGCTTCTTTGTCATCGTTGCGTTTATCAGCTATCTTGCCGGTGGCCACCGCGGCGTTTATCCCGCCCAGCGCATTATCTCGCCCAAGCGCCGTTCGCTCATTGTGGACGAGGGCGGTACGGTGGCCGATGCTATCGAGCGCCACAACGACCTGATAGAGTAGACGTTAGTATTCGCTGTGCAGCCACAATCGGGGGCAATTCGACCTGAGCGCGACCGCACCGTCACGTCATACGCCAGGAGTCGCCCCATGCACGCAACTGATTTTGGTCGCACGCTCATCATCGCCAACCCTGCCGCCCAGTCGGGTGCGGCGCGCGAGGTCGCTGAGCGCCTGCAGCGCTTTTTGGACATGACCGCGCGCTCATCCCAGTTTGACCTGGTGCTGACTGAGCGTATGGGACATGCCAAGGAGCTTGCCGCGCAGGCTCAGGGCTATCGAACCGTTATCGCCCTTGGCGGCGATGGCGTGATCCACGAGGTCGTCAATGGACTCATGACGCAGGATGAATCGGCCCGTCCCGCCCTTGCCGTCCTACCCGTTGGTTCCGGCAACGATTTTGCCCAAACGCTCGGTATCGAAGATTTCTCCGGTAAGAATTTTGGCGCGCTGCTCACCTGTGAGCTGCGGCGTCAAGACATCGGGCGTATTCGCTCATGGAACCCCGCAAACGGCAGCGGCGAGGCTACCGTTGAGTACTACGACCAAACGCTTTCGGTCGGCATCGATGCCGCCATCGGCCTGGGCACCACCGAGCTGCGAAAAAAGACCGGCTTGACGGGCGCTCCGCTCTACACCCTCTCGGGACTTGAGCAGTTTGGTCTGCGCTACCGCAACTACCCCATGACCATTAGCTTTGATGGCGCGCCAGCCGAGCGCGTGCGCGCGATTATCATGGCCATCCAGCTGGGGCCCACCTATGGTTCGGGCTATCGCATCTGTCCCGACGCCAACCCGTGCGACGGCATCCTCGACGTTTGCTACGCCTGCGGCCCCGTCCCCCGTGCGGTCGCCCTGCCTATGTTCCTTTCGGCAAAGGACGGCCACCATACCAAGCTGCCGCCGGTTCGCATGCGCCGCTGCCGCCATGCCGAGCTCACCTTTGAGGAGCCCGACTACCCCATTCAGGCCGACGGCGAGCCCATTGTCGCCTCACGCATCGAGGTCGACATCCTCGCCGGCGCCCTCGAGGTCTGGAACCCAACCCGCTAACCCCACCTAAGTTGCGGTGAAATAGGGACTGTTTATGCAGCTAAAGCCGCAAAACAGTCCCTATTTCACCGCAACGTATTGAGGAGATCATTCCTCACCGCCCGGCTTGCGACGGTTGGCCTTTTTAATGGCGTTGAAGTGCTTGTCGTTGAGCCTGCGCTGACGAGAGCGCTGAGGCACCTTGGTCTTTACGCGTCGGCGCGGTGGACGCCCGCGACGCTCAAGCTCAGCGCGCAGCTTACGCAGGCAGCTGCTACGGTTTTGGAACTGACTGCGGCTCTCGCGCGCCGTCACGGTAATCCCCGTGGGCCCATGCTTCATGCGCACCGCCGAGTCCGTCGTGTTCACGCCCTGTCCGCCCGGACCCGTCGCGCGAAACACCTGAACCTCGCAATCGCGTGCCAACTCCTCGACCGACATCTCGGCATAGTGCGCATACTCACGCCATCCCATCTTGTTCTCATCCATATCAACACCTCCCCTCATACAAAAAATGTGACAAAGGGACAGTCCCTTTGTCACATCGCATACCAATCGCTTGTGTTGCGCACTTAGGCGAAGGTGATCTCGCCGGTCTCGCAGTCCATATCGGCGATACGGGCCAGGCTCTCGACGCGGAAGCCGCGCTCGCGGAGCTTATCGCCACCGCC
>DBFVZT010000068.1:0-3075 GCA_048486575.1 Collinsella sp. | reverse complement strand
CCAGGTAGCGGAACGTCTTGGCCATACCGGTGACCTCGGCAGCCGGAAGCACCTTGACAGGCATCGCCATCTTGCCATCACGGCTCGAGACGGCGATGCCAATCCTGGTCTCCCCTATGTCCAGCGCGAGCGCAACCACAGCGACTTCTTAGATTCTTAGGCGCCGAGCGCGGTCTTAGCGGCCGCGAGGGCATCGGCGATGCCGGCAGCATTCTTGCCACCGGCCTGGGCCATGTTGGGACGACCGCCACCGCGACCGTCGACCAGACCCGCGATCTGCTTGATCACGTTACCGGCGTGGAAACCGGCCTTGACGGCGTCATCGGAGCCGGCAGCGAGCAGGGCCGGAGTGCCCTTCTCAGTCACGCTGGCGACGACACAAGCGACAGGGCCGGCGACCTTCTGATGCACGGTATCCCATACGTTGCGCAGGTCGGCAGCCTCAAGGCCCTGGAGCTCAGCGACAACGAGCTTGTAGCCATTCAGCTCGACAGCGCCGTCGATGGCGCTGGAGATCGCATCGGAAGAGCCACCGGTGAGCGCCTTCTTGAGCTTATTGGACGTCTCGCGCAGCTCGACCTGCAGGTTCTCCACGCGGGCGGGAACCTCATCCACGCGGCACTTGAGCGCAGTAGCAGCGGCGTCAACGAGTGCCAGGCGGTCGGCCATATAGTCGAGGGCACCCTTAGAGGTCACGGCCTCGATACGGCGGACATTGGAGCCCGTGGAGGACTCGGAAATGATCTTGAACAGGCCGATCTCGGCGGTGTTGGCAGCGTGTGTGCCACCGCAGAGTTCGCGGGAGAACGGCTGGTCCTCGGCGCCCACGGAGACAACGCGGACGACGTCGCCATACTTCTCGCCAAACAGGGCGACAGCGCCGGCAGCCTTAGCCTCGTCGATGCCCATGACACGGGTCACGACCGGCTTGGAAGCGAAGATCTGCTGGTTGACCAGGTCCTCGACAGCCTTGAGCTGCTCGGAGGACAGGGCCTCGAAGTGCGTAAAGTCAAAGCGCAGGTGCTCGGGCGTCACCAGCGAGCCGGCCTGGGAGACGTGCTCGCCCAGGACCTGCTTAAGGGCGGCGTCGAGCAGGTGCGTGGCGGTGTGGTTGCGGCGCAGGAAGCCACGGCGCTCGGCGTCGAGCGCGGCGGTCACGGTAGCACCGACGGCCAGCGTGCCCTCGGCAACGTGGGCGACGTGGGCATACAGGCCGTTGTGGTTCTTGGTATCGGAAACGGTCAGCGAAACGCCCTCGGCGGAAAGCTCGCCGGCATCGCCCTGCTGGCCACCCATCTCGGCATAGAACGGAGTGCGGTCGAGAACGACCTCGACGTCCTCGCCGGCGGCAGCGGACTCGACGGACTCGCCGTTGCGAACGATGGCGACTACCATGGCGCCCTCGATGACGTCGTTGTCATAGCCATCGAAATCGGTCGCAGCGACCTTGTCGGAAAGCTCGACCCACACGTCGTTGAAGCTGCCCCAGGCATCGCCCTTGGCGTTGGCACGAGCGCGGGCCTTCTGGTCCTCCATGCAGGCAGTGAAGCCGTCCATGTCGACGTCGTGACCAGCGGTGCCGGCGATCTCGACGGTCAGGTCGATGGGGAAACCAAAGGTGTCGTGCAGCTTAAAGGCAACATCGCCCGGAAGCGCAGCACCCTCGGCAAGCGCTGCCAGGGCCTCATCCAGGTAGACGCGACCGTTGTCGAGCGTCGTGGAGAAGCGCTCCTCCTCGGAGGCGACGATACCCTTAACGAGCGCGACGTTCTTGAGCAGCTCGGGGTAGGCCTCGCCCATCTGAGCGTTGACCTCGTCGATGAACTTGGTCAGGAAGGCGCCCTCGATGCCCAGTAGGCGACCGTGGAACACGGCGCGGCGGAGCAGGCGGCGAAGGACGTACTCGCGACCCTCGTTACCGGGCAGGATGCCGTCCGAGATCATAAAGTCGACGGCACGGGAGTGGTCGGCGATGATGCGCAGCGAGCGGCTGGCGCCGGAGTAATCGTCGGCGTCATAGGTCTTGCCGCTGATCTCCTCGCCCAGCTTGATGAGGTGCTGCATCAGATCGCCGTCGTAATTGGCGGTCTTGTGCTGCATGATGGCAGCCATGCGCTCCAGGCCCATGCCCGTATCGAGATTGCGGTGCGGCAGCTCCGGCATGGAGCCGTCCTCCTGACGGTCGTACTGGGTAAACACGAGGTTCCAGAACTCAAGGAAGCGGTCGCAGTCGCAGCCGGGCTTGCAGTCGGGGCTGCCGCAGCCGACCTCCTCGCCCATGTCAAAATAGATCTCGGAGCACGGACCGCAGGGACCGGTGGGGCCAGCGGCCCAGAAGTTGTCGTCCTCACCCAGGCGGGAGATGTGGTCCTCGGCAACGCCCAGAGAACGCCACACGTCGTGGGTCTCGTCGTCCTCGGTAAAGACGGTGAAGTACAGGCGATCGAGCGGCAGTTTGAACTCCTTGGTGATGAGCTCAAAGGCCCAGGCGCAAGCCTGCTCCTTGGAGACGCCACCAAAAGAGAAATCGCCGAGCATCTCGAAGAACGACAAGTGTCGGCCGTCCTCGCCGATGCAGTCGATGTCGTTGGTGCGGACGCACTTCTGGCAAGAGATCGCGCCGATCTCCTTCATGGTCTTCTTGCCCTGGTAGTACTCCTTAAACTGGTTCATGCCGGCGTTGGCAAGCAGCAGCGAGGGATCATCGGGGACGAGGGACGAAGAAGGATAGAGCTTAAGACCGCGCTCCTCAAAGAAGTTGAGGAACTTGGAGCGGATCTCGGCCGTAGTCATTGACGGGTAGTCAGCACTCATAGAGGGAATCTCCTCGGTTTCACATCGAAACGTTCAAACGTAACGATATTACCATCCCGCCGCGCCTGTGCAAAAAAGAGGGTCGCCAAACAGCGACCCTCCAGCGAAAGTGCACGTTATGGTTGATTTCCGATCTCAGCCGAACACATTAGGCGGACAGGCCGTTCCCGCAGCTAGCCGAACGCCCCCGAGGCCCCATCCGGGCCCCGGGGGCGCCGTTTTCCCAGTTGAAGGAACGGTGGAGATGTGTTTCGATGGGTC
>DBFVZT010000067.1:0-2504 GCA_048486575.1 Collinsella sp. | reverse complement strand
GGCGCGCGTGGCGTCGACGGTTTGTTGTGCGGCGGCAATGCCGGCGTCTCGCTCGGCCTTCACCTTGTCGCGGATGCGCTTGGAATCCTCAAGACGTCGAACGAGGCGGTTGCCGGTCTCGCGCGAGCTCGCCTCGCGGGCCTCCACGGCGTCGAGCGCGGCCTTCAGGCGGAGCTCAGTCGCGTCATCCTCTGTCTTCATTTGTTCGAACTGACCCTTGAGCTCTGTCGCTTTGGCGGCGTGGGCATCACGGTCAATCTCGGCTGCCGCAGCGGTCTTTTGCGCTGTGGCGATCGTCTGGCGCTGGTCGGCGACGATCTGGTCGTAGCGGCCTGCGATATCCTGTCGCGTCTCGAGTTCCTCGGCCTGATCGGCAATGCGCTGCTCAAGTTCGGCCAGGTGGGCGCGGGCATCGGCAAGTGCCTTTTTCGCGGCGTTCATCTCGCGCATGGCCGAGGCGCCCTGGGCGATAAAGGTGCCCACGGCGTTCGCAGTGTTCGAGACAGCGGTCCCCAGATCGCGGTTCGCGGCGGGGGAGTGCGGGGCGGCCGGGCGAGCGGAGTCGGCAGAGTCCGCATCGGCAGCCTGCGGCGCGGCGATATTGCCGGTACCGCCCTCGACCACAGAAAAGCCTGCTGCGTGCGGATCGACCGCATCGGCGCCAATCGTGGGATGCTCGAGCTGCAGAAACGAGGGCATGGTACTGCCCTGGTCGGCAACCGGAGTCTCGCCGGGCACAAAGGTCGAGGCGGCCTCAGCGGCCTCTTCTTCCTCGGCGTCAACATCGGCATCGGCGACAGCATCCTTCATCGCTTTGACAGCATCCATCATGGAGTCCATGACGGCATCGAGCTCTTCTTCCGAAGAGACCTCGATGGGGCCTGCCGCCTGTGGCGCGGGGTCTGTGTCGGGTTCGGCATCGCTCGGCTCCGGCTGCTCGCTTTCGTCATGCTCGACAGTATCGTCTGTGTCTGTTGCTTTATCCGCATCGGCGTGCACATCTGCGGCAGCGGGCGCATCTGCGGTGGCGGGCGCATCGGTGGAGGCGTCGACGCAGGTAGGAGTATCGCAGTCGTCGACGGCGTCTGCGGAATGATCAATATGCTGTTGAGTCTGGGGGTCCAGCTCGTCTGTCATAGGTATGTGCTCCTCATCGTTGTTTGTCACCCTATGATAAAGTCTCGCGCCGACTTCCCGCGCGCCGCAGCAAAGTTTCAAAACGTGTTCGATGGCTCGCGTCGATAGCAAAAACTCGGCCACTCTATCCAATTTTTACTTGACATTCCCTTCGCCGAAAGACGTTGCGCCGTTCGCCTGCCATGGGCTTTATTTTTCACTTGAACCCGTTAAAGTTGCATTTCAGCTTTTGGCGCGTTTATTTGGATGCGCGCAGTCGGCGGGTGCGCCCGTCGCGATTTGAAAGGACTTTATATGGGACTTTTCACTGGTAAGACCGTGATCGTCACCGGCGGCGGCAAGGCCACGCTTAAGGACGGCTCCGCTGGCTCCATCGGCTACGGTATCGATATCGCTTTTGCCAAGGAGGGCGCGAACCTCGTTATCACCGGCCGCAACGTCGCCAAGCTCGAGGCCGCCAAGGAGTCCCTCGAGGCCGAGTACGGTGTCAAAGTTCTGCCTGTTCAGGCTGATGTTTCGGCCGGTCAGGACAACGAAGCCGTCGTCCAGAACGTCATCGACAAGGCCATTGAGGAGTTCGGCCGCATCGACGCCGTCGTCAACAATGCTCAGGCCAGCGCCTCGGGCGTGACCATCGCCGATCACACCATGGACCAGTTTAACCTGGCCATTTACTCCGGTCTGTATGCTACCTATCTGTATATGCAGAAGGCCTATCCGCACCTGAAGGAGACCAAGGGATCCGTGGTCAACTTTGCTTCGGGCGCCGGCCTGTTTGGCAACTATGGCCAGTGCAGCTATGCTGCCGCCAAGGAGGGCATCCGCGGCCTGACCCGCGTTGCCGCCAACGAGTGGGGCAAAGACGGCATCAACGTCAACATCGTGTGCCCGCTTGCCTGGACTGCCGCGCTCGAGAACTTCCAGGATGCTTACCCCGAGGCGTTCAAGGCCAACGTTCACATGCCGCCGGCGGGCCACTACGGCGACGTCGAGAAGGAAATCGGCCGCGTGGTCGTTCAGCTCTGCGGTCCCGACTTTAAGTACATGAACGGCGAGACCGTCACCCTCGAGGGTGGTATGGGCCAGCGGCCCTAGCAGTTACGCGGTTCTACGAACCGCGTAACCAGTTGACGCTGCAAACCCGCCAGAGCGGCAATCTGTCTTTCAACTTCGGCGGCATGACCAGAAGGTCAATGCCGCCTTGTTTCAAGGCACCTTGCTCGCTTTGGCGGGTTTTCGCTCATATGACCCAATCCGCTGTCAAGAGCCACAATGGCCCCGCCGACCGCTTGCAATCGGTCGGCGGGGCCTGCCGTTAACCCGTCCCGGTCCGCCCCCGGCATGTCATCGACGCCTTCGGCTCAGTC
>DBFVZT010000066.1:0-9266 GCA_048486575.1 Collinsella sp. | reverse complement strand
ATCCACCTTGGCATAGGCACCTAGGCGCTTGGTGTACTCAGCGCACGCGTCCTTCCAAAAGCGCTCCTTGAGCTTACCGACGCAAACGACGGTGTATTTCACGCGCGCCTACTCCTTCGAATCGTTTTGAACTTTGCCGGCAGTCAGCATCTGCTCGAACATCGAGGCCGACTGCGAAAAGTCGCTCGGCAGCACGACCGTCGAGGTTTTACCCGTGCGAGCGAACTCCGTCATCATCTCGGACCACTGCGTAAACATGAACAGTTGGTTGGCCTCGTCATTGCCGACACCCGTCTCCTGGATGATCTCGAGCGAATCTTTGATACCCAGCGCGATGGCCTTGCGCTGGTTGGCGATGCCCTCGCCCGCCTTTTCCATAGCCTCGGCCTCGGCGGTCGCCTCGGTGACGCGCTTGATGCGATCGGCCTCGGCGAGCTCCTGTGCCGCAGCGCGCTTGCGCTGGGCGGCGTTGATGTCGTTCATGGAGTTCTCAACCTCGGTCGGCAGTGCGATTTTGGTGATGAGCGTCGACACGAGGGTGAAGCCGTAGGCGGCCATCTGCTCGGAAACGGTAGCGTTGACATCCTTGGCGATGTCATCCTTCTTGGCAAAGACCTCATCGAGTGTGTAGACGGGGATGGAGGAGCGCAGGGCGTCGGTGATGAAGTCGCGCATCTGGTCGACGGGCTCCTGCAGCATATAGTAGCTCTTGTAGATGCCCGAATCTGCCGGGCCGGCGCCCATGTCATAGCTCACGTGGTACTGAGCGGAGACCTCAAGGCCAATGGTCACGTTGTCCTGGGTCTTAACGTCGATGCCAAAACCATTTTTCATGGTGCGCAGACTCACCGTGGCGGCCTTGCGGTCAATCACGGGCACCTTCACGTGGAAGCCCGCGTTGACGATACGATTGAACTTACCCAAGCGCTCGATGATCACAGCGTGCTGCTGCTCAACGACGTAGCAGGCGTTGGGGAGCAGCAACAACAGGATGATGATGGGAATCAAAAGGCTGGTAAGGGCGGCGATGATACCGGAAAACAGCATGGTCTCTCCTCTGATAGGCACACGTTGGTACTAGGATACCCGTCCAAGGAGATCGTGCATAACAAAAAGAGCTCCCATTGCTGGGAGCTCTTTCAATCAATGGTGCGGGCGAAAGGACGTCCGCGTATCCGCTTCGCGGATCCGCACCGGCTTCGCCCGCCTGCCGGCGGACTCGCCAGCTCGCTAAAAACGCTCCGCGTTTTCTTGACGCTCGCTCCTTCACAGGTTCAAGTCCCTGCGATGGGCACATAAGACGATATGAGAAAGCCATTGGGGGCCGCCTCCCCCGCGGCGCAGCTTCTTTCCGCGGGCTCGGGGTGCCACAATGGGCTTTGAGTATCGGCCCGTGCGGTAGCCCTTACCGCACCTGCGGGGAGGAGGCTTCCCATGCCCCATGTTACCTCCATCGGCCTGGACGTCCACGCGCGATCGGTCGCCGCGGCGGCGTTCAACCCCTTCACCGGCGAGGTGGTGCACCGCGACTTCGGGACGGACGCCGCCGAGATCGCCGAGTGGGCGCTCGGGTTCGAGGAGCCCAGGGCCTGCTACGAGAGCGGCCCCACCGGCTTCCACATGGCGCGCGAGCTGCGCGCGCTCGGCCTCGACTGCGCCGTGGCCGCCGTCTCCAAGATGCAGAGGCCGGCGGCGGACGCCCGGCGCAAGAACGACCGGCGCGACGCCGAGTTCATCGCCCGCATGCTCGCCACCCACAACATCGTCGAGGTCCCGCTGCCCGACATGGCGGTCGAGGCCGCCCGGGACCTCGACCGCGCCCTCGACGACGCGACCCGCGAGCTCCGCCGCTCGAGGCAGCGCCTCAACATGTTCCTGATCAGGCTGGGCCACGTCTGGGACGAGCGCAACGCCGACGGGGCGAGGAAGAAGGCCTGGACGAGGGCCCACTGGAGGTGGGTCTCGGAGATCAGGCTCGAGGGGCCGCAGCGCGACGCGCTGGAGTACTACGTCACGGCCGCCCGCTGCGCGGAGTCGGACAGGCGGCAGCTCGAGAGGAGGGTCGTCGCGCTGGCGGGCACCGACCGCTGGCGGGCGACGGTGGAGGCGCTGTCCTGCATCAAGGGGGTCGACACCCTGACGGCCTTCAGGCTCGCGGCGGAGGCCGGGTCCTTCAGCAGGTTCCGCTCGGCGCCGGCCTTCGCGAGCTGGTGCGGGCTGACCCCGTCGGAGCACTCGAGCGGCGAGTCCGAGCGGCGCGGCGGGATAACCAAGGCCGGCAACGCGCTCGCGCGCACGGCGCTCATAGAGTCCGCATGGCACTACTCCACGTGCTCCCCGAGGCCCAAGGCCCCAGCCCCCGGCACCGACGTGCCCCCGGCGATACGCTCTAGGGCGGACGACTGCACCGCCAGGCTCCACCGCCGCCGCGAGGCGCTGGCCGCGGCGGGCAAGAGCGCGTGCAAGGCCAACGCCGCCGTGGCGCGCGAGCTCGCCTGCTGGGTCTGGGAGATCGGGTGCAGGTCCGAGGGGACCGTCCTCTAGCGGCCGGCGACAACCGACTCCCGCCGGGAGGGCCCGCGCCTCGACGCATCGCCGGCGCGAGTTCACGACCTTTTTGATGGGCAGCCCCCGGGGCCGCGCCCGACAAAAGACTGGATTCGTACGATAGCGCCGGACGGAGAATCGAAATGCGGTGGGGTGCGCGGACATACCGGGCTGACCGCCGGAAGCGCACCCGCAAGAGCCCGCGGATATTAGCTTGCCAGGCAAGCGTCGACTAAGCCATGCAGCGTGCGCGGGCTCTCCCGACGGGAAACGAAAAAGCCCGGTTTCAAACCGGGCTCGAACGAACATGCCTATTGACAATGGCTTTCTCATATTACGAAAAAGCCCGGTTTCAAACCGGGCTCGAACGAACATGCCTATTGACAATGGCTTTCTCATATTACAAAAAAGCCCCCATTGCTGGGAGCTCTTTCAATCAATGGTGCGGGCGAAAGGACTTGAACCTTCATGGGGTTGCCCCCATACGGACCTGAACCGTACGCGTCTGCCAATTCCGCCACGCCCGCGTGCAGAAATTAGAATAACGGAGCGCCATCGCGAACGCAAGAACTATTTTTGAAAAAGTTTGCAGGCATTTTCCCAAGCGGCTTGCGCGATTGTTTCGGCGTCCTCACCAGTACGATCGACACGGTCGTTAACCAGCGCGTTTGCCGTAATGGAGATCATTGCGGGCTCGCATTCAAGACCGCGGATGGGCTCCGGAGCCATATACGGGCAATCCGTCTCGAACAAAATGCGGTCGAGCGGGGTCGCCGCAAATGCCTCGCGCACGTCGTCGTTGCGCTTAAAGGTGGCCGCACCACCATAGGCGATATAGCAGCCCAGCTTCACAAAGCGCTCCATCGTGGCGCGGTCCTCGCCAAAGCAGTGCAGCACACAACCGGCCTGGGGCACGCCCACCTCACGAAGCACGTTGTACGCATCCATATGCGAGGTGCGCTCCCCATCCGAGTCCTCGTGCCGCAGGTGCAACTCCACCGGCACGTTACGGCACACGGCAAGCTCGAGCTGGCGCGCCATGCAGTCAATCTGCACGTTATGAGGTGCCGGCGCGATATCGTCATCATAGTCCATGTGGTAGTCCAGGCCGATTTCGCCAATACCGGCGCATAAGGGGTCATCGAGTGCGGCAACGACCTGTGCGTGAACGTCGTCGGTATAGTCCGGCGCGCCATACGGATGCACGCCGGCAAGATACTTGATCTGCGGAATATCCTGCATCGGCAGAATCTCGCGCGTCAGCCAGTCACTATAGTCCGTCGCGCTGCGCTTATCGGCAATGGGATCGAAGACCGTCACCAACAGGTCGATGCCCGCGGCTTTGGCGCGCACGAGTGTCTCGGGCACTTCTTTGCCCCAAAACGAAAGCAGATGCGCATGCGTGTCAGCAAGCGGTGCCAAGGGCACGGGACAAGCAACCGTCTTCTTTTTCTTGGTAAACGTCACGCGTTCGGCATTAGGCATCATGGATTAGCTCCTGGGCCAGACGGACAAAGTCGGCAACATCAAGCGTCTCGGCGCGCGTGGTGGGTGCGATACCGCAAGCCTCAAAGGCGGCATCGAGCACGTCCTTGGCAAAACCGTTGGCGCTCATGGAATTGCGGATGGTCTTGCGACGCTGAGCAAATGCAGTGTCAATCACGCGGGCCACAAATTCGCGATCGAGTTCTTCGGGCACCACACCGTCAACACGGTCGATACGCACGACGGCCGAGTCCACGTGCGGCGCCGGCATAAAGCAACGCGGCGGCACCTCAAAGCGACCCGTCACCTGCGCATACAGGCCGAGCTTTGCCGTATAGCCGCCATAGGTCTTGTTGCCCGGCACTGCGGCAATGCGATCGGCAACCTCCTTTTGCACCATGACAACAGCGCGCTTAAGCGTGGGCATCGTCTGGAAGAACTGAAGAATGATCGTCGCCGCCACGTTATAGGGCAGATTCGCGACAAACACCGTGGGTTCACCACCGGCGGCCTGCTCAATCTGCTCCGGCGTCACCTTGAGCGCATCGCCCATGATAAAGCGGAAGTTGGCATAGTCGGCGGCGTGGGCATCGAGCACCGGCTCAAGCTCGGGATCGGCCTCAATGGACGTAACGCACGCCGCTTCCTGCAGCAACGCAAGTGTCAACGTTCCACAACCCGGACCCACCTCGAGTACGCGCTCGTCACCTGCAAGCTCGGCAAGCTCGCAGATACGCTCGATCACATGATTGTCGATTAGAAAGTTCTGGCCCAGGCGATGCTTGGTCGCAAGGCCAAACTCCTCCAGCAGCTCCCTGGTGGCCGTGGGGTTTGCCAAAGGCGAAGTTGTCATGGTTGCCTCCTTAGCATGATGGCGGCGTCTTGAAACAAAAGGGCATGGACCGTGGCGGCCATGCCCTTACAGCTAAACAGCAAATTGCCGATATGGCGCTCGCGCGGTCTCTACGCCAGACGCGGGAACAGCGGATCGCCCTTCTCGACGGGCTGACCACCAGCAAGCAGGCCCCAAGCGCAAATGCCCTTGAGGTCGTCGCTCGCGGCCTCGCCCTCACAGGACAGGCGGCGCAGAGCCTCGACAGAAGTCTGGGGCATGAGCGGCATCAGCAGGTGGGCGGCGATGCGGATGGCCTCGAGCAGGTTGTAAATCACAAATGCCAGCTCGTCAGCCTTGGCCTCGTCCTTGGCAAGCGCCCAGGGCTCGGAGTCCTCGATGTAGTGGTTGGCGGCATGGATGAGCTCCATGACCTCATCCTTGGCTCCGCCGTAATCGAGCATGTCCATCTTGGCCATGTAGCGCTCGACCAAACCGTCGGCAATCTTTGCCAGCGGGTTATCGAACGCGTCGGCAGACGCCGGTTTAGCCGGGGCGCAGCCGTCAAAGTACTTTGCGCTCATGTTGAGCGAGCGCGAAATGAGGTTGCCCCAGCTGTTGGCCAGATCGGCGTTGTAGACCTGCTCCATGCGATCGAAGCTGATGGCGCCGTCGGTGCCGGGGACCACGTCGGTCATGAAGTAATAGCGATAGCCCTCGACGCCCAGCATGTCGATAACATCCTGCGGAGCGATGGCGTTACCGCGGCTCTTGGACATCTTCTCGGCCTTGCCTGTCTCGGCATTGCGCACGGTCAGGAAGCCGTGGGCAAAGACGTGCTCGGGCAGGGCCTCGCCGATGGCCATGAGCATGGCGGGCCAAATGACGCAGTGGAAGCGGATGATGTCCTTACCCACGATGTGGAACTGCGCGGGCCAGCGATAGGCCAGCTCGGCACGCGCCTCGTCGGTGTCGACACCGTAGCCGACGGCCGTCATATAGTTGAGCAGCGCATCGAACCACACGTAGGTCACGTGACCCTCGTCAAACGGGACCTGAATGCCCCAGTCAAAGCTCGTGCGGCTCACGGAAAGGTCGTTAAGGCCGCCCTCGACAAAGCTACGTACCTCGTTCATGCGGAACGCAGGCTCGACAAAGTCGGGGTGCTCGTCATAGAGCTTGAGAAGCTTGTCCTGGAAGGCGGAAAGCTTAAAGAAGTAGGACTCCTCCTGCACGCGCTCAAGCGGACGGTGGCAGTCGGGGCATAGATGCTGGCCGACGCTGCCGTACTCCTCGTCGCCCTTCTGGACCTGCGTATCAGTGAAGTAGGTCTCGTCAGGCACGCAATACCAACCGTCGTAGCTGCCCTTATACAGGTAACCGGACTCCTTCATGCGCTCCCACAGATACTGCACGGCATGATGCTGGCGCGGCTCGGTGGTGCGGATGAAGTCGTCGTTGGAAATCTCGAGCTTGCTCCAAAGCTCCTTGAAGTGCGGGGCCTGGCTATCGGTCCACTCCTGCGGCGTCATGCCATGCTTGGCTGCGGCCTCGGCGACCTTCTCGCCGTGCTCGTCCATGCCGGTCAGGAACTTGACGTTATAGCCGGCGGAACGGCGATAGCGAGCCTGAACGTCGGCGATGATGGTGGAATAAGCCGTGCCCAGGTGCGGATCGGCGTTGACGTAGTAGATGGGCGTCGTGATAAAGAACGAAGGCTTGCTTTGATCCATGGGGTTTGTCCTCCAGAAAAACGTTGCATACAGAGGATGATTCTAGCGCAAGGGCTGGATATCCTCCATCTATTGCATATCGAGCACCATGGCATAGACATCGCGCTTGCGGCGCGAATACTTCTGAGACAGGCGCTTGGCCACCGCAGACGCGGGCTCCCCCTCCTCGAGCGCGGCGCGGATATCCTCGCGCAGGGCCTCGTCGGGATCCGCTGCCGCAGCGCCGACCGGCACGATACCGGCCTCCTCATCCTCGCTCGGCGGCGCGATGACCAGCGCGATCTCGCCCTTTACCTCGCCGCGAGCACGCAGCTCCTCGGCAAGCTGGGCAGCGGGCCCGCGCAAGACCTCCTCGTGCAGCTTGGTGAGTTCGCGGCAGACGGCAACCTCACGCTGGGGAAAGACCTCCGTCACGGCCTCGAGCGTCGCCACGATGCGATGTGGAGACTCGTAGAAGATGAGTGCGCCGGGCACCACGGCAAGGCGCTGCAAACGGCGCACGCGGTCGCCGTGCTTTCGGCCCAAAAAGCCCTCGAAGAAAAAATGCTCGCAAGGAATACCGGACGAAACGAGCGCCGTGACGCAAGCAGAAGGCCCGGGAATAACTTCGACGGGCACATCGGCCTCACGCGCCGCCTCGACCAGCGCCTGGCCGGGATCGGACACGCTCGGCATGCCGGCGTCCGAGGCAAAGGCGAGGGTCTCCCCCGCCAGCAGACGGTCGACCAGGCCGGCAGCGCGGCTAGCGATCACATTCTCGTCGCAACGGACAAGCGGTTTGGAAATGCCCAGGTGCATCAGCAGCTTTGACGTCACACGCGTGTCTTCGCAGCAGATGACATCGGCAGCGGCAAAGGCCTCGCCAACGCGCGGGGACAGGTCACCCAGGTTGCCGATGGGCGTGCCGACCACATAGAGTTTGCCCGTATGGGCGCTGTTTTGCGTCATATCAACCTATTCAATCATGCCGCGCTCGAGCGTACCGAGCGCCGCGCGGGCGTCCCATGCTGCAATGCGCTTCTCGGTCTTCCACGTTTGGAAGAACCAACCGGCAGCCGGCGCAAACGAAGCCAGCTGGTTGGCGATAAACACGCGCTCGTAGGCATTGCGGCCCTCGGGCGTAACCGACGAGTTGGCAAAGATCGCCGCGCCCGACCATTCGCCCACCAGCACGGGGAACCCAGTCGAAATCGCTTCTTTAAGCTCGCGCTTGTTACGCGAAATCGCCGTCGTCAGCCCGCGAGGGCTCGTGATGTCGAGCGCATACTCGTCGCGGTAATGGTACAGGTGAAGGTCCATGTAGACGTTCTTGTACTTGGCGCCGCGCATAAAATGCTTCCACTCGCTGGGATGCCCCGACGACGAGAAGACGACGATCTTATCCTCGGGCATATACGAACGGACGAGCTCGTAGGCATCGCGATAGAAATTGCGCAGGTAGTGAGCGGGAATGCCATCCGTCATGGTGAAGAGGCTCTTGCGAACGCTCATCTGCGGCGTGTCCAGCAGCTCAATGCCCAGCAGGCTCTCGGCCTCGCCATAGCGATCGGCCAAGCGCTCGAGCACGTCGAGTGCGACATGGCGGCCGTTAGTGGACGAATGCCACTCGGCAACAGCCTCCGGCGTGGTGAGCGAATCGTTGGAATCGCCCTGGCCACCGGGCACAGTTGCCAGATCGAGCAGCACGCGGATGTCGTACTTGGCAGCCCACTCAATCGCGCGGTCGATGTAATCGACAACCGATATGTAGGAGGCATCGGACTCCTGTGAGCCAAAGGCATACCAAGGCACCGGCAGACGCACGGCATTGAGACCGATCTGCGCCATGCGACGAAAATCGTCCTCGCTCACAAACGTCTCGTAATGGCGGCGCATGCGCTCGTTATAGGCGGCGGTACCCATGGCCTCCTGTAGCTCGGCCGCGTTGGATGCACCGGTCGCCGCGTACAGCGACGGGGTCACCCAAGGCTCGGGAATAAACCAGCCAGAGAGATTAACGCCGAGTATCCTCTCCATCACTGCCCCCTTCGGATCATGCAGGTCGAACCCGCATCGTATTGCATAGGATAAGTATCGTTTTGAGTATACCCGCGTGTGCGGACAGGCGACCGAACGGTCTGTAAAGTGCCGCGAAAGTGGGAGGAATGTCTGGGGCGGGCGGGCTCGGAATGGTGCGACGAGGTGTGTACGCGCGCCGGAGGCAGGCACCGGAAAGTGTGTCCCGTTCTATCGCTCAATAATGGGGCGCATTTTCCGTTAGCAGGCCCAACCGGAAAGCGCGACCCGCAATTTCGCGTCATTCCGGGTCGCGCTTTCCCAGACAGGCCCGAAGCGGAAAGTGTGTCCCGTTCTGAGCCCTTATTCTGGGACGCAGTTTCCGCAGAACCCTACATAAAAGAAAAGGACCCCTTTGCAGAGGTCCTAGTCAATTCAAGGTGGCGGGGAAGGGAATCGCGTCCGCGCGCTGCGCGGACGGACCGCTGCGGCGCTTACGCGCCTTGCGAGCTGCGCTGGCAAACGCTTACGCGTTTACTCAGCTCCGCGCCCTCACGGGGTTCGATTCCATGTAGGGGCTGCATAAAAGAAAAGGACCCCTTTGCAGAGGTCCTAGTCAATTCAAGGTAGCGGGGAAGGGAATCGAACCCCTGACACGAGGATTTTCAGTCCTC
>DBFVZT010000065.1:0-1125 GCA_048486575.1 Collinsella sp. | reverse complement strand
ATCGTGCACTACGCCGCCGAGAGCCACAACGACAACTCCATCGCCGACCCGGAGCCCTTCCTGCGCACCAACGTCGAGGGCACCTTCCGCCTGCTGGAGGCCGTGAGGAAATACGGTATCCGCTACCACCACGTCTCCACCGACGAGGTCTACGGCGACCTGGCGCTCGACGACCCCGCCAAGTTCACCGAGGAGACGCCCTATAAGCCCTCGAGCCCCTACAGCTCCACCAAGGCGAGCTCCGACATGCTCGTGCGCGCCTGGACCCGCACCTACGGGCTTCGCACCACGATCTCCAACTGCTCCAACAACTACGGCCCCTACCAGCACGTGGAGAAGTTCATCCCGCGCCAGATCACCAACATAATCGACGGCGTGCGCCCCAAGCTCTACGGCCGCGGCGAGAACGTCCGCGACTGGATCCACACCGAGGACCACTCCAGCGCCGTCTGGGACATCCTGACCAAGGGCCGCATGGGGGAGACCTACCTCATCGGCGCCGACGGCGAGAGGAACAACATCACCGTCCTGCGCATGATCCTGGAGGCGATGGGAAAGGACCCCGAGGACTTCGACTGGGTCGCCGACCGCCCCGGCCACGACCGCCGCTACGCCATCGACTCCACCAAGCTCCAGCGCGAGCTCGGCTGGAGGCCGGCCCACACCGACTTCGCCGAGGGCCTGAAGCAGACGATCGACTGGTACGTCGAGAACGAGTCCTGGTGGCGCCCGGCCAAGGAGGCCACCGAGGCACGCTACCGCGCACAGGGCCAGTAGGCCGAACCCCGGCGCCCCGGTTTCCCAACATCTTCGATAGGAGCTTTTCCCACATGGCAGACATCGCATTCGAGAAGGACCTCGCCGTCGCCGAGACCGGCATCGGGGGCCTCAAGGTCGTCGACCTCGCCGTCCACGGCGACTCGCGCGGCTGGTTCAAGGAGAACTGGCAGCGCGCCAAGATGACCGCCCTGGGCATCCCGGACCTCAGGGTCGTCCAGAACAACGTCTCCTACAACGACAGCCGCGGCGTCACCCGCGGCATCCACGCCGAGCCCTGGGACAAGTTCATCTCCGTGGCCCGCGGCAGCGTCTTCGGCGCATGGGTGGACCTGCGCGAGGGCAGCG
>DBFVZT010000064.1:0-2235 GCA_048486575.1 Collinsella sp. | reverse complement strand
GCCGGTCTATCCGATCCGCAACTACGGTTCAGCCATGGCGCCGTTCTACACGATTCTGTCGCTCTGGGTCGGCTCGATTGTACTGGCGGCCATGATGAAGGTCTCGGTTGACGATGAGCTTATCAACGAGCTCATCCCCGTGCGCCTGCACGAGATCTACCTGGGTCGCTACCTGTTCTTTGGCGGTTTGGCCCTGCTGCAGGCAACGCTCGTGTGCGCGGGCGACATCCTGTTCTTTGGCATTCAGTGCGACAACCCGCTGCAGTTTGTGCTGGCGGGCTGGGTCGCGAGTCTCGTGTTCTCCAATATCGTCTACACGCTTACGGTTTCGTTTGGCGATATCGGCAAGGCGCTCGCTGTCGTGCTGTTGGTCATGCAGGTCGGCGGTTCGGGCGGCACGTTCCCCATCGAGATGACCGGCCCCGTGTTCCAGGCGATATATCCGTTCCTGCCGTTTACCCATGGCATCAACGCTATGCATGCCGCCATGGCTGGCGCCTACCATATGGAGTACTGGATTGAACTGGGCATTCTGGCGAGCTATCTGATTCCGTCTCTGGCCCTGGGCGTCGTCTTCCGCCGCCCGGTCGTCAAAGCCAACGACTGGATCATCGAAAAGCTGGAGTCTACAAAGCTAATTTAGTGCGGCAACGTTAACGCTGATGTAGCACTAATGCCAGCGAGCGAGCCGCATTTGCGCCAAGGTGACGTGAAATGAAAGGGCGCTGACCTTCTGGTCGCGCCCTTGAAATTGAACGTCAGATTGGCGTGAATGCGGCTCGCGCAGCGACGGCCGGTCCGCCGTTCGGTAGAACGGCGGAACAAAACGCTTTAGTGGGCTGGATTGCGATGCAACGCTGGTTGTTGCTACAGTAGCGGGGCGTACCGGGGGTCCGGTACGCCCTGTTTTTATTTGACCATGAGGCGGCACGCAGCCATACGCGTGCGGACACCACGCCCAGATTGAGTGCGAGGATGTTCCATGGCCCAATACGCTGCCAACGAAATCGAAAACATGCCCGATAGCCCTGTGGCCCGTGAGGATTTGGGCGCGGGCGGTATTCCCCGGGGTGCCGGCGCACGCTCGCCGCTGTTCTGGAAAGTTCTGCTATTTTCGGTGGCGGTCATCTGGGGCTACTCCTTTACCACTATGAAGGGCGCGCTCGACACCATTCCGGTGTTCGAGCTGGTCTACGTTCGCTTTCTTCCGGCATCACTGGTTATGTTTGCCATTTTCCATAAGCGCATCATCGCTCATTTCAATGCCCGCAACCTGATCGTCGGACTGGGCATGGGTGCGCTCATGTGGGGAGCATACGGACTGCAGACGATCGGCCTGGCGCAGACCACGGCAGGCAAAAGCGCGTTTTTGACGGGCACGTACTGCATCTTGGTTCCGTTTGCGAGCTACGTCCTAAGCGGCGAAAAGCTTACCCGTTACAACTTGGGCGCCGCGTTGCTGTGCCTGGCGGGCATTGGCTTGGTGGCGCTCGATAGCGTCGAGTTCAATGCCGGCGATGCCATTACGCTGGGCGGCGCGGTCTTCTTTGCCATCCAGATGGCGGTGACCGCCAAGTACGGTCGCAAGATGGACATCAACGTCATCACGTTTTGGATGTTTGTGGGCAATGGCGTCTTGAGCCTGATCTCGTCGCTGTTGTTCGAGACCCAAGCGCCGCTGTCCGTTTGGACGCCGAGCTTTATCAGTGTGATGGCGTTTCTCTCGGTGGGCTGCACATGTGTGGCTCTGCTCATCCAAAACGTCGGCCTGGCGCATGTCCCGGCCTCAACGGGCTCGCTGCTCCTTTCGATGGAGTCGCCTTCGGGTGTGCTGTTCTCGGTGCTGCTGATGGGGGAGGCGCTCACCTCGCGCCTGCTCGCCGGCTTCGCGCTCATCTTTCTTTCGATTATCTTGAGCGAGACGCATTTCGATTTTTTGCGTCGAAAGCCGCGTCCGCAATTGTAAACAATTTGTTGCGCCGCCTCCCGGGGCGGCATTTTTTATGCGTCGCCCTTAAAGTAGTACCTTGCACTTTACGCTATCAAAGTGCTTGCTGCAAAAACGTTACTGGAGGGCATCTATGGCACCAGCACTCCTTGATTATCGACTTCATCCGAACACCTCCCACATTCATCCGTACATGTACGGATGAATGTGGGAACCCGATACCCTGAGGGCCGGACCGGCCGGCCCCGGAAGATCGGAGGACGGCATGTCCGGAAAGAGGAAGAAGG
>DBFVZT010000063.1:0-4178 GCA_048486575.1 Collinsella sp. | reverse complement strand
GAATAACGTTGTCTTGCTTTTGGGCAAATGGGGATTTTCGGCACTCGTTACAGGGAAATTTGCTGCCACTAAATTGGTGACAGTACTCATATTTGGCATTTTTTGACCACGGGGGCTGCCGAGGCCGTGGTTTCGCCCTTTCTGCGCCGAAGCGATACACTGTTGCCGTTTGATTTTTTCGCTCAAGGAGGATGCGCATGCCGTGCACAACGATTCTGGTCGGTAAAAACGCAAGCTACGACGGGTCGACCCTGGTCGCGCGTAACGAGGACTCGTCCAACGGGGTATTTGAGCCCAAGCGCATGCGCGTAGTGCATCCCGACGAGCAGCCGCGCGTCTACACGAGCGTCCTGAGCCACCTGACCGTTGAGCTGCCCGATAACCCCATGCGCTATACGAGCGTCCCCGATGTTGTTCCGGGCCACGGTATCTGGGCCGAGGCCGGTTTCAACGAGCTCAATGTTGGCATGTCCGCAACCGAGACGCTTACCACCAACGAGCGCGTCCGCGGCGCCGATCCGCTCGTGGACTACGTGCCCGCCAAGGGCAACGAGGGTGAGGACGGCTATGTGCCGGCGCAGCCCGGTGGCCTGGGCGAGGAGGACATGGTGACCCTGGTGCTGCCGTATGCCAAGTCCGCCCGCGACGGCGTGCGTATCTTGGGCGACCTGCTCGAGCGCTACGGCACTTACGAGAACAACGGCATCGCCTTTAGCGACGTGGACGAGATCTGGTGGCTCGAGACCATCGGCGGTCACCACTGGATCGCCAAGCGCGTGCCTGACGACGCCTATGTGACCATGCCCAACCAGCTGGGCATCGACAGCTTTGACCTGGATGACGCCGAGGGCGCCCAGGCCGACCATATGTGCTCCGCCGACCTGCGCGTCTGGATGGCCGAGTGGCATCTGGACCTGACGCTGGGCGTCGAGAGCGACGGCCCGGCTGCCGTCTTTAACCCGCGCGAGGCCTTTGGCTCGCACAGCGACAGCGACCATGTCTACAACACGCCGCGCGCCTGGTACATGCAGCGCTGCCTCAACCCCAGCGACGTGTGGGATGGCCCCGACGCCGACTACACGCCCGAGAGCGACGATATCCCCTGGAGCCGCGTGCCCGAGCGCAAGGTGACCATCGAGGACATCAAGTACGTGCTCTCGAGCCACTACCAGGGCACGGAGTACGACTGCTACGGCAGCAGGGGCACGCCCGCTACGCGTGGTGCCTATCGCCCCATCGGCATCAACCGCAACAGCCAGCTTGCCGTGTTGCAGCTGCGCCCCTATGCGCAGCCGGCCTACCGCGCCGTGCAGTGGATGGCCTTTGGTTCCAACTCGTTTAACGCGCTGGTTCCGCTGTACGCCAACGTCGAGACTATGCCCGAGTACTATGCCGACACGCAGGCTCGCGTGACGTCCGAAAACTTCTACTGGGCCAACCGCCTGATCGGCGCGCTGGCTGACGTCCGCTTCCATGAGTGCGGCCGCGCGGTCGAGGATTATCAGGAGAAGATCGGTGGCATGGGCCACAAGCAGATCCATGACGTCGACGCTGCCGTAGCCGCTCTGCCCGAGGTCGAGGTGCCTGCCGAGCTTGCACGCGCCAACGAGGCCTTTGCCGAGCGTGTTCGCGTGGAGACCGATGCCCTGCTGGGCAAGGTGCTTTACACCACGAGCTGCGCCATGAAGAACTCTTTCGCGATGAATGACAACGTGAGGTAGGGATTTCCCGTCGATCGAATAGCGCTAAAACGCTTTGTCGCTTTCGCTCAATCTTGGGTACAAGAACGCCAATGCAGTTGTTTGTGATTGGAGACAACCATGGTTATGAAACTCGATCAGCTTGTTAACGGCGCCATTAACGTGGGCTTTGGCGCTGCCGCCGTTGCTGTCGAAGGCGGCAAGAAGGTCCTCGACGACCTTAACACCAAAGGCGAGCAGGTCCGCAAGGACACCGCCACCCCCGATATCGCCCGCAGCGTGTCCGACATGTTCGAGCAGGCCGGTGGCACCATCTCCGATCTGACCGAGCGCTTGGGCATACAGGGCGAGACTGCGGCCCAGCGCGTGCTCGACGAGCTCATCCTTGCCCGCGTCCGCGTTATGACCGCCCCTGAGCGCACGGCCTTCCTAGCCCATGTGCGCGACATCGTCGATTCGGTCGAGGACAACGTGACCTCGGTGCCCGTCGAGTCCGTTGAGCCCGACGATGCGAAGGATACCGAAGAGGCCGAGTAGCAGCGCAGATGGCAGATTCCACCACCGATTACAACAATCTAGATCCTTTGGGTGACGAGGCGGCGGTTGTCGATGAGGTCGATGCCGCCGTCTCGGGCGCTCGCAAAAAGCCGCGCGCTGTCGATATGGTGCCCGAAGAGCCCGACGCGATGGCGCCGGACGAGGAATACCAGCTCACGCCGGCGGGTCGTCGCGAACGCATCGGGCAGATTGTTCGCTTGGTCAAAAAGTACCGTGTGTGGGATAACCTCACGCCGGTTCGCTTGCGCCGCCTGCTCGAGGAGCTCGGCCCCATGTTCGTCAAGATGGGGCAGATTCTGGCCAACCGGTCCGAGATTCTGCCGCAGCGCTTTTGCGATGAGCTGCGCCGTCTGCGTTCCGACGTGGAGCCGGTGCCGTACGAGGTAGTGCTCCGCTGCTTGGAAGAGGAATACGGCCTGCGCCTGGGGGAGATGTTCGATGCGATCGACCCCAATCCGCTTGGTAGCGCATCGCTCGCGCAGGTGCACCGCGCTCGTCTGGTGACGGGCGAGGACGTAGCCGTCAAGGTGCAGCGCCCCGGTGCGCAGCAGGTTATGGCGCAGGACATCGATATCATCCGCTCGGTGGTGCGCATTGTTTCCAAGTTCGTCAACACCGATCAATTCGTTGACCTGCACGGCGTAGTCGAGGAGTTGTGGACCTCGTTTCGCGAGGAGACCAACTTTTTGGCCGAGGCCAAAAACCTCAACGACTTCTACGAGTTCCATAAGAGCGTTCATGGCGTGACGTGCCCTAAATCCTATCTGGACCTGTGCACCGAGCACGTGGTGGTTATGGACTACGTCGACGGCATTTCGATCGCCGATCCTGAACACTTGGTGGCCGAGGGCTATGACTTGGAAAAGATCGGTGCTGCAATCGTCGAGGACTACTCGACGCAGGTGCTCGACGACGGCTTTTTCCATGCTGACCCGCATGCGGGAAACATCATCCTCAAGGACGGCATTGTCTACTTTATCGACTTGGGCATGGTCGGACGCATGTCGAGCCACGATCGCGGTATCGTCAAGGACATGATTTTCGCCGTGGCCGAGGGTGACGTGCCCAAGCTCAAGGATTCGCTCATGCGCTTCGCCGTGACGCGTGGCGACTCGGCTGAGCTCGATCATTCGGCCTTTTTGTCCGATCTTGACTTTATCGTGGCTGACTTTGCGGGCCTTGACCTGAAGGATCTGGATATCGGCGAGTTTTTGACCTCGCTGCTAAACTTGGCGCGCAAAAACGACGTTGAGCTGCCGAGCGTGGTGACGATGTTCGCGCGCGGCATGGTGACGCTCGAGGGTCTGCTGACCGAGTACATGCCCAACGTCAACATGATCCAGATCATCCAGACGCACATCAAAAACGAGAAGAGCACCTACGCCCGCATGCGCGAGATGAGCCGCGATCTTGCCGCGAGCAGCTATCGCGCGGCAAAAGGCTCGCTCGAGGCGGCCGAGTATCTGGGCTTGGCTTCGCGCATGCTCACACGCGGCCAGCTTAAGGTGAACACGCAGATCATGAGCAGCGATAAGGCGCTGCGACAGCTGGGTGGAATTATCGACCGCATGTCGATGGCTATTGTTATCGCCGGCTTGTTTATCGGTTCGTCGGTGGTGTACTACGCGCGCATCGAGCCGGTTGTGTTTGGTATCCCGGTCATTGGCTTTATGGGCTACGTGAGCGCGCTGGTGCTGGCGCTTATGCTGGGCCGCAATATCTGGCTCAACAGCCACGGCGGCAAGCGCTAGAGGCTGCGACCGTCACCGCATTTTCCTTTCGCAAACAATAGCTTTTACCTTGGGCTTCGCCTGCGTGCGAGGCCCTTTTGCGTGATAGCATATTGACGGTTTTAATCGATGGCCTAGATGGTGGTGCGGAGACGCACGAATGCGCGGTTTTCCTGCGCGTTTGGGGGAA
>DBFVZT010000062.1:0-31601 GCA_048486575.1 Collinsella sp. | reverse complement strand
GTTTAAACGTTTCAACCGCAAAATCAGTCCTTATTTCACCGCAACTTATAAGAGGGAATAGGCGCATCTATCAGCACTGAGCTTAGCGCGTTCAGATCCTCAGCCAGAATTCTGTTCCGCCGATATTGCTCTGGACCGACCGAGTTTCCGCAGCTCGACCGCCGGGCGGGGCGATTAAGTTTGTCGCGAGTTCCGCACGCAAAGGAAAGCACTTAATGTGCTTTCCGTCTTGCGCAGGACTGTAGAGCAGCAAACTTAACCCGCCCCGGCCCCCGATGGCCCCAGACCGGCGGGATGGACCAGTTCAGATGGGGCTTTGATGCATGGGTGGTCTGTTGGTGGGCAAATGGGTATCATACTGTGGTTACTGCGTCGACTCTATGATGCATGTTTGTACGTTCCCGACGGTCGGTTTGCCAGAAGCGCCCCGTCGGTTGTTTCAGACCCGTTTCGAAGAAAGGAAACAACACTAACCTATGGCAGCTAAAAAATCATCTCCCTTGAAGATCATCCCGCTCGGCGGCCTTGACGGCATCGGCAAGAACATGACGGTCTTCGAGTGCGGCGACGACATGGTGCTCGTCGACGCCGGCCTCATGTTCCCGGATGACTCCCAGCCCGGTATCGACCTGGTGCTTCCCGACTACACCTATGTTTTGGAGAACGAGGAAAAGCTCCGCGGTATCGTCGTCACCCACGGCCACGAGGACCACACCGGTTCGCTTCCGTACCTGCTGCAGGACCTCAACAATAAGGTGCCCATCTTTTCGAGCAAGCTGACGCTTGGCTTTATCGAGGGCAAGCTTTCTGAGTTCCGCATCCGCGCACCCAAGTTCCGCGAGGTCAAGGGCGGCAGCCATGTCAACCTCGGCGGCATCTCGCTCGACTTCTTCTCGATGACGCACTCCATTCCCGGCGCTCTGGGCGTGTTCATCCGCACCAACCAGGGTACCGTTATGCACACCGGCGACTTTAAGCTCGACCAGACGCCCATCGACGGCGTCACGCCCGACTATGCCGCTATCAGCCGCTTTGCCAAGCAGGGTATCGACCTGCTGCTTTCTGACTCCACCAACGCCACGGTTCCCGGCTTTACCAAGTCCGAGGCCGAGGTTGGTCCCAACCTGCTGCACGCCATCAAGAACGCGCCGGGTCGCGTGTTCGTTGCGTCGTTCTCGAGCCACATCCATCGTTTGCAGCAGATCTGCGATGCCGCCCGCAAGTGCGGCCGTAAGGTCGTTGTGACCGGTCGCTCCATGCTCACTAACACCCGCGTGGCGCGCGAGCTTGGCTACCTCAACATCGACGACGCCGATATCATCGATGCCTTTGACATTGATAACCTGCCTGACGACAAGATTGTTGTCATGTGCACCGGTTCGCAGGGCGAGCCGCTGTCGGCCCTGTCCCGCATGGCCAATGGCGAGCACAAGACGCTCTCCATCCACGAGGGCGATACCGTCATCCTGTCCGCTACGCCCGTTCCTGGCAACGAGAAGGCCGTGCAGCAGGTCGTCAACAGCCTGGCCAAGCTTGGCTGCGACGTGTGGGATAAGAATCGCGCCCTCGTCCATGTCTCGGGCCACGGCAGCCAGGAGGAGCTCAAGCTTCTGATGGCCATGGCCAAGCCCACCTACTTTATGCCGGTTCACGGCGAGGCCGTGCACCTGCGTGCCCATGCCCAGCTTGCCCGCAAGATGGGCATTAAGGATGATCACATCTTTATCCTCGATAACGGCGACACGCTCGAGATGCGTGGCGGTATCGTCAAGCGCGGTACGCCCGTCGAGTCCGGCGTCGTCTACGTCGATGGCCTGCGCATCGGCGATACCGACCCCATCGTCCTGCGCGATCGCCAGAAGCTCGCCAACGACGGTATGGTCACGGCCGTCGCCATCGTCTCGCTCAAGCACAAGAAGATCGAGGCTATCGAGTTCTCGGGCCGCGGCGTTTCGTTTGCCATCGACGACCAGTTCTCCGAGGATGCCTCCGCATCCATTATGAAGACGATTGAGAAGGGCAAGTTTAGCTTTACTAGCAGCGGCTCCGATGCCATTCGCAAGGCCGTGCGCGATTCGCTCTCCAACTTTATCTGGAGCCGTACGCGTACCCGTCCGATGATCATCCCGGTCGTCATGGAGGTTTAGTTTGGCGCGCGGATCTGCACAAAACGCCAAAGGCAATAAGGCCAACAACCAACCGGCATCTGCAAAGGGTGCCGGTTCCCATCTGCGTGCCAATAAGGGCCACGAGTCCGAGTTCGATGAGTTCGAGCCCCTGGTCGAGCCTTCGGCCAATCGCGATATCGCCGGCGTGATCATTGCCGTTTTGGCTATTGCGTCCTTCATTGCGGTGATTTCGCCGGCAACGGCACCCGTGACAGCTGCGGTTGCCGGTTTCTACCACCTTGGCTTTGGCCTGGGCGCCTACGTGCTGCCGATCGTCATCTTGCTGTTTGCCGCCACGCTCTTTTTGGGTGAGGACTCGCCGCTCAACATTCGCTCGGTCGCGGGTGGCGCCGTGGTGTTTGTGGCCATTGTCTCTATCCTGTCGCTGATGGTGCCGGGCACGAGCGATTCGTGCGACCTCATGTTTACGCCGCAAAACCTATCTGCGTCGGGCGGATACATTGGCGCCTTTATCGCAAGTACCTTGCAAAACGCCCTGGGTAAACCTATTGCCATGGTTGTCTTGCTTGGGCTTGTCGTCGTTGGCCTGGTCATTATCGGCTTTTCGGTGGGCGGCGTTTTGCGCTCCGCACGCGATCGCGCCGCCGATTTTGCCGAGCGCCGTCGTGCCGATGTCAATGTGAGCCCGTGGGGCGACGAAGAGGCCCTGTCGGTTCCCGGCGTCGCCCGTCCGCACCTGAGCATTCTGCGCCAGAAGGGAACTGATGCCGCGGTGACCACGGTCATGGGAGGCGATGCCGACCCGGTTTTGGATGACGTCGAGGACGATGACCCGTTTGTCGACGTGTCCGAGGCCGTGGAGGCCGAGCGCGCTAAGACCACGCTGCTGCCGCGTCGTCATGCCAAGAAGGGCAAGGCCGCGCCCAAGCTCAACACGAGCGAGCCCGACCCGTCTTGGTCCGATAGCGAAATCGAACTCACCGAGGGCGATGACGAGGACGACGAGACTCCGCTCGAGACCGCCAAGACAACCTTGCTGCCGCGTCGCCGTGCCAAGGCAGGACAGGTCACCGGACAGTTTTCGATAGAAGACGACCCGGACAATGCTGACGAGTCAGAACCGCCGTTTGCCGTGAATCCCGTTTCGGCAGCTCCGCAGATTCCCGACTTCCTAAAGCATCCCAAGGTTGCCGATGCCTCCAGCTCTACGACTTCAGCTGCTCCTGTTGCAGCCGGTGATGGGGGAGCGGACGGTACTGCTGCCGGTGTCGAGGGCGAACAAGAGGACGGCCTCAAGCTCCCGCCGCTCGAAATCCTGCACGCCAATCCGCAGTCGGCGTCCTCCGCGTCTTCTGATAAGGAACTGGAACAGACTGCCGAGTCGTTGCAGTCTACCCTGCTCGAGTTTGGCCGTAGCGCTCGCGTCGTCGGCTGGATTGCCGGCCCCACGGTCACGACCTTTAAGCTGCAGCCCGGCGAGGGCGAGCGCGTGAGCAAGATCTCGAGCCTCGAGGACGATATCGCGCTTTCGCTTGCCGCCCAGTCGGTTCGTATCTTTGCCCCGATTCCCGGCACCTCGCTCGTGGGTATCGAGATCCCCAATCGCAAGCGTCAGAACGTCAACCTGGGCGACGTGCTTCCCTATGTGAAGGGTGGCCCGCTCGAGCTGGCCATCGGTCGCGATGCCGAGGGCACTCCGGTTGTCGCCGACCTCGCTAAGATGCCCCACTTGCTGATTGCCGGTACCACCGGTTCCGGTAAGTCGGTCATGATCAACTCCATCATCACGACCTTGCTCATGCGCGCTCTTCCCGAGGACGTTCGCCTGATCATGGTCGATCCCAAGCGCGTCGAGCTTGCGGGCTATAACGGCCTGCCGCATCTCTACGTGCCCGTGGTGACCGAGCCCAAGCAGGCTGCCAGTGCGCTGCAGTGGGCCGTGTCCGAGATGGAGCGTCGCCTGAAGGTGTTCGAGCGCCTCAACGTTCGCAAGATCTCGACGTATAACGAAAAGCAGGCCGCCGGCGAGTTTGAGCATTACGATAACCCACCGCAAAAGATGCCCTACCTGGTCATCATCATCGACGAGCTTTCGGACCTGATGATGGTCGCCGGCAAGGATGTCGAGGCCTCGATCGTCCGTATCGCCCAGCTGGGCCGCGCCGCCGGTATTCACCTTATCGTGGCTACGCAGCGCCCCAGCTCCAACGTGGTGACGGGCCTTATTAAGGCCAACATCACCAACCGTATTGCTTTTAACGTGGCTACGGGCATCGATTCCCGCGTCATTATCGACCAGATGGGCGCCGAAAAGCTTACTGGTTGGGGCGACATGCTGTTCTCCAAGGTCGACTGGGGCAAGCCCCGCCGTATCCAGGGCTGCTTTGTCTCGGACGATGAGATCAACGAGATCGTCGAGTTCGTTAAGTCGCAAAGCGAGCCCGACTATCACGAGGAGATTCTGTCTGCTGTGGCGCCCGCTTCCATGTCTATGGCTGGTGGCGGCGGCATTGTTCGCACGGGCGTTGCCGAGCCGCAAG
Organism: Collinsella sp.; assembly: GCA_048486575.1. Classification (GTDB taxonomy): domain Bacteria; phylum Actinomycetota; class Coriobacteriia; order Coriobacteriales; family Coriobacteriaceae; genus Collinsella. Next base: position 26,932 of record DBFVZT010000062.1, on the reverse strand, counting down.
ATGACGACCCGCTTATCTGGGAGGCCGCCCATATTGTGGTGGAATCGCAGCTTGGCTCCACATCTGGCCTGCAACGCCGCCTTAAGGTTGGTTATGCGCGTGCCGGGCGTATTATGGACATGCTGGAAGAGAAGGGTGTCGTCGGCCCACCCGACGGCTCTAAGCCGCGCGAGGTCCTGCTGGATGAGGAGGGGCTTGCCGCGCTGGAGTCTGTCGACGCCGAGATGGCACGTGAAGATCGTGAGTTTGGAGGATTCTGATGGCTGCACGCTTTGGTGACATGCTGCTCGAGCAGCGTCGCCGGATGGGCCTTTCCATCCAGCAGGTCGCCAACACCATCAAAATCAGGCCGCAGATCATCGAGTTTTTCGAGACCGGTAACTTTGCATCGATGCCCCCGCGTGGCTATGCGCAGGGCATGATTTCGAGCTACGCTCGTTTTTTGGGGCTTAACCCGCGCGAGGTCGTCAACGCTTATTTTGACGACCTCATGGCATATGAACGCGAGACCTCGCAGCAGGGCGGTCGTTTTCAGGATGCTGCCGGCTACGTTAACTCGCGTTCGTCGGTCGATAACGGACGCTTTCTGATGGTTCAGGGCGGTCGTTCAACCCGCTATGGACAGCGTCCTCAGCAGGCCGGTTATATTACTGAGACGGGTTCGGGCGAGGAGATTCGCTCACAGCGTGACCGGTTCCGCAGTACGCCGATGCCCGAGGACCGTGCACTTCCCGCTGCCCGCGGCGTGGCGCGTGACCCTCGTGCCGGCTACGGCGACGGCGGCTATTCCGATCGCGGTTACCGTGGTGCCTCTATGGGACGCTCTCGCGGTGGCTATTCGGATGCCGATACCACGCAGGTGACGCCGCGTCTTCGCTCTCAATCACAGCCGTATGGCCAGCGCTCTTCGGCTCCGCGTTCGGTCCAGCGTGGCTATCAAGGCCGCGGTGAACTTGCGCCCCGCTCGGGTCAGCGCAGCCTTCAGGGCCAGGGCGGCTATCGCGGCCGTTCCGATAGCAATCGCGGTCGTATGCCTCAGGGAAGCGGCCGCAGCAGTTCCGGTCGTGGACGCGGCGGATCACGTACTCCTCAAAACAACGGGCTCGATCCGCGTATCGTCTACGCCGGCATCGGTGCCGTTGTGCTGCTGTTGATTGTGCTCATCGTGGTGCTTCTACGTGGCTGCGCATCTTCGGCGCCCGAGAACACGCCCGAGACGCCCACTGCTACCAAGATGACGACCAAGAAGTCTTCTAAGAAGACCGAAACGGTCGACGAGGACGATGACACCGATGAGGCGACGGATGAGTCGACTGATTCGGACGCTACCAAGACGACGGCCAAGAAGGAAGAGAACGAGGTCACGAAGGTCAAAGTCTCCGTTGCCAAGGGAAAGACCGCGTGGATTGAGGTCAAGGTTGACGGCAAGTCGGTCTATGGCGCCCAGGCGACTGGCCCCTTTGAGCAGGAGTACACGCCCGAGTCTTCGATCGAGATCACCACGTCCAAGCCTTCCGATGTCACCGTTACCAAGAACGGTGAAAAGGTTCGTTACGATACCAAGACCTCGGGCGTGGCGCGTGTGACGATCACCGTTCCCAAGAAGGAGACGTCTGATTCCGAGAATGGTGAAAGTTCTGATGGTACCGACACCACCGATGGTACCGATGCCACCGACGGTACCGATGCCCAGTCCACGGATGGCGCCGATACCGCAACTGACGGTCAGACACCCACCGATTCTACCGACAATTCGTACGATAGCTACTAGGCCGCTCGTACGCGAAAGGAAACATCATGGCTAAAGATTCCAGCTTCGACGTCGTGTCCGAGGTCAACATGCAAGAGGTCGACAACGCCTTCCAGCAGACCACGCGCGAGATTTCCCAGCGCTATGACCTTAAGGATTCCGGCGCCACGATCGAGCTTTCGAAGGGCGACAAGCTCTTTACGATCAACGCCCCGGCCGACTTTGTCTCCAAACAGATTGTTGACGTGCTGAGCTCCAAGCTCATCAAGCGCGGCATCGACCTCAAGGCTGTCTCGTGGGATGCTCCGCAGGCGGCATCGGGTGGCACCGTGCGCGTGCTCGGCCATATCGTCGAGGGTATCGACCAGGCGACCGCCAAGAAGATCAACAAGGACATCAAGGATCAAAAGCTCAAGGTCAAGGTGACCATCGAGGCCGACAAACTGCGTGTTTCCTCTGCTTCGAAGGACGCGTTGCAGACCGTGATTCAGTTCCTGCGCGACCAGGACTACGGCCAGCCGCTGCAGTTCACCAACTACCGCTAATATCAATCGAAAGGACCGCTCTCCAACATGGATACACCGTTGGGCTCCGTGCTCTACATCACCCTCGGGTGCGCTAAGAACGAGGTTGACACCGACCGCATGCGTTCTCTTTTGACCGCCGCGGGCTACGAGGAGGCATTCGACCCGCAGGATGCCGATATCGCCATCGTCAATACTTGCTCGTTCCTCGCCTCCGCAACGTCCGAGAGCATCGAGACCACGCTCGAGCTCGCCAACGAGGTTCAGGACGGCGTTCGTTCTTGTCCCATCGTCATGTGCGGCTGCGTGCCGTCGCGCTATGGCGATGACCTGCCTGACGAGCTGCCCGAGGTCGCTGCCTTTGTGAAGGCCGACGAGGAAGATGGCATCGTGGCGGTCATCGATGGCGTGCTGGGTGTCGAGCGTGAGATTGCAGCCTATATCCCGCAGGTCAAACGTACCGTCGAGGGTGCTGTCGCTTACGTCAAGATTTCCGATGGCTGCAACCGCTTCTGCAGCTTCTGCATGATTCCCTACATCCGCGGCCGCTATCATTCGCGCAATGCCGAGAGCATCATCTCCGAGGTGCGCGACCTGGTTTCCGGCGGTGTGCGCGAGATCGTGCTGATCGGCCAGGACACGGGCATCTGGGGTACCGACTTTGCCGACGAGGACGTCGCCGATGGCTCGCCGCGCAATCTGGCGCAGCTGCTGCGTGCCGTCGCCGAGGCCGTGCGCCCGCACAACGTCTGGGTCCGCGTGCTCTATCTGCAGCCCGAGGGCATGACTGACGAACTCATCGAGACGATTCGCGATACGCCCGAGGTGCTGCCCTATATCGATATCCCCGTGCAGCACTGCGACGCGCGCATCCTCAAGGCTATGCGCCGTTCTGGTTCGCGCCAGGAGCTCGAGGACCTGTTCCGCGATCTGCGTGAGCGTATCCCCGGCATCGTGATCCGTTCCACGGCCATGGTCGGCTTCCCGACCGAGACCGACGACGAGTTCCGCGACCTTATCGACTTTATGGACACCGTCGGCTTTGACTACACGAGCGTCTTTGCCTACTCGCAGGAGGAGGGCAGCCTGGCCGCTAAGATGGAGGGCCAGGTCGACGAAGAGGTTAAGCTCGAGCGCGCCCAGGAGGCCATGGACCTGGCCGAGTCGCTCGGTTTTGCCGCCACCGCCGCACATGTGGGCGAGCGCGCCCAGGTGATCGTCGACGGTATCGAAGAGACCGAGGATGGCGCCGAGCTGATCGGCCATGCCTGGTTCCAGGCGCCCGATTCCGATGGCGCGGTGCATCTGGACGCCAGCGAGGCGTCCGTGGGCGATATTCTGACCGTCGAGTTTACCGATAGCTTCTGCTATGAGCTTATCGGTCATGTTGTGGAGTAGGAGAGCGTCGTGGCTAACGAGAGCAATAAGGAACTGACGAGTGTCTGGACGCCCGCCAACATCGTGACGTGCGTTCGCATCGTCTTTATCCCGGTGTTCATGATCGTGTCGGCGCTTTCTCACACGAGTGTTGCCGGTACGGATTGGAGCACCTTCGACGGCCCGCTCGCCGCCGCTGCCTTCATTCTGTATGTGATCCTGTCGTGCACCGATAAGGTCGACGGTTATCTGGCGCGTTCGCGCAACGAGATCACCGACTTCGGTAAATTCTTGGACCCCATCGCCGATAAGCTGCTCGTGTTCTCGGCCCTGCTGCTGTTCCTTGATTTTGGCGCGGTGACCGTGTGGTCCGTGTTCATCATTCTGTTCCGTGAGCTGCTGGTGAGCGCCCTTCGCATGGTCGCGAGTGCTGCCGGTGTAGTCGTTGCCGCCGATAAGCTCGGCAAGTACAAGACGGCGACCACGATGGTCTCTATCTGCGGCTATCTGTGCGTCTTTGCGATGGCCGGTCTTCAGCTGGGGCCGGTGTCGCTGCTGCTCGGTGTCTATTCGGTGTCGCGCTTCCTGTACGTCATCGCCGTGATTTTGACCATTGTCTCGGGTGCCCAGTACTTCTGGAACTGCCGTAAGATCGTCTTTTCGGTCTAGGTCCTGGTGGATATGACGGAGTCTTATTTGCAGATCGCCGCAAACAACGAGGAGTTGGCGCGCGATATTGTCGAGCACGCGAGTGCCCGTGGTGTGACGGTGTCGACGGCGGAGTCGCTGACGGCGGGCATGATCGCCTCGACGATTGCCGATATCCCGGGTGCCTCGGCGGTGCTTCGTGGAGGTGCGGTGACCTATTGCGATGAGATTAAGCATCGCGTTCTTGGTGTTGAGCAGGAGACGCTCGACCGCTATACCGCGGTGTCGCATCAGACCGCGCGCGAGATGGCGGTGGGTTCGCTGGAGCTGTACCAGAGCGATATTGCAGTGAGCGCAACGGGTTATGCCGGCCCCGGCGGTGGCACTGAGGACGATCCGGCGGGCACTTTCTATATTGGCTGGGCGCATCGTTCCGCCGATGGGGGCGTGCCGGTCGTGGACTCTGTGCGCTGCCACTATGAGGGCGACCGTTCGTGTGTTCGTGCCCATGCGGTCACGGAGGCATTGGGTCGCATTGCCCTTGTGCTCAACTCTATGGAATAGGCGTGTTTTAAGGGGCCTCCGAGCCCCTTAATTGTGGAGATAGGGACCTTAGGCTCATTTGGCGTTTGTGCTGGTTGTAGATGTATTTTTGCCTGCCTTGTTCATATTTGGTCCTTTGTGGTCAAGCATTTGGTCAGTGTTTGGTCGGCGTTTGTTTGGGTTTTGGAAAGACCGCCTGCATATGATTGGCCTGAACGGTTGACCACGAACAGCCGTTCGTTTATTATCGATGCAGGTTGTTAAGAGGAGGGCTATTCATGGCCAAGAATTCAGGTCCCGTACGTACCGTTCATGCTCGCACGACGGGTAAAGAGCGCGATGAGATGATCGCCACCACCAAGGCCGAGATCGAGAAGAAATTCGGCCAGGGTTCCATCATGAGGTACGGCGACGGTGGTCCCGAGCTCGAGGTCGAGGCCATTCCCACGGGCGCCCTGGCCCTCGATGCCGCTCTGGGTATCGGCGGTGTGCCGCGCGGCCGTATCGTCGAGATTTACGGTCCTGAGTCCTCCGGTAAGACGACGCTTTCGCTCGAGATCTTGGCCGAGGCCCAGGCTATGGGCGGCGTTGTGGCATTTATCGATGCCGAGCACGCGCTCGATCCCACGTATGCCGCGCGCATCGGCGTGGATATCGACGAGGTACTGATTTCCCAGCCTGATACGGGTGAGCAAGCGCTCGAGATTGTTGACATGCTCGTGCGTTCCGGCGCCATCGATGCCATCGTCGTCGACTCCGTCGCCGCGCTGACCCCGCGTGCCGAGATCGAGGGAGAGATCGGCGATACCACGGTCGGTTTGCAAGCTCGCCTGATGAGTCAGGCGCTCCGCAAGCTCGCCGGCTCGTTGTCCAAGTCCAACACGACATGCATCTTCATTAACCAGCTGCGAGAGAAGATCGGCGTCATGTTCGGCAACCCCGAGACCACGACGGGCGGCCGCGCCCTTAAGTTCTTCTCTTCGGTGCGTATCGACATTCGCCGCATCGACAGCATTAAGCTTAAGGATGAGGTTATCGGTAACCGCGTGCGCGCCAAGGTCGTTAAGAACAAGGTGGCAGCTCCGTTCCGTTCTGCTGAGTTCGACATCATGTACGGTACGGGCATCTCTAAGGAGGGCTCGATTCTGGACATGGCTGTCGAGTGCGGCATCTGCAAGAAGATGGGCTCCTGGTTTGCCTATGGCGAGGACAAGCTCGGCAACGGTCGCGAGGCCGCCAAGGCGTTCCTGCGCGAACACCCTGATTGCGCCGACGAGATTGAGCATAAGGTCCGCCTTGCCTGCGGGCTTGAGTTTGACGACGATGCTCCATCCGAGGTCGAGCTGACCAATCAGCCTGCGCCTGAGGAGTTTGACGAGCTTTACGCCATCGATGGTTCCGCCATGCTCGATGATGACGACGAGTAGCGGTTACGCTCATGTCGTATACGGTGACCGAGGCCACGGTCGTCTTTCCCGATAAGAAGGCGGCCTCCTCGTTCTCGAGCGGGTATGCGTCCAAAAAGCCTTGCGCACATATCGATTGTGAACTTGAGGGCGGTTTTGAGCGGTCCATTTGGATTCCCGTGCGGGTCGCGCGCCTGTATGTCAAAAACCGCCCCGATCTTCCCTGTGATTGGGACAACTTTCGTGAGGCGGTGCAGCTCGTCGAGCGTAAATGTGCACTTACCATGGTGACCGAGATGTTATCGCGCCGCGACCATGCGACGGGCGAGGTCCGTGACAAGCTGGCTCGCTACGGCTTTCACCAGACCGCGATCGATTTCGCCGTCGAGCGCGCCACCGAGTATCGCTTTTTAGACGAGAACCGCTTTTGCTCGTACTTTATCGAGGAGCGCAAGCGGCGCGGTTGGGGACAGCGCAAAATCGAGACCGAGCTCAAGCGCCGTCATGTCGTGCTCGATGACATTCCCGGTTATCCCGAGGATTATTTTGCCGTCGAAGACGATTTGGCGCGTGCGTCAGCCCTGCTCGCCAAGCGGCGTGTTCCAGAGACGCGCGGATTCGAAAAACTGGTTCGGTTTTTGATGGGCAAGGGCTTCTCGTATCATATCGCCGCCGATGCCGTTAAGGCACGTCTCGATACCGAACGCGAGGAATGTGCGGTTTAGGCGTATGCGTTTTGTGGCCCTGCCGCTCACCGTGTTTTAGCCGCCGTGTTGGGGGCATTTATTTGACAGTTGTTGTGGTTCAACGTACGATAAACAGCGTCATTTGCTTTGTGATATGTGCTCATCTGTGATGAGTTTGTTTATATGTTTATCTGTATCCGACCCGCATAAGCTGCGCCCATATTACTCAAATGTCGCGAGCCGTTCGTAAGGACGGTTCGCTTTGTTGTGTAACGAATCCATAAAAAGGAGTGAGCATGCCTATCATCGCAGCGCTCGTTGGCATCGTTTTGGGTGCCATCGCCGCCATTGCCTACATGCGCACCGCCAAGCAGGGTAGTCTTCACGAGGCCGACGAAAAAATCCAGTCGGCACACGCACAGGCTGAGTCCCTGATCGGTGATGCTAAGCGTCAGGCCGAGACCCTCAAAAAAGAGGCTCTGCTCGAGGCTAAAGAGGAGATCATCAAGAACAAGCAGGCCGCTGAGGCCGAGGACAAGCAGCGTAAGAACGAGATTCGTACGCTCGAGAACCGCGTGATGCAGCGCGAGGAATCCCTCGATCGCCGCAACGACGCTCTCGACAAGCGCGAGCATCAGCTGTCCAGCCAGGCCGGTCAGGTCGAGAAGCGCTCCCGTGAGCTCGAGGAGCTCTGCGCAAAGCAGACCTCCGAGCTCGAGCGTATCGCCGACCTTACCCGCGAGGACGCCCACAAGGAGCTCCTCGATAAGGTTCGCGGCGAGGTCACCCACGAGGCCGCCACGATCATTCGCGAGTCCGAGCAGCAGGTTCGCGCCGAGTGCCACAAGACCGCCCAGGAGATTCTGTCTCTGGCGATTCAGCGCTGCGCTGCCGACCACACTGCCGAGGTCACCGTTACCTCCGTGCACATTCCCTCTGATGACCTCAAGGGCCGTATCATCGGTCGCGAGGGTCGCAACATCCGGACCTTCGAGCAGGTTTCCGGCGTCAACCTCGTGATCGATGACACGCCCGAGACAGTCGTTCTTTCGAGTTTCGACCCGGTCCGTCGTGAGACCGCCCGTGTCGCCCTCGAGAACCTCATCGCCGACGGCCGCATTCACCCTGCCCGTATCGAGGAGATGTATCACAAGGCCGCCGACCTGGTTCAGCAGCGCGTGCGCGAGGCTGGCGAGCAGGCTGCCTTCGATACCGGCATCCACGATCTGCACCCCGAGATCGTCAAGACCCTTGGTGCCCTGCGCTACCGTACCTCGTTTGGTCAGAACGTGCTTCAGCATTCCCTCGAGGTCTCTGATCTGTGCGGCGTGATGGCTTCGGAGCTTGGCCTGGACGTTGTGACCGCCAAGCGCGCCGGCCTGCTTCATGACCTGGGCAAGGCAATCGACCACGACGTCGAGGGCCCGCATGCCGTCATCGGTGCCGAGCTTGCCCGCCGTTATGGCGAGAAGCCCGTTATCGTCCACGCTATTGAGGCTCACCATGCCGATGTCGACCCCAACACGGTGCTCGATGTCCTGGTGCAGGCCGCCGATGCTGTCTCTGCCTCTCGCCCCGGTGCCCGTCGCGAGTCTGCCGAGAACTACATCAAGCGTCTTGAGAAGCTCGAGGAGATCGCCAACTCCCATGACGGCGTCGAGCGTACCTATGCCATGCAGGCTGGTCGCGAGGTCCACGTCATGGTCCAGCCGGACAAGATTTCCGATGCCCAGTCCACGGTTCTGGCTCACGATATCGCCCATCAGATCGAGGAAGAGATGGAGTATCCCGGTCAGGTGCGCGTCGTCGTGATTCGCGAGAGCCGCGCTGTCGATATCGCTAAATAACATGAGCGACGCGAACGAGCTCATCTCATTTATCGCGTCGATGTCGGGGGAGGGCAACCTTCGCGTCGAGGAGAACCTTGGCGAGGGATATGTCCGCCTCCGCGTTTCGGAGGCCGAGCGGCGCCAGGCAAAGCACGACATTCAGCATGTCGAGGATATCGTCATCGAAATGCTCCGTAATGCTCGCGATGCCGGCGCCGACAAGGTCTATCTCGCCACGACCAAGGAAGACGGCGTCCGCACGCTTGTCTTTCTGGATAACGGTTCGGGCGTTCCGCAGGATATGCAAGAGCGAATCTTCGATGCCCGCGTTACCTCCAAGCTCGAGAGCATGAAGATGGACCGTTGGGGCGTTCACGGTCGTGGCATGGCATTGTTTTCGATTAAGCAGAACACCGACGAGGCCCGTGTGGTCACGTCCGGCGTCGATCTTGGTTCAGCCTTCAAGGTGAGCGTTGCGGCCGACCGCCTCAGTGAGCGTGCCGATCAGTCCAGCTGGCCCCAGGCCGTCAAGGATGAGGACGGACGTTATGTCTGCGCTCGCGGTCCGCATAATATTATTCGCGCTGCTTGTGAGTTTGCGCTCGAGGAGTTGCGTGGTTGCGATGTCTATCTTGGTTCTCCGTCTGAGATTGCCGCGACCCTTTATGCTCAGGCGTCAAGCCGGCTCGATACGTCTCGTCTCCTGTTCATTGATGACGAGAGCGAGCTTCCGGTTGTCGATCGTTTAGGCCTTGCCTCTGATGCCGAGGACTTTATCCGTATCTGTTCCGGTTTGGGCCTTGAGATGTCCGAGCGCACGGCACATCGCATTTTGGCAGGGCAGATTAAGCCCGTTCGCGGTGTGACCGCGCGTCTGCTGCGCGAGCGTGATTCGTCCTCTCATGCGCCGGCTCCTGTCGATCTTGCAAAGGATCGTCGCGGGCTACGTATTGCCAAGGATGATATGGCACAGTTTTCGCGCGCTGTGGAACGCGACTTTAATGACCTTGCCGCCCGGTACTTTCTCAACCTTTGCGGCGACCCAAAGATCCGTGTTTCGCGTGATCGAATCACCGTGACCTTTGATCTTGCCAAAGAGGAATAGTGCCTTTACCGAGTCTACTCGGTACGATACAGTTATTGCAGTTAAAACGTACTTTTAAATGCAGGAGTTTCTTCATGGATTGCCTGAAGGTATCAAGCAAATCATCGCCCGCGTCCGTTGCCGGCGCCATCGCCGGCATGGTCAAGGATGGTGTGCCCGTCAATATCCAGTGTGTCGGCGCCGGTGCCGTCAACCAGGCCATTAAGGCCGTTGCTATCGCGCGCGGTTTTTTGATTCCAACCGGTTTTGATATTTCCTGCGCGCCCGTGTTCTCCGACATCCTCATTAACGGGGAGTCGCGCACGGCCATCCGCCTTTCTATCTACGTTCACCAGATCAATCGAGCTGCTATGGATAACGTCGTCATGGATGATGTTAAGCCTGTGGCATAGCTTCTGCTTGCCTTGTTTCGCTCCCCATCGTTAGGACTTATGCACATGGACCAGCGTTCCGTACGCGATAATCTTGCCGGTAAAACCTACTTTATCCGCACCTTTGGCTGCCAGATGAATCAGCACGACTCCGAGCGTGTGAGCGGTCTGCTTGATTCGTATGGCTGCCTCATGGCGCTCGATCCCGCGCATGCCGACATCGTTGTCTTCATGACGTGCTGCGTGCGCGAGGCCGCCGATACTCGCCTGTACGGTCAGTGCAATTCCTGCAAAAGCCTGCCGCCTTCGCCTTCGGGCAAGCGCGTGGTTGCCGTTGGCGGTTGCATCGCGCAGCGCGATGGCGAGGGCCTGCTCACCAACGTCGATAACGTCAATGTCATCTTTGGCACGCATTCCATTGCACATGTGGCCGAGCTCATTGCCGAGGCGTTCCTTGATGGTAAGCGTCATATCCGCACCAATGAGCATGAGGATACGGATGCCATGAGCATGCCGTGGCATCGCGAGACTCAGTATCACGCCTGGGTGCCCATCATGACGGGCTGCAATAATTTCTGCACCTATTGCATCGTGCCGTACGTGCGCGGTCGCGAAAAGAGCCGCGCCTTCGAGGAGATTGTCGACGAGGTGACCGGTTTGGTGCGCCAGGGCGTGCGTGAGATTACGCTGCTGGGCCAAAACGTTAACTCATATGGTCGCGATCTGTTTGGCAAGCCGCGTTTTGCCGATCTGCTGCGTGCCGTGGGCGATACGGGCGTGGAGCGCATCTTCTTTACGTCTTCGCATCCCAAGGACCTGTTGCCCGAGACCATCGACGCCATGGCCGAGACACCTGCCGTAATGCCGCAGCTGCACTTGGCCGTCCAGTCCGGTTCGACGCGGATCCTCAAAGAGATGAATCGCCGTTATACACGCGAGGACTATCTGGGCCTTGTCGATCGCATTCGCAACCGCATGCCCGATATCGCGCTCTCGACCGACATTATCGTTGGCTTCCCGGGTGAGACTGAAGAAGACTTTGAGCAGACGCTCTCACTTGCCGAGACGGTCCGCTATGCTCAGGCCTATACCTTCATCTATTCCAAGCGCGCCGGTACCCCGGCCGCCGAGATTGACGATCCTACGCCGCATGAGGTTATTCTCGAGCGTTTCAACCGTCTGGTTAAGGTTATCGAGACCACGGCACACGAGTATAACCAGGGTGAGCTTCATACTGTGGTTCCGGCGCTCATTGAGGGAACGAGTAAAAAGAACGACGCGGTCCTGCTGGGCAAGAGTCCCAAGAATCAGACCGTGCATGCGCCTATCCCCGAGGGTTACAGCATCGATCAGCTTGTTGGCAAGATCGTTGATGTTGACGTTGACGTTGCCAAGACCTGGTATTTGTCCGGTTCCGTTGTGGGCGAGCCGCGCTAATGGTTTCTCCCGGGGCAGGTCTTTCCGCCGTTGCGATCGTCGGTCCGACGGCGGTTGGTAAGAGTGATGTTGCCGACCGTTTGGCAGCTCGTCTTTCGTCCGAAGTGCTGTCGTGCGATGCGATGCAAATCTATCGCGGCATGGACATCGGTACCGCAAAGATGGCGCCCGATGAGTGCACGGCGCCGCTGCGTCTCGTCGACATTGTAGAGCCGGGTGTAGCATATTCTGCTGCGCTTTATCAGGCTGACGCTCGCGCGCATGTTGAACGTCTCCTTGGTTCGGGTTGCCTGCCGGTTTTTTGCGGAGGTACGGGGCTGTATCTCAAGGCCGCCCTTGATGAGATGGACTTTCCCTCGGGTGAACTTGAGGACGATCGCCGTGCGGGCTATCAGGAGCTTGCCGAGCGTATTGGCGAGGAAGAACTGCATGCCCTGCTTGCCGAGCGCGATCCAGAATCGGCTGCTGTTATTCATCCCCATAACGTGCGCCGTGTGATTCGTGCGCTCGAGATGCATGATGATGGTATCTCCTATGCACAGCAAAAAAGTCAGTTTAGTGTTCCGCGCGAGCATTATCATGCCCTATGGTTTGGTCTGACGCGTAATCGCGAGGTGCTCTACGAGCGCATTAATCTGCGCGTCGATCTGATGTTTGAGCAGGGTCTTGTCGATGAGGTCCGCGGTCTTATGGCCCAGGGTCTGGGAGATGCCCTGACGTCGATGCAGGCAATTGGCTATAAAGAGATCATTGATGCTTTCAATGGCGTGATGAGCATGGATGAGGCCCGCGAACTCATTAAGATGCGTTCGCGTCGTTATGCCAAGCGTCAGCTTTCGTGGTTTAAGCGCGATGACCGTATCGTGTGGTTTGATATGGATGAATGTACGATCGATGAGGTCGTTGAGGATATCCTGCATCGTATTGAGGCTGCCTAATGGCCCGTTTCCCCCTTGTTCCCACGGCACCCGAGCCCGAGCGTGCCATTTTAGTTGGTGTTGAGTGGCGCGACAATGCATGGCCGCTCGATCGCTCGCTTGATGAGCTGGAGCGTCTTGCCCACACAGCTGGTGCCCGGTGCGTGGCACGCTTGTCGCAGCGTTTGGTAAAGCCGTATCCTAAATCGTTTATCGGTTCCGGTAAGGTTGAAGAGCTGTGCGGCCTGGTGCATCGCATGGATGCCGATGTCGTTATTTTTGACGACGACCTGACCCCCTCGCAGCAATCCTATTTGGAGAAAGCCGTGGGCGAGCCGGTAAAGATTATCGATCGTACAGCACTGATCCTGGATATCTTTGGCCTGCATGCTCAGACGCGTGAGGGACGCCTGCAGGTACAGCTGGCACAGCTTCAATATTTGTTGCCTCGCCTGCGTGGCATGTGGAGCCATCTCGCCAAGGAGCAGACGCGCGGCGGCATCGGCTCACGTTTTGGTCAGGGCGAAAGTCAGCTCGAGGTCGACCGTCGCCTCATTCGTAATAAGATCGCTGTGCTTCGTCGTGAGCTCAAGCAGGTTGAACAGCGTCGCGATGTTCAATCCAAGAGTCGCATTGAGTCACCGGCGTTTCGCGTCGCGTTAGCCGGTTATACCAATGCCGGTAAATCGACGTTGCTCAATCGTCTGACCGGCTCTACGGTACTTTCGCAGGACAAGCTGTTTGCTACGCTCGACCCGACGACGCGTTCGTATCGCCTGCCCGGCGGTCGCGGCATGACGATTACCGATACCGTCGGCTTTATCCAAAAGCTGCCCCATGGTCTGGTCGATGCCTTTAAATCGACGCTTTCCGAGGTGTTGGGTGCCGATCTAATTCTCAAAGTCGTAGATGCGTCTGACGAGGACTATGAGCGGCAGCTGGAGGCTGTCGACCGCGTGCTTGATGAGATCGGCGCCGGAGAGCGTTTAACGCTGACCGTATTCAATAAAATCGATCTTCTCGATAGCGTTGATCGATTGAGTTTCCGTCGTCGCTATCCAGAAGCCGTTCTGTTCTCGGCCCAAACGGGCGAGGGGCTCGACGATCTCGTCGATCGCATTGCTCGCGAGGCGGCTGCCACCGATGTGTTGCTCTCCGCTGATATCCCGTATCGCGAGGGCGCTCTCATTACGCTGGTGCATGAGCAGGGAACCCTTCTGCATGAGGAATATCTCGAGGACGTCGTTCGCATTGTGGCGAAGTTGCCGGCTCGTATTGCACCGCGGCTCGAGCGTTATCGCACCGAGTAGACGAGCTCCAAAATGCCCAGAATGATGGGCTGATGCAGCAGATAAAAGGGGAGAGCGTGACGTCCAAGGCTGGCGAGCGCCGGCAGGGGGTTGGCGTAGGCCCAGCTAGGGACGGTCTTATCGATACTCTGCGCTATGCGTGCGGCGAAGTATCCTGCAAGATACATAAAGATAAACGGGATGATGGGGTAGTAATCACCTGAGACAAACCCAGGGCTCGGAAATCCCAGCCACGCCAGGTAGGGGACAGGGTAGATCGTTTTGGGGATGCTCCAGGTGAGGGCGAACAACACAAGGCATAGGGGCATGCCCCATCTCGCCGTTATCTTCTTAAGGACGGGATCGGTCAACGCCACGATGCCGGTGCATGCGGCCATGCAGTAGATGATGCCAAAATTAACCGAATCGTCGACTGAGACAAGTGTTGTTGCCAACCAGACGACGAGTGCTGCTAAGGCGTATTTGGCGGCACGCTTGATATTGTTGCGCGAAAGGGTGCACATCCAACCCGCGATAAACAAAAATACCCAGCTGATGCTGGCGCGCCAGACGTCTTGAAAGACTGACTGGGTAAACCAAGGCATATCCCAGCCGTACAGGTAGGCGAGATCATAGCAAGCGTGAAAACCTGCCATAGAAATCATCGTAAACCCGCGGATGGTATCAAAGATGGTTATGCGTTTTTGCATTACGAGAACCGGCGCATCAATCCGACGACTTTGCCCAGGATAACGGGATTCGTTGCATAGATAGGTTCCATGGTGTCATTCTCAGGCTGCAGGCGTACGCGTCCCTGCTCCTTGTAGAACGTCTTGACGGTCGCCGAACCATCAATCATGGCCACGACAATTTCGCCGTTCATGGCACTCTTTTGTTCACGGACGATGATGTAATCGCCATTGAAGATGCCGACATTGATCATTGAGCTCCCATGCACCTCAAGGATAAAGGAACCCTGATCAGTGGCGATTTCGGTCGGGATAGTAAACGTGTCTTCGATATTCTGCTCGGCCAGAATGGGAATCCCAGCCGCGACGCGACCAACGAGCGGTAGCGAGACCGTTCCGCGAGGTGCGGTGGGCTCGTCAGATTTAGAAATTGAGACAGAGGAACCATCCTCGTTAAAGAGTTCCAGGGCGCGCGGCTTGGTGGCATCGCGCTTGAGTAGCCCGCGCGCCTCCAGGGCAGAGAGATGGGCGTGCACGGTGCTGGGGGAGGAAAGGCCCACGGCAGAAGCCATCTCGCGCACGCTGGGCGGATAACCCTTCTCCTGCTGATATTCCTTGATGAAGTCGTAAATTTGCTGCTGACGCTTGGTAATTTTGCGAGCCATCAGGGCATCCTCTCTACCCATGTCAAACAAATGTTCGAATTTTGCTTGACAGGAACAACTGTTCGAAGATAATAATAACCGAACATTCGTTCTCGCGCTAGACATTTTTGTCCGCGCGGCTTGATAAAACTGTTCTCAGCAAAACACGCGAGAGGAGAACATGATGAACGTAACGAATATGGTCCAGGGAAACCTCGCCCTTAAGCTCGAGACGCCTGCAGAACCCACTTTTACGGTTGTTCAGGGTGGCCGCTCCGGCTTTCAGCCTTTGACCGTAAAGCCTGCGCGCAATCAGCAGGCTGTAGTCGCGCCGGCCCGCGTTGCCCTGAAGGTTCCGACGATTGTCGCCGTCGCCGTTGCGCTTACGCTCTTCTTTGTCCTCGCTATGTCGGTCTTTAGCGCTCGTCACGCCGCGTATGCCGAGTCCGTTTCCAACATTACCTACGAGACCATTCGCGTTCAGCCTGGCGATTCTCTTTGGTCGCTTGCCGAAGAATATCCAATCGAAGGCCTTTCCACGCAAGAGACTTCCGACATGATCCGTAGCGTCAATCATCTGGAGCATGGTTCGCTCGCCGCCGGTGCGCATCTTAAGGTTCCTGCTCGTTCGTAATCATTATCGCGCTGCGCATGGTACCCTTGTTATCGTTTAAGAGGAGGTACCATGCGCTGTCCCAAATGCGGCAAGGCACATACCCGCGTCGTTGATTCCCGTATGCAGGAGTCAAATAACACCATTAAGCGCCGCCGCGAATGTTGCTCGTGTAACTACCGCTTTACAACGTTTGAGCGATGCGAGGACCCTATCGAGGTCATTAAGTCAGATGGAACTAAGCAGCGGTTCGATCGCAATAAGCTTCTTGTCGGCTTGATGCGCGCCACCATCAAGCGCGATATCGACACTAAGAAGCTCAATGAGATTATCGATGACATCGAGGTCGAGCTTCGCTCTCGCACGCTGACGGCCGTCACGTCCCATGAGTTGGGTGACATGGTGCTCAAGCGCTTGGCCAAGATCGACAAGGTTGCGTACATCCGTTTTGCCTCGGTCTACCGCGATTTCAAAGACGTCGATGAATTTCTGCAAGAGCTCGACAAGCTAAGGTGATTCCATGTCCAACATTACCGTCAACATAAAGCGTTTCGACCCCACCGTCGAGCTTCCCAAATACGCCCATCCCACCGATGCCGGCTTGGATTTGCGCTCCAACGAGGACTGCGTCCTGAAGCCCTTCGAACGCCGTCTGGTCTCTACGGGGCTGGCCATCGCCCTGCCCGATGGCTACGCCGGCTTCGTTCAGCCCCGCAGCGGCTTGGCCATCAAGCAGGGCCTGTCTATAGTCAACACGCCGGGCCTCATCGACGCCCACTACCGAGGAGAACTCAAGGTTATCCTCATCAACCTGGATCCCACCAACGACATCCAAATCAACAAAGGCGACCGCATAGCCCAACTCGTCATCCAAGAAGTCCCCACGGTCAATCTCATAGAAGTAGAAGAACTAGACAAAACCGACCGAGGAGCCGGCGGTTTCGGTTCTAGCGGCGTATTGTAATGTCCGTTCACCCGTGGGAGGCCCCTATATATCATTCCATGCTCAAACATTCTCGCTGCGCTGCGAAACTGCGCGTGGAACGATATATAGGGGTCTCCCACGGGTGAGCTACGTTTACTTGCTAGCGGCTACGCCGGGTTCGCCCCGTTAGAGTCTGCGAAGGTAGAAACAAATAATCTAATAACAGTTAGTTGATACGACAAAGGAACTGTTCCTTTGTCGTATCAACTAACCAGTAAGAATAATTTTGTTACAAGCAAGAAGCCTCCCGTTCGGGGCTCACCCATATCGTTCCACGCGCAGTTTCGCAGCGAGCGCAGCGAAGCGAGAATGTTTGAGCATGGAATGATATGGGTGAGCCCCGAACGGGCGGGATTAGTGCGCCCTGCGCAGCGAGAATGTTTGAGCATGGAATGATATATGGGCGGCTCCCGCCGAGCAGCGGACTATCGCCTAGCGGATATGCGCGGGTTTTCCGCCCCAGTAGAAGCGGCAGAAGGCTCGTTTGCGCTTTTGGGGTTTGCCTACGAGCTCCATGGTTGCGATGGCTATGTCTTCGGCTGCGTGGGGGCGGCGTAGTACTTCGCCGTTGATGAGCAGTGCCTTGAGCGACTCAGGATGATCGTGGAGATGACGCAACGTCACGATGAGCTCTCGTGCGGTGGTGACATGCATGCTGGCGCCCATGCCGGTGAGCATGGTGGTGTTGGCCTTTTCCTGGCCGTATGATTTGCCCAGCAGGATCATCGGCAGATGTGCGCATAGGCACTCGGTGACGGTGAGTCCGCCCGATTTGAGAATTGCCAGGTCGCAGCCGTGCATGAGGGCCGCCATGTCGTCGACATAGTCCAGCACCGTGACGTTTTCGAGCTTCATGGCATCGAAGAGCGTCTTGAGGCGGGCGGCGTATTCCTTATCCTTGCCCGGCAAAAAGACAAAGTGCATGTCTTCGAAGCTGCGTAGGAAGGGGAGGGTGCGGTCCATCGCCGCGCGAAAGCGAACGTACGGTTGAGGCAAACTGGCGCCGGCCATTACCAGCACGACGGTCTTGTCGGTGGGGAGGTTGAACTTGGCTAGCTCTTCCTCGCGATTGTAATCCGTGTCGAATCCGGCGCGAATAGGAATGCCGGTAATGCGAATCTTTGTCTCGGGCACCTTGCGCGGACGTAGCGTTTCGGCCATAAATTCGTTGGCAACACAGAATAAATCGGTGTCCTTGTGGGGCCACCATCCCTCGACTTCGTAGTCGGTCGGTACGCAGATGACCGGATAATCGATACCCGTAATTACGCGGGCGCCCACGGCAACATTGGCTGCTGTGATGTGCGTTGCAACCACGGCTATGGGCCTGCGGCTACGAATATATTCGTTGAAGGCGGGGAACATAATTCGCGACCATGCCGTTCCCCCACCCCAGAGAAGATGTCCCGTAAGCGTATATCGCCAGGTCAGGTCGTAAATGGGGCGCGTGGCTCCCGTAAAAGAAGCCGCGGTCTTATTGCCGTCGAATTTAATACGTCCAAAATCAAGGATATCGAGCACTTCAATCTCAATATCCTCGGGGATGCCATTGGTGCCGCGGATGAGGTCGAATGCCTGCGCTATCGCATTTGCGGCGGCCTTGTGGCCCGAGCCAACGGAGGCGTGCACGATGGTCACGAGAGGTTTTTGCTGAGCCAGGAGCGTGGTTTGCTCCGATTGGGGAGTGCTGTGCGTGAGCAGGGGAGCGTCGTCACTCGTCTGCGCCTGGTCCATCGATAACTCCCCTTCAGCTTTGTAATACGGATTTATCATTGTAGTGCATGAGTGTCACGTTCACGTAAATTTGGGTACGAGCGCAAAGAACGACAACGTTTCGACGAAAGGACGCTTCATGACTACCGATAAGCCGATCGATGTTGCGATTATCGGTGGCGGCCCCGCGGGCTATGCTGCCGCCATTTATGCTGCGCGTGCCAACCTGACGACGACCGTGATTGAGCAGGGCATGTCGGGAGGGCAGATCGCCACAACCAAGGAGGTCGAGAACTATCCGGGTTTCCCGCTCCTGAGTGGCGCCGAACTCGGCGAGCGTTTTCAGCAGCATGCAGAGGGCCTGGGAGCACAGGTTACATGGAGCATGGTTACGGGTATCGATTACGATGCCGATGCAGCGTTGTTTACGGTGCATCACGATATGGGCGATACGCTGGCCTCAAGCGTTATCGCTTGCATGGGTGCCACGCCGCGTCCGGCAGGTTTCGCTGGCGAGGATACGTATCGCGGTCGTGGCGTTTCGTATTGCGCAACATGTGACGGCATGTTCTTCCGTGGCAAACAGGTATTTGTAATCGGCGGTGGCAATTCGGCATGCGAAGAGGCGCTTTTCCTGTCTGACATTGCCAGCAGCGTGACCATCGTGCTGCGCCGCGACAAGTTCCGTGCGCCCGAGGGCGTTGTGAATAAGGTGCTTGCTAAGGACAATATTTCAGTTAGGTACCAAACTAGTATTGTTGAGCTTTCTGGTGAAGCGATGCCCACGACAATCACGTTCAAGGACAATGCGACTGGTGAAATGCACACTGAGTCTTTTGAACCAGGCTCATTTGGCATTTTTGTCTTTACGGGGACGCAGCCTCATACCGAACTTGTCGAGCATCTAGTCGATCTGGCTCCCGACGGCGGCATTGTCACCGACGATTCGATGGCCACCCGTACACCTGGTCTATTTGCCGCTGGCGACATCCGTTCCAAGCGCTTACGCCAGGTTGTGACCGCCGTTTCTGATGGAGCCATAGCGGCAACCAGCGCATACGCTTTCCTTCGCGCATAAGTACGATAATATATCTTATGTAAGGTTGTTATCAATTTACTAAATGGCGGGACGAAGCATCAGTGCACTGTCCCGCCACTTTTCTTGGCGGCTATGTGGTATGCAAAACTAGATAACCTAGAATACAATATAGAAAACGAACGGAGGCCTCTTATGAACCACGCTAAATACGTTATTCCGATGTCCGATTCGTCGGTCAGCATTAAGCCCGAGGATATTCAGCCCACGGTGCTACCCGATGCATTCATTCAGTCCGATATCGTGCGTAAACTCAATACGTTGAGTCTGCCGCGCTATGACCAGTTGCCCAATGTGACGCTCTATCGCGACCAGGTTATTGAGTATGTTGCGCTGTGGATGGAGCCGCTGTCCATTTGCGTTGAGCAGCCCGTCATTACGCCATCGATGATCAATAACTACGTGAAGGTCGGCCTGGTGCCTGCTCCGGTCAAAAAGCAATATGGCCGCGAGCAGATTGCCCGTCTGATCGCTATTTGCATCTTTAAGCAGGTGCTACCTATTGCTGCGGTGCAGGCACTCTTTAACATTCAGCGATTGAGCTACGATGCCCCGACGGCCTTCGACTATGTGGTTGATCAGCTCGAGGCATCGATTCGTTCGGCGTTTTCCGTCGAGCAGACGCCGGTTCCCGATACGGCGCATCAGGTAACGCGTGAGTCGCTGCTTGTGCGCAGTGCGGTTTCATCCTTTGTTTCGAAGGCTTACTTGATGAGCTATCTCAAGTTCAACGGATTTAATAGCTAGCCGACGTATAAAACGGGCGGGACAAAGAGCCATCTGTCGCTTTGTCCCGCCCATATTTTTGCTTGGTTGGACTTTATTTGCCCGAAGCTACGCCCATGCCGTAGCCGATGATGAGGCCGTGCATCTCGGCGTAATAGGAATCCAGGCCGTTGCAGGGCATGATGATGGTCTTGGAGCCGGGCCAATGCTCGACTATGCGGTCAGTAAGCGCCTGGGCTCCAGCTTCGTTCTCAACGTGATCGATGATGACCTCACCGCCCGTAAAACCCTCGGCTTCCATGGTGTCGATGATCTTGTTGAGCATCTTCTTTTCGCCACGCGTGTGCCCGACGAGTTCGATTTTACCGGCCTCGCTCGCCGTGCCCAAAATGCGGATATTGAGCTTGTTGGCAATGACGCCGGCTGCCTTAGGGATACGTCCGGCTTTGGCCAGGTTTTCGTAATTGCACAGGCTAAAGAGGATTTTGCTGTTTTGCTCAAGGCTATCGAAGTATGCGCAAGCGTCCTCGAATGAGACATCTGGATTGCTTGCAAGATAGCGGTCGAACAGCAAGAAAATGAGGTCCATTTTGCCGCCAGCTGCGCGCGAATTGACTAGATGAATCTGCCGGTCGGGCTCCTCGGCAAGAACCATATCGCGAGCCGTGGCTGCTGCGTTGTAGCTGCCCGACACGCCCTCAGAGATTGGCATGCAGATGGTCTTGTCTGCCAATTTGAAGAGCTCGGCCCACTCCCCTACGCTGGGACAAGCGCTCGAAGAAGCGTTCGTCTCCGCCTGAACAGCGCAGTTGAGCTCATGAACATCGAGCGAAAGGTCATCGATGAATTCACGCTCCCCCACTCGAATTTTGAGGGGCGCAAATGCAAAGGTGGTATGGGGCGCGGTCGGTTGCCAATCGCGGAGATTGCAGCTTGAATCGGAGATAAGTGCCCAACTCATAGAGGGTCCTTTCTAATTGTTCCTCAACAATTATAGCCATCTTGCAAACTGAATGTACGGCTATCTAGTTTTGAATACTAGATAGCCGTACAAGATTAGAGAAAAAAAGAATGGACCTCGCGACTTAAAGCCACGAGGTCCACATTCACACGCTGTGTAAGATGACTTAGTAACGCACGAAGATATAGTTGTTGTTCATGCCGGCGGCAACGGAGCTGATGATAACACCTGTGTTGTAGTCGGAAGCATGAATCATCTGACCACCACCGATGTAAATGCCGGTGTGGTACGAGTTGACCACAACGTCACCGGGCTGCGGATCGGACACACGCGTCCAGCCCATAAAGGTACCCGTGGTGCCCAGGCGGCAATAGCGACCAGTGAGGCAATAGCTAACAAAACCAGAGCAGTCGAAGCTGTTCGGGCCAATTCCGCCCCAGGAATAAGCGCAACCAAGCTTGCTGTATGCACGCGAGACAACAGAACCGCCATCGACGGACTGGCTCGGAGCAGAAGGCGTCGGAGCCGGAGCAGGCGTGGAGGGCTGCGGCGTCGGAGCGGGTGTCGGCGTAGGAGCCGGAGTGTTGCCGCCCTGGTTGTTATTGCTGGTCTGGCCACCGTTGTTGGTGTTCTCGGTCGTACCGGCAGTCTCGTTGCTCACCGTGGCCTTCTCGGCGGTGCTGGCGTTGATACCGGCCTGCAGTGCGGCGTTCGCCTCAGCCTCGGCGGCAAGCTCGGCCTGCAGCTGCGAATCCAGGGAGTTTACGACGTTCTGGGCTTCAGCCTGCTGGGCGTTAAGCTCGTCGACCTTCTTTTGCGTGGTGGCGACGTTCTTCTCCTGCTCGGCCTGCTTATCGGTGAGCTGCTGCTTAAGCTCCTTGACCTCTTGAATGGTCTGAGCTTGCTTGTCGGAAACTTTGCCGTAGTAGAACAGGCGGTTGAGCATATCGCTCAGATCATCGACACCCGTCAAAACCTGAAGCAGGCTCAGACCGCCGGTTTTGTACTCGCCGGCGACATAGGTCGAGAGCTTGGCCTGACCATCGGCGATCTCCTGCTGCTTTTGCGTGATCTCGCCGGCAGTCTGATCGAGCGCCTGCGTCTGCGTGGCAAGCTCATCGTAAATCTGCTGGGTTTGGGTGCCGATCTGCTCGAGTTTCGTACGAGCAGCGGCAAGGTCGGATGCGGTATCGGCGTAGGCAGGAGCCGCGAGGCCCAAGCCCAAAACACAAGCGAGGGTTGCCGTAGCAGCGCAGCGTGCCATGTTTTTGTGCGTGTTTGCTGTGCGCATGTAGCTTCCTTTCCAGTAACTAAGGGTAACGGCTAGTCTACCGTCACCAGGCTAAAGAGCTCCACATCGTCATCAGACGGCGTGAGCTTCTCGCGCGGGTTGAGAAACGCAAGCTCAAGTATACAACCGTAACCGATAAGCTTTGCGCCCATATCTCGCACCAGTTTACCTGTTGCCTCGACGGTTCCGCCCGTCGCGACCAAGTCGTCCAGAATCAACACGGTATCTTTAGAGCTGATAGCGTCGGCATGGATCTCAATTGAATCGGTGCCGTACTCGAGCTCGTAGCTCTGGCTTACGGTCTCGCGCGGCAGCTTGCCCGGTTTACGTGCGGGAACAAAGCCGGCGCCAAGGGCTACAGCCACCGGTACGCCAACCATAAAGCCGCGAGCCTCGGGACCCACGACCTTGGTGATTCCCATGCCGGCAAAGTGCTCGGCGAGGGTATCGGTCATGGCTTTGAGCGCCTCGGGATTGCCAAAGAGCGGCGTGATGTCTTTAAAGATGACTCCGGGCTCGGGATAGTCGGGGATGTCGACGATTTGAGATTCGAAGTCGTACATTGCATGACCTTTCAATGGGTTGCCGGATAAGCGGCAGCGGTTATTTGCCCGCCGTGGCGGTGCCGGAGTGCGAAGGGGCGACGACCTTGAGCGGCTTTACGAGAGAATCCTCGTGCGAAGCCGGCGTGGCTATCTCTTCGTTTTTGGCTTTGGTGGACTCGGAGCGAGTGATTTCCTCATCGAGTGCATCGATGTCGGCGTCCTCGACCACGGCATTGAGCGACTCAAAAACGCGGTTCTTGAGCAGCGCAGTGTGCACACCCTCGGTCAGGTCGTGAAGCTTCTTAAACGCACGCTCGAGCTTGGCGTCGCGCTCGTCATCGGAGGTATCCATTCCGAGCATGCTCACGAGCACCTGCTCAAACATCGAGGACTCGCGGTTGGCGGAAGACACGTACTGACGCAGGTTGCGGGGCTCGATATGGAAGCGTGACAGCTCGGAGCAGTAGCGGATGATTGGAAAATCGCGACCATCGACGAGCTCACGATTCTGCGGACTCTTGATGATGCGAATGAGGTCGTTCTCGGCGAGCGAGCGGATAAACGAAATCTCGACGCCCAGCATATCGGGAATGGTCTCAATGGGATGCAGCTTTTGCTTAGTCTCCTTGGGCTCCGTCTTGAGCGGAACATCGGACAGCAAGCCCACCTCGTAAGCGAGCGTTGACAGGTCCGTGGCGTTTTCCAAGCGCTGCTTAATCACGTTGAGCGGCATGTAGCGGGTCTTCTGCAAATGCAGGATGACCTCCAGGCGATCAACGTCCTCCTTAGAGTACTGACGGTATCCCTTAGGCGTACGATGAGGGGTAATGAGCCCCTCATCTTCTAGAAATCTAATTTTTGAGTTCGAAAGATCGGGGTATGCGCCTCGAAGTAGGTTGACGACTTGGCCGATACTCAGATAGTTGCGTTCGGCCATGCCCTACTCACCGGTTTCGATGCGCTCCGGCGTGCTCTCGTGGTAGATGAGCGTAAACGTACCGATCTGGACGGAAGAACCGTCGTGCAGCGGGGCTGCATTGACGATGGCACCGTCGACCCAGGTGCCATTGAGCGAGCCCAAGTCCTCGATGCGAGCGCCGAGGCCCTCGCGGATAATGCGCGCGTGGCTGCGCGATACGGTCATGTCATTGAGGAAGATGCCGTTCGCAGGATCGCGGCCGATGGTGGTCACGTCGTCCTCGAGCTCAAAGGCGGCACCAGTCTGCGGACCCTTGACGATGGACAGAACGGGGGCGGTGATGCGCACGTTGGCCATGAGGTCGGGAACGGTGACGTCGCTTGAAGGCACGCGGAATACGCAGGTAGCGTCAGCAGTCTTATCATTCTGAGGTATATTGTTAACCATGTTGTCCATGACAACCCCTAACTTATCGCGGACGTGCCGCAAATAATGAACCGTACGTAATCATACCCCAACGAATCAGTCTTCGATTTCAGGGTTCAGAAAGTCGATGTCCTCGTCCTCGGGATGCGCGAGAGCCTGTTTAATGGCCACTCCGCCTTTAATGGAATAGATGACAGCCGTGAGCATGGAGAAGATCACGCCGCCGTACACAAAGAAGATGCCGAGGGGCACCGAGCTTCCGTTGAGGCCCGGGAAGGCCGTAAGGGTTGAAGGTAAAAGATGCAGGCCGTCAATAACGGGGAACCCGAGCAGCATGAGCGAGAAGCCGGTCATGAGCAGTGCAGTGGCAATCTTTCCGGGAAAGACGACATCGATGGGGCGACGGTGATAATGACGCACGATAAGCGTGCCGATGCCCAGATAGATGTCGCGGCCAATAATGAGCACGCAGACCCAGATGGGCAGCTCTCCGCGGACCACCAGCCCAAGTACGCCGGTGAACAGCAGCGCACGGTCGCAGATGGGATCCATGACCTTGCCGAGCCACGAGACCGTCTTGGTCATGCGGGCGATCTGACCGTCCATCCAGTCGGTAGAGGCGGCAACGGCGTAGATAACGATGGCGATGACGCGGTTGTTATCCGTCACAAACAGGTACAGAAATACCAGGGTGAGGATCAGGCGCGTAAAGGTGATGAAATTGGAGATCGTAAAGATCTTATTCGACGGGTAATCGGAAGTGCCGATAAGCTCCTTTTTGATCTTCTTTTTGATGCCCACAGGACTCCCCCGCTGGTTAACGACAAAACTTTCGCTACTATACCCGTTCCGGCGATGTCTATCCAGCGTAAGCATAGAGAGTCCAGACATGAGGAAGGCGCTTTTGGGCGGCGGTGGATTTCACATTCGTGTACATCAGCCTCCAAACATGCCGAAAAATGTCGGTTTTGGAGGCTGATGTACACGTTTTGATTCGGTGATTACATCGATCGGGAAAGTTGTTGCCTTAAGCAAATTAATCATGATGTGCGGGTCGAGAAGGGTTGGCGCCAAAAGAACCCAACGGCCGTTACGGCTTCGTTAGAAACGCGCCCCACCATGGATGGTGAACCCGAAAGGTAAGGCGTGCGGGCACGGTGGCTCGGCCCGCGCGCCCGGAAGAGAAAGGATAAACCCATGGGTTACATGCTCGAGACGCGCGGGCTCACCAAGCGCTTCGGCCGCGGCGACCAGGCGCAGGACGCCGTGGCCGACGTGAGCCTTCATATCCGCGAGGGCGAGGTGTACGGGCTGCTCGGTCCCAACGGCGCCGGCAAGTCGACAACGCTCAAGATGATCTGCGGGATGCTGCGGCCGACGGCCGGGGAGATTCTCTTTGCCGGGCACGCCTGGCGCCGCGAGGACCTCTACGCAATCGGAAGCCTCATCGAGGAGGCGCCGCTCTACCCCAATCTCTCCGCGCGCGAGAACCTGCGCGTGCGCACCACGCTGCTGGGCCTTCCCGAGAGCCGTATAGATGAGGTGCTCGCCGCCGTGGACCTCGCGGACACCGGGAAGAAGCGCGCCGGGCGCTTCTCGATGGGGATGCGGCAGCGCCTGGGGCTCGCGCTGGCGCTGATCGCCCGGCCACGCCTGCTCGTGCTCGACGAGCCCACCAACGGCCTCGACCCCATCGGCATCGAGGAACTGCGCGACCAGATCCGCGGCTTCGCGGCGGCGGGTACGACGGTGATCGTCTCGAGCCACATCCTCTCCGAGGTGCAGCAGATGGCGGACACCATCGGCATCATCTGCGGGGGGCGCCTCGCCTACGAGGATGCGCTTCGTCCCGGGCAGGACCTCGAGGAACTCTTCATGAGCTTCTGTCGGGAAGGGCGACGAGCGCGCGGGGAGGTGGCGGCATGACGGGTGAGAAAGGCGGCCTGCTCGCGGCCCTGCGCGCCGAGGCCCTGAAGTCGCGCCACGCGGCACCGGTTCGCCTGGCCGTGCTCATGGCGCTGCCGATGCCGCTGCTCGGCGCGATGCCCTACCGGGGCGTGCAGATCTTTAGCGCATGGAACTACTGGTACGCGCTCTTCCTGCCTGTGTGTCTCTCGCTCGTGGTGGCGTGCGTCGCGCGGGCTGATGCTCGCACGCGGATGCGGGGGCTTCTGGGCCTGGGCTTCCCGCTCGGGCGCGCCTGGTGGGCCAAGGCGCTCTGGTGCCTCGCGCTCTGCACGCTCTCGAACCTCGTGGTCTTCGGCATCCACCTCGCGGGATCGGCGTTCTCCTCGCAGGGCCTCACGGCCGCGGGCACGCTCACGATGCTCCTCTGCGCGCTCGTCAACACGGTGACCGCGGCGTGGATGATTCCCGCAGGACTCTTCCTCACGGCGCGGCTCGGCATGCTCGCGGGCATCTTCTGCCCGCTCGCCGCGCAGC
>DBFVZT010000061.1:0-6926 GCA_048486575.1 Collinsella sp. | reverse complement strand
AGTATCGAGCATGGGAGCCCCTTCCATGAATGCGGCGTGGCCGCCGCGGCTGAATTAGACACTCACCATTGTCGGCCTAATCCGCGGTCTTTCATGCAGCAGGGGCTCTCAATGTTTTTATGTCCTGCTCATATCGTCTGTTCAACCTGCGGGGTCTAACCAGTGCTGGCTCAGCCCGGGAACTCTCGCTGACTATTAATTCGGCCAGTGAGGTTTAGAGCTATTTAAGCGTTGTTAGATAGTTTCTTGCGTTTTCGACGTTCATTGCTGCGACGGGTGCGTGTGAACAGAGTTTGACATCGTTGGTGACCAGTAGATCTGCTTGAGCTCGTATCGCTGCCGCAATGATTAAATCGTCTTCGTAATCGCTATGGAGTTCACGCTGCCTGCTCGCCATCCATATGTCGCTCAGGTCACAGGGCACTGGCGTGGCAAGCTGCGACAGCACGCTAAGACAATCCCATGCAAGCGATGTCGCTGCCGTAGCGGCATACTGGGAAAGCGAACCGTGCTCTCGTCGATACCATGCCTTATGTTCGCTTGAAATCAAATAGAACAGGTCTTTGGACGATGTCGCCGCGTACAGCAAATCCACCTGCGCCGTGCATGCATCGCGTAAAAACTCGATCGCGACCGAACGACCACGTCGTGAGGGAATGAAGTAATCGAGCCACACGTTGGTGTCAACCAAGATGCGCTTTGGAGCCTCACTCATAGAGCCAGCTCATCTCCTCGCCGTAGCGATCCGCATAGGCATTCCGTTTGAGCTCTTCGTCGTCCGATGGCTGAGCCTTGACCATATCGATTCCCGACTCACGGCAAGCGGCAGCGAACAGCTTCGACCCCTGATCCATGAGCTCGAGCTTACGTTTGGCGACCTTTTCGCGCTCGCGCTGTTCCGCCCGGGCACGACTGGGCAGCAGGATATCCTCGAGCGCACCGGGGCGATCGGCCAGCGACGCCGCAAGCTGCCAGAGCGCTCGTACCGCTTGGCTCGGCGTCATACCGGCCTTGGAGAGAGCGGCGTCCCCACTCCTTTTAAGATCGGCATCGAGACGTACGTTGATCTGAGCGGCGGTTGTGGTCATAACCATCCTTAATACTTTAAAACTATCATAAAACTCTATGGTAGATACGTAAAGCATGTATAGCATTTACAAGCATCAGCCGTACCCTGCACACAAAAAGCCGCCGAGGCACACTGCACCTCGGCGGCCACGTATCGCAGATCTAGTTCGGTTTCACCCTTTGCATCTGCCCAGATAAAACCTGTCAAAATTAACATCCCTTTTTGGCAGGTTTTAGAGCTCTACACTTTCGGCGCCGTTGATGGTTAGGTTTCGCTCGTAGAAGGCGGTGAGGGCGCGGATGGCGTACATTACGTCGCGCACGCCGCCGGTCTCGTAGCTCGAGTGCATGGCAAGCTGCGGCAGGCCCACGTCCACGGCATGCATGCTCGCCTGCATATTGGACAGATTGCCGAGCGTAGAGCCGCCGGCCATATCGCTCTTGTTGGCAAAGGCCTGCGTGGGCACGTCGGCGTCATCGCAGATGGCCTGGAACACCGCGCGGCTAAAGGCATCGGTGCAATAGTGCTGGTTGGCTGCCTCCTTGATGACGATGCCGCCGTTGAGCACCACCTGATTGCGGGCATCGCACTTCTCGGCGTGGTTGGGGTGCACGGCATGTGCATTGTCGCAGCTTACAAGCATCGAGGCGGCAAGTGCGCGATGGTACGACTCGTCGTCAAAGCCCAGCGATCCGTTAATGCGGCGCAGCGCGTCGGCCAAGAACGTCGACATGGCGCCCTGCTTGGTCTCGGAGCCAACCTCCTCATTATCAAAGCAGCAGAAGACCGAAACGTCGTGCGCGTTCTCGGCACCCAAAAATGCCTGCAGCGAGGTGTAGGCGCAGGCCAGGTCGTCGAGCTTGGGCGTCGAGATAAACTCGTCGGCCCAGCCCCAGATGCGTGCATCCTGACGATTGACCAGGAACAGATCGCGGCCCAGGATCTGCTCAGGCTCAACGTCCAATTCGTCAGCGATCAGGGCATCGAAGTCACCCTGCTTAAGGTCACCGGCGCTGATGAGCGGGCACAGGTCGACGGCTCGGTTGGGAGCAAAGCCCTCGTTAACGCCGCGGTTCATGTGGATAGCAAGACTCGGGATAATAGCGACTTCGCGCTCGGTGGCAAGCAGGCGGCTCTCAATACGGTCGCCTTCGCGTACCAACACGCGGCCCGCGAGCGCCAACGGACGATCGAACCAGGTGTAGTCGATCATGCCGCCGTAGGCCTCGGTGTTCAGGCGCAACGTCTCGCCTGCGCCGTCAAGCTCGGGCACGGCCTTGACCTTAAACGTCGGCGAATCGCTGTGCGACGCCGTGAGCTGAAAATGATAGTCACCGGCAACGCCGTCCTCGCCCCACGTCGCAGCCAAGTCCTCGCCCACCTTAAAGGCGATAACGCTCGAAGTATTGCGCTGCGTGTAGTAACGACCGCCCGGTTCGATATCCCATGCCGCGTTCTCGGGCAGATAGGTAAAGCCTGCCTCGTCGAGCTCGGCCATAATGGTCGCCGCCGTATGGAACATGCTGGGGCATGCCTCGATAAAGTCGATAAGGTCGTTGGCGGCCTCGATATCGTCGGCCGTCACGTGCGCGCGCTCGGGCGTTTCCTGATCCGTCATGCTCTCCCCTTTCGCTGGGTTGATGGTCCCTTCCAGCATACCCCGCCGCGCCAGCGCCGCACTCTTCATTCCGTGCTTAATTCCGCGCCGCTCACCAAGTTGAGTCATCATGCCCGCACTCCTTTTGCGACAATTACGCTAACAGGACGAGAGGAGTCGTCATGAAGCCACGTAACATTGCCATCGCCTACGGTGTCGCGGGAGCCGCCGTCGGCCTTGCCGCTGCCACCGGTATCGTTTATCACAAGCAAATCAAGTCCGCCGCGTCGCTCAAACGCTTGACCGACTATGCGGATGGCTATGACCTGTACGCAATCGACATCGCCTACGACTACGATCTTGATCGCATCATCGCTGCTGGCGTGCGCGACGACCAGGCCTACATCGATGCCGTGGTGGCGCAGGTGCTGCCCGGTGTGCCGACACATGTCCAGGCACCCCAGTTTGCCTGCAGCGCTTTTGTCGCCGTAGATGCCGAAGGCCGCGTGCGCACCGGTCGCAATTACGACTTTAAGGACGACACCTCGGCGCTGCTGGTGCGCAATCACCCGCGTGACGGCTATGCCTCCATCGGCTTTGCGGCCCTCAATAACCTGGGCGATAACACTCCGCTTGACTCCATCGCCGGACGCGCCGCGGCGTTGATGGGCCCGTTTGCCCAGCTCGACGGTGTTAACGAATGCGGCGTGTCCATTGCCGTACTCACTCTGGATTCCAAGCCCTGTGACCAGGACACGCAGCGCCCCGTCATCAATACCTCGCTCGCCATCCGCTTGGTGCTCGACCGCGCGGCTACCACACAGGAGGCCGTCGACCTGCTTTCTGCCTATGACATGCACGCCATGGCCGGACGCGACTACCACTTCTTTATCAACGACGCCGCCGGTGACGCGCGCGTAGTAGAGTGGGATCCGCACGATCCGGACCGCGCTTTCAAAGCGACTCCCGTACGCCAGGTTACGAACTTCTACGCCTGCTATGGCAACGAAGTGTTGCTCAACCAAAAGAATGGCGAGCTGGGCCATGGTAAAGAGCGCGCCGCCGCAATCGCCGATGTCCTCGACGCCCATACCGGCGCCCAAGACGAGGCAGTCGCTTGGAAGGCCCTACGCGCTGCAGCGCAAGAGCCCAATCCGGAAGACATCACCAGCAACACGCAGTGGTCGGTCGTCTTTGACAATACCGAACCCGCCGCCGCTATTACGCTGCGCCGCCACTGGGGCGACGTCGAAGCCTTCGCACTGTAAGGAGCCAGGCCCGTCGACCTTACGCTCGCCTGACGTTGTTTACATTTCTATACGCTTGAGCTAACACGTTTTACCCCCGTATCAACAATGTGCGGGGGTAAACTTATGCGCATGTTATAACTTGCCCGGAAGGATTCATCATGCTCAGGATCGGTCTTCTTACTAGTGGCGGCGACTGCCAGGCGCTCAACGCCACCATGCGCGGCATTGTCAAAACGCTTATGACCAATAGCGAAGAGCCTATCGAGATCTATGGTTTTGAGGACGGCTACCAGGGCCTTATCTACAGCCGGTTCCGCGTCATGACGCCCGCCGATTTTAGCGGCATCCTTACCCGTGGCGGCACTATTCTGGGCACAAGCCGTACGCCGTTCAAGCGCCTGGATATTCCCGAGGCCGACGGCGTCGAAAAGGTGCCGGCAATGGTCCACACCTATCATAAGCTACAGCTCGACTGCCTGTTTATGCTGGGCGGCAACGGCTCCACCAAGACCGCCAACCGTCTGCGCGAAGAGGGCCTCAACGTTATCGCCCTGCCTAAGACCATCGATAACGACACCTGGGGCACCGAGTTGACGTTTGGCTTTACGAGCGCCATCGACGTCGCCACCAAGTGCATCGACGACATCCACACCACTGCCTCGAGTCACGGCCGCGTGTTTGTCATCGAGATCATGGGACACAAGGTTGGCTGGATTCCGCTGTATGCCGGCGTCGCGGGCGGTGCGGACGTCATCCTGATTCCCGAGATCCCCTACGACATGGACAACGTCATCAAGACCATCGAGCATCGCATGGAGACCGGCAGCCGCTTTACCATCGTGGCCGTCGCCGAGGGCGCTATCTCCAAGGAGGACGCGGCGCTGTCCAAGAAGGAATACAAGAAGAAGCTTGCCGAGCGCACGAGCCCGTCGATTGTCTACGACATCGCCAAGGAGATTGAGGCCAAGACCGGTCGCGAGACCCGCGTCGCCATCCCCGGCCACACGCAGCGCGGCGGCCAGCCCGATGCCCAGGATCGCATCTTTGCGACCCAGTGCGGCGTCGAGGCCGCGCTTGGCTGCCTGCGCGGCGAGTTTGGCTACATGATTGCCCTGCGTGACGGCAAGATGTGCCACATGCCGCTCGAGGAGGTCGCCGGCAAGCTCAAGTTTGTCGACCCCCAGAGCGACCTGGTGCGCGAGGCCAAGGCGTTGGGCATCAGCTTCGGCGACGAATAGCCTCGGCTGGAACTGCTCTCATCGGAGGCCCCAGGGCTTTCCTCCCAAATCGTCCTCGGACATGTCAGGACCCCGCTGCGCGCTTCGCGCGGCGGGGTCCTTCCGTCCTGCGGAAAGATTTGGGAGGAAAGCCCTGGGGCCTCCTGCGGTAACTAGGGAGGCCGAGGCTATTCGTCTTCTTGCTGCAAGTGCGTGGGCTGAGATTTTGGGATGTTGCAGGCTCTTAGTTGAGAGTAGCACTGACATTTGTCCTAAAATGGCTGGTCGTTAGGGGTTGCTACCGGTAGTTGCGGTAGGGTTGGGGCAGATTCTAACTAGAAATGGTGGTCGCTACCGGTTGTTCTCGGCATACTCGGCTCATTCGATTCGACCATCAAACGAAAGGAACCACCATGGATCTTGCGATGGCACAGCGCCTCGTCGATCGCCGCAAGGCTGCCGGGCTTTCTCAGGAGGCGCTTGCCGCCCAGCTGGGTGTGAGTCGTCAGGCTGTCAGTAAATGGGAGCGCAGCGAATCCTCGCCCGATACCGATAACCTTATTGCGCTCGCCGCGCTGTATGGCGTGTCGCTGGATGAGCTGCTGTATGGGGAGGCGGTGGCTAGCGCTGATGACTCACAGGCTGATGATGAGGCACAGAACAGCAACGCCGGCACCAAAGCTTCAGATAAGGCTGAAGAGGCTGAGGCTTCTACTGAGCACGCTGATTGCAGCGATAAGCCACTTGTCGATATTTCCCTCGCGCGCGGTATCCACGTCATTGATCCCAATAAGGGCGAGGAAGTCCATGTTGGTTGGAGCGGCATCCATGTGACCAACGAGCGCAAGGGCGAAGAGGTGCATGTGGGGCCGGACGGCGTGCATATCGATACGCTTGAGGACGATGGACATAGCGTACGCACCAATGACGACGGCACCGTCACCATCGACGGCGAAACGTTTTCCAGCTGGAAGGAAGCACACGACAAGCTCGACCATCATGGCAAGCATTTCCACACCAAGGTCGGACGTGCATGGAACAAATTCCCCTTCCCCGCACTTGTCACTCTCGCCTATCTGGTGCTCGGCATTGTCTACGGCACATGGGGCATGGGGCTTTTCCTCGTCTTTCTGGTTCCCGTCTACTACGCGATTGGTGACTTCATCGATCGGCGCCACCTGTCTAAGCTGATCGAGGCCATCTACCCGGCAGCCGCCATCGCTTGGTTCCTCTACATGTGGCTCTGTTTGGGACAGCCCCATCCTGCATGGATCATCCTCATCACGATTCCCGTCATAAAGGCGCTCATGCGCTGGTGCCGCAAACAATGGAAGCACCGCAAACAGGCCTAACACGCTCCGACCCACCAGCACCCAACCGCCCCCGCCCTTCTCCTAAGTTGCGGTGAGATAGGGACTGTTTTGAAGCTCCAAAG
Organism: Collinsella sp.; assembly: GCA_048486575.1. Taxonomy (GTDB): domain Bacteria; phylum Actinomycetota; class Coriobacteriia; order Coriobacteriales; family Coriobacteriaceae; genus Collinsella. Next base: position 358 of record DBFVZT010000061.1, on the reverse strand, counting down.
CGCCAAACAGTCCGTATATCACCGCAACTTACAAACAACTGGGTCAGTTCCGGCACGGAGATTAGCATTGAGCTGACCGCGCGCCAAGAAAAGGGCCTATTTACTACGTTTAACTCGAGAGGGCCGACCATACCCGCCTTTTCCGAAAGCTGGCAAGCCCTCTACCTGCACTGATAATTGTTCTCGGGGGAAGCGGGCACTGCGGGGCGCGGCAACGGCGCGCGATTTCCGCGTCGCAGCGCTACCCTGATGCTGAATGCCGGGACGATGACCCACTGACCTGCTGACGCCTCTTCGGCCGTCCTCAAATCCGACCTGTCTCGCCCCGGCATCCGCGTCCCGGAGTCCTGCCATGACC
>DBFVZT010000060.1:0-1285 GCA_048486575.1 Collinsella sp. | reverse complement strand
CGCGCGAAGGTGAACGGATCCCTGATCGAGCGGTCGACATGGCTTTCGGCCGCAAGGTGGATGACCCCGTCGATGTCATACTGCCCGAACAGCGCCCGCAGCATATCCAGGTCGCAGATGTCACCCTTCTCGAACACGTAGTTCGGGGAATCCTCGATGTCCCGCAGGTTGGCAAGGTTCCCCGCGTAGGTCAGTTTGTCCAGGTTCACGATCCGGTAATCCGGGTATTTCGTCACGAACAGGCGTACTACGTGCGAGCCGATAAAGCCCGCTCCGCCCGTAATCAGGATAGTGCGTTTCATGGGTTATTTTCTGTGAGTCGTTTCATGCAGTAGATCAAAGCCTCCCTCCAGTGCGGGATATCCATCTGGAAGGTCTCCTTGAAGCGGGTCTTGTCCAGCACCGAGTAGGCCGGGCGGGTGGCCTTCGTGGGGTATTCCGACGTGTGGCAGGGGATGATGCGGCATATGTCATGTCCCGCGGCCGCGGCGATCTCCACCGCGAAGTCGTACCACGAGCACACGCCCTCGTCGGTGAAGTGGTACACCCCCTCGTTGCCCGCATAGCGCCCCGCCTCGATCAGGGAGAAGATCGCAAGCGCCAGGTCGCCGGCGTAGGTCGGAGTGCCCACCTGGTCGAAGACCACGCGCAGCGTCTCACGCTCCGAGGTCAGCCGCAGCATCGTCTTCAGAAAGTTGTTCCCGTACTCCGAATAGAGCCATGCCGTGCGCAGGATCAGGTAGCGGCACCCCGAGGCCTTCACGGCCTCCTCGCCCGCCAGCTTCGTACGCCCGTAGGCCCCCAGCGGCGAGGTCGCCATATCCTCCGTGTAGGGCCTGTGCCCCGTGCCGTCGAAGACGTAGTCCGTCGAGACGTGGATCAGCGTCGCCCCCGTCTCCTTGGCCGCTGCCGCGAGGTATGCCGCGGCCTTGTGGTTGAGCAGGTCGGCTGTCGGTTCATCCTCCTCGGCCTTCTCCACGTTCGTGTAGGCCGCACAGTTGACGATCACGTCGATACGCTGTTCCTTGACCGTTTGAAGCACCGCCCCGGCGTCGGTGATGTCCAGCTCCGCGACGTCGGTGGCCAGGTAGTTGTTGGGCGATACGCTCCCAAGCTGCCGCAAGGAGCTCCCCAGCTGCCCCCGGGCGCCCGTAATCAGGATATTAAGCATAGTAGTCCGTATTGTAGTCGAACAGTTCCGCGGCCTCCGCCAGCCGCGGGTGGCCGCTGTCCTTGGGCGAGAGGACGACATCCCCCGGCGCCAGGCGCCAGTCGATGCCCAGCG
>DBFVZT010000059.1:0-37893 GCA_048486575.1 Collinsella sp. | reverse complement strand
GAAGACGGCGTCGTAGCCCTCCTCGTGCACGCGGTCGGCCAGGGCGGTCATCTTCTTGCCGGCCTCGTAGACGTTCCTGCCGTCCTCGAGGTAGCCCTCCTGGTCGAAGTGCATGATCTCGATCTTCTCGGTCTCCTTCATTCCCGCTCCTTTCACGAGCAGTTTGAATTGTCGCACGGAATGAACGGGCTTGCCGCCCCGTCGCACCGCTTAACCTTGTGGACATCTTGGCCCCAAGCTCAACAATTCAAAGGTTCTTAATACCAGTGAACGATTACAGGTTAGCCGTTTTTAATACCGATTTTATGATTTCATCCTCCCCTCTCGGTAGACGGTCAGTTTTTGCCGCTCATCGGTCAAGCGACATATATCCGTAAAAACGAGCGCCCCCGCCATGCGCAGGGACGCTCTAGACGCTAATAGTTGTAGGTATATCCGCCGGCGTCGCCGCGGGTAAAAGACTTGGCATGCTCGATTGCCTGCCCACTCGAGTCATAGGTCAGGCCTTCCAGCACGAGCGCCAGATCGCCCGGCTCAAGATTGAGCAAACTCGCATCGCGTGCGCCCAGCGCCTCGATATCGAGTTTCTCTACCGACTGATCTGGCTTGCGTCCCAACATATCGTAGGTCTCGAACAGGCTGAAGACCGAAATGTCCACGTCTTCGATGCCCGGAAACAGCAGGCACGGAATCAGTGTCATCTCGATCGATACGGGCTCACCATCGATGCAGTTGAGGCGGCGCACCGAGTAAAGCAGATCGTCCTCGGCGATGCCAAACAAGTCGGCATAATACGGGCCGGCGTAGCGTTTGGAGCGCGCCAGGATGCGCACCGACGGCGTCGCGCCCGATGCCAAAACCGACTGGCGGAAGCCGCCCTTGCGTTCGTGCTCGTCAAACCACTTGTGTCCCACAAAGGCGCCTTTGCCCTGCACGCGACGAATCTGGCCACTTTTGACCAGCTCGTCCATGGCGCTTCGGATTGTCAGGCGTGTCGTGCCAAACTCCTCGGCCAGCTCGTTTTCGGACGGAATCATCGAGCCCGTCGGGTAGTCGCCGCGCTCGATTCGCTCCGCAATGCAGCGGCGAATTTGTTTGTAAACCGGCAAGTCTTCTACTGCATCAGCCATTCGACACCCACCTTCGTCGCAACGCCGTCTGCCTCGCCGTTATCGGCAAAACGATACTTGGTCGGCAGAATCACGGACTTGCAATACTCGACAAAGCCATCGGTCTCGTCGCGCTCGTGCGAAGCCTTGTAAAACACCGGCGTGCCCTCCTGAGCATTCAGCAACTTGGCCTCGTCGGCGTTCAGACGGCTGATGGAAATATGCTCCTTGCCGTGCGTCACATGGACATTCCCCTCCTTGAGCAAAACGTCGTAGAGGCTTTCCTGCTCAAAATCGTGATCGGGAAGCGAGGGGCACAAAGACAGATTGACGTAAGCCGTCTCGATCGATGCCGGGGAACCGTTGACCACACGCACGCGCCGAATGCAGAAGAGCGGCATGCCCAGGTCGATCTGGGCTTTTTGGGCAAGATCGATATCGGCATACACGACCTTGGACCAAACCAGGCGCGCGGTCGACTTTGAGCCAACCCTCTCCACCGCCTGCGTATAGTTCCATGTTTCCTGAAAGATGTTCAGCGGTTTGGGAGGACACACATAGGTGCCCGAACCGCGGCGGCTTTCCAAAGTTCCGCACGAAATAAGGCGCGTGATCGCAGCACGCAACGCCGTGCGCGACACGCCCAGCTCTTCACAGAGCACACGCTCGGCGGGCAGCCGGTCGCCACCCTGCAGGTCATAATGTTTGATATACCAAAGAATGCCCTCAAAGGCGCGGTCTTTGGGCGGAATCGCATATGGTTCACTCGACATGGGCAAGACTCCTCAACTGCTTGATGCTGCAGGAATCATTGCTCCGGACGCCTCATGGCGTCGAAGGCTTCTTTGATCTGCTCCGCAACGTTCCGATACGACCGATATAGGCCGGAGTCTCGCTTGACTTCGCCCGCGGTCACCGGAATCTCAAGCTTCGAAATCTCATCCTTGCCGGTTTGCACGACAACGATGACACCCATACCAAGGCACATATTACGCTTGGCAGCGTTGTTTTTGGTAGCCTGAGCTGGATTAATCAAAATCTGCTGAGCCAGTTCGCGTTTGCTGAGCTCCGGCACATCCTCGGGATTTCCGGTCTCGGCAATCTCGCACTGCAGCACATCCGCATAGTCAAAAATCTTCGGCTCGCCGCCGCGCTGATGCACGGCCCACTTGCGGCGCGTGGCATCCTGGTAGATAGCCGGCAAAAACGTAAACCGCGGTGGGTCCAAAATCGTATCCGTGATGGTAAACACATCGGGATCAAAGGCATCCTGCGGGTTTTTCTTCTTGAACAGCCCCATATCACCCTCCCGTACTAGCATTAAACAACTCAAGCTGAATATAGCACCAATTTCAAGCCGCCGCTTTACCGTATCGGTGCGCGGCGTCTATGGCTCGCCCAGCGGAAAAGTTCACGGACGAGGGCCGGGGTGCCTTCCTTATTTTGAGAAGTTCGCGAAGCCCACTTCTCAGAGGAAGGCACCCGCCCGGAGGCGGCCCCAGCGCGAGACCGTCCCGGATGCTATTCGTTGTCGCCCGCGGTCATTTGGGTTGCGGAGAGCGCGCCGTCGGCTGCGGTTGCGGCAGCGGCGTCAGGCCAGACCCAGTCGGTGAAGGCCGGGTGATCGTAGCCTTCGTCGCAAGCGAACTCAAAGGCCTCGGTGCGGAAAGCTTCCCACTCGTTGATCTGCTCGGCAAACTTGTCAGCATCGACCATGCGCAGCACGTCGGCAGCCAGGGCCCAGCGGTCCATGTTGTTCAGGCGCAGCATGTCGAACGGCGTGGTCGTGGAGCCCTTCTCCTCATAGCCGTGGACGCGGAAGGCGTCGTGGCCGGGGCGGTTCCAGATCAGGCGGCGAATCGTGCCGGCATAGGCGTGGAAGGCAAAGAGGACGGGCTTCTCACCGCAGCCGAACAGCTCAGCCCAGCGCTCGTCACTGAGAGCCTGGTCGTTCTCGCAGACGTTCTGGATCTTGAGCAGGTCGACCACGTTGACGAACCATACCTTGATGCCCAGCTCGCGCAGCATGTCGGTTGCAGCCAGAGCCTCAAGCGTCGGCACGTCACCGCAGGTGGCGACTACGACGTCGGCCTCGGCGAGCGAATCGGCGGTCGATGCCCACTCCCAGGTCGCAACGCCCTCGGCGAGCTCCGCCTTGGCCTCGTCGACCGTCTGGAAGGTCGGAGCAGGCTGCTTGCCGCAGAAGATGGCGTTGACGCAGTCAGTGGACTGATAGACGCGCTCGGCCACGGCGAGAGCCATGTTGGCGTCGGCCGGATAGTAGGCGTTTACGATGTGCGTGTCGTTGGCCTTGTTGAGCAGCAGGTCGATAAAGCCGGGGTCCTGATGCGAGAAGCCGTTGTGGTCCTGACGCCAAACGTGGCTCGACAGCAAAATGTTAAGGCCGCTGATGGGGGCACGCCACGGAATCTCGCGCTTGGTAGCCTCGAGCCACTTGCAGTGCTGGTTGACCATGGAGTCGACCACATGGACAAAGCTCTCGTAGGAGCTCCACACACCGGAACGGCCAGTGAGCACGTAGGCCTCAAGGAAGCCCTCGCATTGGTGCTCGGACAGCTGCTCGACGACCTTACCGGAGCCTGCCAGCAGCTCGTCGTTGGCCTCGTCCTCGTAGAAGCCGGCGTCCCACTGCTTCTTGGTCACCTTGTAGGCAGCCTGCAGGCGGTTGGACGCGGTCTCGTCGGGACCAAAGATGCGGAAATCATCCATGTTCTTGGCCAGAACGTCGGCAGTGTACTCACCAAAGACGCGGGCTGCCTCGGTGGAGCCCCAGCCATGACCCTTAGTTGCGACGGGGACCTCGTGGGCATGAATATCGGGCAGCTCGAGCTCGCGACGCACCTTACCGCCGTTCGCGTTGGGGTTGGCGCCGATGCGCAACTCGCCGGTCGGCATAAAGGCCGTCACCTCGGGGCGCACCTGGCCCTCGGGCGTAAAGAGCTCCTCGGGCTTGTAGGAACGCAGCCACTCGCGCAGCACGCGGAAATGCTCGTGGGTGTCCTTGGCACTCGCCAGCGGCACCTGATGCGCGCGCCAGGAGTCCTCGGTCTTCTTGCCGTCGATGTGCTTGGGGCAAGTCCAGCCCTTGGGCGTACGGAACACAATCATGGGGTAGGCCGGGCGGACCACGGTCTCGCCTGAGGCGGCCTGGGCCTGCGCGGTGGCCTTGATGTCACAGATCTCATCGAAGACCTGCTCAAACAGGGCAGCGAAACGCGCATGAATGCTTGCGTGGCTCTCGTCGTCAAAGCCGGCGACAAAGAAGTGCGGCTTATAGCCCATGCCCTCAAAGAACTTGGTGAGCTCTTCGTCGGACACGCGAGCAAGGATGGTGGGGTTGGCGATCTTGTAGCCGTTGAGGTGCAGGATCGGCAGGACGATGCCGTCGGTTGCCGGGTTCACGAGCTTGTTGGACTGCCAAGAGGTCGCGAGCGGACCGGTCTCGGACTCGCCATCGCCCACCACGGCCACGGCCAGCAGGCTCGGGTTGTCCATAACGGCGCCGTAGGCGTGGCTGAGCGTGTAGCCGAGCTCGCCGCCCTCGTGGATGGAACCGGGCGTCTCGGGCGCAAAGTGGCTCGGGATGCCGCCGGGATAGGAGAACTGGCGGAAGAACTTCTGCAGGCCGGCCTCGTCATTGGTGATGTCGGGGCGAATCTCGCGGTAGGTGCCGTCGAGCAGCGACTGAGCAGTACCGGCGGGGCCACCGTGACCAGGGCCCATCAAGAAGATAGCATTCTGGTTGTGGTCGGCGATCAGACGATTGACGTGACCGAACAGGAAGTTGATGCCGGGCGTGGTGCCCCAGTGGCCAACCAGGCGGTGCTTAACGTCCGGACGACCGAAGTCGCGCACCTCACCGGTTTTCTCGTCGACAAAGTCGGGGCGCATTAGCGGGTTAGAGCGAAGGTAGATCTGACCGACGGACAGATAGTTCGATGCGCGCCAATACAGGTCGACGCCCTCGAGCTCGGAAGCCGGCACCTCGTGGCCCAGCTTTTGCCACGGCGTCCCCAGTGTTTTAGCCATTGTTTATGTCCCTTCGCTGTGCGGTCGCCCTCCGATACGGCAACCTTTCGTTGGGACTAGTATATTTGCTAAAACGTTTTATCATGATGAAAAAACGTTTTATCACCCTTATCAATCGCATCGATCAACAAAACGCGACATTCACCTGCGGCATTGCCCGTCACAGGTGCTCCACATTCGATCTCTGCAAATTGATAAACGTGTTTAGTTGTGTTTAGTAAGCTCGAGCACGCTGCCCTTAACGATAAGCTCCGGCTCCAGAACGACCTCTTCGGCACGCCTGCCGCCCCTACCGGCAAGACGCTTGGACATGCAGCCAAAAGCATGCTCCGCAAGGACACCAGGGTCCTGCTCAATCGCGGTCAGCGCCGGCTCAAAGAGAACGTCGGCCGCCGAGTTGTCATAGCTCACCACCGAGATATCGCCCGGGATGCTCTTCCCCATCTCGTGCAAGCGCTTGAGCAAACCGAGGGCAATGTTATCCGAGCTTGCGAACACGGCGGTGGCGTCGGTTGCGAGCACCGCCTCCGAGGCCTCGTATGCGCTCGGAATGTAGTACTCGCTCTCAAACTCCAAACGTGCGTCGATCGGCAGGCCAACCTCACGCAGCGCGCGCTCATAGCCGGCAAGTCGCTTGCGACCCGTATTGGAACGGCGGGCATTAACCAAGCAGGCGATGCGACGGTGACCTTGCTCAATCAGATAGCGGGTGGCCATATAGCCGCCCATCTCGTGGTCGAACATCACCTTGTCGCACTCGAGCCCCTCAATGGCACGGTCGACCATTACCGCCGGGATGGGCAGGTGGCTGACTTCTTCGCGCAGGGCGCGGTCGTCGGAGAACTCGTCACCCACCACCAGAAAGACGCCATCAACGCCGCGCGTCACCAGCTGGCGCAGCAGCTCCAGATCGTCATCGGCGCTGCCGCCCGAGCTGGTAATGAAGAGCGCATAGCCGTCCTCGCGGCAGCGCTTTTCCAGGCTACCGGCGAGCGAGGCAAAAAAGCGGCTCTCGATGTTAGGGACGATAAGGCCCAGCGTGCGCGACTCGCGCATGACCAGGCTGCGCGCAATCTGGTTGGGAACATAGTGGTTGCGCGCCGCGACCTCCTTGATGAGCTTGCGGTTTTCTTCCGAGATGCGACAGGGCCGATTATTGAGAACAAGCGAGACCGACGAGGGGGAAAGCCCCACCTCCTGGGCGATCTGCTTGAGGGTGACTTTGTTGGCCATCTCGCTCCTTCCGGGTTTACGCGCAATCTCTTGAAAGTATAGCGACTACCCCTCTACCTCGGTGATAAACACTTTACCAATCCGGTGGACGGCTGTTTTATCGCCGCCAGCGCACCAAATCCGTCCGGGTGGGGTATATTGCAATCGATTGATGACAACGACCACCAAAAGGCGGATATTCGTATGCACGAGAACGACTTTTTTAACGAGGACCTGCTGTGCGCGCTCGCTGGCGTTGCCGGCGAGGACAACGTGCTGATGAGCGAGCCCATGCGCGAGCACACCACGTTTAAGATCGGCGGCCCGGCCGACGTCTTTGTCACGCCCGATACCGAGCAGGGCCTCGTCGCCACGCTCGATACCTGCTATCGCTGCGATCTGCCACTCACCATCGTGGGCAACGGCTCCGACTTGCTCGTCGGCGACAAGGGCATCCGCGGCATCGTCGTAGCGCTGGGCGAGGGCCTCTCCGACATTACGGTCAATGGCACGCATGTCACGGCGGCCGCCGGTGCGCTGCTTTCCGATGTCGCCGCGGCGGCAGCCGAGGCCGGTCTCACCGGCATGGAGCCCATCTCGGGCATTCCCGGATCGGTCGGCGGCGCCTGCTACATGAACGCCGGAGCATACGGCGCCTGCATGGCCGATGTGCTGGAGTCCGTGCGCGTCTACAAGCCCGCCCGCATGCTCGACGACGGCACCCGCGGTAGCGGCAGCATTATCGAGTTCGATGTCGACGAGCTCAACCTGGGTTATCGCAAGAGCCGCATCGCCGACGACGGCTTCATCGTGCTTTCGGCCACTTTCAATCTCGCCCCGGGCAACGCCGCGATGATCAAGGCCGACATGGATGACTACCGCCAGCGCCGCGAGGACAAGCAGCCGCTCGACATGCCGAGCGCCGGCTCCACCTTCAAGCGCCCCGAGGGCTACTTTGCCGGCAAGCTCATCATGGACGCCGGCCTGCGAGGACACGCCATCGGCGGCGCGCAGGTGAGCGAAAAGCACTGCGGCTTCATCGTCAACGCCGACCACGCCACCGCCGCCGATGTCGACGAACTCATCCGCCACATCCAAACAACCGTCAAAGACCAATTCGACGTAGACCTAGAACCCGAAGTCCACCGAGTAGGCGAATTTTTATAAAAAGAAGGCCCCGAAAGGGGCCTTCACTTTCTTTAATTCAGACAACCAGTCCGGTGTGCCGCGCCCCGAACCCAAGAGGGCCGCGTGCCCGCCCGCAATATATTTGATTGATCGCGAGTTCCGCACGCAAAGAAGGCCACTTAATGTGGCCTTCGTCTTGCGCAGGACTGCCCGAGCAGGCAATCAAATATATTGCGGGCGGGCACGCGGCCCCGTCGGCTTTACGACAGCGCCACGCCGCCAAGCCAGCCCCAACGCACGCCAGAGCCAGTGCCATAGAAGCTAATAAACGAATCGAGCGACTTCGATGTAATGGCACCCTCGTTGCTCATAACGATACCGCCGCCAACATAGATACCCACATGACCGTAGATAAGGCCCGGAGCACCCGTGCCGCTGTGCGAGGAATCTGCCACGATCATGCCCACCTGCAGCGCCGAGCGGTCGGAGCTATAGCACCAGGCGTTGAACATGTCACACGCGTTGCCGCCAAAATAGCCCACGCCGGCATTGCGGAAGACGTTGGTAACCCAGGCAGCACACCAGCCCTGGCCGGGAGAAGGCGTCGAGTAGCACGCATTGACGACGGCCTGCTGCTTGCCCGAACCGCCCGTCTGTTGCGGGGTGCCGCCGGCATACGAGCCGCCACCCGAGCTCGAGCCACCCGAAGAAGAGCCCGTGTTCGCAGAGGCCGCGGCTGCCGCAGCCGCCTTCCTAGCGGCCTCCTCGGCCTGGGCGGCAGCGAGGATCTCGGAATCGCGCTGAGCCATGAGCTCCTTGACGTCGTCGGAAAGACCGTTCAGCACGGTCTGGACTTCTTGCTGCTTGGCCTGCATATCCTGCATCTGAGCCGTCTGCTGGTCCTTGAGTTTCTCCAGGTCGGCCTTTTGTGCTTCGAGCTCGGTCTTCTGTGCGTCGAGCTCAGCCTGAATCGTCTGGATATCCTCGATGGCATCGCGGTCGCTCTTGTTGATCTTCTCAACGTAATGCGCGTTGGCGACGAGTTCCTCAAACGAGCCAGAGGCCAGCAGCAGCGACAGGATGTTCGTGCCGCCGGACTTGTAGCTGGCGGCCACGCGATCGGAAAGGTCGTTGCGCTTCTTCTTGAGCTCGGCCTTCTTTTCATCGATCTGGGCCTGCGTGTCGTCAATCTTGCCCTGGACATTCTCGATGTCGTTGAGGGTCTGGGCATTCTTGTTGGCCAGCGCCGCATACTCATTTGCGATGCTGTCGAGCTGGGCCTGAACCTCGTCGAGCTGGGCCTGGGCGGCATTCAATTTATCGGTGGTTTCTTTGGAAGCCTCCGCCGCATGGGCGCGAGTGGGCAGGCCAAAAAGAACTGCCGCAGAAGCGGCGCCGAACAGGGCCTTAAGGGCAGTGCGGCGCGAGAGCTCCTGGGAAAGGATGGAATCGCTGTTTGGTGACATATGTACTCCGTTACATGCTTATTTATATGTCGCTCAACTCATACATATTAGCGTACATATGGCGCGTCCCAACGATTTCCACGAACGGCAGGAAACTACAAGGTCGGCGGCTCGTAAGCAATTGTCAAATTTGAGGTAACAATTGAGCAAGCTCTTATATGAGTACGTTAACATAATCCTCTGCTTTTCCTACAGTGCACCATTTGGGCGTCCCCGCCTGCGCTATACTCCCCTGAAGAAGTGTTCCTGATTCGATAGGAGACTACATGTCCAAAGCACTCGACCCCAAAGACACCTGCGTCCTCGTTACCGGTGGCGCCGGCTTTATCGGCTCGCACACCGTCGTTCAGCTGCTCGAGGGTGGCTACCAGGTCGTCATCGTCGATGATCTCTCCAACTCCAGCGCCGTCGCCGTCGACCGCGTCAAGACCATCGTGGGCGACGAGGCCGCCAAGAACCTCACCTTCTACGAGGCCAACGTGCTCGACCGCGATGCGATGAACAAGATCTTCGATACCCATCAGATCGACCGCGTCATCCACTTTGCCGGTTTTAAGGCCGTCGGCGAGTCGGTGAGCAAGCCCGTCGAGTACTACCACAACAACATCGAGAACACCCTGGTGCTCATCGACGTCATGCGCAACCATGGCTGCAAGTCCATCATCTTCTCGAGCTCCTCGACCGTCTACGGCGACCCGGACAACCCGCCCGTCACCGAGGAAGACCCCAAGAAGCCCGCAACCAACCCCTATGGCTGGACCAAGTGGATGATCGAGCAGATCCTTATGGACGTTCACACCGCCGACCCCGAGTGGGACGTCGTGCTGCTCCGTTACTTCAACCCCATCGGCGCTCATCCGTCGGGCCTGATCGGCGAGGACCCCAAGGGCATCCCCAACAACCTGGTGCCCTATGTCGCCCAGGTCGCCGTGGGCAAGCTCGAGGCCGTTCAGGTCTTTGGCAACGACTACCCCACCCCCGACGGCACCGGCGTGCGCGACTACATCCACGTGTGCGATCTGGCCTCTGGTCACGTTGCCGCCCTTAACTGGATGAACGGCAAGACCGGCGTCGAGATCTTCAACCTGGGCACCGGCACCGGCACCTCGGTACTCGAGGTCGTCGCCGCCTTCTCCAAGGCTTGTGGCAAGGAGCTGCCCTACGTGATCCGCGAGCGCCGCGCCGGCGACATCGCTGCCAACTGGTGCGATGCCTCCAAGGCCGAGCGCATGATGGGCTGGAAGGCCCAGTACGACATCGCGGACATGTGCCGCGATAGCTGGAACTGGCAGAGCCACAACCCCAACGGCTTCGCCGACGCCGAGTAGCCAAAACCTACATACCGTTCTTGCCCCGATCTCACATTGTGAGGTCGGGGCTTTTTCATGGCATGTAGCCATTCGCCGAAAATCGACCAACTTTTTTATCTTGCCTGTACATGTTTAAACAACATGTTTTACAATAGGCGTATCGAATCAGAACATCGGAGGCGGACTGCATACCCATCGGCAGGCCGACCCCACAACAAGAAGGTTGGTGAGCGCATTCATGGAGCGTGCAAGCGGCGTCCTCATGCCCGTCTCATCTCTGCCCGGACCATACGGAATCGGCGGCTTTGGCTGGAATGCCTACGACTTCGTCGATTTTCTCACCTCGTGCAAACAACATTACTGGCAGATTCTGCCCCTTACGACGACCAGCTATGGCGATTCGCCCTATCAGTCGTTCTCGGCCCGCGCAGGCAACCCCAACTTTATCGACTTTGCCGAGCTTATCGAGGCAGGGTATCTGGAGCAGCGCGATATCGATGGCGTGTATCTGGGATCCGACCCCAGCAATGTCGACTACGGTGCTATCTTTGGCGGCCGCCGTCAGATTCTCGACCGCGCCGCCGAGCGCTTTGCTGCCGACAAGCCGGCCGATTTCGATGACTTTATCCAGGCCAACGAGGACTGGCTCATCCCCTACTGTGAGTTCATGACCGTCAAAGAGGAGTGCGGTCTCAAGGCGTTTTGGGAGTGGCCCGCGGAGCTCCGCACCCGCGGCGAGGCTTCCGCCAAGGTCTGCACCGACCATCCGGCGCGTATGCTCTACCACCAGATGACGCAGTACTTCTTCGATCGCCAGTGGAGCCGCCTCAAGGCCTATGCCAACGAGCGCGACATTCTCATCATCGGCGACCTGCCCATCTATGTCTCGCGTGACTCCGTCGAGATGTGGGCGACACCCGAGCTCTTTAAGATCGACGCCGCCGACAATCCCGTGAGCGTCGCCGGCACGCCGCCCGACCAGTTCTCGGCCACCGGCCAGTACTGGGGCAACCCCATCTACGACTGGGACGCCATGGAGTCCGACGGCTTCTCCTGGTGGGAGGGCCGCATTCGCGCCGCCCTCGACATGTACGACGTCATCCGCCTGGATCACTTCCGCGGCTTCGAGGCCTATTGGGAGGTGCCGTTCTCCTCGCCCGATTCGTCCTACGGTTCGTGGACGCAGGGTCCCGGCCTCAAGTTCTTCAAGACGCTCGAGGAAAAGCTCGGCACGCTGCCCATCATCGCCGAGGACCTGGGTTTCCTCACTCCCGGTGTCATCGACATGCGCGACAACTCGGGTTTCCCCGGCATGAAGATCCTGCAGTTCGCCTTTGAGGGCACCAACTCGTACTACCTGCCGCATAACTACATCGCCAACACCGTCGCCTATGTGGGCACCCACGACAACGAGACGGCACGCGGCTGGTTTGAAGGAACGGCTACCCCGCGTCAGCGCGAGCAGGCAGCCCTGTACACCCATCAGCAGGCCGGCGAACCCATCGCCGACGCGCTCAACCGAACCATCGCAGCCAGCGTGAGCGACACGTGCATCTACACCATGCAGGACCTGCTCAACTTGGGCAACGAGGCGCGCATCAACACCCCTGCCACGCTGGGCGGCAACTGGACCTGGCGCATGCTCGACGGCGCCATCACCCGCGAGCTCGAGCACAAACTCACCGACTGGACCGAGACCTACTTCCGCATCCCGTCGGAAGCCGAAATCGAGCTTCCTCAATAGGAGCTACCGCGCCCGACCCCTCCCCACCGTGCGGACGCGCTTGCTTACCCGCGCGAGGCCACCCCAATCCCCTCGCGCGGGATTCTTATGAATTGCAGACATGTAATCAACCCATTACAGGAGGAAACATGCCCCAAATTAACCTCATGGAACTCGCCGAGCAGTCTTTTGGCACCTCGCTCGAGCAGCTCGACGACCGTCGCATTTACAAGCTGCTGGTCAAACTCGTGCAGGAGCGCTCCGCCGCCTGCCCGCTCAACAACGGCAAGAAAAAGCTCTATTACATTTCCGCAGAATTTTTGATCGGCAAGCTGCTCATCAACAACATGATCGACCTCGGCATCTACGACGAGGTTAAGGACCAGCTCACCGCCGCAGGCCACGACCTCAACAAGATCGAGGAATTCGAGGTCGAGCCGTCACTCGGCAACGGCGGCCTGGGCCGCTTGGCCGCATGCTTCCTGGATTCCATCGCCACGCTGGGCTTGACCGGCGATGGCGTGGGCCTCAACTATCACTACGGTCTGTTCCGTCAGCGCTTTGTCGACAACCAGCAGAAGGCCGTCCCCGACGAGTGGCTCGGTGAGCAGGACATCCTAGTCGACGATGACCGCTCCTACACCGTCGAGTTCGGCGATTTTGCCGTTACTTCCAAGCTCGTCAACATCGATGTGCCCGGTTACGGCCAGCCCACCAAGAACCGCCTGCGCCTGTTCGACCTGGCAAGCGTCGACGACGGCCTGGTCCCCGGCAGCTCCATCGACTTCGACAAGACCGAGATCGCCAAGAACCTCACCTTGTTCCTCTACCCCGACGATTCCGACGAGCAGGGCCGCCTACTTCGCATCTATCAGGAGTACTTCATGGTGAGCAACGCCGCCCAGCTCCTGATCGACGAGGCCGTCGAGCGCGGCAGCAACCTGCACGATCTGGCCGACTACGCCGTGGTCCAGATTAACGACACGCACCCCACCATGGTCATCCCCGAGCTCATTCGCTTGCTCACCACCGAGCATGACATCGAGTTTGACGAGGCCGTGACCATCGTACGCTCCATGGTCGCCTACACTAACCACACGATTCTTGCCGAGGCGCTCGAGAAGTGGCCGCTCGCCAGCCTGCAGAAGGTCTCCCCTGCCATCGCCGACATTATCGTCAAGCTCGATGAGATCGCGAAGGCCGAGCACGATGACCCGCGCGTCGCCATCATCGACGAGCACGACACCGTCCACATGGCCCACATGGACATCCACTTTGGCTTCTCCATCAACGGCGTAGCCGCCCTCCACACCAAGATCCTGGAGGACACCGAGCTTCATCCGTTCTACGAGATCTATCCCAAGAAGTTCTCCAACAAGACCAACGGCATCACCTTCCGCCGCTGGATCCATGGGGCCAACCCCGCGCTCGCCAGCCTGCTCGACAATGTGATCGGCACCGACTGGCGCAGCACCGGCGATCTGAGCAAACTCGCCAAGTTCGCCGACGACAAGGACGTTCTTGAGCGCCTGGCCGCCACCAAGGTCGAGGCCAAGGCTATCATGCGCCAGTTCATGGCGCTCGAGCAGGGCGTGACCATTCCCTCCAACGCCATCATCGACGTCCAGGTCAAGCGCATCCACGAGTACAAGCGTCAGCAGATGCTCGCACTCTACATCATCTGGAAGTACCTCGATATCAAGAACGGCAACAGACCTAAGCACCCCGTCACCATCATCTTTGGCGGCAAGGCGGCGCCTGCCTACACTATCGCGCAGGACATCATCCATCTGATCTTGACGCTGTCGCAGTGGATTGCAAACGACCCCGACGTGGCTCCCTACCTGCAGGTCGTCATGATCGAGAACTACAACGTCACCGCCGCCGAGCGCGTGATCCCCGCCGCTGATATCTCCGAGCAGATCAGCCTGGCCTCCAAGGAGGCGAGCGGCACCTCCAACATGAAGTTCATGCTCAACGGCGCCCTAACCCTGTGCACGCTCGACGGCGCCAACGTGGAGATTGCCGAGCTCGTGGGCGACGAGAATATCTATACCTTTGGTGCCTCGTCCAAACAGGTCGAGCAGCTCTATGCCGACGGCACCTATGACGCCGGTGTGCTCCACCGCAAGCCCGGCATTAAACTGCTGGTGGACTTCATCACCAACCCGGCCTTTATGGCGACCGGCAACGTCGAGCGCCTGCAGCGCCTGCACGATGACATTAAGGGCAAGGACTGGTTTATGGCCCTGCTCGACATCGAGGAGTACATCCAGACCAAGGAGCGCGTGTTGGCCGACTACGAGGACCAGGACGCCTGGATGCGCAAGACGCTCATCAATATCGCCAACGCCGGCACCTTCTCGTCTGACCGCACGATCTCCCAGTACAACGACGAGATTTGGCACCTGAGCTAATTTCGCTTCCCTTACCCATCCTCTTGAGAAACGGAGTCGTGGCAACACGGCTCCGTTTTTTGTGCCCGCACGTTACCCTGCGACCCAACTCGGCCAAACAATCTCGATCTGTAACAACTACTCGGTAAAAACGGTCCCAGCTGTTACAGATTGAGACATACCGGCCCCTCCCCTTGGGTTTATCTCGATCTGTAACATCTAGCAGCTGAAATTCACCTTTGGTGTTACAGATTTAGATGAAATGGTTAGCTCAGCGGAACCGTCTCGATCTGTAACATCTAACGTCCGAAATCGGCCCTACCTGTTACAGATCGAGACAAACGACCGGTCAGACAGCCCCAACACAAAGAAAGGCTCCCCTCTCGCCCAGTGGACGGGAGGGGAGCCTTATATGTGACCGCGGCAAAAGGATGGCAATACCGCAGCCGCCCAAAGGGAGGGCCTGGATGCACCGGGCCTAGATAAGGTTCTTGCCAGAGACCTTATCGAAGAGGTGGGTCGCGTTCTTCTCGAACTTGAACCAGATGGTGTCGCCAGCCTTGAGCGCGCCCTTGGCCTCGAGGTCGACGACGGGGATAATCAGGACAAACTGGCCGTCGGGAGCGGTCACGTGGACATGCTCGGTCGAGCCCATGAGCTCGGTCACCTCGACGGTACCCTGGAGCGCGCCCTCCTCGCCCTTGTCGGCAAGCAGGATCTGCTCGGGACGCACGCCGGCCGTAATCTCCTTCACGTCGCCGCCGTCCCAGTTGAGGGCAAGTTGAGCGCAAGTCTCGGGGGCGAGTGCCACGTTCATATCCTCGGTCTTGACGGTAAAGCCGTTGCCCGAGCGCACCAGCTGGGCATCGAAGAAGTTCATCTGCGGCACGCCGATGAAGCCGGCGACGAAGATGTTCGCGGGATGGTTGAAGACCTCCTGCGGCGTGGCGATCTGCTGGACGACGCCGTCCTTCATGACCACGATACGGTCGCCAAGGGTCATGGCCTCGGTCTGGTCGTGAGTAACATAAATGAACGTGCCCTTGATCTCGTGGCGCAGCTTAATGAGCTCGGCACGCATCTGGTTACGAAGCTTGGCGTCCAGGTTGGACAGCGGCTCGTCCATCAGGAAGACCTTGGGGTCACGCACGATGGCGCGGCCGATAGCGACACGCTGGCGCTGGCCGCCGGAGAGCGCCTTGGGCTTACGGTCGAGGTACTCGGTAATGCCCAGAATCTCGGCAGCAGAGCGAACCTTGCGGTCGATCTCGTCCTTGGGAACCTTCTTGAGCTCGAGCGTAAATGCCATGTTCTCGTACACCGTCATATTGGGGTACAGAGCGTAGCTCTGGAACACCATGGCGATGTCGCGGTCCTTGGGCGCCACGTCGTTGACACGCTTGCCGTCGATGAGCACATCGCCCGAGGTAATGTCCTCCAGGCCGGCGACCATGCGCATCGTCGTGGACTTACCGCAGCCAGAGGGGCCAACGAGGACGACGAACTCCTGGTCGTGAACGGTGAGGTTGAAGTCCTCTACAGCGAGCACACCGTCCTCGGTAACCTTAAGGTTATGCTTCTTCTCCTCGGTCTTCTTCTTTTTGCCAAAGAAGCCCTTCTTTTTTGACTCGTTGTTGGGATACACCTTCTGAACATGTTTGAGAACGATCTCGGCCATGTCTCTACCTTTCGATATGCGGCGCCGCGCTGAGGGGCGCCGCAGAAACTTGCAAAACAGTTACGGCATCAGCCCTTGACGGCACCTGCCACCACGCCGTCGATGATGTACTTCTGACAGAGGATGTACATGATAACGATGGGGATAACGACCATCATGATGCAGGCCATCATGGGGCCGAGCTCGACGTGGCCGTAGCCGCCGCGGAAGTACTGGATCAAGATAGGAATGGTCTTGTACTTGGTGGAGTCGAGCGTAAGGTAGGGCAGCAGATAGTCGTTCCAGACCCACATGGTCTCGAGGATGCCGACCGAAAGATAGGTGGGCTTCATGATGGGAAGGACGATCTTAAAGAACACCTGGACCGGGTTGCAGCCATCAATCATGGCCGCCTCCTCGATCTCGAGCGGGATGTTCTTTACAAAACCAGCGAACATAAAGACCGCCAGGCCCGCGCCAAAGCCGAGGTAGATAAAGCAGATGTTGAACGGCGTGTTGAAGCCGATGCGGTCCGCCAAATTGGACAGCGTGAACATGAGCATCTGGAAGGGCACGACCATCGAGAACACGAACAGGTAATAGAAGAAGTTCGAGATCTTGCTGTTGACACGAACCACGTACCAAGCGCACATGGAGCAGCACACCAAGATCAGCACGACCGACGTGACCGTGATGATGAGCGAGTACATAAATGCCGAGGCAAAGCCCTGCTCGTTAAGGGCGTGCATGTAGTTTGCGAGGCCGTTGAACGTCTCGGGCGTGAGCAGATCGAATGCCGTGGTGGTGCTGATTGCGGTCGCTTTCTTAAAGGAATTGAGCGCAATCATGAACACGGGGTAGATCCATGCGAGCGACAGAATCGTAAAGAAAATCGAGAGCGCGCGGTTAATAGCCTTATCGCGTTTCATTACTGCTGCACCTCCTTGGACCTCGTGGCCTTAAGCTGGATCATAGAAATAGCGACGACCAGAATGCAGAAGATGACTGCCTTGGCCTGGCCAATGCCCTGCCATGCGATGCCGGCACGCGAGTAGAACGTGTTGTAGATGTTCAGGGCGAGCATCTCGGTGGAGTGCGCGGGGGCACCACCGGTAAGGGCGAGGTTCTGGTCGAACAGCTTAAAGCCGTTGGTGATGGACAGGAACAGGCAGATGGTGATCGTCGGCATCAGGTTAGGGATCTTAACCTTCCAAAACGTCTGCCATGCCGTGGCACCGTCGACCTTGGCGGCCTCGATGTAGTCGGACGGAATAGACTGCAGACCAGCGATGTAGATGATCATCATGTAGCCGACCTGCTGCCACAGGGTCAGGATGATAAGGCCCCAGAAGCCAGCAGCAGAGTTAAGGGCGATGAGCTGGGCGCCCACGTTGGAGAGCAGGCAGTTGATCAGAATCTGCCAGATGTAGCCCAGCACGATGCCGCCGATCAGGTTAGGCATAAAGAAGATCGTACGGAAGATGTTGGTGCCCTTGAGCGCTTTGCGGGTGAGCGCCTGCGCGATGGCGAGGGCGATCACGTTGATGAGCACCGTCGACAGGAAGGCAAACGCCACGGTAAAGAAGAACGACGTGGCAAACTGCGGATCGGACAGTGCGCGCACGTAGTTCTCGATACCGACAAAGTGCGTGTTGTTGATGGTAATAAACTGGCAGAACGAGAGATAGAAACCCTGGATAAAGGGGATCACGAACCCGATCATAAACGCCAGACACGTGGGCAGCATAAAGAGCGGCCACCAGCGCTTGAGTGCTTTGCCCATAGAAGGGTCCTTTCAATATGCAGGGGGCGGGCAAACCAACGTCTGCCCGCCCCCTGTCGCTAATCAGATAGCTTGGGCAGCAACTGCTTACTCGGAAGCAGCCTTCTCGGTCTTCCAGCCATCGACGAAGGCGTTCTTGACGCCGTCCCACTTGCTGTTGTCGGCAGCATAGGCAATCAGAGCCTGCTTGAGGTTCTTCTTCCACTCCTCAGAGGGGATGTAAACGAAGTCCCAAGCGACGGTCTTCTTGCCGTCCTTGGCCATGGCAACGGCCTGCTGCGAGAAGACGTTGGTGGTCTCCTTAGCGCTCTTGAACGGGGCAGTCAGACCCATCTTGTCAGCGATGATGCTGGTGGCGGTGTCAGAAGTGACGCACCAATACATGAAGTCCTCGGTGGCCTTCTGGGCATCCTCGGAAGCCTGGGAGCTGACGCACCAGTAGTTCTCGCCGCCGGAGCACAGGCCCTGGTTCTCCTCGCCGTCGACACCGATGTAGATGGGCATCATGCCAATCTGATCGTCGGTCATGCCGGCCTTGGTGAGGTCAGCGTAGGCCCAAGAACCGTTCTGATAGAAGACGGCCTTGCCGGTTGCGAACTCGTTGGTGGCGTCGTCGCCGGTCTTGGAGGCAAGCTGCGAAGGATCGCAGGTGGAGTCGGTGATGTACAGGTCGAAAATCTGCTTGAAGTTGTCGAGATACTCGCCCTTGATCTCGTCGTCCTCCTGGTTGTGCTCCTTCTCGAACTCGTAGTAGAGCGGAAGGTTGGCGAGGTGGGTGGTGTAGCGCCAGCTGGAGGAGTCATCCATGCCAGCAGAAGTGAAGGCGCCCTCAATGCCGAGCTCGTCCTTGCGGGCCTGGATGTCGTCGGCACAAGCCTTCAGCTTGTCGAAGGAGTTGATGTCCTCGGCCTTGTAGCCAGCCTTCTCGAGCAGCTGCTTGTTGTAGATGATGCCGTAGCTCTCCTGGACCCAGTCGATACCCAGATCCTTGCCATCGGACTGCAGAGCCAGGGAGTCGTCAATGAGCTCACCGCGGAGCTTGGTATCGGACAGGTCGGCGCAGTAATCCTTCCAGTTCTTAAGACCGGTGGGGCCGTTGACCTGGAACAGGGTCGGAGCGGAGCTCTTGGACATCTCGGACTTGAGCTTCTCCTCGTAAGTGTTGGAGGCGGCGGTCACGATCTTGACCTCGACGCCCTTCTCCTTCTTATAGGCCTTGGCGATCTCCTTCCACTCCTTGTCGACCTCGGGCTTGAATTGGAGGAAGTAGACCTCGGCAGCGTCACCAGAAGCAGAGGAGCCGGAGCCGGCAGAACCACCGCAGCCCACGAGACCCAGACCAAGCACCGCAGCCGCGGAACCAGCAAAGCCCAGGAACTGCCTTCTGCTCATTTCGTTCTTCATTACAATCCACCCTTTCACACCGTGGCGGCACCCTTTGCCGCCGCCTTCGGAGATTGGCTCGGGGACTTTGCCCCTTTTGCTGATTTGTACAATACGCTATTTGGCTAGTTGTTTGAACAAGTATTACTAGAGCGGTAGAAAAACATCGGTGAACGGTAATTTCAACTTGATACTTGACAAGTTTTGTATAAACAATTATTTGTTATCGAATATAGAGAAAACGCCCGGTCAAGCCGATGCATCGTCGGTTTGACCGGGCGTTTTCGCTTTGAGGGCATGAGTCTCGTCAGGCTGCGAGCTAGCCGGCTATCGCTTGGAGTTGACGCGGTAGTGGAAGATCTCGGGGTGCGTACGGGCGTGCGTGACCTCGAACAAGATGCCGTCCGAGGTGTACGATTGGCTCTCCATAACGGCGACGCAGTTGTACTTACCAAGGTCCAAGTAGCTGCAGTCCTCATCGTTGGCGAGCTCGACACTCACCGTACGACGACTCGCCATCACTTTGACGCCGCGCTTGTGCTCCAGATAGTCGTAAATTGACCTTGCGGCGATCTCGGGTGTCAGGCCTTTGGCGATCGACTCCAGAAAATAGCCGTGGTCCACCTGGCGAGCGTTACCGTTAAGGCTACGGACGCGCACCACGCGAATCAACTTCTCGCCCACCTTAAAGCCCAGGCGACGAGAGAGTTGCTCGGTGCAGACCAGATGTTCAAAAGACTTAACGTCCGTCGATGCAACGGCATTGTTGCGCTTTGCAAACTCGCCAAACGACTCAACCTCTTCGAGTGCGCCCAACATGTCGGTTTCGCCCTTAAGCCAAATAACGCGCACGCCCTTACCGTGTATAGGCTGCACAAACATCTGGTCGGCCAGCATACCCAAGGCGCGTCGAACGGTATTGCGCGTGCAGCCAAACTCCGCGGTCAGCTCGGCTTCGGTTGGCAGCATCTCCTGAAACGCATAGGTCCCGTTGATGATGCGCGAACGGATCTCGCGGTAGATTCCTTCGTAAATCGCTTTTGGCATGATTTCACCTCTAATGAATATGTATGGCTAGGCACGATAGCATTTCTTAAAGTTGTTTAAACCGATTATCGGTAAAGCACGGATTATTTACCGTCGACGGTTCCCCCGAAACCCAAATCGGACCGAATCAAAACCGTCAATGCGGCAAGCAGCCAGTCCTCTACAATGAGTTCATTGTTTAAACGTTCTTGCTCGCACAGCATGTTGCATCCGGAAGGCATATTATGCTGCAGAAAATCCAACGTTTTGGCGGAGCCATGTTCGCGCCCGCCATGCTGTTTTCTATATCAGGCCTCATGGTCGGCATCTCCGCCCTCGCAACGACCGTGGATATCGTCAGCGACCTCGCCGTATACGGAACCCCCTGGTACGTTTTCTGGACTATCATTCAGCGCGGCTCGTGGACGGTCTTTAAACGTCTCCCGCTCCTTTTTGCCGTAGCGCTGCCTATCGGTCTTGCCCAAAAGCAACCGGCACGCTGCTGCCTTGAGGCACTCGTGGCCTATTTTGCCTATTGCTTCTTTTTGAGCGAGATCATTAAGCTGAGCGGAGACAACCTTGGACTTAAGTACCCATCATCTTTGACCCCCGCCAGCGGCATCACCGTCATCGACGGCATCAAGACGCTCGACACCGGCATTATCGGCCCGCTGGCGGTATCGGCAACCGTCGTTGCCATCCATGACCGCTTCTACGATGCCAAGGTTCCCGATTGGCTCGGCACCTTCTCGGGTTCCTCGCTGGTCTACCTCATCAGCTTTTTTGCCGTGTTTGCCCTTGCCGCCATCTCGGCCGCCATCGTGCCTTTCGCATACGCTGTGACCGAAACGCTGCGCCACGCACTTGCGGGCGTCGGCCCCTTCGGCGTGGGCATCTTTGTGTTTTTGGAGCGAGCACTCGAGCCCATGGGGCTGCACCACCTGCTCTATATGCCCATCTATTACGACAATCTGGTCATTCACGACGGTATTTACGCCACGTGGACCAACCTGCTCCCCATTCTCTCCCATAGCACGCGCCCTTTAAATGAACTTGCGCCCTGGGCAGGTTTTACCGCCACCGGCTGGGGCAAGCTCTTTGGCCTTCCCGCCATCGCGGCAGCATTCTATTTCACCGCCAAACCCGAACGCCGCGCCGGCCTTAAGGTCATCCTTTTGCCCGCCATCGTCGCCTCGGTGGTCTGCGGCGTCACCGAGCCGCTCGAGTTTCTCTTTATGTTCACCTATCCCGGACTCTTTTTGCTCTACGCCGTCCTGTCCTCCTGCCTTGCCATGACCATGAACTTCTTTGGCATCGTCGGCATCTTCTCGGGCGGTCTCATGGAAATGACGGCCTTCAACTTCATCCCACTCATGCGAATGCATGCCGGCTCCTACCTTTTGGCGCTCGGTATCGGTCTTGCCTTTAGCCTCATCTTTTTTGTTAGTTTTCGAGCACTCATCTTGGTCTATGACCTTAAGACGCCGGGCCGCGAGGATCATGTCGCCAATCGCGCGGCAATCGATCGTTTAACGGGAAGCGGCTTTGTCAAAGAACAATCTCCCAATGGCGAGGTCAGTATTCAATCCGATCAAGATCACGTCCTCGCTGAGCGGGTAATTCAGCTTTTAGGTGGCGTTGGCAATATCGTGGGCGCAACCAACTGCGCCACGCGCCTGCGCGTCGAGGTCGCAGACCCTTCCATCGTTGCAGATAATGCGTCGTTTGTCGCGGTGGGCGCCAAGGGCCTCATCATTACGGGCAAGACCGCCCAGGTGATTATCGGCATCTCCGTTCCCCGCGTTAAAGAGCATTTTGACCAGATCATGGGCCTCGAGCCGGGATTTGTGCCCACCACCTCGGCCTCCCCTGCCGCCAGCGCAGCCCATAAGCGCGGCGATATCTGCTTTTTCGATATCGACGGAACACTCGCCTGGCAAGACCCTCGAGTAGCACAAGAGCTTCCCGAGAGCGAGCGAGACCTCTCCCCCTATCCCAATGAAGCGGTCTCGCAAGCCATCCGTGATTTTGTCGCCAAGGGCAATATGGCGTTTATCTGCACGGGACGTACCCTGAGCTGCATCCACCCCAAACTTCTTGAGCTGCCCTGGACCGGCATCGTCTGCCTCGCGGGTGGCTATGTCGAACTTGAGGGACACGTGATTCGCGATTTGGCGATGACGCCCGGCATGCTGCAGCGCCTTGCTCCCATTCTTGAGCAATCGGACGAAGTGATTCGTTTTGAGGGACTCAATGGCGTCGTTCGCATGAGTGCCGATGCGCCCGACGCCCCGGGATACGCCCGCACCGTGGGCGATGCAATTACGCAGCTGCAACATTACAGCGCCTACAAGATCTTAATGTCCACGTCGCTTGCCAACCGCATCGCTCAGGATCAAGCGTTTGAGCCGCTGCTCTGCTTTAACGAGCTCGAGCTCGAAGTGACCGAGATTTCGCCTCGCGAATGCACCAAGCGCGAGGGTATCCAGTCCGTACTCGACGCCCTCGATCCCCACCACGGAACCGTATACGGCATCGGCGACGCCAGCAATGACGTCTCGCTGATGAACGCCGTCGACGTTGGCATCGCCATGGGCAACGCACCGGACTTCCTCAAGGAAAAGGCCGACTATGTCACCGACAGCATCGACCACGACGGCGTCGTCACCGCGCTCGAACACTTTGGGCTTATCTAGCCAAGCCCCTACCGCACTTGCGGCCGCATGGACCAATCGTCTTCAACCGCCGCGCTCGACGCCCTAATGTGGCAATATGTTGTCTGCATAATGCAACGATGCAACCTATCAAAGAATGCGAGAACCCGTGTCCAGTCCGTTTACCAGCTTTTTAGCCCAGCACTTTGACCAGATTAACGACTATCTGGCCACGTTCTTTGACGGACAGGCGACCTCTGCCGATATCGAGCGCTACCTGTATACCCCGCTCTCGGCATTTACGGCAAACGCTGGCAAGCGCCACCGCCCGCTCATCTGCATGCTCGCCGCCACTGCGGTAGGCGGCAGCTTTGAGAGCGCCCGCAGCGCAGCGGCGGCCATCGAGCACTTTCAGTCGGGCGCACTCATCCACGACGACATCGCCGACAACGGGCAGATTCGTCGCGGCAAGCCCTGCATGCACCTTACCGAGGGCACCGGTCTTGCCATCAACTGCGGTGACCTGGCGCTCACCATGGTCACCAAGACGGTTCTCGACGATCCCACGCTCGAGTCCGACGTGAAGCTGCGTGTGCTCCACGAGCTTACCGAGATGATCGTCCGCACCATCGAGGGTCAAGCGCTTGACCTGGGTTGGGTCCGTGACGAGCGCTTTGATATCTCGGTTGATGACTACCTGGACATGGCGACGCACAAGACCGCGTATTACAGCGGAGCCACGCCGCTTGCCGCCGGAGCCATTATCGGCGGCGGCAGCGAAGAGCAGGTCGAGGCGCTACGCGCCTTTGGCCTGCACACCGGCCTTGCCTTTCAGATTCAGGACGACCTGCTCAACTTGGTCGGCACCAAAGAGGCCGCCAACAAGGACTTCCGCACCGACATCACCGAGGGTAAACGCACGCTCGTTGCCGTGCACGCCCTGTCTGATGAGCGCCATCACGACGAGGTCGAGGCAATCCTTTCCTCGGGCACCGAGGACCCCGCGCAGCTCGCGCGCGCCGTGGAGATCTTCCAGCAGATCGGCTCTGTCGATTTCGCCCACAACTATGCGCTCGACCTGACCGCCAAGGCCAAGGCCGCTATCGAAGGCGTCGAGCTCGACCCGCATGCGCGCGAGCTCTTCCTCTCCATGGCAGATTTCTTTGTGGAGCGCCTCAACTAGCGGGGGTCACAAAACCTGTGGGCAGCGCGTTTGGGTACAAGTTGCTACACTGTTGAGTGCATGTTTATGCATTGTCTCGCGTTGTCTATCCGACACGCGCTCAAAATAGTACGAATCGTACGCCGAAAGGGGTTCGTTCATGGAACCTATTACCACGGGCATGCAGGGAGCAGCCGTCGAGGATGTTCAGTCCCGCCTTCTGCAGCTCGGCTATACAATCGATGACGCCGAGGTTGTCGACAAGCGCTTTGGCACCACCACCGAGCAGGCCGTCAGCACCTTCAGGCTCGACAGCGGCCTTGCTGCCGGTCATGCCGTCGATATCCCCTGTTGGAGCGCCCTGGTCGACGCCTCGTATAAGCTGGGCGACCGCACCCTGTATCTGCGCATGCCCAATTTCCATGGCGCCGATGTGCAGGCCCTGCAGCGCGCTCTCAACGTTTTGGGCTTTGCCTGTGGCGAAGACGACGGCTACTTTGGTCCGCATACCGAGGCCGCCCTGCAGCAGTTCCAGGAAAATGTCGGCCTGTTTGCCGACGGCATGGCCTTCCAGGACACCTACGCCTACATCAACCGCCTGCACCATGTGTGGGAGGGCAAGCCCTCGGTCACCGAAGCCGAGTCCCGCATCGGTTTTGCTCGCGCCGCCAACGTGCTCGAGCGCTTCCAGATCGCCGTTATCGGTGAGGACCCCATCGCACGCAGCGTTGCTTCGCGCATGTGGAACATCGCCACGGCAACGACCGACAACAGCGGCATGATGCTCTGCGACTCCGAGGTCCCAACCGACGTTGACCTGGTGCTCGAGATCGCAAGCGACGAGCTGCCCGCCGACGCCGCGCCACGCGCCACGATTGCCCTCGCCGAGTGCCACAACCTGGCCCAGCGCATCCGCACCGCCAATGTCGCCGCGCAGCAGAAGCCGGCTCGCATTCGCATTGAGCTCACGGGCATGACGCGCTACAACGGCACCTTCACGGCCAGCGACGCGCAGACACTCGCCGTACGCCTGCTCGATGGCGTTTGCGATGCCCTCGCAGATTAGGTAAACTAAACGAGTTGCTTTTGGGCAACGCCACACATTGGGACGTAGTTCAACGGTAGAACTCCGGTTTTTGGTGCCGGCTGTTGGGGGTTCGAATCCCTCCGTCCCAGCCATTAAAACTGAGCGCCCTAAGCCCATAACGGCCCAGGGCGCTTTCTTGTGGGCAAGCGGAGGAATTCGAACCCGCAAGGGTGCGGAGCTGAGGAAACGCGAAGCGTTTTCCAGCGCAGCACGCAAGGAGCGAAGCGACGCAGCGGGGCGCGGCCGCCGCAGGCAGACGCGGTGTCGCCACTTGGGGACGCTCCTAAGTGCCGACATTATAGGAACGTCCCCAAGTGCCGGCTCGGGACTATTTTCGAGGACCCTCCGAAGGACTGTGGCCAAAAAACGGCAAATATGAGTACTGTTACCGTTGTAGCTACATTATTTTCGTTAATAAAAGAAGATCTTAATGAGATTTATTCGCATCAAGGTCTTCCTTTAATGAACACTTGAGGAGATACGGCAGCTTATCTGCTCGATCGACACGTCAAATCACCTTAAATGTGGTCAAAATTACTGCTACTAAAAGAGTATCACTACTCATATTTGCCGTTTTTTGGCCACGGCTCTTTATAGACACCCTGTACAGCGACGGTGGTAGATTTCGGAACGTGCCCGTCAGCCCCGTTCCGAAAAGCGAGCCGCATGCAACGGCCAAGCCACGACAGGCCCTGGGAGAGCGGGGACACCGGCTTAGGTTTATCGCGAGTTCCGCACGAACAGGAGGCCACTTAATGTGGCCTCCGTCGTGAGCAGGACTGTAGAGCAGGAAACCTAAGCCGGTGTCCCCGCTCTCCCGGGGCCGGCGGAATTTAGTTGTTCAGCATGCGGTCGAAGCTTCCCGAGTCGCCATCCCGATAGTCGGCGGTCATCAGAATCTCCTGCGGAATGCGCCCGCCTTCACGTAGCACATTGCGGAACTGCACGCGCGTGACCATGGGCAGATCCTTGATCGTCGCCGCCAAGTTCTGCGGCACGCCCTGGTTGGCAGCCGCGGGCTCGCACTCGCCGCCGGCCTTCACGCGACGCTTATGCTCGGCGAGCATGGCGCGGTACATGCCGGCATGCAGGCGAATCTCAACCACATTGGCATTGCGAGCCTGCTCGACGATGCGCGCGCCCTCGCGGTCGATATCGCCCACGTAGTAGACGTAGTTAAAGCGATAGCCGATCTCAGCCAGATAATCGTCCAGGGCATGCGAGACGCTCGCCTTGCATCCGCCGCCAAAAATCACGCCGCCCACCTTGATGCCAAAGAGCTTGGCGTGCTTGCGGCCACGCAGCAGCCTGACGATCTCGTCATAGGTGTCCAGGTTCTCGACCATAATGAACGGCTTATCGGCGCCCAGCGTAAAGAAACCCGTAAAGTGCACGGGGCGGTTGGGGGCGACCTTGATCGCCTGCATGCTGATGCCCTTTTCGGTCATGCGCCTTATCAGGCGCTCACCGTGCTTGCCGTCAAAAGCCTTCTCGTCGTTAAAAATCTGGTAGGCACGCTGGCGGCGCGAGGCAACCGGCGTATCGGCACCTCGGTTTTGCTCGATCCAAGCCTGGATGATTGCGATTTCCTCGGCAATCTTGCGGTTGGACATCTCGTTGTGCTGAGTGCGCTGCGGAGCCTTTTTGCCGTCCTTGCCCTCGACCTTTACGATCTGTGTCTGCTGCTCCTTGATCTTAGAGAGCGCCGTAGGCGTAGGGACAACTTTGAGCAGCTGCCTGCCTAAAACGCGGGCAAGGGCAAACGCCGATACCTCGCCGTGGACGGCCGGCTCGGGCTGCTGGGCAGCAGCATCTACTGCGGCAGACTCCGGCTTCTTCTGAGACCTGCGCTTAGAATCGCCTTGGGAATTGCGCTCGCGCTTCGGCATAGACGCCTGCTTCTGCGGACGATCGGACTTGCTCTCCTTCGCCGGCTGGCGCTTAGGCTGCCCCGAAGAAACCTCGGCCTTCGCATCCTCGTCCTGCGGTGTGGTCTTCTCGGCTGCAGTCTCGGCATGGGAACTGCGGCCCCCGCGATGGCGACGGCGGCGAGGCCTGCTCGACGCGCCCTGCTCCGTCTGCCCATCAGTAGGCTGCTCGCCCTTGGCCTCGGCAGCAACCTCAAGCTGCGGCTCAACAGGCTTCTGTTCGCGAGCCGCCGGCTCAACGGTTTTCTCGGTTTGTTCGGCCTTCTCGGCCTGAGCGGTCGAAGCCGGCTCGCCCTTCTCCTGACGCCTTACGGGATACGCGCGCCTCGCAAAACCACGCCCGGGACGGCATGAACCCGGAGCCTTCTTGGCAGACTCCCCAACATCGTCTGCAGCCTCGGAAGGCTCTTCAACCTCATGCGCGACATCCTGCTGCGCAGCCTTAAAGTGGGCACCACGGCGACGCTGGGGCTCCTGGGCCTCCACGGGCTTTTGCTCCTTCGCGGGCCTCTGCGACTCGGCAGCAACCTCGTTCTCAACAGCCTCGGCATCCGTCTCACCCTTTTGAGCAACGGCACGACGGAAGCGCTCCTGCTGGGCGCGGCGCTGCGCATCGCGCTTGCCACCCCCGCCAAAACCGCCGCGTCCTGCCTTGGCCGTAAAGGCACGCACGACGTTCTCATCGAGCAACTCATCGGTATCGACATGCTCACGCGGAGCAGCTTCTTCCACAGCAGGCACGTCAGCGGAATCCTCGACGACAAAATCTTCGACGGACTCGGCAGGCTGCTCCTGGGCATCGCGGATCTCGGCATTGATGGTATAGAACGCCGGGCGCCCGTTAATGCCGCTACCCTCGATCTTGGTCACAATATTGGCCGCGATAAGCTCATCGCGCATCGCCTTGGTGTCACATTCCTTATCGACGGAGCGGAAAATCTGCGCCAGCGCACTCGACTTAATCTTGAGCGCCTTGCGGCAAAGCAGGTCGTAGGCAACCAGCTTGGCACGCTCGGCAGAAAGCGACGTCTGGCTGCTCAGACGTTCAGCCAGGGCATCGACATTATTTTGGTTATCGGAATATACCGTCTTGGCCACGGGGCCCCTTTCATATGCACACATATACGTCCATATGGTACAACGCGCGCCCTTATCCATGCAAAACATCTGCGAGAACACTCGAGCGTCACCCGCTTTTGCATGAAAAAAAGACCGAGCCCGCGAAGTCGCGGACCCGGTCTTTCCGAGTCATATAGATGTGACGTTCAACTCGTCAGGTCGGCTAAGCCTTGGCGGCCTCGGCGTCGACGGGAGCCTCGGCAGCAGCAGTGCGGCCATACTCGGCCTTGCCCATCTCGGACCACTCGGGATCCTCGTCAGGCATGGAACCGGTCTCCTTGCCGAAGAACTCCTTGAGGCAGTTAACGGCAACGATGAGGCCCAGGACCATCAGCAGAACGGCAAAGACAAGCTGCAGGCCCTTGGTGGCGGCGACGGAGACGGCGGCCGTGGTGGCGGTAGCCGGGATGGTGCCGAAGAAGCCGTAAGCCTGGACAGCGACCATGCAGCCCATGGCGCTCTGGACCAGCGAGGTGAAGGTGCAGCAGAGCAGGAAGACGACGGGCACGTAGAGCATCCAGCCCTTGCGGCCGGTGCACTTACAGAACACGGCGAGGGTGATCATGGTCATGCCGCCGAGCAGCTGGTTGGAAGCACCAAAGAGCGGCCAGATGTTGGCATAGCCACCAAAAGCGAGGGCAAGACCGGGAAGCAGGGTAACGACCGTGGCGAACCAGGGGTTGCCGAGGACCTTCATATAGCCGGCCTTGGACTCGATGGCCAGGGCATCGTTGGTCTGGGCAAAGAACTCGGAGAACGAAGTGCGGGCGATGCGGGCGACGGCGTCGAGCGAGGTCAGGGCCAGAGCAGAGACGTTCATGGTCATAAAGACGGTAGCGAGCGTGCCGTCAACACCGAAGGCCTGCATACCGCGGGAGATGCCAGCGGCGAAGATCTGGAACGGGGTGGAAGCGACACCGGCGTTGAGGGCGCCGGTACCGGCGGTGTTCATGTCGGAGAACATGATGCCGGCGACGATGATGGCAAGGATGCCGACGAAGGACTCGACGATCATGGCGCCGTAACCGACCTTGACGGCGTCCTGCTCCTTCTCGACCTGCTTAGAAGAGGTGCCGGAAGAAACGAGGCTGTGGAAACCGGAGAGAGCACCGCAAGCGACGGAGACGAACAGGACCGGGAACATCATGCCGGAGGCAGTGGAGAAGCCGGTGAAGACCGGAGCGGTGATAGTGGCCTGACCGTTGACGCCCAGGACGACGATGCCGAGGACAGCGCAGACGATCATGACGATCATCATGATGGAAGTGAGGTAGTCACGCGGGGTCTTGAGCATCTGGATGGGCATAGCGCCAGCGAAGACCAGGTAGACCATGACAACGGCGAACCACTGGAACTTATCCAGGTAGACCGGGAACTGCATACCGACGGCGAACATGAGAACCATGAGGACCACGCCGGTGACGAACTCGGCGGCACCGGTGAGGTTGAACTTCTTCTGGGCCCAACCAAAGGCGATAGCGACGAAGGTGAACAGGATGGAGATGGTGCCAGCGCAGCCAGCGGCATAGGACTTGGTGAAGTCGATGGCACCGGTAGCGGCGCCAGAAGCGTCAACGGCCGGGGTGAACATGAACGTCTTGCAGACCATGTCAGTGAAGGCGGCGATGACGATGATGCAGAACAGCCAGCAGAACAGCAGGAACAGGCGACGGCCGGTCTTGCCGATGTACTTCTCGATGAGCTGAGCGAGCGACTTCCCGTTGTTCTTCATCGAAGCGTACAGAGCACCAAAGTCGTGGACGGCGCCAAAGAAGATGCCGCCGACGAGGACCCAGAGCACGACGGGCAGCCAGCCAAAGGCCATGGCGACGATCGTACCCGTGACAGGGCCAGCACCGCAGATCGAGCTGAACTGGTGCGAGAACGCGGTAAAGGCGGAGACGGGCGAGAAGCTCTTGCCGTCCTTCATGCGCTTGGCCGGCGTGAGGGCCTCTTTGTCAACGCCCCACTTGTTGGCCAGCCAGCGGCCGTAGCCCAGATAGCCGCAGGCGAGCACCGCCGCGGCCACAACCATGAGCAAAACTCCGTTCATTACATTTCCTCCTCTAAAAAGAACTTCCTAGACATAAAAAATGAGGGCCGTCGGTTGCGCTCGACGGCCCTCATCTTTATCAGCCGCCCGTTATCGTACGGGCTAGCTGTATGTGCTAACCCGCATCAGATAATTACTACGCTGATAATGTTTAGCTGATGCGTGAACATGTCTAAGAAATCCTCTTCGATCATGATGCGAACGATCCGTGCGTGTTCACATCCCCCAGTGGTTGAAAAGGAGTATGAAACTTTAGTTACCTAAAGTCAACGCAAATTTGTAATGAATTTTCAACTTTTTTGGATTTCTCGGTATAAAACGCCACTGACCTCGGACTTTACCGAACGACAGTTTTTGCTTGAGAGATGCCCCTGAGAGCCGCGGGAGCCGGGCGGAGGGGCCGGATATAAGGTTTATCGCGAGTTCCGCACGCAAAGAAGGCCACTTAATGTGGCCTTCGTCTTGCGCAGGACTGTAGAGCAGGAAACCTTATATCCGGCCCCTCCGTCCGGGGACCGCGCCGTACCAGCTACAGCGTCATGTTCGGATCGGCGTCGACGTCGAACGGCGAGATTTCACCTCGGTCGAATTTACGGCGGGCGACCTCCGCGATCATGGCTGCGTTATCGGTACAGGCAGACAAGGGCGGCACCGTTACGCGAATCCCCTGACGCCCAAGCTTCTTGATCATCATCTCGCGCAGATGCGGGTTGGCCGAGACGCCGCCGCCGATGCAGTATTCCTTGCATCCGGTAGCGTGCAATGCGTTTTTGGCCTTCTTGTACTGCACGTCAAAGACAGCTGCCTCAAACGAAGCTGCCAGATCGGGCAGGTGAATCGTGCGCCCGGCCTTGGTCTCCTGCTCGATGTAGAGCGTCACGGCCGTTTTAAGGCCCGAAAGCGAGAAACGATAGTCTCCCCTGCTGTTGAGCGCACGGGGGAAATCAATCGCGCGGGGATTGCCTGTCTCGGCCAGCTTGGAAATGATGGGGCCACCGGGATAGCCCAGGCCCAGCGCCTTGGCCACCTTGTCGAAGGCCTCGCCCACGGCGTCGTCGAGCGTCTCACCGAGCACCTCGTAGTCGCCCCACGCCTTCACGTGCACGAGCATGGTGTGCCCGCCCGAGACAAGCGTGAAGATGAACGGCGGCTTGAGGTCGGGCTGCGCCAACAGGTTGGCAAACAGGTGCCCCTCCAGATGGTTGACGCATACGAGCGGCTTGCCGGCAGCGTAGGCAAAGCCTTTGGCAAAGGCAACGCCCACCACGAGGGCGCCCACCAGGCCCGGACCCTGTGTCACGCCCACGGCGGCAAGCTCGCTGGGGGCAATGGCTCCACCCTCAAGACCAAGCGATGCTGCGGCATCCTCGAGCGCCGCATCCACGACACTCACAATCACCTCAACGTGTTTGCGCGAGGCGATCTCGGGCACCACGCCGCCAAAGCGGGCATGAAAATCAATCTGTGTCGACACCTGGTTGGCCAGCATATTGCCATCCGCATCGATAATCGCCACGGCCGTCTCGTCGCAGGAACTCTCGATAGCGAGCACTAGGCGGCGGCGCTCAATTTCGGCACCCTCCCCCTCGGAGCGCCCAGGCGCAGGCAGCGGCCATACGCGCTGCTCTGCCGCCGTCGGCTCGGGCGAAGCATTGTCGACCGGAAGCACGAGGGGCAGCGGAGCCGTCATGACGATGGCATCCTTGCCGGCACCATAGTAGCCGCGGCGACGGCCAGCCTCGGTAAAGCCCAGAGCGTTATAAAGCGCAATCGCTCCCTCGTTGCCGTCCTCGACCTCGAGCGAAGCCGTGGTGCAGCCGAGCATCTGGGCATCATAGCTCACGTGCGACAGCAGTTTGCGGGCAATGCCCTCACGGCGATGTACCGGGTCGACGGCGACATCCAGAATCTGCACATCACCGTCCACGACCATACCGCCGGCAAGGCCCAGCAGCTTGCCGTCGTCGTGTGCTACCCACCAACTACGCGGCACAGCGACGTCCTCGC
This sequence comes from Collinsella sp., assembly GCA_048486575.1. Lineage (GTDB taxonomy): Bacteria > Actinomycetota > Coriobacteriia > Coriobacteriales > Coriobacteriaceae > Collinsella. Next base: position 5,640 of record DBFVZT010000059.1, on the reverse strand, counting down.
CCAGTTCGGACAGGAACATGCCCGGCGTCCACGCCTCGTGTCCGGCACCTTCAAAGCAGGCAGCCTCCAGCGCGCTCGCGCCCTCGGCATCCGCCGCGCCCATGGGACGGAACTGCAGATGACGACCGGCGAGCTCATCGGCAACGCCCGTAATTTCACTCTGCGCACTCTCGGCAAGACCAAGACGCTTGCGCTCGTTTTCCTCGGCATCCGAAAGGCGCGTGTAAATCGGCAGGACGCGAGCCGGATCGCCGTCACCCGCAGCGTGCGCGAGCAGCAAGCCCTCGCCCGAAGGCCACCACAGGTCGCGCTCCACGCAGCGGGCGGTCTCGTCCTCACCCAGCAGCTTGCCATAGCGCACGAGACCGTCACCGGTCAGCTGAACCTGGTCCCAGTCCGCCGCTTGGCGCCACTCATCGAGCGCCACGGCGGTCTTGACCACGTGTTCGCGCTCAAATTGGCGCTCGGGACCCTCATCGACCAGCATATACAGCGCCGGATATACCTCACCGCGCATAGCATCGGCCAAGATACCAAGCTTGCCGCGCACGCCAGCCTTCCACGCCGTCCAAGCGCAAGCGTCGAGCGTCGACACGCCCAGCAGCGGAACATTGGCACCACGCGCGAGGCCCTTGGCAGTGGAGATGCCGATACGCACACCCGTAAACGACCCCGGGCCGCGGCCGACCACGTAGTAACCAACATCGCTGCGATCCAGACCGGCTTGAGCCAGCACGCCATCAACGGTATTCACGAGCTCAACGTTGGCGTGGCGGCGACACATGTGGTCGCCACTCACGAGCTTCGTCTCGCCCGTCTGTCCATCAATCCAGCTTGCCGCGCAGGCAAGCATGTCGGTCGAGGTATCGAGCGCCACCACCAGCGCGTTGTCGTTATGCAAGCTCATCTTGTACAGCCTTATCAATCAAATGGGAAAGCTCCATTGCGCGGTCACCGTGCGCCTCAAGCGTTATCGTTCGCACATCGCTGTCGCCCTCATCACGCTTGAGCGTCACCGAAAGATACTCATCCGTCAGCTCGTCCTGGAATTGTTCGCCCCATTCCAGCAGGCAAGCACCCTCATAGCCCAGCACATCGAAAATGCCCGTATCCTCGAGCTCGTAGGCATGCTCCAGGCGGTATAGATCAAAGTGAAACAGCGGAATACGACCTTGATCGTGAACGGCCATGAGCGCAAACGTAGGGCTCGTAACCATATGCCCATCGCCCAGCCCGCGCGAGACGCCCTTGGTAAAGTGAGTTTTGCCCACTCCCAGGCCACCGGTCAGGATGAGCACATCGCCGTCCTCAAGGCACGGTGCAATTAGCTCGCCAAAGTACTCCGTATCGGCAGCGCAAGTCGTTTTGTAAGTACCTACCCCCAGGCGCTCCAGGGACATATATGCTCCTTATTATTCCGAGGCGTCCTCTGGTGCGGGATGTCGCTCCAGATAGTCGCCCAGCATCTTAAAGTCTTCCTCCAGCAGCTCCTGCCACGCCGGATTGCGCAGCGCTGCTGCCGGATGGAACGTGGGCATTACTACAAAATGCCCCATCTGGTGGAACCTGCCGCGCAGCTTAGTAATGCCAATCTCGGTCTTAAGCACAAAGTGCGTCGCGGGGTTGCCGAGCGTCACGATAATATCGGGCCAGATGCTTCGAATCTGCTCACGCAAAAACGGCGAGCAAGCCAGCACTTCCTCGGGACGCGGATTGCGGTTTCCCGGCGGGCGGCACTTAAGCACGTTGGCAATGTAGACGTCTTCGCGTTTGAGGCCCGCCAGCGACAAAATGCCGTTGAGGTCCTCGCCTGCCGCCCCCACAAAGGGCTCGCCCTGCAAATCCTCATTGCGGCCCGGCGCCTCACCAATAAACATCACGCGAGCGCGGGGGTTTCCCACGCCAAACACGATATTGTGACGCGACTGGTAGAGCTGGCAGAGGTGACAATCGCCCAGAACGGCCTCGATCTCCTCGAGTGCGACCTCACGTGGTGCCTGATGGGTATGGCCGGGGATGTGCATGACGCCCATAGCGGCTCCTACACGTAGACCTTGTCGAGACGCATGCCAAAGCCGCAGGCGACCTCGTAGTTAATCGTTCCGCGCAGTCGGGCCATCTCGTCCATAGTGATCTCGGCATCGCCATCGCGGCCGACAATGATCATCTCGTCACCATACTCGGCCTCGGGAATCTCGTGTGCCGGGTTGGACTGAATGGCGACCATAAACTGGTCCATGCAGATATTGCCAACCTGATGCACGCGCTCGCCGCGATACAGCACATCCATACGATTGGAAAGCGTACGCGATAGGCCGTCGGCATAACCGATCGGCAGCGTGCAGATCTGAACGCGCGTGCGCGGTACGCGGTAGGTAAAACCGTAGCCCACGCCCTCACCCATCGCAGGGTGTGCCACGCGCGTCACGCGCGCATGGACGCTCATAACGGGATCAAGCTGCATCACGCGGCCACTCAGCTCGCACGGCTGCATGCCATACAAGCCAACGCCGGCGCGAATCATATCAAAATGCATCGAGGGGTCGAGCATCGAGGACGGCGTGTTGGCGCAGTGCACGATACCGCACTCAAAACCCGCATCCTTAATGGCTTGAACGGCCTCGGTAAAGCGCTGACACTGCAGCTTGTAGTCCCAGCCCGAAGGTTCATCGGCCGTGGCGAAGTGCGTAAATACGCCGTCGCACTGAATACCGCGATGGAAATTAATACCGCGGACAAAGTCGAGCACCTGTGTGTAGTGTACGCCGATACGATTCATACCCGTCTCGATGGCGAGATGATACTTGCCCACCTTGCCCGCCGCGACGGCACATTCGCCATACGCAAGAGCAAAGTCAGACGTATAGACCGAGGGCATGATATCAAACTCGAGCAACGTCGGAATGGCCTCGATAGGCGGCTCGCTTAGGATGAGGATGGGTTTCGTAATCCCGCCCTGTCGGAGCTCAACGCCCTCGTTAACCGTCGCCACGGCAAACATGTCGGCACCGGCCGAATACATGATCTTGGCGCACTCAACAGCTCCATGACCATAAGCATCGGCCTTGACCACGCAGCACAGGCGCTGACGTGGATTCAACAAGTTCTTATAGGCCCTCGTGTTGCGACGGAGCGCCCCGCGGTCGATCTCGACCCAGGACCAGCGCGTCAAATCGGCTTTATTCATGATTAGTCATCCGACCCTTCGTCCATGATTCCCAGATCTTCGAGCGCATCCTTTGCCGCCAGTTCCATGGCCGGACCGATCAAGTCGATAAGATCGGTCGCGATGACGCTCTTCTCACCATACTCCGTCGCCGCGGCAAAACCGGCGTAGCTGTGAAGTGCGACGGCGTACGAATACAGCAACTCCCAACGATCCATCTCGTCGCGCATGGTGGCAAGCGTGCCGGCCAAAATACCCGCGAGAACATCACCTGAACCGGCAGTTGCCAGAGAAGCCGGACCCGAGAGCGGCAGCAGTACACGCTCAACGCCACAGATAGCCGTCGTCGGCCCTTTGGCAATGACCACCAGATTGTCGGAGCCTGCAGCCCAGACAACCTTCTGCGCGGCTGCAATCGCGGTACCAAGGTCGTTCACCTCGTCACCGGCAACCAGACGCGAAAGCTCACGATAGTGCGGTGTCATAACCAACGGCTGCTCGCGACGATACATCTCGGGGTTACTATCAATACCGTCAATGGCAATCTTAGCAAGGCAGTTGAGTGCATCGGCATCCAAAATAAGCGGTACATCAAGCTCGAGCAAGCCCGAAACCACCTGCATAGCGCCGGCAGACGTCGTCATACCGGGACCGCACAGTACGCAGCTGTACTTCTTTGCAATCTCGCACACCGTCATGCGCGCAGCGGCGCCAAAGGAGCCGCGGGAATCAGACGGAATAGCAAAGACGGGAATCGAAGGAAGTGCAATGCGAATAAGATTAGCGCAGGCGTCAGGAGCCGCGACTGCCACGTAACCAGCACCCGCGCGAGCTGCAGACTTGGCCGCCATAATGGCAGCACCAGGATATTGTGCAGATCCGGCGACAATAAGCACAGAGCCACGGGAATACTTATCGATATTCGTAGGTAGTGGGGCAAAGTAATCAACTAAGTCACCGGGCTCGACAATCTCGGCGGCGTGGTCGACATCATCGATGACCTCGTCAAGACGGTCGTAAAGATTGCCGCAGATCAAATCGCCAGCATACTCAGGGCCATCAGCGCTATACAGACCAATCTTGGGCGCAATCATCGTCACCGTATGTTCGGCACGAATGCAGTCGTCATCAACAACGCCCGTCTCGGCATTCAGGCCCGAGGGGACATCAATGGATACGACACAATCGGCGCATTCATTGACCGTAGGAATCCAGATGGAGAACGGCGCACGCAGATTCCCATGGAAACCGGTACCAAAAATGGCATCGACAACAACATCGGCCTTATCGATCAAAACCTCGAGTTCGTCACGCGAGGGGCCGACGCAAACGTGCACATCGCGGCCGGCAGTACGACGAGCAACATGACGTGCCAGAGCAGCAGGAATCTCATCCGGCTCAACCGGAGAAACGATATCGACGTCCACACCCTTATGGCTCAGGATATCGGCGGCAACCCAACCGTCGCCGCCATTATTACCAAAACCGACCAGAACGAGAACCCGATCGGGATTGAGCTTCAAGACCTCGTTGGCGGCAAACTCACCCGCTAGCTCCATAAGCTCGGCCTTCGAAGTCCCTTCGCGTTCGATGATATCCTCGAGACGAACGACTTCTTCGGTACTCAAAACCGGTTTCATCTATGCTCCTAGCGTATCTTGCGAAGCATCGCCCAGGTGCTCCGTCAATGCTGAATTCTGCAGCTGCTCAAGCTCATCTAAAACAGAGCGAGCCTCTTTAAATGTCTGCGCTACGCGTTTCTTGGTGCTCACCTTTTCATCTTTTGGCTTAGGCCGAGCATCTTCGGTAATCGCGATGGCATTCGCAACGGCTAAGTCTCCTGTAAGCGTAATGGAAAGAGCGACCTCAACAACACCCAGCTCATGAGCGATCTCGAGTGCACGGCCCGAAAGCAGCGCCTTCGGTTTGCCGAGTTTATCACGCGTTACCGAAACATCCTTGCGACCCACGCCTTGACTAAAACCCGTGCCGAGAGCTTTAAGCACCGCCTCGCGCGAAGCAAAGCGGCTCGCATAGTGAGCAGCGGGACGCGATGATACATCGCAATACGCACGCTCTTCTTCGGTAAACACACGCCGAGCAAACGACGGCGTCTTTTCAAGAATTGATTTCATCCGGGAAATCTCGACGATATCAACGCCGATACCAGCTTCAGCCATGTTCACCTCCATATCGCACAGACTAAGTTATTGTAGCCCGTTCACAGAAGATGCGACAAACGAGGGTTATAAAACACAGCTACTATGTGAGACAAAAGCCCGTAAACGCAAAAAGGGGGAGGCCGCGAGGCCTCCCCCTTCTCAGTTCTAGCGTACGGCTCGGTGCCGTCCACCGGTCAGCGGCGCCCTGGCCTCCCACGGGCTGACCCCGCAGTACTCTCGGCGCGATGGGGCTTAGCTTCCGGGTTCGGAACGGGACCGGGCGTGCCCCCCATGCTCTGGCCGCTGACCGGT
>DBFVZT010000058.1:0-2103 GCA_048486575.1 Collinsella sp. | reverse complement strand
TCTACGCCCGCAACACCGTCACCAACGACGTGCTGTACAAGGAGGGCCTGGACCTTCTCGTCGTGCCCTCCGCCGAGCTCTCCCGCGGCCGCGGCGGCCCGCGCTGCATGAGCATGCCCTTCTGGCGCGAGGACCTCTAAGGTCTTCAAGGACCCGTACAGGTCTTAATACATACATCTAGCTGCCATTAGATGTCTCCCATTGGGGCGGTGCGCTCTTGCGTGCTGCCCCAAATTTGTATGAGGAACGACATCACTATCTGAATGGCCGCTTTTGTCAGGAGCCTAGCCATGGATATCAAGACAATCGGCGTTGAAGAGTGGCTCAACGTTTGGGAGAAGAGCGCTACGTGGGATATCGCCCAGTCGACGATCTCGTCGCTCACGATGGGCGAGCTGCGCGCGCTCGACGAGCAGGACGGCGCCACGTTCTACGAGCGCCTGGACCGCGAGAAGATGAACTACGGCTGGATCGAGGGTTCGCCCGACTTTAAGGCCGAGGTCGCCAAGCTCTACCGTCGCGAGGTCAACCCCGACCACATCCTGCAGACGAACGGCTGCACGGGTGCGAACCTTAACGCCATCATGGCCGTGGTCGAGCCCGGCGACCATGTTATCGCCGAGTGGCCCACCTATGCGCCGCTCTACGAGATTCCGCGTACGTTGGGCGCCGAGGTCGAGTACTGGGAGCTTCGCGAGGAGCTTGGCTGGAAGCCCGATATCGAGGAGCTCAAGCGCCTGGTTCGCCCCAACACCAAGCTCATCTGCATCAACAACGCATCGAACCCCATCGGTACCGTGCTCGATGCCGATACGCTCGGCCAGATTGCCGAGATCGCCCGCTCGGTGGGCGCCTATGTGCTGTGCGACGAGGTGTACCTGCCGCTTGAGAACACCGAGGACTTTTTGTCGATGGCCGATGTGTACGAGAAAGCCATCGTCACCAACTCGGTGTCCAAGACCTATTCGACGCCTGCGGCCCGCGTGGGCTGGGTTGTGGTAGACGAAGAGGTATCTAACCGCATTCGCACGTACCGCGACTACACCATGATTTGCGGCGGCGTGTTCAACGACGCCCTGGCGACCTATGTGCTCAAGCACAAGGACAAGATCCTCGAGCGCAACCGTAAGATCGTGTTTGGAAACCGCCATATCGCGCAGGCTTGGATTGATACCCAGCATCGCGTTTCCTGGACGGCCCCGCAGGGCGTGTCTACCTCGTTTATCAAGCTTGATATTCCCGAGGACGACGAGGAGTTCTGCAAGCGCCTGCTGGCCGAGAGGGGAGTGCTGTTGGTTCCCGGTAGCCGCTTTGAGCTTCCCTGCGGCGCACGCCTGGGCTACTGCGCGAGCGAGGACGTTCTGCGCGAGGGTCTGAGGCTTTTGGGCGAGGCGCTGGCGGAGTTCGATCGCTAGGATTCCGACGGCTCTCAAAGCCGCTCAAATCTATCTACGATTATCGATAACAGTCCCGTTTCCCATGAGGGGAGCGGGACTTTTTTCTATACCGAGAAGTCAAGTTGTTACAAATGAGGCCGTAAAGCGAGCCGGTATTCGCTGGGCCTTATACTGAGCTTCCGGTGAACGGTATCCAACGTCTGGTAAACGGTAATCTGTTTGCCAAAAATGAATAGGACGAACTTCTTTCTGAATAAAAATCAAAATGGTTGAGACACAGCGAGAATTGCGAATTCTATTCATATCGTTGCGCGAAATATGCAATTTGAGGGTGGTTTAATAAAGATTAGTTTCAATTGATTTTTCGGTTAAAAAGGCGTTTAAGCACGTAAATACACTTTATTAAATCAAAGTGTGCCATGCGTGAAGTATATGTGTATGCCGTTCACCCCTCATATAAAACCGTTCGGGGGCGAGGTGGAAGTATGGACTGATTTTGGATATAAATATGTCGTCAGCAATAACGCCTCACACGGAGGGGCGCTAACGAATCGGCCCTGACAGGGGCCCGAAAGAAAGGTAGGAGGCCATGACGAAAGGTCTGCACGTGCCTTCCGAGATCGGCAAGCTCAGGAAGGTCTGCCTGCACCGTCCCGGCGACGAGCTCCTCAACCTGCCGCCCGACGAGCTCGAGCGACTCCTGTTC
>DBFVZT010000057.1:0-14571 GCA_048486575.1 Collinsella sp. | reverse complement strand
GCTGTGGAAGCGTTTCTTTGAGCAGATGGCCGACCCCATGGTCATCATGCTGATCGTTGCCGCCGTCATCAGTGCGCTCACGGGCATGGTCAAGGGCGAGCCCGACTTTGCCGATGTTGCCATCATCATGTTCGTCGTTATCGTCAACTCGGTGCTGGGCGTGGTCCAGGAAGCCAAGAGCGAGGAGGCCCTCGAGGCCCTGCAGGAGATGAGTGCGGCGCAGTCCAAGGTGCTGCGCGACGGCAAGCTCGTGCACCTGCCGAGCGCCGAGCTCGTGCCCGGCGACGTGATCATGCTCGAGGCGGGCGACTCCGTCCCGGCCGACTGCCGCGTGCTCGAGAGCGCCACGATGAAGATCGAAGAGGCCGCGCTCACCGGCGAGTCCGTGCCCGTAGAGAAGCACGCCAACGTGATCGAGCTCGCTGCGGGCACCGATGACGTGCCGCTCGGCGACCGTAAGAACATGTGCTATATGGGCTCCACCGTCGTGTACGGCCGTGGTCGCGCCGTCGTGGTCGGTACCGGCATGAACACCGAGATGGGCAAGATCGCCGGCGCCCTGGCCGAGGCCAAGGAAGAGCTCACGCCGTTGCAAGTGAAGCTCGCCGAGCTCAGCCGCATCCTTACCATTATGGTTATCGTCATCTGCGTCGTCATCTTTGGCGTTGATATCATCCGCCACGGCGTGGGCAACGTTCTTACCGACCCGACCGCCCTGCTCGATACCTTTATGGTCGCCGTCTCGCTCGCCGTCGCCGCCATCCCCGAGGGCCTGGTCGCCGTCGTGACCATCGTGCTATCGCTTGGCGTGACCAAGATGGCTAAGCGCCAGGCAATCATCCGCAAGCTCTCTGCCGTCGAGACTCTCGGCTGCACGCAGACCATCTGCTCCGACAAGACCGGTACCCTTACCCAAAACAAGATGACCGTCGTCAAGCACGAGCTCGCTGCGCCCAAGGAGAAGTTCCTGGCCGGCATGGCGCTGTGCTCCGATGCTCAGTGGGACGAGGAGCTGGGCGAGGCCGTGGGCGAGCCGACTGAGTGCGCGCTCGTCAACGACGCCGGCAAGGCGGGCCTCACTGGCCTGACTGCCGAGCATCCGCGCGTGGGCGAGGCCCCGTTTGACTCGGGCCGCAAGATGATGTCCGTGGTCGTCGAGACCCTGGATGGCGAGTACGAGCAGTACACCAAGGGTGCGCCCGACGTGGTGATCGGCCTGTGCACCCATATCTACGAGGGCGATAAGGTCGTCCCCCTGACCGAGGAGCGCCGCGCCGAGCTCGTGGCGGCCAACAAGGCCATGGCCGACGAGGCCCTGCGCGTACTGGCGCTGGCAAGCCGCACCTACACCGAGGTTCCCGACGACTGCAGCCCCGCTGCGCTCGAGCATGACCTGGTCTTCTGTGGCCTGTCCGGCATGATCGACCCGGTCCGTCCCGAGGTGGCCGACGCTATCCACGAGGCGCACGACGCCGGTATCCGCACCGTCATGATCACGGGCGACCACATCGACACCGCCGTGGCCATCGCCAAGCAGCTGGGCATCGTCGCCGATCGCAGCCAGGCCATCACCGGTGCCGACCTCGATCGCATGAGCGACGAGGAACTCGACGCGCACATCGAGGACTACGGCGTGTACGCCCGCGTCCAGCCCGAGCACAAGACACGCATCGTCGAGGCTTGGAAGTCGCGCGACCAGATCGTGGCCATGACGGGCGATGGCGTCAACGACGCCCCGTCCATCAAGCGCGCCGACATTGGCGTTGGTATGGGCATCACCGGTACCGACGTCACCAAGAACGTCGCCGACATGGTACTTGCCGATGACAACTTCGCTACCATCATCGGCGCCTGCGAAGAGGGTCGTCGCATCTACGACAACATCCGCAAGGTCATCCAGTTCCTGCTTTCGGCCAACCTTGCCGAGGTGTTCTCGGTGTTTATCGCCACGCTCATCGGCTTTACCATCTTCCAGCCGGTGCAGCTGCTGTGGGTGAACCTGGTCACCGACTGCTTCCCCGCGCTTGCGCTGGGCATGGAGGATGCCGAGGGCGACATCATGAAGCGCAAGCCGCGCAACGCCAAGGACGGTGTCTTTGCCGGACATATGGGTCTGGACTGCGTGGTCCAGGGCCTAATCATCACCGCGCTGGTGCTGGCGAGCTTCTTTGTGGGCGTGTACTTTGACATGGGCTACATCCACATCGCCGATATGATCGCCGGCAATGCCGACGAGGAAGGCGTGATGATGGCGTTCATCACGCTCAACATGGTCGAGATTTTCCACTGCTTCAATATGCGCAGCCGTCGTGCGTCGCTGTTCACCATGAAGAAGCAGAACAAGTGGCTGTGGGCTTCCGCCGCGCTGGCACTGGTGCTGACGGTGATCGTGACCGTGCAGCCGACGCTTGCCGAGATGTTCTTTGGCCCCGTGACGCTTGAGCTCAAGGGCGTTGTCGCTGCCCTGGGCCTGGCCTTCCTGATCATCCCGCTGATGGAGATCTACAAGGCGATCATGCGCGCGGTCGAGAAGGAGTAGCGTACCTGTCCGGGCTCGTCCGCCTGCGGGGTTTCCACGGGCACGTCCTCGCCGCTTTGCGGCTGCGGGATGTGCCCTTAGGAAACCCCTCTCGGCGGGCGGGCCCTGCGGTAACGTTGCTGGCTTTTCTCCCGTGCGGATGAAAAGGGCTGAGGGAAAGTGTGTGAGCTGGTCGGGCTTTGCCCGGCCAGCTCTATTTGATTTAAAATACCTGCTCAGTTGTGTGGTTGGGTGCTGGGAGGCGCTTGTGGGCAAGGCTAAGGCTAAAGCGAAGAAAAAGACGACGGGGGCGCGGGCTAAGCGCGATCGTCGTCGGAAGCTCGCGACCGAGGCTCCCGCGTCTGCCGAGGAGCTGCTGGCGAGCGTGCCGGGACTCGACGCGCTGCAGGACGTTCCGGCGTTCGATGACCTGCCGGTCGATGAAGCTCAGCAGGCTGCCTTTGATGATTTCTGCGCACATGCCGAGGAGCCCGAGCAGATGCGGCTGGGTGCTGTGGTGCGCTTGGATCGTGGGTTTCCGCTGGTGGCGACTGCCGACGATACCTTCCGCGCCGAGCATGCCGTGGGATTTGCCAAGTCGCGCGGTGGGGACGAGGTCCTGCTGCCTGCCGTGGGCGATCGTGTGGCGGTGCGCCGCGCTCCCGGGCACGATATGGGCGTGATTGAATGCGTACTGCCGCGCCGTACGAGCTTTGAGCGTTGGCGCGGCCGTGCCCGCGGAGAGCGCCAGGTGCTCTGCTCCAACGTGGATAGCGTGCTAATCGTGCAGGCGCTCGGTGCCGGCGAGGTGCTGCTCGACCGTGTGGCGCGCTCGCTGGTGTTGGCGCTCGACTGCGATGCCGAGCCGGTGGTGGTGCTCACCAAGGCTGACCGCTGCGAGGCCGATGAGCTCGAGCGCGATCTGGACCGCGTGCGCCGTCTGGTGGGTCCGGACGTGCGCGTGATCGTGACGTCTTCTGCCGAGGGCCGCGGTCTGGACGAGGTCCGTGCCTGCGTGCCTGCCGGGAGCTGCGCCATGATTCTGGGCGAGTCGGGTGCCGGCAAGTCGACGCTGCTCAATGCACTGCTGGGCCACGATACGTTGGCGACCGGCGGTGTGCGCGAACGCGACGACCAGGGCCGTCACACTACCGTCGCGCGCGTGATGGTGGCGCTGCCGGGCGACGCCGGCGTGATCGCCGATGCCCCGGGTCTGCGCAGTTTGCCGCTCGTGGGACATGAGCGGGGTCTGGCGCGCGCCTTCCCCGAGATTGTCGAGGCATCGCGTGCGTGCCGGTTTGGCGATTGCACGCATGTCCATGAGCCGGGTTGCGCCGTTCGCGAGGCCGAGGACGCCGGGCAGATTGACAGCCTGCGTCTGGAAACGTTCCAAAACCTGGCGTCATCCATGCGCGTGAGCGCTCAAATGCTCGATCCCGATGTCCATCTGTAATTGATTTTTCCTATGACAGCCGTCTCCCAACTGTTCGGAAGACGGCTTTTTTTCTGCGGAAAAGCCTCGAAACATGCAGTTTGCTGACGTGCTGACCAAAACCTTGCCACGAGCTTGACGGGCTGGTCAGCTTTTGGTCAGCGATTGGTTTGACATCGAAAACCAAGATCGCGATTGCGCCGCTTTGCGCTCTGACCGCCCAGACAATGGTGGTACGGGCATTCGCCCGGCACTGCCATGAGAGGAGCGGCCGTGAACAAGAGCAAGCGCATCGCCATCAGTCTGGTCGCGGGCGTGCTCGCTGCGCTGCTCTGCATGGCTTACGGCTCGTCGATCCGCTCACGAGCCGAACAGGTCCAGGCTGAGACCTTGGCCAAGTACGGTGGCGATCACGTCGAGGTATGCGTCGCGGCGCGCGATATCGATGTGGGCGAGACCCTCGATGAGACCAATGTCATAACCCAGGAATGGCTGACGAGCCTGCTGCCGCGTGACGCGGCGACCGAGCTGCGCCAGGTGCGCGGCGACGTGACGACTTCGCGTATTCCCAAAAACGCCGTGATCTGCAATGTCTACACCAAGGCCGAGAGCCGCAAGCTCGAGGTGCCTAAGGGCAAGGTCGCCGTTTCGGTGGCGGTCGATGCCGAGCACTCGGTCGGCGGTGCTACGGGCGTGGGCAGCTACGTGGATGTGTATGTGCAAAAAGACGGCGTAACCGATCGGCTGTGCGGCGCGTACGTGATCGATACCAGTGAGGATTCCGGTGCCACGCGCGAGGGCAAGATCGAATGGGTGACGCTGGCGGCTGACCCCGAAGACGTCAAGGAACTGCTGGGAGCCTCGGGCAAGGGAACGGTCAGCTTGACGATTCCCGCCACGGCGCGCGGCAAAAAGAGCGGAGGCGACGAGTGATGAAGGCGATCTGGCTTGCGTGCTGCGCGTGCGGCGATTACGGGCTGTTGCAGCGGGAAGTCGAGGGCCGTGATGCGGGTGCACAGGTGCTTCGCGTGGGTGACCTGGACGGGCTGGTTTCCATGGCGCGGGCGTTTCCGTCGCGCCGCGGGGCTGCCATCATCGCGGCGTCTCTGTTTGATACCGAAGATGTGCGCAAGACTGTTGCGCGCCTGACGGCCGAAGGCCGCGTGAGTCGCGTGGTCGTGTTGATAGAAGCGCTCGATCCGTCGGATATCGAGGGGCTGTTTCGCGCGGGGGCGACCGAGGTCATCGCTGCACACAGTATATGCGGCAACGGGCGCGCGGGCGAGGGAGCGGTTGATTCCGATCGGCGCATGACGATTGAGCCCGATGCTTTTGTTGATAGGGAACCCGGGGCGCCTCGCGCTACAAGAGGCCCGCGTGTTGATGATTATGGAAAAGCGGAAGCCGAGCATGGTCGGCGCCCCCGGAACCCCCTTGTATACGATGACGCTGGAGGGCCGGCGCAGCATGCTGGCGATTCCCCGGCTGTAGATATGGGATACGTGCACGGCGTGAATCTGGCGGATGAACTCGACGAAGTTGAGGGCTTTGCCGGGTGCGGCGAGTTGTCGCTGATGCAGCATGAGCAGATTGCACAGAACGAGCCTGCCTCGCAGACCGAACAAGCTGCCATGCCGGCTTGGACGCAGCGTGTGGTTGCGGCGGGGGAGACGGGGACGCTGTCACCGACGCCCGCCCCGCCGCCTCCGATGCCGCCGGCAGACGCTACCGCTCCGCCGCATCGAGCTCCAGTCATCTGCGCTATTTCGGGTTCGGGCGGTTGCGGCAAGTCGACGATCGTTGCCACCATGGCACACACATCGTCGCTGTTGGGCTTGCGTGCCGCCGTGCTCGACCTGGACCTGATGTTTGGAAACCTTTACGACTTGTTAGGCGTCGATGCTCCGCGCGATATGGCGGCACTTATCGAGCCGTCGGCGGCGGGCATGCTCACCGAGCCGGATATCGTAGCCGCTTCGATGCGCGTGGCGCCGGGCGTTACGCTCTGGGGTCCCGTCGCGGCGCCCGAGCAAGCCGAGCTCATGGCACGTCCGGTGGAGCTACTGCTTGATGTTCTGCGTCGCGAATCCGACGTGGTCTTTATCGATACCTCGGTCTTTTGGGGCGACGCCGCGGCGGCTGCGGTGGCGGCGAGCGACCGTTGCCTGGTCGTTGGCGATGCGGCGGTGTCGTCCGCGGCATCGGCATCGCGCGTCATTGAACTGGCAGGTCGAGTAGGTGTGCCGCGCACGCGCATGAGCGCCGTGTTCAACCGGTTCGGTGCGCGCGGGGCAGACGAGGACGTCGCCATGCGCTTTGAGATTGCCTGTGCGTTAAGCTCCAAGATTCGTATCGCCGATGGCGGGCAGGATCTCGCCGCGCTCATGGCGTTTGGGCGCGCTGACGAGGCAGTGGGGCAGACCAGCGCTTTTGCGACTAGCGTGCGCGAGGCCACGCGCGAGATGCTCGTGGAACTGGGGTGCGCCGTCGGCCCTTGGAGCGATATGGTCGCCGACCGTGCAACGCGCACCGAACGCCCACGTATCCGCCTTCCCTGGTCGCGCGAGGGTGATCAGCGATGAGCCTGCAAACGAGGATTAAGGCTGCCGGCGCTGCGGCGGCGGCAGCGCCTGTAGATGTGGGGCGTCGCCGCGCCGTGAAACGACGCACCAAGCGCGCCGTGATGGACCGCATGGGTTACGACGAAGTGGCGCGTATCAGCGCCTATATCGACCCGGCACTTGCCCGCTCGGAATTGCGTCCTGCGGTGGAGGCGGCGCTCAATGTTGAGGAGCCGACCGATCTCGCGACGCCCGAGCGCGAGACCATCATCGACGAGATTTTGGATGACGTGGTGGGCTTGGGGCCGTTGCAGCCGCTCATCGAGGACGACACCGTTACCGAGATCATGATCAACGGCTGCCGCTCGGCTTTCTTTGAACGCGGCGGCGTCTTGTACCCCATCGAGCATGCGTTTGAGGATGATGAGCAGATCCGTGTGCTTATCGACCGCATTATCTCGCCACTTGGCCGCCGTATCGACGAGCGCAGCCCCATCGTCAACGCCCGCCTCAAAACGGGCTATCGCGTCAACGCGGTGATTCCGCCTGTGGCGATTGACGGACCGATTCTCACCATCCGAAAGTTCTCGGACCGTATCTGCTCGCTGGACGAGCTCGTGGGGTTGGGATCGCTGCCGCTTTGGTATGCGCAGCTGCTGTCGTGTGCGGTGTCGCTGCGACAGGACCTGGCGGTTGCGGGAGGCACGGGATCTGGTAAGACCACCCTGCTCAACGCGTTGTCATGTGAGATTTCCACCGGCGAGCGCATCGTGACGATCGAGGACTCTGCCGAGCTCAAGTTTGCGCATCATCCGCACGTGGTGCGCCTAGAGGCGCGCGAGGCTTCAATTGAGGGCGAGGGCGCGGTGACGATCCGCGACCTGGTGACTAATGCCCTGCGCATGCGCCCCGACCGCATCGTGGTGGGCGAGGTGCGCGGTGCCGAGTGCTGCGACATGTTGCAGGCCATGAACACGGGCCACGACGGGTCGCTCACCACGCTTCATGCGGGTTCAGAACAGGAGACCGTGGTGCGTCTGACGCTGCTTGCACGTTATGGCATCGATCTGCCGAGCGAGCTCATCGAGGAGCAGATTGCCATGGCGCTCGACGGCATCGTGATGTCCGAGCGCCACGCCGATGGCAGGCGTTTCGTCTCCTCGTATTCGGGGGTGCGACGCGCCGCATCGGGCGGCGTAGAGCTCGAGCGCTATGTGACGTTCGATGCCGCCGAGCGCACCTGGACGCTTGACCGCGAGCCGCCGTTTATCGCAGAAGGCCTGCGGTCGGGGACGCTCACACAAGAGGAGGTGGACGAATGGAGATCGCTGTGCCCCTCGTCGTAGGGGGCTTGGCAGGGCTTTCTGTCGCGACGGCGTGCGGGGCGGAACCTCGTGTGCCGCAGGTACCGCCGGCGGAGCTGGCACGTCAGGCGCTCGAGACGGTGGCAGAGAAGCTGCCGCGTGAGCTGGTGGAAAACGATCTGCTGAAAAAGATCGCCCGTTCGTGGGCATCGCTGGCTCCGGCGCATCGCCTTGGCCTCGTGATCGAGGATGCTTCGGGATGTTTGGCGTTTCTGCTGCTATCGAGCGGTGTCTGCTGCGTTTTACTAACGATGGTGTCGTTATCGCCCCTCGGATTTGCCTTGGGACTTGTTGCTCCGTTTGCCGTTGGTGCCGCTCGGGATGGCTTTGAGAGCCGGCGCGAGCAACACGATGCAGAAGAGGCAATGCCCGAGGCGTTTACCGCACTTTCCATGTCGCTTGCCTCGGGACATTCGCTGGCCCAGGGCATGCGCTTTGTGGGCGCTCATGCGCAAGAGCCAGTGCATAACGAGTTTTTGCGGGTGGCGGCGGCGATCGATTGCGGCATCTCGGCGACCGACGCGCTCGATGACTTGCTCGTGCGTATCGACGCCCCCGGTCTTTCGCTTGTGACCTTGGCGCTTAAGGTGTCTCAGCGCACCGGCGCTCCGCTTGCCGACTTACTGTCCGAGGCGTCGAGCATGGTGGGGGAGCGCATTGAGCTCAAGCGCCGCCTGGATGTTAAGACGTCGCAGGCTCGCATGTCTGCGCATATGGTCGCGGCGATGCCGGCGGGCATGTGCGCGGTGTTGGCGCTGCTTTCGGCAGATTTTCGTCGCGGTCTTGCGACGCCTGCCGGCGCGGGTGCTGTGGTGCTGGGTCTTGCCCTCAACGCCGTTGCCCTGGTGGTTATCCGGCGCATTATGCGGGTGGAGCTATGAGCGCCTCGGTTGCAGTTGCGGCTTGCCTGTGCGCCCTGAGTGTATTTGTCGCGACGGGTTTTGATCGGGCGGATGCACGCAAGATCGCAGGGGCTTGTAAGCGCGAGGCGGTGCTGGTCGCTGCCGCGGGTCGCTCGGTGGTCGATGCTCTGACCGCGCGAGTGAAGGGCGCGGTTGGAGCGGGCGGCCCGGCGCGAGTGTCGCTCGGCGAAGTGTCCGAGATGATCGATGTTGTGCGCTTGGGTCTTTCGGCCGGTCTTTCGTTTGATGCGGCGCTTGAGATTTTCTGCGCCAACCGCCGGTCAGTGCTGGCTCTTCGCCTTGAGCGCGCCTGCATGGCGTGGCAGGTGGGCGTGGGCACGCGTGAGGACGAGTTGTTGGCCGCCGCGCGCGACCTGGACGTGCGAGCGCTCGAGACCTTTGCCATCACGGTGGGGCAGGCGCTCGCCCTGGGTGCCCCACTTGCCGAGACGCTGGCCGCTCAAAGTCGCGAGATCCGTGCGGCTCATCGCGCCGCGGTCGAGCGCGAGATCGAGCGTGCGCCCGTCAAGCTGTTGATTCCCACCGGCACGCTCATCTTGCCGGCGTTGCTTCTGTCCATATTGGGCCCGCTGCTGGGAGCAGGCGGGATGATGTAGGGAGGAATACATGAACACGATGGTCGAAGTTGCTGACAAGGCTTGGAGCTGGGCTTTTTGCCGGGCGATTTACACTCGCCAGCATGCCAAGGAGCTGTTGCAGGAGGAGAGCGCGCAGGGTACCACCGAGTACGCCATTTTGGTGGGCGTACTTGTGGTGATCGCGATTATTGCCATCGTTGCATTTAAAGGCAAGGTTAAAGAGCTATGGGATGCGATCAGCGAGGGCATCAACAGCCTGTAGAGGGCGAGCGCCCCATCGGGGTGCTGCTGGTGTTTGCTTGCCTGACCGTGACGATAGCGGTGGTGCTTTGGGGGCTTAACGCCGCGCGGCAGCAGCGTCCTGGGACCGCCTCCGATTTGGGCTCAGATTCGGCGGTGGCGTCTCAAAAAGATGAGATGCGAGATGCGGACGATTCGGATGTCGCTGTCACGGCGCAAACCTTTCTGCGGGCGCTCGACAAGCGGTCTGGCACTGCGACGGATTCGCCTGAGGGCAACGCGATTGCGGTCCGGCTTGCATGGTCCGAGGACCGACCGATGACCGAAGCGGCAGCGGATATGCTGCGTGCCTATCGCGAGGTACCCACGGCACAACTTGCTCTGAGCGGCTATCTCGATATCAAGGGCAACGTGTGGGGCGCTATCGTGCGCGACGGACGCGGCTGGGTCGATATGGTGACGGTTGCCGCGGATACTGGCGATGCTTCGTGTCGTCTGCGCGCCGTGCGCCTGGTCCCGCAAACAATAAACTCAAAGGAGGGATCGTGAAATGCATGGCGTTCTGCGTGAAGAGGTTGCCCAAGCGACTGTGGAATACGCCATCGTCACGGTGGCGCTGTTATCGATCGTGCTGGCGATTGCGGGACTTTGGCGTGCTGGCACCGATGGGCGCTTGGCGGCGCTGGCCGAGCGGGCGGCATCCCATGGCGTTGCCTCGATGTCGGTTATCGACGCCGCTGCGGGCGCTAAGGACATCGCGTTGTATTGATATCGCGTGCGAGGACCGGGCGCAGTCTACGGTCGAGGCCGCTTTTTTGCTGCCGACGTTTCTGACGCTCATCCTTCTCGCACTGCAGCCGGTGTGCCTGCTCTATACGCGCGCGGTCATGGAGTCTGCCGCCGCCGAGACCGCGCGGCTCATGACCACGACGACGGCGGAGGACGACGATCTTAAGGAGTTCACCCGCCGCCGGCTTGCCGCAGTGCCCAACGTTTCGATCTTTCATGCCGGCGGGCCGCTGTCGTGGGATATCGAGCTTGGCCGGGCCGGTGCGGGTGGCGTCTCGTCCGTGTCCGTTTCCGGCGAGGTCAAGCCGTTGCCCGTGATCGGTGCGTTTGCGCAGGCTATGGGTGGTGCCGCCGAGGGCGGCTACGTTGAGCTCAAGGTCGATGTCTCGTATCAATCGCGTCCCGAATGGCTGGAGGGAGATTATGATTCGTGGATTGCTACATGGGATTAAGCGTTTCTGGTCTAGACGCGTTTTGACGCGCCGTCCGAGCTGCCATTGCAAGCGAGGCGGCTTTATGGGTCGAGCCGGTGTCGATCTGTTTATCGAAGACGGCGCCTATACCACGCTTTCTTCTGCCGTGGTCATCCTAGTGGTGCTCACATTGTTGTTTTCGTCGACCGCGGCGATATGGAGCATGTCGCGTGCCGGGGACACCCAGGTGGCGGCCGATAGCGGCGCGCTGGCGGGTGCCAACGTAGTGTCGTCCTATCACACGGCTGCCACGGTGGTTGATGCGAGTATCTTGAGTCTGGGGCTGGCGGGGTTTGCCACGATCGGGACGGGCCTGGTCGCCATCCTCATCCCGGGTGCCGAGCCGGTTGCCGGCAATATGGTCGACACCGGGATCGAGATCATTAAAACGCGCAACAAGTTTGCCAAAAGCGCATCGGAAGGCTTACAGAAAATCGAGACGGCTCTGCCGTATCTGATCGCCGCGCGTGCCATGCAGGCGGTGTCGGCGCAGGATACCGATAGTGTGACCTATACCGGTACGGCGCTTGCCGTGCCCAGGACATCCGAGTCGGACTTTGCTGCGCTCAAAGGGTCAGAGATCTCGACCGATACCATTAAAGACACATCAGATGATTTAGAGCGTGCGGCCGAGGAGCTGCGGAAGGCCTCGGAGGAGACGGCGAAGGCAAAGGAGCGCGCTTGGCTGGCGGATTGTGGTGGGTCTGACAAGGGCTCGGTCGGCAGCTGTTCTTGTATGTGGGAGCGCGCAAAAAGCCTAACGGATCTTTCCGGTGTTCAAAATCCGCATTACTCATCGAGCGTTACGTGGGAGCCTCAAGTTGCCCTTGATCGCGCGAAGGACTACTACCATTGGCGTCTGACAAATGAGAAGCCCCAGGGCTCGAGTGTCGAGATGAAGGCAGAGTCTGCGGCGCGTAAGGCGTTTTATACCTATGCGAACGCGGAGGTCGATCGGGCATATATAACCGAGAACGGAGACAGGGTTTCCTCCTATATTCCGCTGCTGCCGCGCAACTCTGATGAGGTTCGGGCGACGGAACTCTATACCGATGCGGTGTGGCCGACGAGCGTAAACGATGACAAGGCGTATCTGCATTACGGGACGACCTGCCCCAACTATAAGAAAGGGACGCCGAGCGGATTTGCTTCGGTTGCCGATTACGATGGACAGGATAAATGCAGCAAATGCCATTTTGGCGTTTTGTCGCTTGGTGCTGTTGCGGCGCCTTCAACCTCTATCGAAAACGGCTTCGAGTATCACTTTGACAAGTTTAAAGACGCCCTGGAGGACTACGTCGACTGTCGCAACAAGGAGCTCGAGCTCGAGCGTCAGACCGAGGACGAAGCCGACCGTGCGGGCAATGCGTTCGATACCGCCATCAAAGAACTTTCCGGTGAGCGTCCGCGTATCGCTCCGCCCGGTCGCAACGGCGTGGTTGCCTTTGCGGTTTCGGGTGCCATTTCGAGCCCCGATGAGCTCAACTCTTCGTTTAACACGGCAGTCAGGCTTGGCGATCGCGGTGCCATCTCTGCCGCGGTGCTGGCGCCCGATGGGGCGACGGCGCAAAACAACGTGCTTTCGCGATTTTTCTCGACATTGAAGGAACGCTCGGGTGGCGTTGCCGGCGTACTCGATGGCGTCATGGATGTCTGGGGACGGCTGCTTGTGGGATACGGAGACATCCAAGGTTCGGCCGACGAACTTATGGACGAGATGATTAAAGGCCTAGGAGGGGGCAGCGGCGCGTTGGGCTCCATCGCATCGTGGCTCGGCGATACCGTTTCGGCGTCCGTGGCGGCGTTGGGTCTGGAGCCGTGCGACTTGCGCCTGCGAAAGCCGGTGCTGACCGATTCCGCCAACGTCATTAAGAGTCCGGGGTCTGACATTGCTGGTTTCTCTCAAGCGCAAGACAAGCTGCGAAGTATTCCGTTGGGCGTGACCGATCCCAAGGCGCTTTGCGAGGCGTTGGAATATCAAGTCGAGCGCACCATCAGCGGCACGACGTTCACGCTTGCGGAGATTCCGCTGCCCGGCGGCGGTTCCATCCCACTTACCGTCGATGTCACCACACTGGCGGGTGCCCTGGGCGGTGGGTCGTAATGGGCATCCGCACGCGCCTTTGCGAGGAGCGCGCCCAGGCGACGGTCGAGATGGCCGTGGTCACGCCCGTCCTGCTGGTTCTGGCGCTTATCGTGTACAACGTCATGGTCTTTGCCGGTGCGGTCGCACGCTTCGATCGCGTGGTGCCCGATATCGTGCTAGCACATGCCGTGGCGCCGAGCGGGGAGGGCGATGGCAGCTCCATCGATGCTTCCGCGACCGTTCAGGCTCAGATCCAACATGCCATGGAAGGCTATGACTTGCTGATCGAGGTCTCGAGCGAACAGGGTGCGACGACATCGGATGGCGGTTTGCTTTCGCTTTCCGGCACGTTTAGGACCTACACCTGCACCATGCGCTATGAGCCGTGGCCGAGCTCGCTCAGCATCGCCGGCGTTTCGCTGGGGGCACCGGCAAAGTTGTCACACGAGCGCGCGGTGACGGTCGATCCATGGCGTCCGGGGGTGGTCATGTGACCGCGGTCTCGTCCTACATCGCCTACGCGCGGGCACTCAATAGGCTGGGCTGGACGCCGGCCGAGTTTGCGGTGGCGGAGTCGTTTGCCGTGCGCCTGCGCGGCATGCTGGGACGGTGCCCGGTTGCCGCCAACGGTCTGCCGCTCGTCATGGCATTTCCACGCTGCTCTTCGGTCCATACGTGTTTTATGGCCTATCCCATCGACATCGCCTTCATCGATCGCGACGGCAATATCCTCACGCGCTACGAAAACGTACGTCCCTGGCGTATGTGCTCCTGCCCCGGCGCCTGGGCCGCACTAGAGCGCCCTTCAATCATTGTTTCGACCCCTGCTCTCCAACGCGTGCCGGCTTAAGAATTGGCGATAGCTGACTTTCGTCATACGAAATTGGGTAAGATGGAGGAGAAGATGCACGGATGTTGAGATCCATCCCAACGCTAAAAAGCACCTGACGGAAAAGCAGGTGCTTAGCGCTTGGCTTGCGGTTACTGAGTGCATTCGTCGCGAGTCGAAGGACGAGCCGCCGAGATGGCTTGCGATTGGATGGCTCCCAGACGGACGAAGCGTGGAGCTTGTCGCGGTCGAGCTTGTCCGTGGGTGGCTTATCATTCATGCCTTGTCTCCAGTCCAGAAGAAATTTTGGCAGGAGATTGAACGGGCTCGGCAAAGGGGTCGATGATGGGCAAGACGTATACGGCCGCTAATGGTCAGGTTGTAACGGATGAAATGATTGACGCGTGGTGCGAGTCGTACGAGCGCGGAGAGTTTCCGGATGGCGAACACACCGTTGGTGGGATCGTGCATGGACGGCCCCCACTCTCAGGTGAGGGGACGGCAACGCTGTCGGTCAAGATTCCTCTGGGAATGAAGGAGGCCATTCGTCGACGGGCGGCTGCCGAGGGGATGACGCCAAGTGAGTTTGCCCGTGCGGCTCTGAGCGAAAAACTTCTTGCTGCCGGCTGATGCCTCTGACGTGCCGATTTAAAGAACCGAGGCTGTGCTCAAAAACTTTTTTGAAATTCTCGGTTGACCGGAACGCGTCCTTGGTTATACTAATCAAGCCTTGAAACAAGGCACACCTCAAATGGCTGGGTAGCTCAGTTGGTAGAGC
>DBFVZT010000056.1:0-9214 GCA_048486575.1 Collinsella sp. | reverse complement strand
GGCGGGGTGTTTCCTCCGTGCTCAAACATTCTCGCTGCGCTGCGAAACTGCGCGCGGAGGAAACACCCCGCCCGTCCCCGGGGCGCCCTCCTGCGCGCAATCAACCCGTCATTAAAACAGAATAAAAGTTGGTGAGGCCCTGGCCGTTTGGCCAGGGCCTCGTTTTGTTAGTCTTTTTGGGACGGGGCTTTTTGACTACTTTGAGGGTGCGCAGGCAGGGCGGCGAAAGTAGCTAAAAAAGCCCCGTCCCAAAAAGACTACCCGCGCCAAATGAGCTAGTTGAGGAGTTGGGCCATGGCGTTGACGAATTTTTGTACTTGGAGGGTGGGCTCGAGCGGGTAGTGCAGGTAGACCGGCACCTCGCGGCCGCATAGGAACGGCACGCCCACAAAGGCTGGATGTACGCCCGACCATGCGCCGCAGGTGAGCACCGCGTCGCCCTTTTCCTCTGCCTCGTTAAAGAGCGCAAAGTCAAAGCTGTCCACGTCGATCACGTCTACGCCGCCGTCGGCCAACAGATCGATACGCAGGCTGTCCATAGCGTCGTTGCCGTGGCGGAGCACGCGCAGACGCATACCCTCCAAGTCGGCGACCGTAATGCGATTCTTGCGCGCCAGCGGGCTCGTGCGCGGCAGGTCGATATAAAACGGCACGTTGACAATGCGGAGCTTTTGGCAGGCGTCACCCCAGCGCGGGGTCGAAAAACTCGACTGCACCACATCGACCTCACGACCGAGGCTGCGCATGACGGTCTCGCGCTCGTCATAGAGGTCGCTTACCGGCACGATCTCAAATCGCAGCGACGGTTCCAGCTCGTGTACGCCCGACCACATCGACAGCGTTTGGCGCCCCGGGCACATCATCGACACGCCCAGGCGCACGGCACCGCCATCGCCCGCCGCGCGTCGGGCGCGGCGCAGCGCGTCCTCGGACTGCCGCATGATCGAGCGCGCGTCGTCCACCAGCAGCGCGCCGGCCGGCGTCACCTTGACGCCTGAGTGCGAGCGTTCGAACAGTGTGATGCCGAACTCGGCCTCGAAGCCCGACACCTGCTTGACGAGCGCCGGGGTCGACACGCGCAATTTTGCCGCCGCACGTGAGAAGCTTCCCAGCTCCGCGGCGGCCGATATGGCCTCAAGTCGTCGATCGTACACGTCAATCTCCCGTTTTCGCGTCTGTGGCCACATGATGCCACAGGGGGTTGTTTTCGCAGGTCACGCGCTCAATTGAGAAAAACTGCATCGCACGGTGTAAACCTACGGTTAACGCCATTCTAACAAATATGCAATTCACCTGCGCAAATGCAAAGCATACGATAACCAGCGAAAACCACGTGGGTCGGTTAATGGGAGCGACCCACCGGGAGGCACAAGAAGGGAAGTTCCTATGAGCAACTGGCTTAAGCTCGAGGGCGATGTCTGCGCCGTGACCGGCGCACTCGGCGGTATGGGCGTCGAGATTTGCCGCGAGTTCGCCCGCAACGGCGCTAACGTCGTCCTGCTCGATCTGGACGAGGAAAAGGTCAAGGCCGCTGCCGCCGACCTCGCCGCCGAGTTTGGCATCCACGCCGAGGGTTACAAGATGAACGCCACCGACGAGGCCGAGGTTCAGGCCGCCGTCGACGCCACCATCGCCGACTTCGGCCGCGTCGACGTTCTCGTCAACACCGCCGGCATCCTGCGCTTCGCCGCCATGGAGGACCTGCCGCTGAGCGACTGGGAGCAGGTGCTCAACGTCAATCTCACCGGTTACTTCATCACCTCGCAGCGCTTTGGTCGCGAGATGATCAAGGCCGGCCAGGGCCGCCTGGTGCATATCTCGACCGTCGCCAGCCACTCCCCCGAGACGTTCTCGGGCGTGTACAGCTCCACCAAGGCCGGCGTCAACATGATGTCCAAGATGCTCGCCGCCGAGTGGGGCCCCTACGGCGTCCGCTCCAACTGCGTCGAGCCCTGCTTCGTTAAGACCCCGATGTCGGCCAACTTCTACGCCGACCCCGAGGTCGAAAAGAGCCGCAGCCGCCTGATCGCCACGCGTCGCATCGGCGAGGTCAGTGATATCGCCAACGCCGTCATGTTCCTGGCGTCCAAGCGCTCGGACTTTACCACCGGCGACGCCATCAAGGTCGATGGTGGCTTCTCCAATATGATGGGCGACCTCACCGCCAAGCCCGGCGGCCGTCGCGCCTATGCCGACAACTACCTCAAGAACAAGGGTGTCGAGCTTTGGTCCGATGAGTCCGGCGTCGCCAAGCCGACTGACCAGTAAACCAACCCGACAGGGAGGACCCGCGGACACGCCTGTTCCTCCTCCGTATCGATTAGAAAGAGTCCAATGGCTTCCACCAACTCCAACAAGGGTCGCGCCGTCGTGCTTTCCGCCGCGTGCGTCACCATGTTCTTCATCAGCTCCATCGCGCTGTATTCCGTCGTGAGCAAGAACCTGCTCGCCGTCTACCCCGAGTGGTCCAGCGCCCTTACCTGGGCTTTCCCGGTCTTCCAGACCATCATGGCCGTGACGGGCATCTTCGCCGGCCGCATCTCCGACAAGATCGGCCCGCGCAACGTCGTGATCGCCGCCGCCGTGTGCTACGGCGTGGGCTGGTTCATGTCCGGCACCGTCACCGAGCCGTGGCAGTTCTACCTGTGGTTCTCGCTCGTCGCCGCCATCGGCAACGGCCTGGGCTACAACCCGGCGCTCACCACGGGTCAGAAGTGGTTCATCGACAAGAAGGGCCTTGCCTCCGGCATCACCCTGGCCGCTTCGACCGCCGGCCCCGCCGTGCTGTCCCCGGTGCTCGCCTCGCTGCTCATCCCAAGCCTGGGAATCTTTGGCGCCCTTAAGGCGCTCGGCGTTATCTTCTTTGTGATGATCACCGCCTCCGCCCTGTTCCTGAAGGCCCCCGAGGCCGGTTGGCTGCCCGAGGGCTTCGAGGCCCCCAAGGGCGGCGCGCATGCCGGTACCTTCGGCGACCTCACCCCGGGCGAGATGGTCAAGACCCCGCGCTTCTGGGTTCTCATCGTCACCTTCGCCTTTGCCGCCACCGCGGGCACCCTGCTCGTGGGCAAGGTTGCCTCCATCGCCGCCGTCCAGCTCTTCGCCGACCCCACGAGCGCCGCGGCCGTCGCCCTCGGCGGTGTGGTGGTCTCCGTCAACACCTGCGCCAACCTGGTTGGCCGTCTGTCCTTTGGCCAGATCATCGACAAGCTCGGCGCCTATAAGTCGCTGCTCATCAGCCTTGTCGTCACCATCGTCGCACTCGTCATCATGTCGATGAGCTTTACGCAGAGTATGTTCTTTGTGGCGCTCGCCCTGCTCGGCTTTAGCTTTGGCGCCCTGCTCGTCATCTACCCGCCGCTCACCGGTGGCGCCTTCGGCACCAGCAACATCGGCGTCAACTACGGCATCATGTTTTTGGGCTATGCCGCTTCCACCTGGATCAGCCAGCCCATCACCGCCGTGCTGTATCACGCCGAGGCTGGCAGCGCCGCCTACCAGCAGTCCTTCTACGGCGCCATTGTGATCGCCGCCATCGCCGTCGTGCTCACCGTCTACATGATGGTCTCCGACAGCAAGAAGAAGTCCGCCTAGTTTTACCGATGCGACAAGGACCGCCCCCTTGCCGCATTCCACCGCCACCAGTATTAAGGAGTCGAAATGTCTGAGCTCAACCCCGTCCGCATTGCCGTTATCGGCGCCGGCGCCATGGGCCGCAACCACATCCGCTTTGTCACCGAGGAGCCCGAGGCCGAGCTCGTCGCCATCGCCGACGCCTTTGAGGGCGCCCGCGCCACGGCCGAGACTGCCGGCGTGCCGTTTTACACCGATCCCGCCCAGATGATGGACGAGGTCAAGCCCGAGGCCGTCATTATCGCCACCCCCAACGACCTGCACTTGGGCGTTGCTCGCGAGGCTGTGAAGCGCAATATCGTGCCGCTGGTCGAAAAGCCGATCTCCAACGATCTTGAGGATGCCCAGGCTTTCGCCGCCGAGGCCGAGACCGCCGGCGTGCCCGTGCTCGTGGGCCAGCACCGTCGCCACAACCCCTTCGTCAACAAGGCCAAGGAGATCATCGAGTCCGGCGAGCTGGGCAAGCTCACCGTGTCGAGCTTCCACTACATGATCTATAAGAACGACGAGTATTTCGATGTCGAGTGGCGCCGCAAGAAGGGTGCCGGCCCGATCCTGGTCAACCTGGTGCACGACGTCGACCTGCTCCGCTACCTGCTGGGCGAGCCCGTTGCCGTCCAGGGTATGCAGTCCAGCGCCGCCCGCGGTTTTGAGACCGAGGACTCCGCCGTGGTCAACGTCCGTTTTGCCGATGGCGCGCTCGCAAGCATGACCATCTCCGACGCCACCGCCAGCCCCTGGAACTGGGAGGCAACCGCTCGCGAGGATCCGCAGTACCGTCCCTTCGACGCCGACGCCTACTTTATCGGCGGCACTAAGGGCGCCCTGTCGCTGCCCCGCCTGCACCAGTTCTCCTACGACGGCGCCTCTAACTGGCACAAGCCGCTGCAGATGGAGATTCCGGCCGTCGACCCGGCACTGCCGCACAAGATGCAGCTCAAGCACTTTGTGAAGGTTGTCCGCCGCGAGGTCGAGCCCGTCGTGACCCCCGCCGATAACGTCAAGACGCTCACGCTTCTCAACGCCATCAAGGAGGCCGCCGAGACCGGCCAGCTCGTCGAGCTGTAATACTTTAGGGCGGGTCGCGGCAAACTCCTATGCCGAACCCCTCGGCCCGCCACCAACAAGCCCCTCTTCTTCGCCCCGCGAGCAGCCTCCTGCCCGCGGGGCATTTTGCTACCTTGCCGACGATTTTTCTGGGGCGGGGGCCATTTTGCGCCTCAGTCTGATTCGTTCGCCACGAAATGGGCCTATCTACTACGTTTAACCGATCGCCCTTAACCATGCCAAATTTCGCGAAATAAAAACTGCAGGTAGACGGCTTGCGTATTCTCGGAAAACCGGGGGGTGGTCGACCCATATGGGTTAAACGTAGTAGATAGGCCCCTTTCGTGGCGCAACCCCAAAACAGTCTTTTGGGACGGGTGGTATCCTTGGTAGCCCTGTGCTGCAAACGCACCTTAAACGCAAGGAGTCCCATGGATCTTATCGCCCAGCTCGCCCGCGAGCTCAACCTTAAGGCCGCCAACGTCGAGGCGGCCGTCAAGCTCATCGATGAGGGCAACACCATCCCCTTTATCTCGCGCTACCGCAAGGAAGCAACGGGCGGCATGGACGACGTCGCCCTGCGCGCGCTCGACGAGCGCCTGTCCTACCTGCGCAATCTTGAGCAGCGCAAAGAGGACGTCATTCTGCTCATCGACGCCCAGGGCAAGCTCACGCCCGAACTCGAACAGCAGATTCGCGAGGCCACGCAGCTCCAGCGTGTCGAGGACCTCTACAAGCCCTACCGCAAAAAGCGCATGACCCGCGCGCAAAAGGCCCGCGAGGCAGGCCTGGAGCCGCTCGCCAACATGATCATCATGCAGGCCTCGACCAAGGGCAGCGCGCTCGACGCCGCCGCGGCATACGTCAACGAGGAGGCCGGCTTCGACACGCCCGAGAAGGCGCTCGCCGGCGCCGCCGACATCGTGGCCGAGACGGTAGCCGAGGACCCCGAGAACGTCGCCGACCTGCGCGCCTTTACGCAAAACACCGCCGACGTCGTCGTCGAGGCCACCGACCCCGCCGAAAAAACTCCCTACGAGCCGTACTACAGCTATGATGAGCCACTGCGCCGTATACCCAACCATCGCGTGCTGGCTATCGACCGCGGTGAGCGCGAGGGCAAGCTCCGCGTGCGCGTGAACGTCGACGGAGCCGCCGCCACGGCACGCCTCGGCAGCCGCTGGCCCCGCCGCCAGGGCGTGTTTGCTCCCATCTTCGATGCCGCCATCGCCGACGGTTACAAGCGCCTCATGGCCCCTTCGCTGGAGCGCGAGGCCCGCGCCAAGCTCACCGTTCGTGCCCAGACCGAAGCCATCAACGTCTTTGCCAAGAATCTCGAAGGCTTGCTCTCGGCACGCCCCGTGCGCGGCGCCCGCGTGCTCGCGCTCGACCCGGGCTACCGCACGGGCTGCAAGTTCGCCGTCATGGACGAAACCGGCAAGCTGCTCGACCACGGCGTGGTCTACCCCACCAAGCCGCGCCACGACGTCGCCGGCACCAAGCGCGAGCTCGCCCGCCTCGTCAAGAAGGACAGCGTCAACACCATCGTCATCGGCAACGGCACCGCCAGCCGCGAGACCGAGGAAGTCGTCTCGGAGTTCATTGCCGAGCAGGCACCCGGACTGCGATACACCATCGTCAACGAGGCCGGCGCGTCGGTGTACTCCGCCTCCGAGCTCGCCAGCCTGGAGTATCCCGACCTGGACGTCACCGTGCGCGGCGCCATGAGCCTGGGCCGCCGCCTGCAGGACCCGCTGGCAGAGCTCGTCAAGATTCCGCCCCAGTCCATCGGCGTGGGCCAGTACCAGCACGACCTTGACCAGGCCGAGCTCTCGCGCACCCTGGGCCACGTGGTGGAAGACGTCGTCAACCGCGTAGGCGTCGACGTGAACACCGCAAGCGCGAGCCTGCTGGGATACGTGTCGGGCATCACGCCGAGCGTGGCCAAGAACATCGTGGCCTACCGCGAGGAAAACGGCGCCTTTACCGATCGCCGTCAGCTTAAGAAGGTCCCCAAGCTGGGGCCCAAGGCATATCTCAACGCCGCGGGCTTCCTGCGCATCAGCGGCGGCAAGAACCCGCTCGACGCGACGAGCGTCCACCCCGAGAGCTACGAGGTGGCCACGTCCGTCCTGGAACGCGCCGGCGTTAAAGCCAGCGAGCTCAGCCGCGGCGGCGTGCCCGACATCGAGCGCCGTCTGGGCAGCATCTCGGCACTGGCAAGCGACCTGGACTGCGGCACCCTCACGCTCATCGACATCGTCAATGAGCTCAAGAAGCCCGGGCGCGACCCGCGCGACGACGCGCCCGAGGTGGTCTTTAGCCGCTCGGCGCTTTCCATCGACGACCTGGAACCCGGCATGGAGCTCAAGGGCACGGTGCGCAACGTCGTCGACTTTGGCGCGTTCGTCGACGTCGGCGTGCACCAGGACGGCCTCGTACACATCTCCAAGCTGGCCAACCGCTTTGTCAAGCACCCGAGCGACGTGGTACGCGTCGGCGACACGGTCAAGGTGTGGGTCGAGAAGGTCGATCGCGACCGCAAAAAGATCTCCCTCACCATGGTGCAGGGGAAGTAACAGAAGTGCGAGCCGCCGCCATCCATCGTTGAACCTGCAAGTTTTTCTCACCTGATGGGAAAAACTTGCAGGTTTTGCAAGTTTTTGTTACGCTCTGAGAAAAACTTGCAGATTGGACGAACGATGAACGGGCAGCCCGTAGCAAGGGATAACTACCTCAAGAAGCTGATCGCTTTTCGCGATTCAGATGTTATCAAGGTCGTCACCGGCATGCGGCGATGCGGCAAGTCAACGTTGCTCGACATGATGCGCTCCCATCTTGCCAAAGACGGCGTACCGACCGAATGCCTTCTCTCTTTTCGAATGGAATCATTCGAGCTCGAGGGAATTCGCGATTGGCGCGAGCTTTACCGTCATGTCGTCGAGCGGATGCCGTCGAGTGGGAAGTGCTATCTCTTCTTTGATGAGCTTCAAGAAGTTTCCAGCTGGGAGAAAGCCATCAACGCGCTTCGCGTCGACAAAGACTGCGACATCTACATTACGGGCTCGAATGCGTTTTTGCTCTCCAGCGAAATAGCGACCCTAATCTCAGGAAGATACGTCGAAATCAGAATGCACCCGCTATCTTTCTCCGAATACCTCGACTTCCTTGGCCCGACCGAAGTCACGAGCAGATATGCCGTCTTTGGGAGGGAAGAAATCACCCCGCTCGACGAGTTGCTCGACCGATACATTCAATTTGGAGGTCTCCCCTATCTCGCGATTTCCGGTCTGCCCGAACGAGAGATGAAGGACTACATCTGGAGCACCTACCAGACCATTGTCGGTCGCGACATCTTGGCCCGTGAGGCCCGCCGAGGACGGAGGGCCGTAACGAGCAGAGACCTACTCGACAGAGTTTGCGCCTACCTGGCAGACAACATCTCAAACCCAACATCGATCAACAAGATCGTCGGCTCTTTGAACGAAAGCGGGACCAAAACTTCGCACGGCGCCATCGACACCTGCGTGTCGGCGCTCGAAGAAACCTATATCTTCTCCCATGCCCTCCGCTTTGACATCAAAGGGCGCGAGGTGCTCAAAACCGGAGGAAAATACTATATCGAGGACCTTGGACTCCGCGCCTACCTCGACGGTTATCGCGGCAGCGATAGCGGACGCGCCCTCGAAAACGCCGTGTATAACCGCCTCGTCATCGATGGATATCGGGTTTTCACGGGACACATGCGAAATGCCGAGATTGATTTTATCGCCATCGGCGACGGGGCGGACCGCAAGTTTATCCAAGTCACGGACACCATTGATGAGGAAGCCACGCGCAATCGCGAACTGCGCCCCTTCGAGCTGAAATCGCTCGAGAAGGTTGCCGCCGGTTACGAGAAGATCCTCGTCGTCCGTCACGGCGATCACCCTACGGACATAGACGGCATCAGAATCGTTTCGGCTGTCGATTTTCTGCTTGGGCGCTTCTAGCATCGATGTCACCCATCGCGACGATTCGTTCATCGAAGACGGAATCGCTTGACCGATTATTCGAACCTGTCCCATACGACCGTCGCCCCACGGCATGGGCAAATATACCGCTGGAGGCGCTCGATAGGCCACGTCCTGCCGAGCGCCTCTCCTTCTAAAGCGATCTGGCCGAAACTCCGAAGCGCGAAACGTCGTTCCTCTGAGCCCCACCAACAAAAATCGAGTTATGCGGCCTCGCTGGGCCACGATGACACCCCTCAAAGCGCCAAACGCAACAAATTGACGCTAGATATTCCATAAACGTCCCGTATCGGCACCCACAGAGGTACGATACGGGACGTTTTTCAGCCGCATTGCGATCTTGACAGCAATCAGAGGCCGAATAACTCGATTTTTGTTGGTGGGGCGGTAGCGCGCAGAGATGTGGTGTAAGAGGCGGGGCATGCCCCGCCTCTTCTCTTTCTTGAAAGGGAGGGGACACCGCCTAGAATTCGTCGTTGGAGTAATGAAGGTGACGAATGGAAGGAAAGGCGATGCCCCAAGAA
>DBFVZT010000055.1:0-5306 GCA_048486575.1 Collinsella sp. | reverse complement strand
ACCCATCGAAACACATCTCCACCGTTCCTTCAACTGGGAAAACGGCGCCCCCGGGGCCCGGATGGGGCCTCGGGGGCGTTCGGCTAGCTGCGGGAACGGCCTGTCCGCCTAATGTGTTCGGCTGAGATCGGAAATCAACCTGGCACCAGCACTGTCAGATCTTCAACCGCAATCAGCGCCCAAGGCCACCGCGGTGGCGCAAGCCGCCATTGGCGACAGTCTGGTCAAAGAGGCTCAAACTTTTGCCGGTGAGCTTGCCGCATGGCGACACGATCTACACCAGATGCCCGAGCTGGGTAATAGCCTCCCACAGACCTCTGCGTATATCCAAGCGCGCTTGACCGAGATGGACATCCCGTTTGCCACGCTCGTCGATGGTTCCTGCGTTGTGGGCCTTGTCGGCGCCGGTGCCGCCGCGGCCCAGGGCAATGGCGTCTGCACGGACGAACAAGCCGGTACGGTTATCATGCTTCGCGGCGACATGGATGCCCTGCCCGTTGCCGAGGAATCGGGCGAGCCCTTTGCATCCACCAACGGCTGCATGCACGCTTGTGGCCACGATATGCATGCGACGGCGCTGCTCGGCGCGGCCCGTTTGCTCAAGGCCCGCGAGGCCGAGCTTGTCGACGCCAATGCCACCGTCAAACTGCTGTTCCAGCCGGGTGAGGAGACCTTTGAGGGGGCACGCGCTGCCATCGCCGATGGCTTGCTGCAGAACCCGCGCCCCCAGGCTGCCTTTGCCATGCACGTCAACAGCCAATCGCCGCTCGGCCTGGTGCTCTATGGGAGCCCGGCGCTTTCGGGCGTGTACGGTTTCCGCATCACGCTGCAGGGCAAGGGCGGCCATGGCTCGAGCCCCGAGATCTGCATCGACCCCATCACGGCCGGCGTCCATGTGCACCTGGCGCTCCAGGAGCTTATCTCCCGGGAGGTGCCAGCGGCCAAGGAAGTCGCACTTACCGTTGGTAAGTTCGCTGGCGGCTTGGCGGCCAACGTCATCCCCGACACCTGTGTGCTCGAGGGGACGCTGCGCGGCTTCGATGTCGAGCTCATGACTCATCTCAAGGAGCGTATCGCGGAGGTCGTCAACGGCGTTGCCGCAACATATCGTACGCCGGCAGCCATCGAGACGCTTTCGGACGTTCCGCCGCTCGTGCTCGACAGCGATATGACCCAGGCCTCGCTTGGTTACGTGGGCGCGGTGCTGCCCAAGGCTGCCTTCCTGCCGCTATTCCACGCCATGGCGAGCGAGGACTTCGCGCTTATCTCGAGCGAGATTCCGAGTGCGTACTTTACCGTGGGCGCGGCCGTGACCGATACGGACGAGCATTTTGCCCAGCATCATCCCAAGGCGCGCTTTAACGATGCCGAGCTTCCTCTCGGCGCCGCGGCTTATGCCGCCGTCGCTCTCGGATACATTGCGGACCACAAGGAGTAATCCATGTCCCAGCAAAGTAAATTTTTCCCCGGCTGGCTCGTGGTGGCCTCCGGCTTTGTCATCATGGCCACGTGCTACACCATTTTCGTTAACTGCATGACTATTCCTTCCGCACCAAGCCTTCCGAGATCGGGCTTAAGCCGCTCGGCGAGAACCCGGGCGATCCGTCCGTCTCGACGGCTGGCGATAAGGACGAGCACACGGCGCCCGAGGTTAGCGTCGGCTGGTCTCGTATCAAGAAGAGCCCGGCGTTTTGGCTGCTCGTCGTCGCCTTCCTCTTTATGGGTCTCGTTAACGGCGCCATCTTGCCCAACCAGGTCACCAACATGACGAGTGTTACCGTCAACGGCGCCAAGATCGTCACGGGCGGCCACGATCCCATGTGGGCAGGTACCGTGCTTTCGGCCTACATGGTCACCGTCGTTATCGCCAAGATTTCGCTCGGTGCGATCTATGACCGCTTTGGTCTGCGCTTTGGCAATATCCTTGGCTCCATTGCGTGCATTATCGCCTGCGTCGCCCTGTGCTTCCCCGCGACCGATCTTGGTCCCATCGTGGCTGCCGTGAGCTTTGGTGTCGGAACGTGCATGGGCACTATCACGCCTACCATTGCCGCGTCCAAGCAGTTTGGCATGGCCGACCTCGGCAAGGTCACGGGCACCATTACCTCGCTCGAGATGGTCGGCGGCACCGTGGGCGCTATTGTCTCGGGCGTGCTGTTCGATGCCACGGGCTCCTTTGCGAGCGCCTGGATTGTGTGCCTGGCGTGCTCCGTGGTCATGCTCGTGTTCCTGCTGGCATCCGAGCCCATCGCCGCCAAGCTGCGCGCGAGCGTGGCGGGGGAGTAGACGTCCGTCGCTCTTTTCTGTTCGCCCCGTTCTGTCCGTGGCTGCCCTGGAAGCCGAATGGATGCTCGTACCATCATTCGGTTTCCAAGGCGGCCACGGGCCTACGAAATGATCCGTTTTCCTCCGTCCCCAACAGATCACGTGATTCGAAGGGGACGGAGGAATACGGATCACAAACAGCGGCGGCGCGTCTGGCCGAACGAGTCCCCATACCCTCGTTCGGTCAGACGCGCCACCGCTGTTTGTGTTTGTGCCGTATAATGACCGTTACCTATGACGCGATACAAAAGAAAGGTGTTTGCCCATGCAGGCACAGAAGGCGGAGGGAACCCGCGACCTTATCGGCGCCGAGATGCGCGCCTGGCAAAAGATGCAGCAGATTGCGGCCGGCGTGTTCGAGCCGTTTGGTTTTAAACCCATCGAGACGCCCGCGATCGAGCAGGTGGACGTGTTTGTCCACGGTATCGGCCAGTCGACCGACGTCGTGCGCAAGGAAATGTTCCGCGTGTTCAGCGGTGCCAACCTGGAGCGCGTCTTTACCGAGGGCACCGACACCAAACTCAAGCCCAAGCAGCGCCTGGCGCTTCGCCCCGAGGGCACGGCCGGCGTGGTGCGCGCTGTCGTCGAGAACAATCTGGTGCCCCAGGGCTCCACGCCGTTTAAGGCGTACTACGCCGAGGCCATGTTCCGCGGCGAGCGTCCTCAGAAGGGCCGCCTGCGCCAGTTCCACCAGGTGGGCATCGAGTGGCTCGGCGCTCCCGATCCGGCGGCAGACGCCGAGTGCATCATCATGCTCATGGAGTTTTACAAGCGCCTGGGCTTCGATCTTTCCAAGCTTCGTCTGCTCATTAACTCGATGGGCGACGCTCAGTGCCGTCCGGCTTACCGCGAGCAAGTCAAGCAGTTTATCCTCGATCACGCAGACGAGATGTGCGATGAGTGCCGCGAGCGCGCCGAGCTCAACCCGCTGCGTGCCTTTGACTGCAAGAACGACCACTGCCGCGAGATCATGGCCGAGGCTCCGCTGATGGGTGACAACCTGTGCGATGAGTGCCGCGAGCACTACGAGCAGGTCAAGCGCTATCTGGATGCCGCCGGTATCGAGTATGTCGAGGATCCCACCTTGGTGCGCGGCCTGGACTACTACACCCGTACTGTCTTTGAGGTCGAGGCCCCTGGCGCCGGCGTCGGCTCCATCGGCGGCGGCGGCCGCTACGATGGCCTGGTCGAGCTCGAGGGTGGCAAGCCCACGGCGGGCGTCGGCTTTGCTGTCGGTTTTGAGCGCGCCCTGCTGGCCCTGCAGGCCTTTGGCAGCGATTTGGGTGCCGATGAGGCCCCGTGCGTCTATGTCGCCAACGCCGGCAAGGAGCTGCGTCAGAACGTCTTTGCCATTACGCAGGAGCTTCGCGCCGCAGGTATCGTGACCGAGGCCGACTATCAGGGTCGTTCGCTCAAGGCCCAGTTTAAGCAAGCCGATAAGGTAGGCGCCAAGCTCATCTTGGTCCTGGGTGGCGACGAGCTTGCCGCCGGCAAGGTCAAAGTGCGCGACATGCAGAGCCATGACGAGGTGCTCGCCGATCTGGACAACGTCGTCGAGGCGGTTCGCGAGCGCCTGTAGCGCATCTTTTTGAGCTTCGGGCCTGCTAACGTGCCCTGCTCATGGAGAGCGATTGTTACGGGGGTGTTTCGCTTTTATGCGGAATGCCCCCGTTTACGTATGCCGCCCACCGAGAAATACGACCATTTAGGGCAAAAACCTTTGCAATGCAGAAAATACTTTTGTGTGGTAAAGCGCAAT
The DNA here is from genome assembly GCA_048486575.1 of Collinsella sp. Classification (GTDB taxonomy): domain Bacteria; phylum Actinomycetota; class Coriobacteriia; order Coriobacteriales; family Coriobacteriaceae; genus Collinsella. Next base: position 1,222 of record DBFVZT010000055.1, on the reverse strand, counting down.
CAGTGTCGAAAGTATTTCTCAAGCGCCTATAATGAATACCGCATGTTACGTGCATAGAAGGAGGAATGGGAGGAAACGTGGCTGAGAACCTAAGCAACCAGTCTGTACCCGAAGCCGCGGCGCGCGTCGCTGCCGTGGTCAACCGCCTCGTTAACCGAATCGGCTCGAATGCCGAGTCCAGGGAGCGTCTCGCCGAGATCGAGATCCCCGAGGAGCTGCGCGACAATCTGGCGCTGTTCTTGCGCCTGGAGCGCCGTGTGCTTAGCGAGTATGATCCCGAGATCGCGGACCTGTTCGACAAGATTTTGACAGCCGAGATTGTGGTCAATGCCGGCAACCCCGGTACCTGCGCTGCCGACGAAGCCGTCGACGAGCAGGGCGTGCCCACCGCCGACGAGCCCACTGCCGTGGCATTTCGTGAGGTCGTCGATTTGATCGACAGCCTGCCGCTCGATAAGCAGCAGGTCATCGTTCGCGCCTTTACGAGCTTTTTCCATCTGGCAAACCTGTCGGAGGAGAACTACCGTGTGGCGCAGCTGCGCGAGCGCGAGGCCGGTGCGTCGACCGATACCGAGGTCGATCCTGCCAACGAGCTTACCGTTGCCTATCACCAGCTGGTGAATGAGCTGGGTGTCGAGGGTGCCAACGAGCTGCTCGACAAGCTCGAGTTCCACCCTGTCTTTACCGCACATCCCACCGAGGCCCGTCGTAAGGCCGTCGAGGGCAAGATCCGCCGTATCTCCAACCTGCTGGAGGAGCGTCCGCGTCTGGGCGGCTCCGACCTGGTGGAGAACGAGCGCCATATGCTGCAGGAGATCGACGCCCTGGTGCGTACGAGTCCCATCGCGCTCAAGAAGCCCACGCCGGTCGAGGAAGCCGATACCATCATCGACATCTTCGATAACACGCTGTTCGACGTTATCCCCGTTATCTATCGTCGTTTTGACGATTGGGTGCTGGGCGACAAGGCCGGTACTGTGCCGCCGCTGTGCCCGGCGTTCTTCCATCCCGGCAGCTGGATCGGTTCCGACCGCGACGGTAACCCCAACGTCACCGCCAAGGTGAGCCGTGAGGTCGCCGCCAAGTACTTTACGCACATGGTGCTCAAGCTCGAGGACAAGTGCCGCCACATCGGCCGCAACCTCACGCTCGAGGCTACCTACAGCAAGCCGTCGGCCGAGCTCATTAACCTGTGGAACCATCAGGTCGAGATGAGCCCTCG
>DBFVZT010000054.1:0-20239 GCA_048486575.1 Collinsella sp. | reverse complement strand
CCGCCTCTCGGCGGCCTTGCGAAAAACAAATCCAAGTTAGACCATTTCAAATGGTTCGATGTCTGCCCGGATGCGACACTCGGAAGTGTCCATCCTCGCAGTATCCGGTTCTCAAGGTGCACGCCCCGCGGCTCATCCGGTTCCACCGGGCCGCGCGGCAAGGAGATATATTGCCAGACCGGAGGGGCGCCGTGGGCGGGAATCTGGGCGTACACATTTCCTACACATCTTGGAATCCGACTAACGTTTGCCAGCCGTTACCTACCGCTCGCCGAGCATCTCTTTATATAAGGCAGTCTCATGGTTAGAGCGGATACGTCCCCCTAGCTAAAGCACAGCCAGCATCGAGCAACTCATCACGTTCTTCCACCGAGAACCCCTCGGCGTAGACGCGCACCACTGGTTCGGTCCCGCTAGGACGGACCAGCAGCCACGTGTCATCCTCGAATGCCAAACGCAAGCCATCCATATGACTAACGTTTTGCGGCACCTTGCCACAAATCGACTTGGGGTTTACGCCCGGCAGCAGGGTTCGCAACGTTTCGGCATCTTCGGCCTCAAGGCGTAAATCGCGTCGACCGTAACTCGTCTTACCAAAACTGTCCTCGAGTTGGTCGACCAGAACGCCCAAAGGCGCGTCCGTCTTTGCCATAAGCTCACACAGAATCAGACAGGCGAGGATTCCATCGCGCTCGGGCATATGCGCGGCGATGCCGATACCACCGGCTTCTTCACCGCCTATGAGGACGCCGCCCTTCTTCATCTCCGCCGCTATATATTTGAAACCGACTGGTTTGACGGTCACGCGGCAGCCAAGCGCCTCGGCAATGCGACGCACGAGCGTCGAGCATGAAAGATTGACGACGACGCGCCCCTCCAAATTACGAAATTGAACCAAGTCGCCCAAAACGAGCGCCATGATCTGATGCGGATGTATATATCTGCCGCGCTCGTCAACCGCACCGATACGGTCGGCGTCGCCGTCGGTCGCCAGACCAGCGCAAGCTCCGTCATCGATAACCGTGCGCTCGCAAGCGTCCACCCAAGGCTCAACGGGGTCGGGGCAGATATCTTCTTGGTCAGACGCCTGCCCGGCGTGAATCTCGTGCACCTCAACGCCAAGCTCGCGCAGCAAGTCGGCTAGATAACCCTGGGCTGCGCCGCCCATGGGATCGACAACCACGCGCAGGTGCGCGCCGCGGATGGCTTCGGCATCGACAAACGATGCCACCGCCTGCATATAGTCAGGAATGATATCCGCGGTGCGATATTGCCCCTCGATCCCCATTGGCTCGGGAGCCATGGTCTCTTCGAGCTCTTCGATGACATCCTGGTTGGCGGTCGAGCCGTCACCCATGCGAATCTTGAGGCACAGATAACCCTGCGGATGATGGGACCCCGTCACCATGAGCGCGCCGCACGCCTCACCGTCATAAGCCGCCGCCCACGTAAGGGCAGGGGTCGGAACAGGTCGCGAAGCGAGCACGGCGTCCAGCCCGTGCGCTGCTAGCACGCCCGCCGCAAGCTCAGCGAACTCGCTCGCCAGGGGCCGGGTGTCGAACCCTATATATACCGTTTTGCCCGGATTGGTCTTTTGCCACAACTCGCCGACGGCATCGGCGATACGGGCAACGTTATCGGCAGTGAAGTCCTCATCGACGCGAGCGCGCCAACCGTCAGTTCCAAAATGAATTATCGCGCACACGCGCAGACACCTCACAGTGTTTGGATCATGGTACGCGTGAGGTATACCCGCAACACGCACTCAGCAACCTGCCGGCACCAGCATTCACCATTTGGGCAAATGCTGCCGAGGACATGCAAGCAATAAAAAAACCGCCCCGTATGGAGCGGTTTTGCCCTTTATATATCGAGCGCCTCGGCCATCGCTGCCGTAGTGATTGCCGTGGTTCCACAGCAACTGCCCACCATTGCGGCGCCGGCATGTCTCCATTCGATGCATGCGCGCGCGAAAGCTTCGGGATTCTCGTGCCATACGGGGCCATCCTGAGTCTGGACCGGATCGCCTACGTTGGGACGCACCGTAACGGGAGTAGTCGCCGATGCAACCATCCTGGGCACCGCCGCATTCGCGGCCGCAAGCGAACAGCAATTAACACCAACCGAGTTTGCGCCGTGGTTTTCGGCGTACAAAACGGCTGCCTCGATGTTGAGGCCATCGCCCAGCAGGTCGCCTTTATCGTCAACGACAAAACTCACCAGAACAGGCATGCCGTCGGCGGCATCTCGGGCGCCGGCAAGCATGGGCTGCAGATTACGGATAGACGTCACCGTCTCGATCAGCAGACCGTCAACACCAGCATTGAGCAAGGCGTGCGCCTGTTCGCGCGCAATGCCGCGGATTTCACGATACTCGACAGAGTCCTCGGCAAACCACTCAATACCGATCGGGCCCATCGAGCCCAGCAGTAGCTGAGGGTGCGCCTGGCGGGCATCGTCGACGGCCCCGCGATTGACCTCCGCCACGGACGGCGCAATCTGGTCGTGCTTGAGGGCATAGCTCGATGCCTGAAAGGTATTGGTAATGAGCACCTGCGCGCCGGCGGCGACATACAAGCGATGGATACGAGAAACGGTCTGCGGCTCTGCCAGATTCCAAAACGCCGGTGGAATGTCGGCGGCATCGTACTCACTCAACAAAACACTGCCCATGGGGCCCTGCGCCAACAAGGTCTCGCTCGACAAGCGGCGCGTAAGTTCCTCGGCACCAAAGCGGTTGTAATAACTCGTATCCATATATATCCCGCTATTCCTCGACGCTGATTCCCTGCTTTTCGAGATAGGCGAGCCAGCGGCTCATCGTGTCCTCGGATAGCGCATGCTCCATCATGCAGGCCTCGGAATCGGCTCGCTCAAATTCGACACCGAGCTCCTGAACCAAAAACGTGCGGATGAGGCGATGACGGTACCAGATAGCCGTGCCAACCTCGCGGCCGCGATCGGTCAGGATCACCTTGCCGTAGTGCGATTGCTCGACAAGCTCGGATGCCTTGAGAGCCGAAACCGCTTTATTGACCGATGCCTTGGAGACGCCAAGGCGCTGCGCGATGTCGACCGATCGAACGCCGTTGGTTTCCCCCTCTTCGCTTTCAATGCGAACCATGCACTCCAAGTAGTCTTCGTTCGCCACCGTCAGATGTAGTTCGCGCGAGCTATTTGTCGTATCCATGATCTTCCGTCCCTTCTGCATTCAATGGCTGATTCTACCCCATCCAAGCGTCGCGGTATGCCGTGGCATACCGTGCTAGAGTTCTTGTTGCACACGACGACCAAGATTGGAGCGGTCTTTATGGAAAACACCACCACGAACCCCGATGTCCTCGAGCGCTTTTTGCGCTACGTCCAGATCAACACGCAGTCCGAGGATGCAAACTGCGACCAGGTACCCTCGAGCGCCGTTCAGTTTGACCTTGCCAACGTGCTGGCTGAAGAGCTGCGCGAGCTTGGTGCGGAAGATGCCCACGTGACCGAGCACGCCTATGTCTGCGCGCATATCCCCGCAAGTGCGGGCGCTGAGGACAAGCCCGCCCTGGGCCTGATCGCCCATCTCGACACCACCGAAGTTGCACCGGGTGCCGGCGTGAAACCGCACATCGTACACTACGAAGGCGGCGACCTGGTCTGCGGCACGGTTGACGGTAAGCCCGTTGCCATGAGTACCGCCAAGCTTCCCGCCCTGAACGACCTCGCAGGTGAGGACCTGGTCTGCAGCGATGGCACCACGCTGCTGGGCGCGGACGACAAGGCAGGCGTCGCCGAGATCATGTCGCTTGTCGCGCGTATCGCTCAGGACCCTTCTCTGCCCCATCCCGCACTCGGCATTTGCTTCTGCCCTGACGAGGAGATCGGCCACGGAGCCGAGCTGTTGGATATCGATACCTTTGGCTGCAAGTACGCCTACACGGTCGACGGCGGCCCCATCGGCGAACTGGAGTGGGAATGCTTTAACGCCGCCGAGGCGACCGTCTGCTTTGAGGGCCAGTCCATCCACCCGGGCGACGCTAAGGGCCGTATGGTCAACGCAGGCAATCTGTTCTGCGACTTCAACGCGTTGCTCCCCTACGCGCAGCGCCCGGAGTATACGGAAGGCTACGAGGGCTTTTATCACCTTGAGGGTGTATCTGCAACCGTCGATCACGCCACAGCGCGCTATATCGTCCGCGACCATGACGCCGCCAAGTTCCAGCAGAAACTCGACCTTATTGATGCCGCCGCCTCGATGCTCAACCAGCGTCTGGGTGAGGAGCGCGTGACGGTCGAGACTAAGCAGCAGTATCGGAATATGGCCGAGATCGTTCGTGACTATCCCGAGCTTATTGATGTTGCCAAGGAAGCCTACCTTGCCTGCGGCGTTGAGCCCCAAGTGCTGCCGATCCGTGGCGGCACCGACGGCGCGCAGCTGTCGTTCCGCGGTCTGCCCTGCCCCAACCTTTCCACCGGCGGCTATTGCTACCACGGCGTCAACGAGTTTGTCCCGGTCAGCTCGCTCGTCAAGATGACCGACGTGCTCCAGGAGCTCGTCGCCCGCTTCGCATAAGGAACTCGCATAGTCTAGGTAAGCAAAATCGCCCCGTCCTCAAAACCGAGAACGGGGCGATTTTTGGTGCAAGGGGAGTAGTCAGCATCGCTGGTTGAATCAACGTCAGCGAGCGACGTCCAGAGCGAACAAGTTAGCATGAAAAAGGCAGGGCATTGACCTTCTGGTCATGCCCTGCCTTTTGAATGACAAATTGTCGCTCTGGGCGGCGCGCAGCGTCGGCCCGTTACGCGGTTTGGTAAAACCGCGTAACTCTAGTAGTTGGCCTCGTAGCCGTTACCGTCGCCGGTGGGCTCTTCGTAGTAGTCCGAATCGCTCGAATCGTTTGAGTCATCGGAATCGTCAGAGCTGACCGATGAGGTTGCGGTACCGTTTGCGTAGTCGTCAGACGTGTTGTTGTTCAGGTCGCCGATCGTAGAGCTGGAACCGTCGGAAAGACCCATGGTGTTGGGACCCTTGGGATCCTTGCCGGCATCGACGCGCTCCATCATTTCCTTGAGCTCGTCCTCGTAGACAAAGACGTAGCTCACACCGTCGATCATGGTGCTGTCGTCGGCATACGAGGGCAGGTTGGCCGAGTAGATACCGTCGACATCCATACCGCGCATGGCGTTGACCGTAGCCACGATATCCTGAACGCTCATATCGGTTACGAGCATATCGGACAGCGAATTAACCAGGCCAAAGATCTTCGTGGCATCGAAGTTATTGAGAATCTGGTTGGCAAGGGCGCCGAGCACCTGACGCTGGTGGCGCATGCGCGTGTAATCGCCGTCGGCATAGGTGTAGCGGCAGCGGGCATAGGTAAGGGCGGTGGCACCGTCCATATGCTGCTGGCCAGCGGTAATCTTAATATCCAGGTGCTCGGGGTCGTCAACATCATCGGTTGCGTTAATGTCGATACCGCCAACCGAATCAATCAGCGCCTGCATACCGTCGAAGCTGACCTCGGCATAGTGGGAAATCTGAACACCGCACAGCTCGTTGACCGCCTCGACCATGGCCTCGGCGCCGCCAACGGTATGGCAGGCGTTGATCTTCATGGTCTCGCCCTTGTACTCGACCTTGGTGTCGCGCGGAACGGAAATGAGCGTCGCCTGCTTTTGCGTGGGGTCGATGCGTGCCAGGATAATCGAGTCGGCACGATACGTATCCTCGCCCGGACGGCCGTCGGTGCCAAGAAGCAGCACGTAGAACGGATCCTTTGCCTCATCGGTGTCAACCAGAACCCGACGCAGATTGTCGGTAATGACATTAGAATCGCCGAGCTTGCCCATGATGGTGGCAAACCACAGGCCGGCAGCGGTAGTGGCACTCAGCAGCACGCCAAGCACGACAATGAGCGCGACGTGACGAATCGTGTGGCTACGACGACGTTGGCGAGCGCGCTCGGAATAGCGAGCCACGTTATCGCGACTGTAGATCTTGGCCTGCGCACCAGTTGAGGGTCTTCGGGCGGTGGTATCCGCGAGGGGCTTTTTATTAAACATAGGCAACCTGTATTAGTAGATGACGGGATCGGGAACGGTAGCATGCTCGACATGCGCGCCGAGCGCCTGCAGCTTTTCGACAAACTGCTCGTAGCCGCGCTTGATGTGATGAATAGCCGAAACCTCGGTCGTCCCGTCGGCGATCAAGCCCGCTACGACGAGGGCCGCTCCGCCACGCAGATCGGGCGAGGTAACCTGTGCACCCGAGAAGCCCTTGACGCCATGAATCATGGCATGATGGCTCTCGATACGAATGTCGGCACCCATGCGCACCAGCTCAGAGGCAAACATAAAGCGATTCTCGAAGATGTTTTCGGTAATAACGGAACTGCCATCAGCAAGGGCGGAGAGTACCATAATCTGTGCCTGCATGTCCGTCGGGAAGCCGGGGAACGGAAGCGTCTGGATGTCGACCGGCTTGATACGCTCGGCACGGTTCACATGGACGCCATCCTCGACGCGCTCGCAGTCGATACCCATGAGCTCCATCTTCTTGAGCACCATGCCCAAGTGAATGGGGCAAAAGCCCGTGACATCGACACCGCGATCGTCGGCCATCAACGCACCGGCAACGATAAAGGTACCGGCCTCGATGCGGTCGCCTACTACGCGATGGGTAACAGGATGGAGCTCTTCCACGCCTTCGATAGTCACGACGGGCGTGCCGGCGCCAACAATCTTGGCGCCCATCTCGTTGAGCATGTTGGCGAGATCGACGATCTCGGGCTCGCGGGCGGCATTGTCGATAACCGTGGTACCCTGCGCGCGCACGGATGCCATAATGAGGTTCTCGGTCGCACCGACACTGGCAAACTCGAGCGTGACGGTGGTACCGCGCAGACCTTGGGGCGCATTAGCGTTGATGTAACCGTGGGCGGTATCGAACTCAACGCCCAGGGCCTCAAGACCAAGAATGTGCATATCGATCTTGCGAGCACCCAGGTTGCAGCCGCCCGGCATGGCAATCTTGGCGCGATGGAAGCGGCCCAGCAGGGGTCCCATGACGGCGGTGGAAGCACGCATCTTGGCAACGAGCTCGTAGGGGGCCTCCCAAGAATCGACCTGAGAGGTATCAATCTCGAGCGTGTGCTCGTCAAGGACATCGATTGTGGCGCCCATACCCTTGAGCACCTTGCCCATCACGTGGACATCGGAAATATCGGGCACGTTCTGCAGCGTCGTCTTGCCCGGCGCCAGAAGCGTTGCCGCCATGAGTTTGAGCGCGGAGTTCTTGGCGCCCGAAACGGGCACGGAGCCTCCGATGGCGTGGCCACCCTCAACGCGGATAATATCCAAGGTCTACCCTTTCAAAAAGCATGCCCGGGGTGGCTGGGCCATCCCGGGCATGATGTGTTCGCAAATGGTCGAACGCTAAATCGTTTGACTATTGGGCAAGCTTGAGCTTACACCATGCGATTTCATTATAGAGGTAGGCGCGGCGTGCATCATCCTCCGACAAATTACCCAGCTTCTCTTCAAAACCTTGAATATCAGCTTTAAGCTTGTCGGCATCGACGGTCGCCAAATCGCAAGCGCGCTCGGCGAGAACGGTCACGACATCGTCCGCAACCTGGGCATAGCCGCCGGCCACGGCAAACGTGTGGTCGACAGTGCCCATGGCCTTATCGGAAACGCGAACGTAACCGCGGTCGATCGTGCAGATCTCGCTGGAGTGAGCGGGCAGGACGCCAAACTCGCCATCCGTGGACGGAATCGACACAAACGCAGCGTCGCCCTCATAGGCGCAGCTCACGGGGCACACGATGCGGATACGCATAACCTACTTCTCCCCCATCTTGCGGGCGCGCTCGCGCACGTCCTCAATCGTGGAAGCATAGCGGAAAGCCTGCTCGGGCAGGTCATCGGCCTTGCCGTCGACAATCTCGGCGAAAGAGCGGACGGTATCCTCGACGCGGACGTAGACACCGGGGTTGCCGGTGAACTTCTCGGCGACGTGGAAGGACTGCGAGAGGAACTGCTGAATCTTACGGGCACGGTTGACCGTAAGGCGCTGCTCCTCGGACAGCTCGTCCATACCCAGAATGGCGATGATGTCCTGAAGGTCGGAGTACTCCTGCAGGAGCTCCTGGACCTTGACGGCGACACGGTAGTGCTCCTCGCCGACGATCGAGGGATCGAGAGCGTCGGAGGAAGACGCGAGCGGGTCGATAGCCGGGAACAGGCCGAGCGACGAAATGCTACGCGAAAGAACCGTGGTGGCGTCGAGGTGCGTAAACGTCGTGGCAGGCGCCGGGTCGGTCAGGTCGTCTGCGGGGACGTAGACAGCCTGGACGGAGGTAATGGAGCCCGTCTTGGTCGAGGTAATGCGCTCCTGGAGGTCGCCCATCTCGGTTGCCAGCGTGGGCTGGTAACCAACGGCGGACGGCATACGGCCCAGCAGTGCGGAAACCTCGGAACCTGCCTGGGAGAAGCGGAAGATGTTGTCGATGAACAGCAGAACGTCCTGGCCACGATCACGGAAATACTCAGCGGTGGTAAGGCCGGCCAGACCGATGCGCAGACGCGCTCCGGGCGGCTCGTTCATCTGACCATAGACCAAGCAGGTCTTGTCGATAACGCCAGATTCGCTCATCTCGAGGAACAGGTCGGTGCCCTCGCGGGTACGCTCGCCGACGCCGGTGAACACCGAGGTACCGCCGTGCTCCTGGGCGAGGTTGTTGATGAGCTCCTGAATCAGAACGGTCTTGCCGACGCCGGCGCCGCCGAACAGGCCCGTCTTGCCGCCACGGATGTAGGGCTCGAGCAGGTCAACGGCCTTGATGCCGGTCTCGAAGATCTCGGTCTTGGTGGTGAGCTCGTCGAAACGGGGCGCTGCATGGTGGATGGGGTAGAACTCCTCCACCTCGGGCATGGGCTTACCGTCGACAGGCTTGCCCATGACGTTCCAAATGCGGCCGAGCGTCTTGGGACCAACGGGCATCTTCATGGGCTCACCGGTATCGGTGGCGATGAGGCCGCGCTGCAGGCCGTCGGTCGAGGACATGGCGACCGTGCGGACGACGCCGCCCGGAAGCTGGCTCTCGACCTCGAGGATCGTGCTCAGATGACCGATCGGGGTCTCGGCCTCGACCGTGAGCGCGTTGTAGATCGGGGGCACCGCGCCGTCAAACTTGACGTCGACGACAGGGCCGATGATTCGCACGATGCGACCATCACCGGCAGTCGTCTTCTTGGTGGCTTCCTCGACCGCAAGCTTTACGGTGTTATTAGCCATTACTGTTCCTCCAATGCTGAGGCTCCGCCGACGATCTCGTTAATCTCGGTCGTGATCGAAGCCTGGCGCACGCGACTATACGTGCGGGTAAGGGTCGAGATGATCGCGGTGGCGTTTTCCGTCGCGGAGTGCATGGCCTTGCGGCGTGCACCCTGCTCGGCAGCCGCCGAATCGATCAGGGCCTGGTAGATGACCGTCAGGATATAAGACGGCACAAGCTTGCCGAGAACGTGCTCGGGAGAGGGCACGAACTCGAACGTGGACGAGATGCGCTTAGGGGCGTCGGTCTCGTTCTTACGCGGACCGTGGGCCATAGCGATCATCTCGGGGTCGAGCGGCAACAGATGCTCGACGCGAAGCTCCTGATCCACGCGGTTCTTGGCGTGGTGGTAGACAAGCTCGACACGGTCAAGCTCACCGGCACGATACGCATCGCAGATATGAGAGGAGATCATGCGGGCCTGATTAAAATCGGGCTCAGAGGAATTGCCCTCAAAGTGCATGACGACGTTTGCACGGTCACGGAAATACGTGGCCGGTTTGCGCCCGCACGCGATGATCTCGCACTCGATGCCGTCGTTCGCCCAAGAAGCGGCGAGCTTTTCGGCCGTGCGCTCCACCGTCGTATTGAAACCGCCGGCAAGGCCGCGGTCCGAGGCAATAACGACAATCAGGCCATGCTTGACGCTCTCATGCTTCTGCAGCATGGGATCGGTGCCCGAACAGGAGGCGTCACCGGCGACCGTCAACATGACGTCGGTCAGCGCCTCCTTATAGGGCTCGGCCTGCTTGGAGCGATCGAGGGCACGACGGATCTTGGCCGTAGAGACCATCTCCATCGTGCGCGTGATCTGCTTGGTCGTGGTAACCGAGGAGATTCGCTTCTTAATGTCGCGAAGGTTGGCCATGGGGCTTAGTTCTCCTCTGATCCAGAAACATCCGAATGGTGCTTGGCCATGAACTGCTGCTTGAAGTCGCCGATGACGCGCAAGAGCTCAGCCTTGGTGTCATCATCGATCTTCTTGGCGCGAACCTTGTCGAGCAGCGAGCCAAAGCCATTGTCCATGTACTCGATGAGCTCGGCACGGAAAGGCAGCACGTCGGCGATCTCCAGGTCATCCAGGAAGCCCTCGTTGCCAGCGAACAGCGTAACGATCTGCTCGCCAACCTCAAACGGCCTGTAGCGCGGCTGCTTCAGGAGCTCGGTCATGCGAGCACCATGGGTCAGCTGCTTCTGAGTAGCCTCGTCGAGGTCGGAGCCGAACTGCGTAAAGCCGGCGAGCTCCTGGTACGAAGCGAGGTCCAGACGGAGGTTGCCGGCGACCTGCTTCATAGCCTTGGTCTGCGCGTCGCCACCGACGCGGGACACGGAAATGCCCACGTCGACTGCCGGGCGCTGGCCCTGGAAGAAGAGCTCGGACTGCAGATAGATCTGACCATCGGTAATGGAAATGACGTTGGTCGGAATGTAGGCCGAGACGTCGCCGTCCTGGGTCTCGATGATCGGCAGAGCCGTCATGGAGCCGTAACCGTTCTTCTTGGACATCTTGACGGCACGCTCGAGCAGACGAGAGTGCAGGTAGAAGATGTCGCCAGGATAGGCCTCGCGTCCGGGCGGACGATGCAGCGTCAGCGACATCTGACGGTAGGCCACAGCCTGCTTGGACAGGTCGTCGTAGATGACGAGCACGTGGCCGCCGGGGTTGGTCTCGTTGGCGGGCTTGCCGTCCTCGCCGTTGTACATGAAGAACTCGCCGATAGCGGCACCGGCCATAGGCGCGACGTACTGCATAGGGGCGGAATCGGCAGCGGTGGCCGAAACGATGATGGTGTAGTCGAGCGCACCGTGCTGAGCGAGGGTCTCGCGGATGTTGGCAACCGTGGAGGCCTTCTGGCCGATGGCGACATAGATGCAGACCATGCCCTTACCGCGCTGGTTGAGGATAGCGTCGATGGCGATGGCGGTCTTACCGGTCTTACGGTCGCCGATGATGAGCTCACGCTGACCGCGGCCAATAGGCACCATGGAGTCGATGGCCAACAGGCCGGTCTGAACCGGCTCACACACCGGGGTACGGTCGATGACGCCGGGGGCCTTGAACTCGATGGGGCGACGGTGCGTGGCGACGATGTCGCCCAGGCCGTCGATGGGCTGGCCGAGCGGATTGACGACGCGGCCGAGCATGGCGCGGCTCACAGGGATATCCATAATGCGGCCAGTGGTGCGGCACTCGTCGCCTTCCTTGATGGAGTCGACGGCACCAAACAGAACGGCGCCGACCTCGTCACGGTCAAGGTTCTGGGCAAGGCCGAAGACGGTCTCACCGGTATCGGAGCTCTTGAACTCCAGAAGCTCGCCTGCCATGGCGCTCTTGAGGCCGGAGACGCGCGCGATGCCGTCGCCTACCTCGTCGACCGTTGAAACCTCATGCGTATCGACCGTCGCGGAGAGGCTCGTGAGCTGCTCCTGCAGTTTCTTGGCGATATCCTGGGCATTGAGGGTTTCGGACATTAGGCTTCACCTCCGTACGAATTAGCAGAGTTTGCGAGGGTCTCCTGCGCGATGCGCAGCTGCGTCTTGACGGAAATGTCACGACGCTCGCCGCGGGCCTCGAGCACCAGGCCGCCCACGATAGACGGGTCGACCTGCTCGATAAGGAATACCTTGCGGCCGAAGTCCTGCTCGCATTTCTTAGTGATGGTTTGACGCAGCTCGTCGTCGAGCGGGATCGCCGTGGTGACGGTCACGCCCACTACATCCTCGTCTTCCTCGGCAACATACTTAAAGGCAGCTGCCACCTTGGGAAGAAGGTCGAGCTGGTCGCGCTTGGACATGGTGTCGAGCACGGCGATGATCTCGGGGCTGGCGCTAGCCAGACGCTCGATCATCTCGAGGTCCTCGAACACATGGTTCTCGGCCTTAGCGGCTTCCAGAAGGGAGCGCGCGTAGGTCTCGAGCACCTTGTCCTGATAGCGGCTAGTCGGCATTCAGGCTACCTGCTTCCTGGATGTAGCGCTCGATGAGCTTCTTCTGCTCGGCATCGTCCTCGAGTGCCTCGCCCACGATCTTGGTGGCGACGGCAACGGACAGGTCGGCGATGGAGCTCGCGGCACCGGCGTAGATGGACTTGCGCTCGTCCTCGACGGTCGTATGAGCCTTGGCGATGATCTCCTCGGCCTCCTTGTGAGCAGCCTCGATAATGCGGGCGCGCTCGGACTCGGCGTCCTTACGGGCCTCGAGAACAATGTCGGCAGCCTGACGACGGGCGTCGGTGACGATCGAGTCGGACTCAGCGCGCTTGGCGATAGCCTCCTGCTTGGTCTTCTCGGCCTCGTCGAGGCTCTCCTCGATCTTCTTGCCGCGCTCCTCCATGGTTTTCATGATGCCCGGCAGGGCGACCTTGGCCAGCACGATCCAGATAATCAGGAAGGCGATAAGCGCCGGGATGAACTCCGCCATCTTAGGGATGAGGATGTCCGCACCGGCAGCGCCGTCCTCAGCGAACGCGGAAACCGGCATGAGCAGCGCGGCCGCGGACGCGGAGAGTGCGATCGCGCTCTTCTGGGATGAAAGATTCATACTTGACGCTCCGTGCTATTTAACGATCAGCGCGACAACGAAGCCGATCAGAGCCAGAGCCTCGCCGAAGGCGGAGCCCATGATGAAGACGGTGAACACGCGGCCCTGGACCTCAGGCTGACGGGCCATAGCACCCGTAGCACCCAGAGCAGACAGGCCGATAGCAAGACCAGCGCCGATAACACCGAGACCGTAACCGATAACTCCCACGATTCCTCCTTTGTCGTGCGTGTCTTATTTCACGCAGGATAACCTTTTTATAACTGCCGGGCTCCATGGGTACGGGCACCGGCGGTTTAACGAATTGCCTTACCTTTAAGGCGCGAACGGAAGACTACTCCTCCTCCGCGACCTCCTCTGCCTCGGAGACATACACGGCGGTAAGGACCGTGAAGACGTAAGCCTGGATGGCGCCGACCACAAGCTCGATCGCATAGATCAGGATGAGGATGGCAAGCCAGGCCAGCGAAGGCAGGGCGCCGACGGCGTGGGCCGCGGAAACCTGCTGAAGCAGCGGCTGCATGAACATGCTCGCCATGATGGCGAACGAGCCCATGACCACGTGTCCTGCAAACATGTTGCAGAACAGACGGACGGCGAGCGTGATGAGGCGCAGGAAGGTCGAGAAGAGCTCGACGACCCACACGAGCACGTTCATCGGGAAGCTCACGCCCTGCGGGGCGAGGCTCTTGATGTAGCCGATCACGCCGTGAGCCTTGCATCCGTAGTAGATGAAGTACACGAAGGCGAAGATGGCGAGCGCGGCGGTGGAGCCGATTGCGCCGGTGCCGGGCTTCATTCCCGGGATCAGGCCGATCATGTTGTTGATCAGAATGAACAGGAAAAGCGAGCACAGGAACGGGAAGTGCTTCTTCCAGTTCTCACCCACGACGCCCTTGCCGATATCGTTCTCGACGTACTCGATGATGTACTCGAAACCGTTGACGAAGAAGCCCTTGGGAACCAGGGTCTGCTTCTTCTTGAACACGGCCAGGACGATCAGGAGCACGATCGTGGAGACGATCAGCCAAAACGAGTACTGCGTGATGCCGCAGCTCAGATCGCCCACGACAGGGGTGGAGCTGAACTCGCTGACCAGATGATTAATCTCATCAGGCAGCTTTTCAAAAATTTCCACGACTTACCTTTCGACCTCATGAGGATCTCGCAGCGCCTTGGCGACGCGAACCGTGCAGGCGGCCATAAAGGCCACGAAGCCGATCGCCTCGCCCAGGAGGAACATGCGAAATGCCTCTCCGAACAACACAAACACAACCAAGGTAAAGACGAGCAGGGCGATTGCCGAGACCGCCAGACTCACCATACCCTTGAGCATGTCCGCATTCTGTTTATCGTCAAGAACCGGCTTGAGCGTAAAGACAAAGGGAAGGAAGGCAATTGCGCCCGCGATGGCGCCTGCAACGATAGCGAGCAGATCGGCTATCTGAAACACTGGCGTCCTCACTTTCCTTTTTAACGCTTCACAGAACAGTTCCCGCCAAACATTGGTGACTATTGTACGAGCCAATCGCTAAAGTACAACCGAAAAAGCATCGGTTAATACGCACCTGTTCGTTTTCTTAAGACCTTCTTTATGCCGCAGGTACGGTAATACGTTTTTCTCGAACCCTGCAGGGCAAAACGTCCGTTAACAGGAGTGCGCGCGGTCGCCTTTTGTTCGTCCGCGCGCACCGTTTCTTCGTATTTGCAGCCGCGGCCGTCTTAGCCCAGCGACTAGAGCGTGCCGTAGATGCGGTCGCCGGCGTCGCCGAGGCCGGGAACGATGTAGGCAGCCTCGTTGAGATGGTCGTCGATGGCGCAGGTATAGATATGCACATCAGGGTCCTTCTCAGTCAGCGACTTGAGGCCCTCGGGGGCCGCGACGATGCACAGCATGCGGATGTCCTTGACACCGCGCTCGCGCAGGTAGCTGATGGCCATCTCGGCCGAACCGCCCGTGGCGAGCATGGGGTCGACGACCAGGCAGATGCGCTGGTCGATATCCTTGGGCATCTTGCAGTAATACTCGTGCGGCTCGTGGGTGACCTCGTCGCGCTCCATGCCGATGTGGCCCACGCGAGCGGAGGGCACCAGGTCGAGGATACCGTCGACCATGCCAAGGCCCGCACGCAGGATGGGCACGATGGCGAGTTTCTTGCCGGCAAGCTGTTTGAACGTGGCGGTAGTGATGGGGGTCTCGACCTCGACGTCTTCCATAGGTAGGTCGCGCATGGCCTCGTAGCCGTCAAAAAGCGCGAGTTCGCGCACGAGCTGACGGAACTGGTTGGTGCCGGTGTTTTTGTCGCGCAGGATCGACAGCTTGTGCTGGACGAGCGGATGATCGACAAGCGTCACACGGGACGCATCGTAGGTGACGGTCATGGGTTGATTGCCCCTTTCGTTGCAGCCGCAAAACGGCCTTGCTGACAAGGCGCGCAGCAATGTTGCCGCCGCACGCCATGCATAAGTTTAGCGGTTTGTTGTATCGGGCCGCCCATCGCAGCCCTACTGTGCGGTACTGAGCGAGCGCTTGACTGCATCACGCCAGCCCGCAAGGTTTTGCTCGCGACGCTCGGCGGACATATGGGGAAGGAAGGTCCTAACGATCTGGGCATTTTGCTCCAGCTCTTCAAGGTCTTCCCAATAGCCGACGGCAAGACCCGCCAAGTACGCGGCACCGATTGCCGTGGTCTCCACCGTCTCGCATTGCAGCACGGGGATATCCAGCAGGTCGGCCTGAAATTGCATGATGAACTCGTTGCGTGAGGCGCCGCCATCGACGGACAGGCGCTCAATCGAAAGTCCCACGTCCTGCTCCATGGCGCGCAGCACGTCATAACTCTGGTAGGCCATGGACTCGCAGGCCGCACGCACAATGGTCGCGCGACTCGAGGCACCGGTCAGGCCGCACACGATACCGCGGGCACGCGGGTCCCACCAGGGAGCGCCCAGGCCAGCGAAGGCGGGGACGAAGTAGCAGCCCTCGTTGTCGTTGATCGAAGCGGCGAGTTGCGCGGACTCGCTCACACTCGAGATGATGCCCATGTTGTTGCGCAGCCAGTTCATGGTTGAGCCGGCGGCAAAGATAGAACCCTCGAGCGCATAGCTGATCTTGCCGTCCGCGGCGATACCGATCGTGGAGACCAGACCGTTCTTGGATTCGACGACCTCGTCGCCGGTGTTCATGAGCATAAAGCAACCCGTGCCATAGGTGTTTTTGGTCTGGCCGGGATGGAAGCAGCAGTGGCCGAACAGCGACGCCTGCTGATCGCCCGCCACGCCCATGATGGGCGGCATGTTGGTCATGATGTCGCTCGCGACGCGGCCGTAGTCGCCCGAGCTCCAACGAACCTCGGGCATCATGGAACGTGGAACGTCAAAGAGCGCCAGCAGGTCGTCGTCCCAATCGAGCGTATGGATATTAAAGAGCGCCGTGCGGCTGGCATTGGTGTAGTCGGTGGCAAAGACCTGGCTGCCGGTAAGGTTGTAGATGAGCCAGGTGTCGATGGTGCCGAACATGAGGTCGCCCGCCGCCGCGCTCTCACGCGCACCGTCGACGTTGTCGAGGATCCACTGCACCTTGGAAGCCGAGAAATACGGATCGAGCGTGAGTCCCGTGCGGGAGCGCACCAGCTCTTCTGCGCCCCGCTCGACCAGCTCGTCGATCAGAGGTGCGGTGCGACGGCATTGCCACACGATGGCGTTATAGATGGGTTGGCCGCTTATGCGGTCCCACACCACCGTGGTCTCGCGCTGGTTGGAGATACCGATGGCGGCGATGCGGTCAGAATGGATGCCGCTCTTAAACTGGACCTCCATCATCACACCGATCTGGCTGGCAAGCACCTCCATGGGGTCTTGCTCTATCCAACCGGGACGCGGGAAGCTGGTTTTGACGCTACGACGTGCCTGCGCGACGATGCAGCCGTACTCGTCGACGATGGTCGCAAGTACCGAGGTGGTGCCGCAGTCGAGCGCCATGATGTAGGAACCGCCAAAGTTAAACGAGGCATCTTCCATGCCCAGGCTGCCCAGATTCAACGACATCGCTTACACCTTTCTATTGCATCGGGTCGGACAGGACCCGTTCGATCTCTGATGCGGGAAGTGCGCCTTGGCGCAGGATCTGGAGCCCGCCGTGCTGGAACGACACGATGGTCGAGGCGTCGCGACACGGGGTCTCACCGGCGTCGACGGCAACATCGACCCCCTCCAGGATGCGACCTTCGACGGCGACAAAGCTTGCCGGCGAGGGCGCGCCGTGTGTGTTGGCGCTCGTGCAGGCGAGGGGACTGCCGCAGGCGCGGATGAGCGCTTGCACCACGGGCGAAGCCGAAGCGCGAAGTGCCACCGTGTCGTCGGCGGCGCGCATAAAGGTCGGCACGCAGGGGGCCGCCTTGACCACGATAGTCAGGGCGCCCGGCCAGCATCGTCGGGCAAGCACGCGGGCCTCTTCCGGGATATCCACGCCATAGCGGTCGAGTGCTTCGACGCCATCGACCAGCCAAGCGACGGTTTGCGTGAGCTCACGTTGCTTGAGAGTGAAGATACGGCGATAGCCGGTGCCGAGCGCAGGAACTGCGGCGCCATTGACGGCAGCCTGCGGATCGCGCGGCCACGATGGGAATTCGCTTGTATCTTGGGGCACGGCGTCCGAGAAGGCGTTGACTGCCACGGCGACACCGTAGACGGTCTCGGTCGGAATCAAGGCCAGGCCGCCGCGGCCGAGCACCTCGGCCGTGCGCTCGACGGCAAGCCGATGCGGCTCGCGCGTTCCCTCGTATACCCGATAGACCGTCTGCATGTGTATGCCAGCCCCTTACGCTCCGGTGCAAGTTTGTTTACTGTGGGGCATTCTCGCACGAAACATTCAACCTATTTGCCCAGAGCGCATGTTGGTTTGGTGAGCGGCTCTAGTAGTCGGTGAAAGTGAGGGGGTTATTGGACTGCGACGAACTTCTTTGGCCTGCCGGCGTGGCGTTCTTGGGCGGCGTAGCGCTCGATGCTGCCTATCGTTATCATCCGACGGCCGTCGACGAGTTCAACATCGAGCTTTCCGGCTTTGACCAGCGCGGTAATCCGCGGAGCGGAGACTTTGAGGTCCAGCGCTGCGTCTTTAAATGTTCGGCACGCCGCTTCCCGAGCGTCCTCGTGGTCGATTTCGACTGAAAGGGCCACGACCTCGGCCGAGCGTTCGTACCCTGCCGGAGTCAAACCGTTGTTGAGGTCGTCGGCCAAAAACGCCATCAGCGCCTCGGTGGCATGGGCAATCGCTTCTTCGCGCGTATCGCCATCGGCAAAGGCGCCGGGAATCTGCGGGAAGCTAGCGCAGTAACCATCGTCTTCTTTTATGAGAACGCAGTCATAGGTAAATCGCTGCCTCATTTTGCCTCCAACTACCATCCAGCTTGGCGACGAATACTTGCCCACGTGCCCTTCTTTGGTCGATCACCACCAGAGCCGTTCACGGTGACAACGCGGTCACCAGAAACATACTTAGCATGACTACCGACTTGCGCGACCTTCACGAATCCATCGTGCTTGAGTAGGGCAATGATTTCCCGAAAGGTAGGAGGTTGCATGGGCCGACCTCTTTCAGCCGTCCTAATTATAAACTACTTTATAATTTTTGCTAACCAGTTAATAAATATTACTGGCGCTGTTTGGGCTCGGTGACGATGGCTCGGACGATGCGGGGGCGATCGGTGAGGTCGTGGACGATGCGCACGTCCGACAGACCCGCTTGGCGGCAGAGCTCGGCCGCAGCGTCGAGCGCGCCCTCGTAGAGCTCGCAGGCAAAGAGGCCGCCGGCGCGCAACATGTAGGGCGCCGCGTTGAGCAGGCGGCGGAAGATATCGAGGCCGTCGGCGCCACCCTCGAGCGCCAGATCGGGCTCAAAGTCCTTGACCTCGTGCGGCAGCGAGCGCATGACATCGGTGGGGATGTAGGGCGGGTTGGAGACGAGTACGTCAAAGGTGCCCCACTCTTCGCGGGGAATGGAGCTCACCAGGTTTGTGAGGCTGAAGGCAACCTCGTCGGACGTGAGGCCAAGCGCATCACGGTTCTTGGTAGCAAGGTCGATGGCGCGCGGCTCGATATCGGTAGCAGTGCAGGTAACGTGGCCGCGGCGCTCCCAGGCAAGGGAGAGCGAAATGCAGCCCGTGCCGCAGCCGACCTCGAGAACGCGGGCAGTGCGGGGCTCAGCTGGGGCAGATACGTTGGCCTCGGCGGCATCTTGCGCGGGAGTCGCCTGTTGGTCGTTGTCCTCAATGGCGATGCCGTATTCGTCGAGCTCGGGCTCGGGGGTTTCCATGGCCTCTGCTTCTGCCGCTTCGGCTTCTGCCGCCTGCGCGGCGGCTTCCTCGGCCTCGCGATCGGCCAGTTCCTCGGCATAAGCGCGACTGCCCAGCACATCGCCGCCTAGCGCCGCCTCGTCGGCAGCTGTGAGGTTGGCGGCACGGCGCTCGGCCGTCGCTCGCTCGTCGGCCAATGCGGCCTCGGCCTTGCGTGCCTCCTCGACCTCATCGTTCCAAGGCAGCTCAACACGCTGACGGGCAGCGGCCTCGGGGCTCAGTACCTCGGCATCCAGATAATTGAGGACTTCCTCGACGAGCATCTCGGTCTCGGGGCGCGGAATGAGCACACCGGGGGCGCACGCGACGTCGATCATGCGAAACTGCGTGCTGCCCGTGATGTATTGCAGCGGCTCGCCCTTAGCGCGGCGGACAACGGCCGCATGCATGGTCTCGAGCTGGGCCGCGTTAAGCGTCTCGTCCATACGCATATATAGGTCAATGCGCGCCAGGCCCGTGGCGGCGCACAGCAGCCACTCGGCAGAAAGACGGGGATGCTCCTCGCCGCGCTCGGCCAGGTACTCCTTGGTCCACTCGAGACAACGCTTGATGGTCCAGATCTCGTTTGCCATGGGGCCCTCCCCTCTTAAGCGCCGGGCGGCGCGCGAATGTCGGAGCAGATTGTAAGCGAGGCCAGCGCCTGGCAAGGGACGATTGAAGGCGATTATCGAGAATCAGCCCAGAATTTTGCTTGGAGCCCACCTGAAGTGTTCATTCGTCGACGTCTAAATCTGCATCCGTCAAGTTTTTGGCAAGGTTGCCCCAAAACTGACCAATATCTAACCAAGAACTTGCCAAATCACTTGACGCGCGACCCATCAAAAATCGCCCCGCGACTTCTTGGACAATTTTTCGAGCAATATTTTCGATAGCAGATATATGCGGTAGCGCGCAGAGATGTGGTGTAAGAGGCGGGGCATGCCCCGCCTCTTCTCTTTCTTGAAAGGGAGGGGACACCGCCTAGAATTCGTCGTTGGAGTAATGAAGGTGACGAATGGAAGGAAAGGCGATGCCCCAAGAAGA
>DBFVZT010000053.1:0-2507 GCA_048486575.1 Collinsella sp. | reverse complement strand
ATGGGAAGCCTCCTCCCCGCAGGTGCGGTAAGGGCTACCGCACGGGCCGATACTCAAAGCCCATTGTGGCACCCCGAGCCCGCGGAAAGAAGCTGCGCCGCGGGGGAGGCGGCCCCCAATGGCTTTCTCATATCGTCTTTTATGGCAACACCGCATGGATTCGAACCTCGATCGAGGCACGAACAACTTAATTATCACTCCGTAAAATTTTTTCTAATTGTCGCTTGACCCATCGGGGGCTCGCGTGCATAATAATCCGTGCGTTGCGGCGTTACCTCAGCTGGATAGAGGGTCTGACTACGAATCAGAACGTCATAGGTTCGAATCCTATACGCCGCACCAACTGAACTTTAAAGCCTCCGGTAACGGAGGCTTTTCTTATATATCGACATACTTGAGGAGTTGCTTTCGCCGTGTTTGAAAGTATCGAGTCGATCGACTGCATCAAATGATTAAAAATCAAATTCGATAACTTTTTTTGAAAAACGCTTGACGATTATTCAGTCCATGTGCATAATAATCAACAAGTCGCGGCGTTACCTCAGCTGGATAGAGGGTCTGACTACGAATCAGAACGTCATAGGTTCGAATCCTATACGCCGCACCATTTGAGATTAAAGCTCCCGGCAACGGGGGCTTTTCTTTTACGTAAACACCGCATGGATTCGAACCTCGGTCGAGGCGCGGGCGTAAAGCGGACGATTTCCTGTCGACTCGTGTAAGATTCCGAGTAGATGTCGCGACTTATTCGCGACCACTCCTTCTCTCAACGACCGATCAGGGTGATACTTCGTGGCAGAGCGTCCGACATACAAGCTCAGGTTTCTCGATCCCAAGAAGCGCTTTCCGGCGATGCCCGAGCAGCCTGCGGGACGCTCATATGGCGTGGTCTGGAAACTCTTTGGCGAGGATCAGCATGAATCTTGCTATGTCGTCGAATTCGTTGGCAAAAGTCATGTGTCGCTTTTGGGTTACGTAAGCGTTTCGGGCGAGGTGTACAAGGTGGACCGCCCCGTTAGCGAGACTCCGCTGCCCAACGATCCCGACATGGAACTGGTCCTTGACGAGTCGGACTCCGGTATTGGTGAGATTGTGGTACGGGGAGCCAACGGCACAATGCGCGCGTGCGCGCGAACCGTCGGCTCTCCCGAAGGCCCCATGCGCGAGCAGTCCGACCACGAGACATGGAATTCGACCCGCTCCCTTCCTTACGGCGAGTTCATGGCATCGATGTTCCTGCGCTACGTGATATTCGCTGACTCCGAAAATGCCATTGCGAGCACGGCGGACGCCGGCGGACTCGACGAGGGTATGCAAAATGTTATCGACAAGATCAAGCTCGTAAAGTTGCCCGAGCCGGTCGAGGTGTTTTTGGGCTTTAACACGGCACCGCTCCCTGATGCTATCGAGACGCTGCTTTACCGCGTTGACCATGCCGAGAATCCGAGCGGTATCGAGCGCTATGCCGCCGCCCTTATGAGTGAAATTGACTTGCCCCGCTTGCGCACCATCGCCGCTAAGTCCGAGATGAGCCTGGCTCGCATCGATCGCTCAAAGCTTTTCTATCTCAATTTTGATCGTAGTCTGCTGGACCAGGACGAGATTGACATGCTGCTTGCCATCGAGTGCCGTCTTAACCGTCTCTCCGCCATCCTTGAGCACATCGGGGCCGGATTGGTCCCTGCGGCATCCTCGCCGAGCCTTGAGGGCTGCGCGCTCTTTGATGCGTGGCATATCGCCAAGACGACCAACGATGTTCCCCGACTGCTCGATACGGCCTCGAGCGATAACCCGTGGGGCAAACCGGGTACGGTGGCTTGCCAGCCGGGCGGTGAGTGGGATGTGCGTACCCGCTTCGCGCGTATTGTCGAGGCACTTAACGTGGTCACGCGGCTCGACTATACCTATCGGGCAAACGTTGCCGAGGGGATCATGCTCGTTCGGTTTGGGCAGTCTGTCGTTGATGCTATGCCACAACGTGAATACGACGCTCAAGATGACGCCTGGCGCGAGTTGGACGAGGACACGCGCGCGATCTGGGCCGCGGAGCACGATGCGCGCGTGGCGCTCACGCTTGCGGCAGCGTGTTTTGCCGCGGGCACCTGCATCACGCGCTGCTATGTGCAGATTGCTGCTCCCGACAGTGAGCAGGGCGAGTGCGTTGTCGCAACGTATTTCTTTGGGCGCGCGGTCTATCTGGCCGATTGCGTGCCTGTCGCCAAGGATCTTGAGAGCATGGACATGGACGATATGCCGTGCAAGCGTGTGCTTGAGGCATATGAGTCAACCGCTCCGGAGACGATTGAACCTGCGGAGGTTCATGCTCGTCCGCGTGATGACCATCGCATGCTGCCGCCGGCGCTGCGCGATCTGCTGCTTGCCGATACGGCTGACGAGCTGGAGGTCATGGAAGAGGACGACGACCCATACGTGGCCCGTGTTGTTGAATTGCGCGAGCAGGCAAAAGTCGACCGTACAGGTGCTTTTGAAGGCTTTTCCCGTCTTGT
>DBFVZT010000052.1:0-36399 GCA_048486575.1 Collinsella sp. | reverse complement strand
CAGCCACACTCGGGCACTTGGAACGGGGGAAACGGCGGTCGACGAAACTGGAGAGGAGGTATTACGAGCTCCTGTGCGAATTGGAGAGAGCGCTCCCGCAAACTGCCTCTTGACAACTTATAGGAGCGTCGGTTTTATTTTCGCATATTCCGGGATGGTCAGAGGTGCTCGGCTAAACGTAGTAGATGGCCGCATTTCATGGCGGACGGTCCGACCCAAGGCCCAAGGCGGCCAGCCTCGGATAGCCATTCTCGAAGTTGCGGTGGAATACGGACTGAATTGGCACCTTAAAGGCAAAAACACTCCGTATTTCACCGCAACTTATCGAGGGGATGGGCTTTAGATACGGCCAAGGTCGTAGGCTTGGGCGGCTGCTTCACCGGCGCAGATGAGGTTGGTTGTGGCTTCCTGGGGGTCGAGCGCTTGGTCAAGAGGCATGGGCCTGCGGCAGACCGGCAAAACCAAGTCGACGCCCTGCCCGTACACCGCATCCAGGTTGTCAGCGCGACCGCCAACGACGGCGACCACCGGCTTGCCATATCGCTTCGCACGACGGGCCACGCCCACCGGCGCCTTGCCGGCAGCGGATTGCTCGTCCATATTGCCCTCGCCCGTTATGACCAGGTCGGCATCGCGCACGCGCTCCTCAAACCCAATCAGATCAAGCACCGTCTCCACGCCCGAGCGCAGCTCCGCACCGAGCGCTAGCAGCGCGGCGCCCAGGCCGCCGGCGGCGCCGGCACCGGGCACACCGAGCACCGAGCCAAATGTCCGCACGCCCTCGGGCACGCGCAACAACCTCTGAGCCTGCACCCCGGTAATCGCCGCATCGAGCAGGCGACCGTAGCCGACCATCCAGCTGTCGTACCCGCGCAGTACCTCGGCATCACCCGCCGGCAAACCCTTCTGCCCACCAAACACCGCCAGTGCGCCTCGACGCCCCACGAGCGGATTCTCGACATCGGAAAGCACCACGACATGCGTGCCATTCAGTGCCCGAATCGCCGGTGCCAAATCGACACTCGCCACGCGTTCAAGGCCCGCGAGACCGGGGGCGATATTGCTGCCACGGTCATCGACAAGGTGGGCGCCCAGCGCCTGCAGCATGCCGGCGCCACCGTCGTTGGTGGCGCTGCCGCCCAGACCAATATAGATAGTCTTTGCTCCAGCACGGACCGCGCGAAGCATGAGCTCGCCCACGCCATAGGTCGAGGCCGCAAGCGCCGCCGATTCCGTGCAGGGCGAATACCCAATACCCGCCGCCTCGGCCATCTCAATAACAGCAGATTCGCACTCGCCGTCCACCAGCATCCGGGCAGACACGCGGTCGCCCAAGGGGCCTGCGACTTCACATGCCACGACCTCACCGCCGCGCGCGGCGATGGCGTCGAGCGTTCCCTCGCCGCCATCCGCCAGCGGCAGCGCGCTTACCTGGGCATCGGGCCACGCGCGGCGCACGCCTTCGGCAACCGCCGCCTCCGCCTGTGCACTCGAAACGCTGCCCTTAAAGGAATCAATCGCCAACAGCACACGACGGGGCCGCCGCTGCACAGGGCCAAAGTCGAGCGTCCCGTCAGCGAGATCCCCAACACCCGCAAGCGCCTCGGCGTGGGCGGCATGCGCCTCAAGATCGGCCCCACAACCGCAGCCAGCACCATCGGTGCCACGCAGCCCACTAAAATAGCTGCTCAGCACCGCGCGGCACTCGTCTGCCAGCACGCCGGCGGTCACATTAAACCGATGATTCAGGCGCGAATCGGCATTGAGGTCGTATAGCGACCCCAGAGCGCCCGCTTTAGCATCGGCCGCGCCGTACACGCAGCGCCCCACGCGCGCGTTAACCATAAGCCCCGCGCACATGCAGCAGGGCTCGAGCGTCACGTAGACCGTACAATCGGAAAGGCGCCAGCGACCGAGCGATTGCGCGGCGGCGCATAGGGCCGCAAACTCGGCATGCGCCGAAGGATCCTGGTCGAGCTCGCGGCGATTATACGCCCGCGCGACAATCTCACCCGCGCGCACCACTACGGCACCGATCGGTACCTCGCCCACCGCCGCGGCGGCACGCGCCTCCGCCAGCGCCTCGCGCATGAACTTCTCGTCGATTCCGGTGCTCGTCATCGTTCGCCCTCCCTGTTACAAATCCAAAACGATGCTATCATTACGACTCACGGAGAGATGGCAGAGCGGTTGAATGCGGCGGTCTTGAAAACCGTTGAGCGCGAGAGCGTTCCGGGGGTTCGAATCCCCCTCTCTCCGCCACTTCTAGTGATGCACCGGCGTCATGGTTCGCTCGAACAGCGCATCGACCACGTCAGTCATCTCGGGTCGACGCTCTAGTACGTGGCCCGATTCCCACCACATGGTAAAGAGCCGAATAATGCCGCCGGCGACAAACTCAGACGTTGTCTCGAGCGATACGGGCGCGAGCGCGTCCTCGTCAAGCGCACTCATCACGCGCCCGCGTATGGAGCGCGCGATGCGGTCGCAAATCATACTGGTCAGCATGCCCGACATGCTGCTCGCCAAAATGTTATCCATGAGCTGCTCATGCGCCAGAATCAGATCCATGGCATCGGCGAACACTTCGTGGCGAAGCGTGCGTACGTCCTCGGCGCCCTCCGCGCCATCCGCATCGGCCCGCTTTTGCGGCAGGCCCGACATGAGCTCATCGATATAGAAGGCAAAGTAATCGTTTTTGTCGCGGAAGTGCTTGTAGAACGTCGTCCGACGAATCATAGCGCGGTCGCACAGCATGGCAACCGTCACGTCCTCAAACCGATGCTCTTCGAGCAGCTCGGTAAAGGCCTCGAACAGGGCCCGATAGGTTTTCTTGATGCGAAGGTCCATATATATCGCCCTCCTCAAGGAGAAGACAACGCTCACTAATCTGTCGCATATCTTACACCTGTATCGCCCGCCCCCTGGCGAATGGCCTTACCTTGGCGGAAACATAACGCTTACCGGAAAGTTCGGTATCGCCAAAGGTTGCGGGTATACTAGTAGCGTTACACCAACGGCAGCCGGCGGAAGACGCCGCGGCCATTCGAAACGGAGACACCATGATTCCCGTCATCATCGGTATCGTTGTTGTCGTTGTGATTGTCTGCGCCATCGCCGGCATCTACAACAACATGGTCACCAAGCGCAATCGCATCGATAACGCCTGGCAGAACATCGACACGCAGCTGCAGCGCCGCAACGACTTGATCCCTAACCTGGTCGAGACCGTCAAGGGCTACGCCAAACACGAGCAGGACACGCTTGCCGCCGTGGTCAACGCGCGCAACGCCGCCGTGAGCGCCACCACGCCCGAAGCCAAGATGGAAGCCGACAACGTGCTGACCGGCGCCCTGCGCCAGCTCTTCGCCGTGGCCGAGGCTTACCCCGATCTTAAGGCGAACACCAACTTTATGCAGCTCCAGACCACGCTCGAGGACACCGAGAACAAGGTGAGCTACGCGCGCCAGAGCTACAACGACTGCGTGCTCAGCTACAACAACGCCATCCAGACGTTCCCTGCCGTTATCTTTGCCGGCATCTTCCAGTTTAAGGAGCGCCAGGGCTTCGAGGCCGCCGAAGCCGCCCGCCAGGCACCGACCGTCAAGTTCTAACAGATCCGCAGCGTATCCTTAATCGGGTATATGCATAAACCGCCCCGTCAAATGCATATTTCGACGGGGCGGTTTCCTTTGTCGCAAAGGTCCCCCTCAAGGCGCCGTGCATTTTTGGGAGTATTCAGCATAACCAAGAGCTTCGGGCGCCACGATAAATGCCAAAGACCGCGAATATCCCTGCAAATCAAACGCCGTCAGCCCATAACCCCGCTCATCATTCGTAGAAAACATCGAGAAATCCCGATTTTTCGCCCGAGATCGGTATACAGGGGCCTTCGATTGCAGAATACTCGCAAAAATGCACGTCGCCACCACCCCCACATGGCGCAAACCAAAACAAAAGCGCGGCCAAAAGGCCGCGCGCCATCTTTATTCAGATTAGTTATTGCCCGTAACGGCAGCGCCGAGGCAACGCAGGCCCGAGGGCGACCTTCCTTTCCGGCGCACTCCGCAGGACGAAAGAACCCCCGCCGCACGTAGTGCGCAGCGGGGGTTCTTTCATGTCCGAGGACGCGCCGGAAAGGAAGGTCGCCCTCGGGCCGGACATACAAGACAGCTTACGCGACGGTGTAAACCCAGTTGTGCTTATCCTCAACAGCACCAGACTGGATGCCCGTCAGGGTCTCGCGGAGCTTCTTCATCACGGGGCCGATCTCGGTGTAGCCAGCCGGGAAGGTCACGGTCTCGTCGGCGCCATAGACCTTGTTGTCAATCTCGCCCACCGGGGAGATGACGGCAGCGGTGCCGCACAGACCGCACTCGACAAAGGTACCGGCCTTGACCTCGGCCCACTCGACGGGACGTTGGTCAACGGTCATGCCCAGGTCCTGAGCAACCTGAACGAGCGAACGACGGGTGATAGAGGGCAGGATGGAGTCGGTGTGCGACTGCGGAACGACGAGCGTGCCGTCCTCCTTCACGAACAGGACGTTGGCGCCACCGGTCTCCTCGACATAGGTGCGGGACTCGGAGTCGAGATACAGGTTCTCGGCATAGCCCTCGCGATGGGCCTCCATCGTGGGCTTAAGGGACATGGCGTAGTTCAGGCCGGCCTTGATGTTGCCGGTGCCGTGCGGTGCGGCACGGTCGTACTCGGAAACGCGCAGCTTGACGGGCTTGAGGCCACCCTTAAAGTACGGACCGACCGGGGTCACGAGGATGCGGAACGTGTACTCAGGAGCGGGAGCCACGCCGATCACGTCACCGGAGCCGATCATAAACGGACGCACGTACAGGGTCGCACCGGAACCGAAGGGCGGAACCCAGGCGGCGTTGGCAGAAACGACCTGCTTGACGGCTTCAACGAACTTGTCCTTGGGGAACGGGGGCATCTCGAGGCGCTGCGCAGAGTTGTACATACGCTCGGCGTTCATGTCGGGACGGAAGCAGACGATGCTGCCGTCCTCGGCGGTGTAGGCCTTCAGGCCCTCAAAGACCTCCTGGCAGTAATGGAAGATGCCGCCGCACTCGGAGACATGCAGGGTGTGGTCGGTGGTCAGGCCACCCTCGTCCCACTCGCCGTCCTTCCAATGGGCCTCGTAGCTGTAATCGGTCTTCATGTAGCCAAAGCCGAGGCTACCCCAATCGATATCCTTTTTCTCGACAGTCATATGTCGCTCCTTACATACACAGTTGCATACTCGCGAACCCGCACGCAAGGACCGAGGCCGACCGCGTCGCAACGTCGCACGCCCGGAGCGTAGAGCCGGACGGGACACGCGAGCAGCATCAAAGCCGATGGCACGTCGATTCGCATGCACGAGATTGTACTCCGCACGCGCGTCGGATAAAACGTTTTTCTTTAACTAACTAAAGTATTTTCATTTGACCGAAGCAAAAAGGCCCGCCACCGTAAGCGGTGACGGGCCTCAACTGCACGGTTTGCGCGCTGGCTCGAGCTACGCGTTCTTTTTGCCCAGCTTAGCCTTAACCAGACCGACCACGGTCGGGATGATCGACACGGCAACGATGCCGACGATCAGCAGCTCAAAGTGCTCCTGCACAAAGGGGATGCCGCCAAAGAAGTAGCCCAGCAGTGTAAAGAGCGTCGACCAGGTAATGCCGCCCAGCACGTTAAAGATGACAAAATTGCGCCAGTGCATGCCGCCCATGCCGGCGATAAAGGGCACAAAGGTGCGGATAAACGGGAAGAAACGGCCCAGGAAAATAGCCAGGTGGCCCCACTTGTCCAAGAAGTCCTCGGACTTTTTAATGCGCTCGGGCGTCATGGCCTTGACCTTGCCCGAAGCGATGATCTTTTTGCCAAAGAAGTGACCGATCATAAAGTTGCACTGATCACCCAAGATGGCAGCCGCCCATGCGGTAGCCAGAAGCGCCACGATGTTAAAGCCACCGTTGTGGGCAAAGAAGCCCGAAGCAAACAGCAGTGAATCGCCAGGAAGGAACGGGAAGAACACCACGCCCGTCTCGATAAAGATGATCAGGAACACGCAGCCGTAGGCCATAAGCGGGCCGGCGGCGATCCAGCTGGCGATCGCGGTGCGCGGATCCTTAAGCAGCTCGGCGATAAAATTGATGAAACCCATGAAGTAAAACCTCTCAGTTGTGGGCGCGGATACGTCCAAGTTGACCAGTATACGGTTGCGGCGTCCCCTCGTGCGCAACCCCACAAAAGCATGACTCCATTACCAGCAAGTTTGCATAACTGACATCTGTAGCGCAATGGCGCCAAGATTGTCCTTCCTAATCCCTAGCGAATCGCTATACTTTATTGAATCGCATTGCCATGGCGCTAAGGGAGGGCGGCCGGTGAGCTTTATCAATACCATTCGCGAGGACATCAAGACCGTCCAGGCGCAAGACCCCGCTGCGCAAAACGGTCTGGTCATCTTCCTTTCCTATCCTGGCCTGCACGCCAAGTGGAATCACGTGCCCGAGCACTGGCTGTGGGAGCACGGTCATCGCTCGCTCGCCCGTGTGCTCTCGCAAATCACCCGCCACATCACCGGCGTCGAGATTCATCCCGCCGCACAGATCGGCAAACATTTCTTTATCGACCACGCCATGGGCGTCGTCATCGGCGAGACCACCATTGTGGGTGACAACTGCGTGCTCTACCAGGGCGTCACGCTCGGCGGTACCGGCAACGAGACCGGCAAGCGCCACCCAACGCTCGGCGATAACGTCACCGTGGGCACGGGCGCCAAGGTGCTCGGCAACATCCGCATCGGCAACAACGTCAAGATCGGCGGCAACTCGGTCGTCGTTAAGGACGTGCCCGACAACTGCACCGTTGTTGGCGTGCCGGGACGCATCATCAAGCGCAACGGCTGCCGCGTGTTCGAGGAGAGCTTCGATGCCAAGCAGCATCGCGAGTACATGCCCGACGACGCCGCCGAGCAGTCCGCGCTCAACCGCCAGGGCATCACCGAGAACGCCCGCCGCGTCAAGGAACTCGAGCGAGAGGTGGCCGAGCTCAAAGCCCTCGTCGCCAAGCTCGTGGACGAACGCTAGGAACGCAAGCGGCACAAAACGACATCGGCATCAACGCAAGAAGGCGCGCCAGGGAATTCATCCCCGGCGCGCCTTTGCGTTGATGCGACATGTGGGACTGTCCCTTTGTCACATTATGCGAACTGGCTCAGATAGAGGTCGGCGTAGGCACCCTCGGCAGCCAGCAGCTCCTTATGCGTGCCCTGCTCGATAATGTTGCCGTGATCCATGACCAAGATCAGGTCGGCATCCACAATCGTCGACAGGCGGTGCGCGATCACAAAACTCGTACGCCCGCGCATGAGCGCGTCCATGGCACGACCGATGGCAAGCTCGGTACGCGTATCCACGCTTGAGGTCGCCTCGTCCAGGATGAGAATCGCCGGGTTGTTGAGCAGCACGCGTGCGATGGTCAGCAGCTGACGCTGGCCCTGGCTGATGCTCTCGGCATCGTTGGCCACGCGCGTGTCGTAGCCCTGCGGCATGGTGCGCACAAAGAAGTCGACCTGCGCGGCACGAGCGGCGGCCACAATTTCGTCGCGCGTTGCCTCGGGGCAGCCGTAGGCGATGTTTTCGGCAATCGTGCCATCGAACAGCCAGGCGTCCTGCAGCACCATGCCAAACTGCTGCCGTAGCTCGCCGCGGTCCATGCGGCTCGTATCCACGCCGTCGAGCGTAATACGCCCGCCGTCAATCTCGTAGAAGCGCATGAGCAGGTTGATGAGCGTCGTCTTGCCTGCGCCCGTGGTTCCCACCACGGCAATCTTCTGGCCCGGCTCGGCGGTAAACGACACGTCGCGCATAAGCGGCTTGTCGGGCGAATAACCAAAGCGCACGTGCTCAAAGGAGACGCGGCCCTCCACGCGACCCGGCAGCTTGGCGGCCTCGTCCGACAGCGGATCGGCCTCCATCTCGGGCTCATCGAGCAGGTCGAACACGCGCTCTGCACTCGCCAGCGCGCTCTGCAGCGAGTTGAAGGTAAACGACAGCTGCGTCATGGGCTCGGACGCCTCGTAGATAAACTGGAAGAACGCCTGGAACACGCCGACGGTCATGTGGCCGGCGACCAGCATGCTGCAGCCCACGAGCGCAATAACGATCTGCGCCAAACGGCCGATAAAGCGCACCGCGGGGCCGACAGCATTGATCATAAAGTCGGCCTTGGTGCTCACACGAGCCAGTTCCTTCGAAGCCTCGTGCACCTCAGCGGAGCTCTGACGTTCGCGGTTAAACGCGCGGATCACCAGACGGCCCGAATAGCCTTCCTCGACCGCACTCGTAATCTTGGACACCCACTCCTGGCGCTCGCCCGTCACATCGTGTGTGCGGCGCGAGACGACCTTCGTCACCAGCAGCGACAGTGCCGTAAAGAACAGAAAGACGAGCGTAAGCTGCACGCTGAACACGAACATCACGCTCACAGCACCAACAACCGTGCCGATCGACACGAGCAGCTGCAGCAATCCGCGCTGCATGCTCTCGGACATCTTGTCCAGGTCGTTGGTCGCGCGGCTGACGACCTCGCCGGGACGATGCGCGTCAAAATAGGCGAGCGGTAGACGGTTGAGCTTTTGCGCGATGCGGTTACGCAGGCGCAGATTGAGGCGTTCGGCCACGCTCGACATCAAAAAGCTCTGGAGCGCGTAGAACGAAGCGGCGGCCGTCCAAATCAAAAAGTAGATGAAGATAGTCCTGCCGCAGTTCTCCCAGGTGATGCTGAAGGTGGCGTTGTTGACAAACGCTACCTGAATGTGGCCCCACAGCTCATCGATCACGCGGGCGCTATATGCCGGCGCGGCAGTGTTAAAGATGACATAGAACACAATGCTCGCGAACACGATATAGAAGCGCCAGTGGTCGCCGGCAGCCTCACTCCACAGGCGGCGCACCGTCGCCCAGGTATCCCGAGGCGTCTCGTCCTCGTCTTCGTCGTCCACGTCGCGCATACGCTCTGCCTCGGCGCGGGCGCGCTCGTCCTCGGCGCGCTCGTTTTCCTCGTAGAGCGCTTGGCGGCGAGCCTCGCGCTCGGCTGCAGCCTTGGCGGCGTCATCCAGCTCGGTCGACATGGCAGCCCGCTCGACCGCTTCCTCGGCAGCGTCCGCAGCGGCGGCATCGACAAGGCCGCCCTGCTTCTTGAGCTCCTCGGTCATGCTACTCACCTCCCTTCATCTGCGATTCCGCGATGGCGCGGTACACCTCGCAGGTTTCCATAAGCTCGCCATGCGTGCCCAAGCCCACAACCTCGCCATCCTTGAGCACGACAATCTGGTCGGCGTGCAGAATCGTCGAGATGCGCTGCGCGATGATGAGCACCGCGGCATCGCGCGTCTCGTCTTGCAATGCATGGCGCAGGGCCGCATCGGTCTTAAAGTCCAGGGCCGAAAAACTGTCATCGAAGATATATAGATCGGCATGCTTCATGAGCGCACGGGCGATTGCCAAACGCTGGCGCTGGCCGCCCGAAAAGTTCGTACCGCCCTGGGCAACCGGGGTATCGAGCCCCTGCGGTTGGTCGAGTACAAAGGTGCTCTGGGCAACCTCAAGCGCGTGGAGCATGTCGCCCTCGGTCGCGCCTTCGTTACCAAAGCGAAGGTTGCTCGCCACCGTGCCCGAGAACAGCCACGCCTTCTGCGGCACATAGGCAATGCGCCCGCGGATTTCGTCTTGCGTAAGCTCGCGCAGGTCCACACCATTCAGGCGAATGGAGCCCTTGGTGGCATCGTGGAAGCGCAGCAGAAGCTTTGCCACCGTCGATTTGCCCGAGCCTGTCGAGCCAACGATCGCAGTCGTCTGACCGCGACGGCAGGCAAAGCTCAGGTCGCACAGGGTGTCCTCGTCGGCATCGTCAAAGCGAAACGACATGTGGTCGAACACGGCCACCGCATCGGCTTCGTCTTGGGGCTCGCGCGCCCCGTCATCCAGCGTGCGCTCGCCATCGACGATGCCCGGCTCAATCTCCAACACCTGCTGCGCACGGTTCAGGCACGCGGCAGCACGCGGAAGCGTCAGCACCACCATCTGGGCCATCATCACAAAGAACAGGATCAGAATTGCATACTCCAGCACCGCCGAGATACTCGCAATCTGCATGGCGTGGGCGCCTACGCGGTTGCCGCCCACCCACAGCACCGCCACCTCGGCGATGTTCATCAAAAAGAAGCTTGAGCTGTCGAGGCCCACAAACAGGTGGTTGACTTTGATGGCGTTGGCGGCGTATTCGCTAAACACCTCGTCCAGACGCCGTTCCTCGTGGCGCTCCTTGTTAAACGCACGGATGACGCGCACGCCCACGATGTTTTCGCGCAGCACCACGTTCATGCGGTCGATAAAGCCCTGTAGGCGCATAAAAATCGGCGCCGCGTTGGCAACCGTAAAGACCGCCGCCACCAGCACAATCGCAACGACTACGCCCAGAAGCGTGCCCATGGCGGGATCGATAAACCAGGCGAAGATGATGCCCGCCACAGCCAAAAACGGCACGGGCAGCACCAGCTGAATCGTCTGCAGAATCGCCTGCTGAATCACGTTGATGTCGTTGAGCGAGCGCGTGATCATCGATCCGGTGCCAAAGCGCTCAAAATCGCTGGCCGCGAGCTCGAGCGATTTGTCGTACACGGCATTGCGGATATCGCAAGCCACGTTGGCGGCCAGGCGCGCCGAAAGATAGCAGCCCAGCACCGTGCCGCCGCTAGCCATGCTGGTCGCGATAAACATGTATAGGCCGTTGCGTAAAATGTAGTCGATATCGCCCGTGGTAATACCGGTGTTGACCATGTTCGCCAGCATCGTGGGAACCAACAGCGTACCGACGTTATCTATCAGCACCGCAAACAGCGTCACCGCAATCAGACCGCGGTACGGCCTCATAAACCTCATTAAGAGTCGCATGCGTCCCCCTCGCCCTTATCGTCAGTCTCGTTCTCGGCGGCCACTTGCCGTTTAAATGCCTCGCACTCTTCGTTAAGAACATGGGAGAACTTACCGACCAAGCGCATGATCTCGCACTGTTCCCACGGCTCGAGCGCCTCGAATGCCTGTTGCTCGGCTTTTTGCGCCGGCAACGCGTAGCGCTTGGCAAACCGCACGCCTTCTTCGGTCAGTCGTACAACCTTGTTTTTACGACTGCCCTCGGCAAACTCCAACGTCGCAAGCCCTCGCGCCCTAAGCGTTTTAATCGCCGAATTGATGGTCTGTTTGCTGTAGAACCATTCACTCGTCAGCCGACTCACGGCAACGCTTCCGCCCGCTGCACTCGTGTCGACGAGCATCCAGTAGGCGCAGTCCGAAAGGCCGCAGGCGCGCGAGAACTCCGAATAGATATGGTCGAGTCCATTGAGCAACCGATCGAAGTCGACCAGCGTAACCGCACTATTCATCTATCCCACCATTCAATTGTCCGATTTTTGACCAATTATGTGTCTCTAGATTAGTCCGAGTTTTGACTATCGTCAACAGGCTCTCCGCAAATGCGTGCATTTTTATGGCCTATCGGCAGAAAAAGACCGCCGGCGCGGGGGCGGCGCCAGCGGTCACGTGAAAATCGGGTTTTATTGCCTGTTAAGCGGCGACGGCCTCATAGACCGTAGCGCCCGAGAAGCTGTCATGCAGGCTCTTGCCGGCAATCCACGGCAGCTCGACGACCTCGCAGACCGTGTTGACCAACTCAGAACAGTCAGTAAAGTGGCCCTTGTCGTTGAGGGCCTCGCAATCCTGAACACGCCAATAGCCATCGGTGTGCGTGATGTAGTACTCGTGATCGTTGATCGACACGAAAGCGCGCGTCTTGGAACGCAGCAGCTTCAGAAATCCTTCGAAATCGGTCTCGACGACATCTCCAGCCTGGAACATGATGTTACCTCCTGGCCCGGCGCCACCACGGCGCATTGATAAACGTTGGTACTCCTTTAGTAAAACCCTTATCAGAGGTTATGCGTTCGTCATTTAGGCAAGTGGTAAAAAACCGCAGGGTAGACGGGATAAAACGTTTAACCATCCCATTTGTTTGTCACATTCTGAAGGTACTTTTATGCAAACCTACTTTCCCAATTGGAATCTATCCTTTTGGCCGGGCAATTGACCGTCTATCGTTTGAGCCCGACGGGTATGAACGGGGCATCTGCAACGCCACCGCAAGGAGACACCATGGAGACTATCGAAGCACTCATTCACCGCCGCAGCTGCCGCAACTACAGCGATCGTCCCGTCGAGGCCGAAAAGCTTGCACGTATTATCGAAGCCGGCCAATATGCACCGAGCGGCATGGGCCGCCAGCCGGTGACGTTTGTCGCCGTCACCGACCCCGCGACCGTCGAGCGTCTCTCGCAGCTCAACGCGCAAGTCATGGGCAGCAACAGCGACCCCTTCTATGGCGCCAAGACCGTTGTGGTGGTGCTGGTTGACCGCAGCGTGCCCATACATCTGGAAGACGGCTCGCTCGCTATGGGCAACTTGCTCAACGCTGCCTATGCACTGGGTGTCGATTCGTGCTGGATTCACCGCGCGCATGAGGTCTTTGACTCGCCCGAGGGCCTGGAGCTGCTGGCCAGCTGGGGCCTGCCTGCCGACGGCAGCCTGCGCGGTGTCGGTAACTGCATTCTTGGCTACGCCGAGGACACGCTACCCGAGGCAAAGCCGCGCCGCGACAACGTGGTGTACGTTAGGTAGCGCAGAAGTGTCCCAAACTGCCGGCAGAAAAGGAACGTCCCCTTCTGCCAGCAAGCTATGTTGATATTTGAGTTGTCGTCGCTTCGCTTGTCTGGGCCGTTTCGGCGTCGTCGCCTTGCTTGTCTTCGTCCTTTTGCACATCGGCGATGGTGGAGGCCGCCGCAACGATACCGCGCTGGGGCGCGACGCTCGTCTGGGCCTGAGCGCCCTCGACAACTTCTGTACCTACATGCGCGAGCTCGGGCGATTTAAACATTGCGTCCAAGTTGGCGCCACCGCCGGCATATCCGAGCGCAGCGAGCGCGATGACGATCACTGCAACGGCGGCCACGATCGGCACGTAGCGATGCCAGCCGGCGGGATTGAGCCCGCTGCGGCGAGCCGCCCCGCGGCTGATGTAGCCGAGCGTTCCGTCGTGCTTGAGCTTTGAGCCCACCACGCGTTTGCGGCCCCACAGCGAGGACTCTGCCTGCATTGCCAAGCGGGCGCTTGCCGAAGGATAGCCGTATTTAGTGCGCTTGAACGAGCCATCAAACCCCGAGGCGTGTTTGCCCCACGTCACCGATGTTGTGCGTCGGTTGACCGGCGCGGCACTCCGCCTTCTGCGGCTCGGTTTTGAAGTCTCAGCCATATGCCCTCGCACGCCGTAACCAAATCGAAACAATAACGCTTTGGACTGTAGCACACGCGTCGCGTGCGGTCACGGGCGCCTCGCTCAACGGTCATCGTCCTTCAGCAAGCGCCACAGCGTTGTACGGCTTATGCCCAGCACCTCCGCCGCACGGGTTCGGTTGCCGTGGAGATGGTCTACAACCAGATGCGCGATATCTCGCTCGGTATCGGCCAGCGGTCGCAGGATATACAGGTCACTTTCAAGCGTCGGGGCGCCAAAGGTTGCGGTCTTAATCACGTCCTCTTGGGCGAACACTTCCTCCGCCACAGCGCGGTCCACCGTGCCCGTCCCCACCAATATATACAGTCGTTCCGAGACCTCGCGGAGCTGCAGATAGTTGCGCGGCCAGCGGTAAGCATCGAGCGTCTTCGTCGCCGCGGCAGACAGCGTGGGCGCTGCCGTCCCAAATGCATCAGCGAGATATTCCAAATAGCGCGCGACCTTCGTCGACGCGGCTCCCTGCTCGGCGATTGCCGGCGCGACGCTCACCGCACAGGCGAAGCGCTCGGTCACAAAGGCGGCTTGATCACTTTCGCCGCCGCCCGGCATGTCATTCGCCGTCAGCACCACATGGCAGCGCGTCGCCAACGCGGTGTCGGTCATCGTGGAGACCAGCGCGCGGAGGCGCTGGGGGCCAACCGCATTCCAGCCCTCAATGCAAAGGGTCAGCCCCGTTTGGAACAGCGGCGATTCGGAGCTTTTGAGCACATGGCGCCAACCGCGATCGGTGAGTTCATCGAGCGCGACGGAAACAAAGGGCTGATCGACAAAAGGGCCATCCAGATAGAGGCGCTTGGCAATCTCGACCTGACCCGCTCCCAGCTCGCCCTCGAGCATAAGGGGCACGCCGCGCGCATAGCTCTCGGTAACCGGTACAGCCACCGAGGCCGCCCCCTCAACGATGCCGTACGCGCTCGATTCATAGCGGACCTCAACTTCGTCGGCGTTGAGCCACTCGATGCCCGCATGCGCCGCGGCACCGCGCACCTCGCGGACCACAACGACCCAAAGCCTCCCGCCCTCTTTGTCGGTGGGGCGAACGGTCAGGCTCAGGCGCGTACCCTCACGCCCCATAACCAGACGCGCGCCGTCTCCTATACGGTCGAGACGCTCAGCGACAAAAGCCGCCACATCCCGCTCAAGCGCCGCGTCATTCATGGTCGAGATCGCGACGTCCCCACGCGCATCGATTGCCAATGCCGAGGCCCCGGCAGCAGCTAGGGCATCGGTCAAGATGTTCAGCTTAGCATTGCTATCCATGATTTGCCCCTGTCCGCGGCGACGTGCAACCGCCGACGGTCGCACGACCGAGTGTTTCAAAATTGAACGATATTGCTCACCAAACACTATAGGGTAGAAAGCGCCGTCCTGCGAGTATAGGTGTTGCCCCGCATCGCCATCCTGGCGGGGCGATAAGAGCTCTTCGGGACTTATAAACCTGCGGACAAGCCATACCCGCAAGAGCTCCTATCGCTCCACCGTGAGAATGTGCTCGCCAGCACGCAGCACACAAACAAGCTACTTCTCTACCAGATTCCCAGTACGTGTTGCATTCCCAAACTCATGCACGCAATGCCAATCCAGCAGCAAAAGCCCAATGCGATGGGCTTGCCGCCCTTTTTGACCAGCTCGACGATATCGGTATTAAAACCAATAGCCGCCATGGCCATCACGATAAAGAACTTCGACAGCTCCTTGATGGGCGCCGTAAAGGACGCGGGAAGCTGAAACACCGTAGTGATCACGCTCGCCAGCACAAAGAACAGCACAAACAGGGGAAACGCGCGTTTGAGGGAGAACGTGCTTTTGGCGTCGCCGCCGGCCTTGCGCGCCAGATGCATCTGCCAGCAAGCAAGCGCCAGCGTGATGGGAATGATGGCCAGCGTCCTGGTGAGCTTGACCACCGTGGCGCTCTCGAGCACATTGGCGCCGGGATGCATGCTGTCCCAGGCGCTCGCCGCAGCCGTTACGGACGAGGTGTCGTTGATGGCGGTGCCGGCAAACAGGCCAAAGCCCTCGTTGGTCAGCCCGAGCATGCCGCCGAGCGTTGGAAACACGAGCGCCGCGATAACGTTAAACAGGAAGATGACCGAAATGGCCTGGGCAATCTCGCGATCGTCGGCATCGATGACGGGTGCGGTCGCGGCGATAGCAGAACCGCCGCAAATCGACGAACCCACACCCACAAGCGTCGCGATCTTACCCGGCACATTCATGACGCGGCAGAGCACAAAGGCGATGACAAGCGAGGTCGAGATTGTCGCCACGATAATGGGCAGCGACTGGGCGCCCTTGGACAGGATCTGGGAGAGGTTCATGCCAAAGCCAAGCAGGATAACCGCGTACTGCAAGACTTTTTTGGACGTATAGGTAACGCCGGCGGCGAGCTGTTCGCGACGATTCTTGGGAAAGACGAGCGCCAGGACCATGCCAAAGAGGATGGCAAATACCGGACCGCCGACCACCTCAATCTGTTTGCCGAGCAACGTCGCGGGAATGGCGATGATCAGGCAGAACAAGACGCCTTTCCAGCGCTCGCGTACGATATTTGCCAGTTGCATATGGAATTCCTTCTTTCTATTTCACGTTTGCGACGGCTTATGATACGGCAACATTGGGCCCAGTCTTGCGCAAACAAAGACTAAGATGCCACAGTAGTTCTCAGGCAACAGTCGAATTACCCACCGCGGAGAGCTGATTCGCGGCATAATTAACAACTGACATATGAGTTTGATAGAACAGTTGCGAGGCGCTATGGAAGAATCGATGCACGTCGGCGAGCAGGAAACGAGCCTACAGGACCAGTCCTACCACACCATTCGACGCAAAATCGTCTACCTGGACTACAAGCCGGGCGAAAAGCTGGGCGTCAAGCAACTTTGCGACGACCTAGATATGGGGCGCACCCCTGTGCGCGAGGCTTTGGTTCGTTTGGCGCAGGAAGGCCTGGTGCGCACCGTGCCCCAGAGCGGTACCTACGTCTCGCCCATCAACCTCACCCTTGCCGAGAGTGCCTGTTACATCCGCGAGCATCTGGAAAAGCAGGTGATTGTGGAGTGCTGTGCGCGCGCCACGTCGGCCGGCATCGAGCAGCTCGACCGCGCCATCGTGCTGCAGGAAAAGGCCATGGCCGAAGAGGATCGCATCGGCTTCTTTTTGAGCGACAACCTCATGCATCACATGATTTTTAGCATCGCATGTCGCAGCACCGTGTGGTCGTGGCTCGAAGAGACCAATGCCGACCTGGAGCGCTTCCGCTGGCTGCGCGCCGCCACGCAGGTTCTCGACAATCAGGACATCGTGAACGAGCACAAGCAGATTCGCCGCGCTATCGCCGGTCGCGACCCCATCGAAGCGAGCTTTTTGGTCAGCAAGCACCTGCATATGATGTTCCGCAACCAGACCGAGGTTCTGGACCAGTTCCCCGAGTACTTCGAGACCAGCAAGCTCCGCTAACCTGCCAAATAGGGACAGGTTCATTTTGGCAGATTTTATCTGGGCAAACGCAGAAAAGGCCCGGCTCCGTCTTGATGAGGAGCCGGGCCTTAGTCGCTAGAACAGCGGAACCAACTACTCTACCGTGACGCTCTTGGCCAGGTTACGGGGCTGGTCGACGTCGCAGCCGCGCAGGATGGCGACCTCGCGGGCGAGCAGCTGCAGCGGGACACTCGCCGTGATGGGGCTGAACACGTCGCGGACGGCCGGCACGCGAATGATGCAGTCGGCAATCTTGTTGATTTCCTCGTCGCCCTCGGTGGCAACGACGATAACCTTGGCGCCGCGCGCCTTGCACTCCATGAGGTTTGACACCGTCTTGTCGTAGGTGGCACTCTTGGTGGCTACCGCGATGACAGGGAAACCTGGATCGATCAGCGCGATGGGGCCGTGCTTCATCTCGCCGGCAGCATATGCCTCGGCATGCAGGTAGCTGACCTCCTTGAGCTTGAGCGCGCCCTCGTAAGAAATAGCGGCACCCATGCCGCGACCCACGAACAATGCAGACTGCGCGTCCTTGCACACAAGCGCGGCCTCGTGCACGGCCTCGGTCTGTGTATCCAAGATCCACTGGATCTGCTCGGCCGTATCGGAAAGCTCGCGGAACAGCATGCGCGTCTGCTTGGTGGTCAAGCGGTACTTGACCTGAGCCAGCAGCAGGGCCAAAAGCGTGAGGCTCACGACCTGGCCGATGAAGCTCTTGGTCGAAGCGACTGCGATCTCCTTGTTGGCCTTGGTGTAGATAACGCCGTCGCTCTCGCGCGCCACCGGGCTGCCCACCACATTGGTGATGCCAAAGACCTTGGCACCCTTGATGCGCGCATCGCGAATGGCG
Source organism: Collinsella sp. (assembly GCA_048486575.1). Classification (GTDB taxonomy): domain Bacteria; phylum Actinomycetota; class Coriobacteriia; order Coriobacteriales; family Coriobacteriaceae; genus Collinsella. Next base: position 18,662 of record DBFVZT010000052.1, on the reverse strand, counting down.
GCAAGAGTGTCGGCCGTCTCACCCGACTGGGACACGGCAACGACAAGCGTCGTCGGCGTAATGATGGGGTTGCGGTAGCGGAACTCGCTAGCCGCCTCGACCTCGGTAGGAATGCGAGCCCAGCCCTCAATAAGGTTCTTGGCGATGAGACCGGCATGGTAGCTGGTGCCGCAGGCAATCACATACACGCGGTCGATATCGTTGAGCTCCTCGAGCGAAAGGCCCAGCTCATCGATATCGAGCTCGCCAGCGGGGGTCATGCGGCCCACCAGGGTATCGCGTACGACGCGAGGCTGCTCGTGGATCTCCTTGAGCATAAAGTCGGGATAACCGCCCTTTTCGGCCATGTCCAGGTCCCAGTCGATATGGGTGATCTTGGGCTCAATCACGTTGCCGGCCTCGTCGGTATACTCGACGCCTGCGGGCGTGAGCTTGGCAAACTGGCCGTCTTCGAGCACCACGACATCGCGGGTGGCATCGATAAGCGCAATCACGTCGGAGGCAACGTAGGAACCGGTCTCGCCCACACCGACCACAATCGGGGAGTCCTTGCGGGCAACGGCAATCACGCCAGGCTCGTCGGCACACACGGCGGCCAAGCCATAGGCGCCCACCACGTGGGTGCAGGCCTCGCGCACGGAAGCTATCAAGTCGTGCGTCTCGGCATAGGCCTCTTCGATCAAATGCGCGAAGACTTCGGTATCGGTCTCGCTCTTAAAGTGATGTCCGCGGCCCTCCAGCTCCTCGCGCAGCTCGGCGAAGTTCTCGATGATGCCGTTGTGGACGATGGCGATACGACCGTCGCAACTGGTGTGGGGATGGGCGTTGGCAACAGAAGGCTTTCCGTGGGTAGCCCAACGGGTGTGGCCGATACCGCAGGTAGCGTCGCTGTCGATGTTGGAAAGCTCGCTCTCCAGGCCCGCAACTTTGCCCACGCGGCGAATAACATCGAGGTGCGCCGCGGCACCCTCGCCCACCTCGAGCGTGACACCCGAGGAGTCATAGCCGCGATATTCCATGCGCTTAAGGCCCGTGACCAGGATGTTCTTTGCAATATCAGAGCCGGTGTAGCCGACAATTCCGCACATAGGATAAATCCCTTCGTCCGCGTGACTGCAAAACGTCCACGCACATGGGCGCTGAGACGTATAACGTTCGAGTATTGTACTCACGCAAGCACAAGCTGATATACCAGAAGTGGTATCTTAAACTGGATACCACTCGATGCACACATGCCCAAACCACCGCGATTGGGACAGGCGCCTTTATGGTTGCTTGGACCGGGGCGGCGGCCTGCCCCGGTGAAAGATCTCGATCTGTAACATCTGGGCCTCCGGAAGCCGGCTTAGTGTTACAGATCAAGACATTACGATTCAGCCCCTGCACTATGTCTCGATCTGTAACAGGTAGAGCCGGTTTTGCCGTCCAGATGTTACAGATCGAGACAATTGAAGGCCCGGGCAGCTCAAACCGCCACAAAGGTACCTGTCCCCATTGTGGTGGTCGCGCTTGCAACGATGTTTGCCCAGATAAAACCTGCCAAAATAAACCTGTCCCTAATTAGCAGGTTTTGACGCCCTCGGGACGGGCGATGCTACAATCTGACTTGTACTTGAAACGCATCAAAGGGGCCGCTATGGCAAAGGTTAAAATCAGCGACGTCGCGCGCGAAGCCGGGGTTTCGTTGGGCACGGTTTCCAACGCACTCAACCATCCCGAAAAGCTGCGCCCCGAGACCCTCAAGCTCATAAATGAAACCATCAATCGACTGGGCTACCTGCCCAACCAAAGCGCTCGTCAGCTCGCGGGCGGCGCCACCAAGTCCTTTGGCCTGGTGCTCCCCCGTCTCGATCACGGCTTTTCGCTCCAAATCGCCAGCGGCGCCCACAACGAGGCCCGCAAGCACGGCTACGACTTGCTCATCGCCAACGCCGATAACGACGATATTCTCGAGGACCATTACCTGCGCTACTTTATGGGCACCCAGATGTCCGGCGTCATGGTTCAGCCCATGGCATCCCCCGACTGGCACCCCGCCATGACCAAGATGCCCGTGCCGATCGTCCATCTGGACATCCATTGCTCCGAGCCCGGCTACTACGTAGCGGCCGACAATGAGGCCCAGGGTCGCATCATTGCCGAACTTGCCATCGCCCGCGGCGCGCACCATATTGTCGTCGTCGGCCGAGCAGCATTTATGCAACTCACCCTGCGCGTCCTTGGCATTCATAAGGCGCTCGCCCTGCACCCCGATATCAAGATCGAAGTCATCGACGCCGGCGAATGGAATACCGCTGCCGACGGCTACGGCATCGGTGCCCAAATCGCCGAGCGCCCCGCGGACGAACGTCCCGATTTTGTCGTCGGCCTGACCGACGTGCTGGCCTCGGGCGTTATCTCGGCATTGGTCGACAAAGGCATCTCCGTCCCCGAGCAGGTTCGCGTGGCCGGATGCGACGGCAACCCGCTCGCTTGGAGCGGATCGGTCCCACTCACTACGGTAGCGCCCCCGGGCTACGAGATTGGCCGCAAGGGTGTCCAACTGCTGATGGAGCAAATCGAGAACAAGGCCCCGGCAAAGATCAAGCATATCCGTGTCGGCTCCGCAGTGCGTACCGTCACCGCAGTCGCCGCCGAGGATATCAACCGCCAAGAACTGGTACGTCCGTTCCTGCTGGAACGCGCCAGCACCCGGGCAAGCAGCCAGACCGACGCCACGGCCATCAACCTCGGCGCGTATCTATAGCACGCCCGCAAGTATGCTAAGTCGCCGCTCAAGCAAAAGAGGCCCGACCATTGCCGGACCCCTTTTGTTTAAGCGCAAACGTAAGCAATTGCTCGTTTCAACGCCGCAATTGTCTAGCGCACGGCCTTGACCGCCGCCGCCAGATCGAACAGCGTATCGAGCACGGCCTCGCAGCCATCCACCACGTCCTGCGGCAGCGGCACGATATCGGGGACGGCAAAGACATGGCAGCCGGCCGTAATGCCCGAGACGCAGCCGTTGCGCGAATCCTCGACCACGGCACATTCCTCGGGAGCAAAGCCCGCGCGCTCGCAGGCGAGCAGATACATCTCGGGGTCGGGCTTGCCGTGCACGACGTCCTCGCCACACGTTACCGTTTCAAACTTGTCAAAGAGGCCAACCATCTTAAGGTTGCGCTCGGCCGTAACGAGGCGCGACGACGTCGCTAGACCAACGTGATAGCCCGCAGCCAGCAGCTCGTCTAGGCACTCGGCGGCGCCGGCCTTAAGTTCCAGTTCGGTCTTGACCATCTCGTCGCGAATCTCCTTGTGGCGGACATAGACCGCCTCGGTGGTTTCGTGGCTGCCGTAATGCTCATCAAGGATGTCCATGACATCGGGCAGCGTGCGGCCGATAAACTGATGGATCAGCGCTTCATCAATCGCGAGCCCCAGCTCAGCGGCGCCTGCCTTCCAGGCCTTAATCCCCAAACGCTCGGTATCGACCAGCGTTCCATCCATGTCAAAAATAACAGCCTTGATCATATCGGTCCCCCATCGACTCTCGCTGTCGCGTTGCTGCAACTCTACCGCATTTGGCAACTTGTATATAACGTATATACCATATTGCACTTTCGTTACACAGATAGAAGTCTTATGGCAAGTAACGCATTAGGATTATAGTTTTCGATCGAGTACTCAACGATAAGGAACGTTTCATGATTTTAGACACCACGGCACCCGCAGAGGAGCTTCAAGACAAGCTATCGGCGCTCGAACAGCTGCTTTTGGCATACGGGCGCGTGGCTATCGGGTTTTCCGGCGGCGTTGACAGCAGCTTTTTGGCCGCCGTATGCGCCCGCATCATGCCTACCAATACCCTCCTCGTCCATCTCACCACGCCGCTCATCGGCACGCCCGAGCAGGCTTCGTTTGAGCAGTCCGTTGATGGACAAGCCAATGAAGGGGCGCATTTTAAGCTCCCCGTGCTCAATCTTTCGGTCGATCAGTTGCAGCTCCCCCAAGTAGCCTGCAACGATGCCAATCGCTGCTACCACTGCAAGCACGCTGGCTTTACCGCCATCGTCAACCACGCCAAGTCGCTCGGCTTTCCCACCGTCATCGATGGCAGCAATGCAAGCGATCGCGGTGACTACCGCCCCGGCATGCGTGCGGCAGAAGAGCTCGGCGTACGCTCACCCCTTATGGAGGTCGGCTTTACCAAGGACGAAGAGCGCGAGCTGCTGCGCGCATGGGGTTATCCCGTTTGGAACCTGCCGGCGGGAGCATGTCTTGCCACGCGCGTCCCCACGGGCGAGGAGCTTACGCGCGAGAAGGTCTCCCTGATTCGCGCCTGCGAGGATTACCTGCACGATCTTGATCTGGCACAGGTACGCGCGCGCCTGGTCGGCGGCTGCATGCATATCGAGGCCGCACCCGCAGATGTCGCCAAGATTGCCACCCTCGGCGGTGCCGCCGTCGACGACAAGGGCAAGACCCCGCTGCCCGCCGCCATCGAATCCGCCCTACGCAACCTAGGCTGCGGCCACATCTCCCCCGAGGTCACCCCCTACATCCACGGTGCGATGAATCAATAAGCAACGCCCCAATAAGTTGCGGTGAAATAATTCCTGTTTTGCGGCCCCAAGGGCCAATTCAGGAACTATTCCACCGCAACTTCCAAATGTTCATTCGATGCCGGTTGCCTTGAACCGTGAATCGGACCGCTCGCCACGAAATGGGCCTATTTACTACGTTTCGCTGGCCACCCTCGACCATACCGAAAATCACGAAATTAAAACCGCAGGTAGACGACTTGCCATTATTCCGAAATGGCGAGTATGGTCGACCCTTGCAGGCTAAACGTAGTAGATAGCCCGTTTTTGTGGCGCGACATCAAATCGGTCTTTTCGGGACGGGGTTTGACTACTTTTGCCAGCCCAGTTGCCCAGGTAGTCAAAAAAGCCCCGTCCCAAATTAGCTAATCCAGGTTGAGCGTAAATGAGCGAGCAGGCTTCGGGCGTGCCAAGCAGTTACGCCGTTTGTAAAACGGCGTAACCTATAGGTTTATTTTGGTAGGTTTTATCTGGGGAAACGCAAGCAGGGCCGCGGCGGCATGAAGCGTCGCGGCCCTTTTCCTTGGAGAAGGATCGATTAATGGAACGGAGAACCCGTTCTAGCCCTCGAGGCCGGCGTTGATAAGCTCGGCAATCTCTGCGGGGTCGGTGCTTTCGCGCACTTTGTCGCGGAAACCAGCGTCCATCAGCATCACGGCAGCCTTGGAAAGCAGACGCAGATGCGTGGTTCCAGCCTCGCCCGCAGGAACATACAGCGCGAGCGCAACATCAACGGGCACACCATCAAAGCTTGGCCACTCAACAGGCTCGGCCAACTTGAGCACGGCCACGCCCGGCGTATGAATCGCGTCGCTTTTGGCATGCGGAACAGCAAACCCGGCGACGAGGCCAGTCTCGGCCTCGTTTTCGCGAGCAATAAAAGCCGCCTCTACAGCAGACGCGTCGTCGGCAAAACCAAGCTCAACAGCTTGCTCGGACAGATAATGCAACGCGTCCTCGCGCGAGGCGGCGGTATACCCTATCGTCACTTGGTTGGCAGATACAAATCCCATGGAAACCTTCCTTACAACACAGACCTGACCGCAGCTTCGATGCCGTCGGCGTCCAAACCGTACTTGTGCAGCAAATCGACCGCAGGGCCGGACTCGCCATACACATCGCGCACGCCGACGCGACGCATCGGCACCGGATACTGCTCCGCTAGCACCGAGGCAACGGCCTCGCCAAGACCGCCGATAATCGAATGCTCCTCGGCAGTGACCACGCGACCGGTCTTCTTGGCGCTGGCTACAACCAGGCGTTCGTCGAGCGGCTTGATCGTATGCATGTTGATGACCTCGGCATCGATGCCATCGGCAGCGAGCGCCTCGGCAGCCTCAAGCGCCTCGGCGACCATAAGGCCACAAGCGATGATGGTCACATCGGACCCCTCGCGCACGACCACGCCGCAACCAATCTTGAACTCATAGTCCTCGCAGTCGTTGATGACCGGTGTTGCCAGGCGGCCGAAGCGCATGTAAACCGGGCCCTCAAACTCATAGGCGGCGCGCACACAGGCACGAGCCTCGACGTCGTCGGCGGGAACGACCACCGTCATACCCGGAATCGTGCGCATGAGTGCGATATCCTCGCAGCACTGGTGCGTGGCGCCGTCCTCGCCCACCGAAATGCCGGCATGAGTAGCGCCAATCTTGACGTTGAGGTGCGGGTAGCCGATGGAATTGCGGACCTGCTCGTAGGCGCGACCGGCGGCAAACATCGCAAAGGTGCTCGCAAAAGCAACGCGGCCCGTGGTCGCGATGCCGGCGGCAAGACCCATCAGGTTGCTCTCGGCAATGCCGGCGTCGTAGAAGCGCTCAGGGTGCGCAGCCTTAAACTTACCGGTCTGCGTGGCGGCGGCCAGGTCGGCATCGAGAACCACAAAGTCATCGCGCTCATTGCCCAGCTCGACAAGTGCCTCGCCATAGCTAACGCGCGTGGCGACTTTCTTGACGTCTGCCATTAGAGCTCCTCCCCTGCTGCTGCGAGCTCGGCCATGGCCTGCTCAAACTGTTCATCGTTGGGTGCCTTGCCGTGCCAGCCCACCTGGTTTTCCATAAAGGAGACGCCCTTGCCCTTCACCGTCTCGGCGATAATGGCCACGGGCGAGTCGCTCACTTTGCGGGCCTCGGCAAAGGCGGCGGCAATCTGCGCCATGTCGTTACCGTCGGCGAGCTCGATCACATGCCACTTAAAGGCGCGGAACTTGTCAGCGAGCGGCATGGCCGAGTTGACTTCATCGATCGTGCCGTCAATCTGCAAGCCGTTGTGGTCGACGACGGCAACAAGATTGTCGAGCGCATGGTTGCCGGCGAACATGGCCGCCTCCCACACCTGGCCTTCCTCGCACTCACCGTCGCCCAGCAACGTGTAGACACGGTAGCCGTCGCCCCAGTGCTTAGCGGCAAGCGCCATTCCAACTGCAGCAGAGATGCCCTGACCGAGCGATCCGGTGGACATATCGATGCCAGGGGCGTCGTTCATGTTGGGATGGCCCTGCAGTCGGCTGCCAATATGACGGAGCGTCTCGAGCTCTTCGACGGGAAAATAGCCGCGATTTGCCAACACCGAATACAGGCCCGGCGCCGCGTGACCCTTGGAGAGCACAAAGCGATCGCGATCGGCCTTGTGAGGGTCGGCAGGATCGATATTCATTTCCTCAAAGTACAGATACGTCATGATGTCGGCAGCACCGAGCGATCCACCCGGGTGTCCCGACTTGGCCGCGTGAACCGCAGTCACGACACCCTTCCTGACCTCATTGGCGACCTTCGCCAGCTCCTGGTTGGTCATACGAATTCCTCTCTTGAGAACAACCCCGGCACCGGATGACGCGATGCCGGGGCAATCCACTCGTTAAGCCTGAGCGACGACCTTCTGCCAGTCAGCCTCAAAAGAGGCGAGGCCCTGGTCGGTCAGCGGATGATGCAGGCACTTCTTGAGAGCGGCCATGGGCACGGTCGCAATATCGGCACCGAGTAGCGCGGCCTGGGTCACGTGGTTGGGCGTACGAACCGAGGCGGTGATGATCTCGACGGTGTCGTCGACGTTCTTGCCCGTCCAGTCGTAGTTCTTAATGCAGGTCACGACGTTGTCGAGCTGCGAGATACCGTCCTCGGCGATGTCATCGAAACGACCGACAAACGGGCTGATGTAGCGAGCACCGGCATTGGCGGCCATAAGGGCCTGCGTCGGCGAGAAGACGAGCGTCATGTTGACGCGCACGCCAGCATCGGCCAGTGCACGGCAGGCGGCAAGGCCGGCCTCGCACACGGGAAGCTTGACCACGATGTTGGGGGCGAGGGCGGCAAGGCGCTTGCCCTCCTCGATCATACCCTCGGCAGTGGTAGCGGTAGACTCGGCGGAAACGGGCAGGCCCTCGCAGAGCTCGGCAATCTTGAGCATATGCGGCTCAAAGTCGGCAAGCTTGCCGCCGGTCTTGGCGTACAGGGACGGGTTGGTGGTAACACCGGCCAGGCAGCCCCAGCTCTTGGCCTCGGCGATCTCGTCCAGATTGGCAGTATCGATAAAGAACTTCATGGTGCAAACTCCTTCGAAGGAATCCAAAACTCAAAAAATAGGACAAAGGGGATGTCCCTTTGTCCTATGTGCCGGGCCTGCGGCTGGGACATGCCCCAGGCCCGGCGTCGTGTAGGAAAAGCTACTTAGTCCTCGAGAGCCTTCTCGATGCGGCTCGTGACGCCCTTGAGGTTAAGACCGACGACGTACTGCTTGATCGGGCGCTTGATGTGCTCGATCACAAAGCGCTTGCCGTCGATGTCCTGGGCAGCGAGGTTGCGATAGAGCTTCTCGACCTGCTCCTTGACCTCGGGATCGTTGAACGCATAGTGGCCGGAGACATCCAGGATCTTCAGGCTGAGCTCATCGTCGGCAAGGATGTCATCGACCTGCAGGTTGACGTCGTCGCCAGTCATCCACTTGCGCCAGCGCTCGGTCTTGATAGCCTTGACCAGCAGCGTGTGATACAGGTCGGAGGGGTCATCGCACAGACCGTTGTCGACCAGGATCTGCTCGGTGGCGCAGAGCTTGAGGTAGGCGCGGGTCTCCTCGGTGCCATACTGCGGAGCGACGTTGGAGGCGGTCACGTGTGCCGGGATGTGCTCGAGCAGCGTCGCGTCGTCCAGATAGTCGGCGTTGTGCTCCTTCAGGCCCACGCCATAGCGCTTGGCCATATCGGCAAGCTCGCGGGCGTTCTTGAAGTTGTAGTGACCGACCTGCTCCGTCCAGCGGGTAAGGGTGCCGGTCTGGCCGACGATAAAGGTGGGCATGGGGCAGCCGCGCTTCTCGAGCTCGGGCTGCAGCTGAGAAATGAACTCCTCGTACTTATCGGTAGAGGTCAAGCCGCCATTGGTCTCCTCGGTACCGACCTCATAGGCGACCTCGGGCAGGTTATGCTCGCGACGGTACTGCTCAAGGTAGTCGATAAGATCGATCGTGCGGCGAAGCACCACGTCGAGCGGAATAACCTTGCCGATCTGATAGGGGTCCTTGGTGGGGTCGACCATCAGCAGGTCAAAGCCCGCCTCCATGTCGGCGACGAAGGACTTGCGGGCGAGCTCCATGGCCTCGTCCTCGGGCAGGTGGGCGTTACGCTCCTCGTCGCGCTGCCACGGACCGCCGTGATCGCGGCACAGGTAGTACGGACCGGTGTAACCCACCTCGTCGGCAACCTTCTTGATGTCGGCGGCAAAGCGCGTCTGGTCCCAACCGTTGACGTAGCCGGCGCCCATCTCGTCCATATCGACCTGGTTGCGGCTGGCGATAAACATGGGCGGGAAATCCTCGTCCTTGGCAAGCTCGAACACGGCCTGAATCAGGTTGGGGCTCATGGGGCCAATGCCGACCATGGTTGCGTGATCGCCGCTATCCTGCAGCTTGAGCATGCCCTGAACGGCCTGACGGATGGTGAGGTTGGACATTTTGTTCTCCTTCTCCAGAGGATTTTTGACAAAAGTTCCCTGGGACCCAGATGTGGGCCCTATCAGTACGGATGGATTTTGTTGTGTAGGGGCGGTTGTGCGGAGTCAAATCCATCCCTCCGCACAACCGGAGTCCTTAAAGGTTTACTTGGCCTGCTTATCGAGCGTGGGCTTCATGGCAATCAGGATTGCAGCGGCGACCACGGCGCCAATCACGATGTCCAGGCAGAACAGCGCGACGTTGTTGGTGGCAAGGGCGACGATAAAGCCACCGTGCGGGACGTAGCAGTCGATGCCCTGGAAGGCGGCAAGTGCCGCACCCACGGCAGAGCCGATGCAAATGCCGGGCAGGGTGTGACCGAGGTCCTTGACCGCGAAGGGGATAGCGCCCTCGGTAATACCGATGCAGCCCATGAACAGCGCGGAGATGCCCATCTGGCGGTCAGCGTCATCGAACTTGTTCTTGGCGATGAGCGCAGCGAGGCCACAGGCGATCGGGGGAACGGCGACGGCGACGCGGAACATACCGTTAGGACCGTAGATACCGGAGGCCATGATGGCCATGGTGAAGGTCGAGGCGGTCTTGTTGATGGGGCCACCCATATCGAAGGCGGTCATAACGCCAATGACCAGACCCAGGACAACTGCGGAACCGCCCTGCAGGCTGCCGAGCACGCCGGTGAGCCAGTCCATCACAAAGCCAAGCGGCGTGGCCAGGATGTAGATATAGGCCATGCCCAGGACAAGCGAGGTCAGAATCGGGATGATCAGGATGGGCATGATGGTCTGGATGGTGTTGTTGACCTTCCAGGTCTTCATCCAGCGGACAAAGTAGCCGCAGATGACCGCCATGATCATGGCGCCCAAGAAGCCGGTCGAAACGCTGTTGCCGTTAGGGGTAACGACTGCGTTATTGACCAGGTAGCCCAGGACAAAACCGGGGGCGAGCGCGGGCTTGCCGGCCATCGAGTAGGAGATGTATGCCGCAAGCACCGGGATCATCATGGAGATGCCGGCCATGCCGATGGTGTTAAGGCTCACCATCAGCGGGTTCGTAACCTCCATGCCGTTGGCGCCGGCGGTACCGGATGCCAGCGAGAAGGCAAGAAACACGCCGCCGATAACGACGATGGGGATAAAATAGGAAACGCCGGTATTGAATGCATTGAGCAGCGTCTTGCCAGGATCGGCAAAGATAGACTGCTTGGACGCCGGTGTCGGGGCCTGCGGGGCAGCGGAGACGGCCTTCTTCTCTGCCTTGGCCTCGGCCTTGGGCGCGTCAACGGCGCCACCCGTCGCCTTGATGATCTCAATGGCCTGGTCGATGATCTTTACCGGATCGGCGATTACATCAGAGGTGCCGACCTTCAGGAACTTGCCCTCGGCCATCTTCTGCTCAAAACGGTCCTCGTTCTCGACACCCACGTCGACGGACTCCAGGACCAGGTCGGCGGGGTCCACGTCTTCCTGCGTGAGCTCATTCTCGATACCCAGGCCACCCTGAGCCTCGACCTTGCACTCGATGCCACGGGCGGCGCATTCATCCTGAATCGCCTTCTGGGCCATATACGTGTGGGCGATACCCACAGTACAGGCGGCAACGCCTACGATCTTCATTGCTTCCCTCTTTTCATAGAGTTGCGTGCGCAAGACACCGTTTGCGGAGGCCTCCGGAGCATCCCCTGCCGTTTGGACTTGCTGTCTTTTCGACAAGAACAATATAGGTGCTCGTTTTTCTTAATGCCAGCTTATTTCGGTAAACGCGCAGGTCAGAGCGTTGGTTATGCGATTTAGTTATGCGTTTAACCAAAAATGAATCCTGCGATTTTGCCCTCGATTTCAAAAGTCAAGAAGTATTTGATTTTCTCGGTAGACGGCAGATGCGCATGCCGGTCACAAATTTCGACCCCACCCGTATGCCGCATTTGTTGCATACTCATATGAAAGGAAAAAGCCGCTCACCGAAGCGTATCCTTCACCAAGACTCAAAGTCATCATGTTGGAAAATGCTCATCTGTCGGAAGGAGTCGCTGTGGCAAAACAGCGCGTTACGATCGCAGACGTCGCTCGAGAGGCGGGAACCTCGACGGCAAGCGTCTCGTATTACCTCAACGACAAACGAGAAAAGCTTAGCGAGAAGACGCAGAACAAAATCGCGCGCGTCATTAAGGAACTCGGATACGTTCCCAACGCCCAAGCGCAGACGCTCACCGGCAAGCAAACCCACGTCATTGCCATCATCATTTTGGATAACACCAACAAATGGGCGGGGCTCGTTCTCAATGGCATGGAGCAGGTCATGCTCCCCGCGGGCTACCAGACGGTCGTTTGCACGAGCAACTTTAACCCCGAGACCGAGCTCATGTACGTCGACAAGATGCTCTCGCTGGGCGTCGATGGCTTTATCATCCAGCCCACGGCAAACTTCAAAGCCGTGCATGACCGCATTAGACGCGCCGGCAAGCCGGTCGTCTTTTTCGATGCGGCCATCTATAGCCCAGGTACCAGCTGGATCAAAACCAACCTTTACGACGGCGTGTACAACGCCACACAGGCACTCCTCGACGCCGGCTACGAAGATTTCTTTTCCATTGCCGCCAACATGACCGAAATGCGCACCCGCATGGAGCGTTTTCAGGGGTATGCCGAGGCGCTGGCAGCGAACGGGCAGCTCTACAAAGCGATTCCCATCGATCACAACAAGCCGTCAATCAACGAGCTCACTGAATACTTTAAATTCAAGTTCAATCCCGCCAAGCGAACCCTTATCTTCGTGCAAAATCAGTGGGCACTTCCCCGTGTCTACAAGGCCCTCCAGCCAATGGCCCATCTGCTTCCGCAGCAAATCGGCCTTTTGGGACTCAACTGCGAAGACTGGACTAATCTCACCACACCGACCGTCTCCACCATCATCGAGCCCGTCGACCAAGAAGGTCGCGAAGCAGCCGAGATGCTGCTCGCCCTACTTGACGGAAGCAGCGAACCCGGCGAGCAGCGCATTCTCGAGTGCAAGCTCAACTGGCTCGACTCCACCTCGATCTAGACCGCGGGACAAATGAATCAGTAGCGTTTGTCTCAAATCTTAAGTATTTGTTCGACAGAACGGCCCTTGCCGGCTCCTGCTAGACTGGTAGATTCCCAACCGTCCATCCAGGAGCCTCAATGTCGCGCAAGCCCGCCTACAAGCAAGCACTTTCCATCGGCACCGCCGTGGTGCTGGGGTTTGCGCTGTTTACGGGATCGCTCGACGGAGCGCCCAAGTTGCTGTCGCCGCAAGGCGATGAGCAGGCGGCGGCTCTGGCCGAAAAACAAAACGAGAGTCCCAGCCGCACCGACGACGAGGCAGACCTGGTCGCTCGGCTCGAATCGGGAACGGCGAGCGCGGCGGACCCTCAAAACAGCCAGGACTCCGGCGATGGCTCCGATTCCGCCGCGACCGACACCGATGACGACGTTTCCGCGGGCAGTGCCGCCACCCCCATCGACGAGGTCGAAAACCCCGACCTCAACCGCGCCCGCGGTGTTTATCTCAGCAGCATTCCCGACTACGCCGGCAACCCCTACGTTGCCCTTCGCGCCGACAGCACGCACCCGCTCGGCACGCCGTCATTCACACTCGATGAATACGATCGCGCCACCGAAGAGGGCTGCTTTAAGAAATTCTCCAAGCTCGACAGCCTGGGTCGCACTCGCAAGGCGCTCGCCTGTGTAGGCCCCGAGTCGCTCGGACAGGGAAAGCGCGGCGATATCTCGCGCATCCATCCTGCCGGTTGGCACCAGCAGCGCTACGACTTTATTCCGGGCCAGAGCCTCTACAACCGCTGCCACCTTATCGCCTGGTCGCTCTGCGGCGAAAACGCCAACCGCAAGAATCTCCTCACCGGCACGCGCTATCTCAACGAGACGGGCATGCTGCCGTTTGAAGAGCAGATTCTCAACTATATTCGCGATACGGGCAACCATGTGCTCTACCGCGTCACGCCTATGTATAACGAAGAGGAACTTGTCTGCCGTGGCATGCGCCTTGAGGCGCAATCGGTCGAGGACCACGGCAAGACCCTCTGCTTCCACGTATATTGCTACAACCTGCAGCCGCACGTGCAGATCGACTACACCACCGGCCGCAATCAGGCCTCGGGAGACTAGGACCGACCAAGCTGCCCCAAAGCCTAAATGATCCGTTTTCCTCCGCCCCCAAGGAATCAAAAAGAGCCGCCCCGGTTACCCAGGGCGGCCCTTTCGTCAGCACCTACATTGCAGACAAAATCACGTGCTACTTGGCGCGGCCCTCCTCATAGCGCTCGACCAGCTTGGCCTGAACGTCATAAGGCACCTGCTCATAGCCTGCGGGCTTCATGGTAAAGTCACCCGTGCCGCGCGTGATAGAGCGCAGGCGCGTCGAATAATCCGTCAGCTCTGCCAGCGGCGCCTGGGCAATAACCACGGTATCGCCGCGCTCATCGGTCTCCATGCCCGTCACGCGACCGCGCGATGCCGAGATGTCGCCCATCACAGCGCCGGCGTAGCTCTCGGGGATGGTCACCGTGATTTCCTCGATGGGCTCCAGCACCACCGGGTCGGCATCGGCACATGCCTTGCGCAGGCCGATGCGAGCTGCCGCGCGGAACGCCATCTCGTTGGAGTCGACGCTGTGATACGAGCCGTCGTACACAGCCACGCGAATGCCCGTGAGCGGGTAGCCGGCAATGATGCCGTCCTTCATGGTCTCCTGGACACCCTTGTCCACGGCGGGGATCAGCGAGCGCGGAATACGGCCGCCCACGACCTCGTCCACAAACTCATAGCCATCGCTCGTGCCGTCGGGCCCAATGAGCGGCTCCACGCGCAGCCAGCAGTCGCCGTACTGACCGGCGCCGCCGGTCTGCTTCTTATGGCGGCCCTGGGCACTTGCCGTACGGCGAATGGTCTCGCGGTACGGAATGCGGATCGGCACGCTCTTGGCCACGACTTTGGTGCGATCCTCCAAACGGTTGAGCAGCACCGAAACCTGCGCCTCACCAACGGCGGAGATAATGGTCTGGCCGGTCTCCTCGTCGCGGTCGATGCTCATGGTCGGATCGGCCTTGCAGGCCTTCTCGATAAACGTGTAGAGCTTCTCTTCGTCGCCGCGATTCTCGGCCTCGATGGCAATGCGGTACTGCGAGTTGGGGAACTTAAACGCCGCGGCCTCGACCTTACCGGTAATCGAGAGCGTGTCGCCCGTCTCGGCAGCCAGCTTGGGCGCCACGATGATGTCGCCGGCATAGGCGTGACCGACCTCGGTCATATCGCGGCCGCACATCACATACAGGTGAGCCAGACGGTCGCCCTTGCGGGTACGCGCGTTGATCAGCTCAAGACCCGGCTCAAGCGTACCCGTCAGCACCTTGATAAAGCTGATGCGACCCTGCTGCGGATCGGCCAGGGTCTTAAACACAAACGCCACCGGACGGTCATCGTCGCTCGAGATTTTGAGCGAATCACCGTCGATGAGCGGCATCTCGCCGTAGTCGGTCGGCGCCGGAAAGTACGTCGCGATGTCGTCCATCAGCGAGTTGACGCCCTGCTCCTTAATGCAATCGCCCGCAAAGACCGGCACAAAGATGCGCTCGGCGATCGCCTTCGACAGCAGGCCCTCAAGCTCCTCCTGCGTCAGCGTCTCCTCGCCTTCCAGGTACTTCATCATCAGCTCATCGTCGGCCTCGGCCACCAACTCGCACAGATGGTCATGGGCCTCCTCGGCCTGGGCACGATACTCCTCGGGAATCTCCGACTCAACGGCTTCGGTGCCGTTGCAATGGCGCGCCTTCATGCGCACCAGGTCGATGATGCCGTCAAAGTCCTCGCCCTCGCCCCAGGGAAGGGTCACGGCGCCCAGGCGCGTGCCAAAGCGCTCTTGCAGCAGGTCCATCGTGGTCGCAAAGCTGGCCTCGGAGCGCGACAGGCGGTTTACGAACACCGCACGCGCCAGACGCAGGTCCTCGGCGGCATACCAGAGCTTAACCGTCGTAGGCTGTGGGCCGGCCTCGGCGTCGACCACAAACAGAGCCGTCTCGCAGACGCTCATCGCGGCAAAGGCGTCGCCGATAAAATCGGGGTAGCACGGGGCATCGAGCACATTGATGCGCGCGCCCTTCCAGTCGATCGGCGCGATGGTCGTCGAGATGGAAAATGCACGCTTGACCTCTTCGGGGTCATAGTCGAGCGTGGGCTTGGTGCCGTCGTGGCCGCCCAGGCGGGCGGTCTTGCCGGAAAGGTGGAGCATGGCCTCGGCGAGTGAAGTCTTGCCCACCCCGCCTTGGCCTACGAGCACCACGTTCCTTACGTTACCGGTCTTGGGAGCACCCATGATGACCTCCTTGCAGGGCCGCGCGCAATGCGCGACGCCAACGGGGAGAGTTCGCGGTCGGTGCCATCCCGGGAGCAGCATGGTCGGCAGCCGAGCCGACTCACCCTCCAAATGTCCTATGCCACCACCCTACCCTCACGGGCGACCGTCCATGCATACCTTTCGGCGCACGTATGAATACAGGCGGCGAGAGGAAGAGACAAGCTTGTGAGGCGATTATTGAACCCCGTCGATGCAAACAAAAAGCCGCCACAGACCGTAAGACCTGCGGCGGCTTCGCCTTAATTAATAGTTGAGTAAATACCTGAGCCTATCCCTCGATACGGCTCAAGAACTCACGGGTGCGCTGCTCACGCGGATGGTCGATGACCTGCTCGGCAGGACCCTCCTCGACAATGCGGCCGCCATCCATAAAGACCACGCGGTCGGCAACATCGCGCGCAAACTGCATTGCGTGGGTCACAATCACCATCGTCATATTCTGCGCGGCAAGGTCTTTAATGACACGCAGCACCTCGGCCGTCAGCTCGGGATCGAGCGCCGAGGTCGGCTCGTCAAAGAACAGGATCTCCGGGTCGAGCGCCAAGGCGCGGGCGATACTCACACGCTGTTGCTGACCGCCCGAAAGCTCACACGGAACCTTGTTCTCGTTGCCCGTAAGCCCCATCTGCGCGATCAACTCGCGCGCACGAGCTTCCGCCTGTTCGCGCGGGCGCTTAAGCACGCGGATCGGCGCGTCGATGATGTTTTTCATCACGGTATAGTGCGGGAACAGGTTGTAATTCTGGAACACCAGGCCGAATCGCGAGCGTGCCCGCTTGGGCACATCGCCCTTCGCATAGACTGCGCCCGAACCCGCATCCGTCGCAACGGCAAGGTCACCAAACGAGAGCGAGCCTCCGCCGAGTGTCTCGAGCAGCGTGGCACACCGCAGCAGCGTGGACTTGCCGCCACCCGAAGGCCCGATAATCGCCACGACCTCGCCACGCTTGACCTCGAGCGAGATATCCTTGAGCACCTCATTGCCGCCAAACGCCTTGCGAGCGCTTTCGATTTTCATCACCGAGTTAGTCATGATAATAGTCCAGCTTCTTTTCGGCGGCGCCCAACAGCATCTCGACCACGAAGTTGAAAACCCAGTAGATCAGCGCCGCAATCGCAAACGGTACCATGCTCACCTGCGAGGCAACCAGGGCCTTGGCGGTCGAGAACATCTCGCCCACGCCAATGGCAAACGCCAGCGACGTGTCCTTGACCAGCGTGATGATCTCGTTGCCCATCGCCGGCAGAATACGCTTGGCGACCTGCGGCATCACGATATACAGAAACGTCTGCACGCGCGAATAGCCCAGCACCTCGGCAGCCTCGTATTGACCGCGCGGAATGGACTGCAAGCCCGAGCGATAGATCTCGGCAAAGTAACCGGCGTAGTTGATGATGAACGCCACGACGCACGCCGTCCACTTGGAATCGGGCGTGAGCGAAATGCCAAACACGTAGTACGGGGCAAAGTAGATGGCAAACATCTGCAGCATGAGCGGCGTACCGCGCATGACCGAGATATAGATGCGCGCAATCCAGCGAAGCGGCGCGATTTTGCTCATGCGCATAAACGCCACGGGAATTCCCAGCGGAATCGACCCGAGCAGCGTCAGCACAAACAGCTGCAAACTGACCAAGAATCCCTGGCCAAGCATCTGCATCATGACCTGAATAGACATTACTTGAGCACCCAATTATCGAAAGACAAACCATAGCTTGAATATTTATCGCAGAGGTCCTTGACCGTGCCGTCCTCGTAGAGCGCCTTGAGCGACTCGGCTACAGCATCGGCCGACTTGGTGTCGCCCTTCTTAAAGCCAACGGCGTAGTGCTCGCTGGACAGCGGCTCATCAAGCTGCGTATAGGCATCGGGCTTGGCGGCAAGCTGATACTGGGCAATCGAAAGGTCGCACGCCACGGCATCGACCGCGCCGCTCTCGAGCTGCATAAAGGCCGTGTTGTACTCGCCGATCGTGTCGAGCGTGGCAAACGTCGCTGCCAGATCCTTCTGGTCACCCTCAAGCACGTCCTGCGCAGCGGAATCAGTCTGGGTAATCACAGTCTTGCCGGCAAGATCGTCCCAGCCCTTGATGCCCGCATCCTTCTTGACCACCAGCACCTGCTCGTTGAGCATGTACGGCTCGGAGAACGTGTAGTCGTCCTCACGGCCCTCCATGGTAAAGCCGTTCCAGATGCAGTTGATGGCGCCCGAGTTAAGCAGCGCATCCTTGGCGTCCCAGTCGATGGCCTCGTATTTGACCTCCCAGCCCTGCTTATCGGCAACAGCCTTGGCCAGATCGAGATCAAAGCCGGTGTACTCGCCATCGTCGCCCACAAAGCCGTACGGAGGATAGGACTTATCGAAGCCCACCACGAGCTTCTTGGACTCCGCAGCACCCTTCACATCCTTGGCCGCGGCAGAGCCAGCAGCGGAGCCCTTGCCGGCACCACCGCCGCAACCGACAAGACCAAGGCCAAGCACCGTGGCGAGCGAGCCGGCTAGACCAACAAACTGACGACGAGACATATCGGTGTTCATGGTATTCCCCCTTGATGGCACTTTAGTTAAGTAAAGTGAGTCGTGTAACGTCCAGAATCATACACTCTACCTTGATAAAGTACAAGGGAGAGGTTGCCCGGCGTGGGCGGGGAGCGGCGCGTAATTAAGTTTCCTGCTCTACAGTCCTGCGCAAGACGGAAAGCACATTAAGTGCTTTCCTTTGCGTGCGGAACTCGCGATAAACTTAATTA
>DBFVZT010000051.1:0-5141 GCA_048486575.1 Collinsella sp. | reverse complement strand
CTTCTTCCTCTTTCCGGACATGCCGTCCTCCGATCTTCCGGGGCCGGCCGGTCCGGCCCTCAGGGTATCGGGTTCCCACATTCATCCGTACATGTACGGATGAATGTGGGAGGTGTTCGGATGAAGTCGATAATCAAGGGGTTCTCGCTTTCGTTGACGGAATCATCGGCGTTGCCATTCTTTTTACTAGGGTTATCGTATTATTGAGGCTGTTTGTTGCCGCGCTTAGTTTTGTTGAGGGGCTTTGTTGGACAGCTATTTTACTCTGCAATCGAATATTGAGGCTTCGGGCGAGTTTGTTGACCGCAAGAGTCGGTTTATTGCTCAGCTGGTCCATATTGAGTCCGAGGATGAGGCGAATGCCTTTATCGAGATGGTTCGCAAGCGTCATTATGACGCTCGGCATAATGTTCCCGCGTGGATTTTGGTCGATGGACGCGAGCGCCAGAGCGATGATGGCGAGCCGAGCCGCACGAGCGGTATGCCGACGCTCGAGGTGTTGCGCGGTGCGGAGCTCAAAAATGTTTGCTGCGTAGTGACACGCTATTTTGGTGGTACGTTGTTGGGGCCCGGTGGCTTGGTACGCGCCTATACCGCGGCGACGCAGGCGGCGGTGGCCGCGGCTCAGGAGGCCGGGCAGATCGTCGAGATGACGAGTGTCGTGCCTGTTGACGTGCATGTGGCCTATCCGCAGTATGAGCAGGTGCTTCGCTTGGCCCAGGATTCCGGTGCCAAGGTTTCGGATACCGAGTACGCGGATGCCGTGACGATTCATTTGGTGTTTAAGGCGGGGGAGCAGGAGCCGTTTTGCGTTAAGATGCGCGAGCTTATGGCGGGGCGCGAGGAGATTGAGGTCGGCGCTCCCGAATTTGCCGAGTTCTAACGACGACGGCCGGCGTGCTTTTGGACGGATCCCAAGCGCGCCGGCCGTCGTTTTATGTTGTCGCCGTTTACTCGGCGAGCTGCTTTAGCACATCGCAGGCGATGTCGACGGCGTCGTCGATGCAGCCGGGGCAGCTGCGGAGCGGACCCTGGTCCGATCCGACGCCTTTGAGCGTGCCGCAGACGGTCGTGGTGTTCTTCTCGCCAAAGCGCTTGGCAATCTCGCGCGACAGCTTGTAGGTCTGGCCCTTGGTCTTGGGGTTCTCCATACCGTCGCTCATCACAAAGCCCATGATGGCCACGGCGCCCGAGATGGCGCCGCAGGTCTCGGTCATGCCGCCCATGCCGGCGCCAAAGCCCTCGGTGAGGGTAAAGGCGATCTGGGGGTCGAGCCCCACAGCGGGCGCGAGCGTGCAAGCGACAGCCTGGGCGCAGTTAAAGCCGCGGGCGTGGTACTCGGCAGCCTGAGCCTGGCAGGCGGCAGTGTTGAGCTGGGTGGTATCGATCTGCTTCATCGTTGTCTCCTTGTTCATGGTGTACCCGCCTATGGTACCCTTGCCGGCGCATTCGCTTATCGAGACCGCAGTGCATATCTCATTGTTTTTCGCCATCGAACACTTTCTTAAGATTTAGGACAAATAAACCTGATTAATTTGTCCCATAACCTATCGGCGGGATGGGTTGAGAGGGGTGCGGGGTAGCGGTATCGTGAACCGAATAAAAACAAAACCCAAGTAAGGGAGTTGGATATGAGCGAGCAGACTATCGGTACCACGTGCGTTCAGGGCGGCTATCATCCGGGCGATGCGGAGCCGCGCCAGGTGCCCATCTACCAGTCCACCACGTGGAAATACGACACGTCCGAGCACATGGGCAAGCTGTTTGACCTGGAGGAGTCGGGCTACTTCTACAGCCGTCTGCAGAATCCCACGTGCGATCTGGTTGCCGCCAAGATCTGCGAGATGGAGGGCGGCACCGCTGCGATGCTCACGAGTTCGGGCATGGCCGCGAACTTCCTCGCGATCTTTAACGTGGCCGGTGCCGGTGATCACGTGGTCGCGAGCTCTGCTATCTACGGCGGTACGTATAACCTGCTCGCCCACACCATGGGCCGCATGGGCGTGACTTGCACGTTTGTCGCCCCCGACTGCACCGATGAGGAGCTGGAGGCCGCCTTTCAGCCCAACACCAAGCTCGTCTTTGGCGAGACGATCGCAAACCCCGCCCTTGCCGTGCTCGATATTGAGCGCTTTGCCAAGGCCGCGCATGACCACGGCGTGCCGCTGATGGTCGACAACACCTTCCCGACGCCCGTGATGTGCCGTCCCTTTGAGTGGGGCGCCGACATCGTTACGCACTCCACCACCAAGTACATGGATGGACATGCTGCCTACCTGGGCGGCGTGATCGTTGACCACGGCCAGTTTGACTGGATGGCCCATGCGGATAAGTTCCCGGGTCTCACCACGCCCGACGAGAGCTACCACGGCGTGACGTATGCCGAGAAGTTCGGTCGCGAGGGTGCCTTCATTACCAAGGCCACCGCGCAGCTCATGCGCGACCTCGGCCCCATGCAGAACCCGCAGGCGGCCTTCTTCCTGAACAGCTCGCTCGAGAGCCTGCATGTACGCATGCCGCGTCATTGTGAGAACGGCCTGGCCGTTGCCAAGTTCCTGCAGAGCCATCCCAAGGTACGCTTCGTGAGCTATCCGGGCCTGGAGGGCGATAAGTACTATGACCTGGCTCAGAAGTACATGCCCAACGGTACCTGCGGCGTCGTGAGCTTTGGCTTTAACGGTGGTCGCGCGGCGGCCGAGACCTTTATGAAGAGCCTTAAACTCGCCCAGATCGCCACGCATGTGGCCGATGCTCGCACCTGCTGCCTGCATCCCGCTAACGCCACGCACCGTCAGATGAACGATGAGGAGCTCATCGCCTGCGGCATCTCCGCCGACATGGTGCGCCTGTCGTGCGGCCTCGAGGACACGGCCGATCTGATTGCCGACCTTGAGCAGGCGCTCGAGCAGTGCTAGGCTAGCTTCTCGTATGAAGCGACGGAGCCTCTTGGGGTTCCGGTGACATATAGTTCCGATTCCGTAGGCGGGACCCCAATCGCGACTGTTCGCAGGCGATTGGGGCCCCGTTTTTGCGTTGCACCACTCGAAAGGATGGATATGGAGAAAACTGCAGAGCAGCTGCGCCGCGAGCACATTGCCCTTGAGGGCGATACCCATGGCAAGAACAAATGGGCGATTCTGTTTACCGTGCTCATCATGACGTTTATGTCGTGTCTGGATTCGACCGTCGTGACCGTGGCGTTGCCCGTGATGCAAAAGGAGCTGGGCGTGGGCCTCGACCGCATCCAGCTGGTGAGCTCGGTGTACCTGCTTGCGACATGCGTGGCTATGCTGCCGTTTGGCCGCTTGGGCGACGTGCGCGGCAAGGTGGGCGTATTCCAGCTGGGCATAATCGTTTTTACGGCCGGCTCGCTGCTTTGCGGCCTTTCGAGTTCGCTCGAAGTTCTTATTCTGGCACGCATTGTGCAGGGCGTCGGCTGCGCGGCGGCCATGGCTAACAACATGGGTATCATCACCGAGTCGTTTCCGGCGCGCGAGCGCGGTAGTGCCATGGGTATTCTCGCGACCTTCGTGGCCCTCGGCATGATGTGTGGCCCCGTGCTGGGCGGCATGCTGGTGGCAAGCTTTCCCTGGGAGAGCATCTTCCTCATCAACCTGCCCATTGGCGTCATCTCGTTTATCGTGGGGCTCTACACGCTGCCGCATGTTAAGCCGGAGGCCGGCGAGCGCCCCATGTCCCTGATCGAGGCTGCTCGTCGCTGCTTTGCAAATTCGGCCTTCACCATTAACCTTGCCTGCATGCTCATCGTGTTCGTTGGTATTGGCGCATCTGAGTTTATCCTGCCGTTCTATTTTCAGGACGCCCACGGCTTTGGTTCCGACATTTCCGGATTGCTCTTTTTGGCGTTGCCGATGGTGAATGCCTTTATCGGCCCGCTTTCGGGAACGGTTTCGGACCGTGTTGGCTGCGAGGGTCCCACGGCGGTCGGCCTGGGCGTGTACGTGTGCGGTCTCTTTGCGGTAAGCACGCTCGACGAGCGCTCTTCCATCCCTGTAATCGTGTGCTGCGTCGCGTTTATGTCGTGCGGTACGTCGATTTTCCAGAGCCCCAATAACTCGCTGTACATGGGCTCGGCTCCGCGCGAAGCGCTCGGCTTTGCTGGCAGTCTGGGTAGCCTGGCGCGCTATGCGGGTATGGCAGTGGGCATTACGGCGGCGTCGCATATCCTGTATGGGCAGATGAGCGTGGCGATGGGCGAGGCCGTGACCAGTTTCGTTGCAGGACGTCCGGATGTGTTTTTGTTCGGCTTTCGCTCGGTGTTCTATGTGTTGATGGCTGTGGCCGCTGTGGGCTTTGCGCTCGCCATGGTGCGTTTGGTGAGGGTGCGCGCCCGCCATTAGCTTGTGGAGGCAGGCTTGCCACGAATCGGGCCTATCTACTTGTCTTGCGGCTTTATGGTGCGATGCGGCTTGTGGGACGGGCGGGGGTCGGTCCGTGGTAGACTATCGAACAACGTTTATTAATCGCGCGGTATCGTTGCCGCGAGAAGGGGTTGCGCCATGCAGGAGCTTGAGGATCGTATTCGCCATGACGGCATCGTAAAGGCCGGTAACGTCCTTAAGGTTGATGCCTTCCTCAACCACCAGTGCGACGTTGAGTTGTTCGACCACATGGGCGCCGAGTGGGCCCATCTGTTCGAGGGCGTCGAGATCAACAAGATCCTGACGATCGAGGCTTCGGGCATTGGCATGGCTTGCATCGCGGCCCAGCATTTTGGCGGCGTGCCGGTTGTCTTTGCCAAGAAGGCGCAGTCCATCAACCTCGACGGCGAGCAGTATGCCACGACCATCTACTCCTTTACCAAGCAGAAGGAGTACCCGGTCATCGTTGGCAAGCGCTTCCTGTCCGAGGGCGACAAGGTCCTGATTATCGACGACTTCCTGGCCAACGGCTGCGCGCTCGAGGGTCTTATCAAGATCTGCGAGGCTGCGGGTGCCGAGGTATCCGGTATTGGCATTGCGGTGGAGAAGGGCTTCCAGGGCGGTGGCGATAAGCTCCGCGAGCGCGGCTTCCGCGTCGAGAGCCTGGCCCGTATCGCCGATATGGACTGCGAGACCGGCGAGATCACCTTCGCCTAAGTGCGCAACACAAGCGATTGGTATGCGATGTGACAAAGGGAC
>DBFVZT010000050.1:0-15798 GCA_048486575.1 Collinsella sp. | reverse complement strand
GGCATGGGAGCCTCCCAACCTCGTTGCGGCGCGGCTGCGCCTATGGCACTTCAACATCATTGTCGCAGCCCCGACCCGCGGCCACGAGCGGGGGCTCCTATCTTTTTAGTGCCCTCGGATTGGGTCATAGTGTCTGTCGGTACCAAAACATCGGCGTTGCCTTGATTCAAACCTGCCAAAAAGGGACAGGTTTATTTTGGTCGGTTTTATCTGGGTAAACGTGGCCGTCTATCGCAATGTAGTCGTTGGGGACGTTCTTGTTTGAGTAGTCGTTTAAGAACGTCCCCAACGATTGCATAGCATGAGAGTGGATAATCTCCCGGTTTGAGCCTGCATCCAAGCTTAAAGTGGGAGATTATCCACTCTCGTTTCGTTTGTTGATTTCGATGCCTACATTTGTAGGAACAGTTCGTGGAGGCGCGTGTCGTCGTCGAGCTCGGGGTGGAAGGTTACGCCGAGCTGGTTGCCCTGACGGGCGGCGACGATGCGGCCGTCGACTTTCGCTAAGGCCTTGGCATTGCCGTGCACTTCGACGATGCGGGGTGCACGGATAAATGTTAATGGCACTTCACCGTCGATGCCGGACACCTGGCCCTTGGTGCGAAAACTGCCGAGCTGTCTGCCATAAGCGTTGCGCTCAACGAGTACGTTCATGGTTGCTAGGCGCGGCGTTCCCTTATCGTCGTGTGCGGCAAGATCGCGCGCCAATAGAATCAAGCCGGCGCAGGTGCCAAGGACGGGCATGCCTTCAACAATGTGGGTGCGAAGCTCCTCGAGCATGCCCAGCTCATCAAGCAGCTTCCCTTGAACGGTAGACTCGCCGCCGGGAAGTACCAGACGGTCAAAGTCCTGCTTCAAATCGGCCGCCTGCCTCAGCTCAATACAACGTGCGCCCAGCTCGGATAGTCTTGCCTCGTGCTCGGCAAAAGCACCTTGGACCGCCAGCACGGCGACCGTTTGGTCTGCATAATCGCTCATGTGCGATCCTTTCTGCTGGACTAGCGCCCGCGCTCCTCCATGATGATTTCGATCTCGTCGGCGTTGATGCCGACCATGGCCTCGCCCAGGTCCTCCGAAAGCTCGGCGATGAGTTTGGCGTCGGTGAAGTTTGCCACGGCCTTGACGATGGCGCCGGCGCGCTTGGCGGGGTCGCCGCTCTTAAAGATGCCCGAGCCGACAAAGACGCCTTCGGCGCCCAACTGCATCATAAGCGCGGCGTCGGCGGGGGTCGCTAC
Source organism: Collinsella sp. (assembly GCA_048486575.1). GTDB lineage: Bacteria > Actinomycetota > Coriobacteriia > Coriobacteriales > Coriobacteriaceae > Collinsella. The sequence continues at coordinate 14,563 of DBFVZT010000050.1, read as the reverse complement.
GCCGCCGGCGGCAAAGTTCACGACGGGAAGCTTTCCCGTGGCATGGACCTCGCGCACCAGCTCGACCGGAACCTGCAGTTGCTTGGCTGCCTCAAAGAGCTCGTCGTCGCGCAGGGCAACAACGTCGCGGATCTGCTTTTGGATTTTGCGCATGTGACGCACGGCCTGAACGACGTCGCCCGTACCCGGCTCACCCTTGGTGCGAATCATCGTGGCGCCCTCGGCAACACGGCGCAGCGCCTCGCCCAGATCGCGGGCGCCGCAGACAAACGGCACGTCAAACTGGGTCTTGTCGATGTGATAGACGTCATCGGCAGGGGAGAGAACCTCGGACTCGTCGATGTAATCGATCTCGATAGCCTGCAGGACCTGCGCCTCGACAATGTGACCGATGCGGCACTTGGCCATAACGGGGATGGAGACGGCCTCTTGGATGCCCTTGATCATCTTGGGGTCGCTCATGCGCGAGACGCCGCCTGCGGCGCGGATGTCGGCCGGGATGCGTTCGAGTGCCATGACGGCGCAGGCGCCTGCCTCCTCGGCGATGCGCGCCTGCTCGGGTGTAGTGACGTCCATGATGACGCCGCCCTTGAGCATCTGCGCGAGTTCGCGATTGAGTTTGACGCGATCGGCCTTGCTGGTCTGTTCTGCCATGGTTGCTCCCTTGGTTGGCATGTGCATTGCTTGACGGAACATCCTATCGGGGAGCTGGGTATGGCAAAATACTCAGTTTTCGAGATAATAATAAGGTCAGCCTAATACCAGGTTGAACAGCTCGATAAGGTCAGGTGGCAAACTCATGCTTGACTACAATTTGGAAAAACGTGGCGAGGCATCGCTCTATGAGTATGTTTACCAGCAAATTCGAGATGATATTGTTGCTGGCCGTATTGCGGCGGGGGAGCATCTGCCGTCTAAGCGCGCCTTTGCCAGTCATCTGGGAATCAGTGTCATTACTATCGAGAATGCATATAGCCAGTTACTTGCCGAGGGCTATATTTGCTCAAAGCCGCGGCGTGGCTACTACGCTTGCAAGCTTCCGGATGCACCGGTTTTGCCTTTGGCTTCGGAGGGCATCGACCGAGATGCCGTCTCTGTGGGCCCCAGCGTGCATGATGTCAACGGACAGGTCGAGCGATTCGATGCGCTTTCTCCTTCCGCTTTGGAGGCGGCGCGGCTTTGGCAAAGCGCGCTACGGGCGACGCTGGCATCCGAAGACGAGCGCGAAATCTTTTCGCCCGCACCGGCGCAGGGCACCGCTCGGCTGCGACGCGCAATTGCTCACCATCTGCGCGGGACAAGGGGTATGAATGCCGACCCCAACAACATCGTTATCGGTGCGGGCGCCCAGCTGCTCGATACTATGTTGGTTCAGTTGCTTGGCGCTGACAAGGTGTATGCCGTTGAGGACCCGGGCTATTTGCGTCTGACGCGCATCTATCAGGCTATGGGCTGCAAAGTTCGACATATCCCGTTGGATGATGAGGGCGTGGACTTGAGCACTCTGCAGAAAAGCGGGACCGATGTCCTTCATCTGATGCCGTCCCATCAGTATCCGACCGGCCTTGTGACGAGCATTGCGCGTCGCTATGCGCTTCTGAGCTGGGCCGCCGAGCGACCAGGTCGATATCTCATCGAAGATGACTTTGATTGTGAGTTTCGCCTTGCCGGCAAGCCGATTCCTGCGCTCGCATCGATCGATGCCGCCCAGTCGGTTATTTACACCAACACGTTTTCGAAGAGCCTGTCATCGGCGTTGCGTCTAGCGTACATGGTGTTGCCCGATGAGCTAATGGAGCGGTTTAGGCGCAACCTTGGTTTTTACGCCTCGTCGGTGAGCTCTGTTGACCAGGTTGCTTTGGCGCGTTTACTGGAATCGGGTGATTACGAGCGACATGTGAACCGCGTGCGCGTTCGTGCTCGCGAGGCGCGTGATGGCCTGATGGCGCTTGTGCGCAAGGTATTTCCGGCAGGGGAAGTCTCGATCGAACACGCAGACGCGGGCCTTTACTGCACCGTGGTTGCGGAGCGTAGAACGGGCGGAAGCTCTTTTGCGCAGGCTCTCACGCGCTCGAATATCCCATTTATCGATATCAGTGACTGTTTTTGGTGTGCCGATGGTGCGTCTGCCCCTGAAGACTCAACTAAAATTCTTGTCCAGTATGACGATTTGGGTCCAAAAGCGCTTAACGCCTTGGAAGTACAGCTAATGGGGGCACTCTGCAATCTAAGTGAGTAGACTTTTGGCACTTTGGCGAGCAGGCAGTTTTGTAGCAAGCTATCTACCTGCGGTTTTGAAAAGCAGGATGACCGGCCTGCTCGGGATATTCAAAAAAGTCTACTCACTTGCCGCGCAAAGCTTCTACATGAGAAAAAAATGGGGTTTTCAACAGGGTTTCGTCCAGCTCTTGGCAAGCTTTTGGCCAGTTGGGGAGGGCTGTTGAAAACTTGGCAGTCCGTTCGGCGCCATTTTTGGTGCGTTCGCGCCAATGCGTGACTGACTGGGTTGAAATTCGTGTTTTCCTGTGCCTATGAAGGATCTACTTTGTGACATATCGGCTTTTAGGTACTGGCGTTTGCCTCCTCAAGTCCGCGCTTTGTGTCCGCCGCTTCCACGACCGGAAGAAGACCGGCAGCGATATGATCTCGCCCGCAACCCGACAGCTGCGGTCGCGCTCGGTTTCCCGTTGTATACATTGGTTCGGACGAGAAACAAACGGACTTGTCCTGCCAGCATTAGGCAGCGGCTGTTTCTTGGTGAGCTCCCCAGGGAATCCGTGCTGGAAACGGAGCATGGGTTTTTGGTTACGTCTCCTCTACTGACGACATTCATCATGTCGCGGCATCTGACGGATCTTCAGCTTCTTTTGGTATTGGCGGAGATGTGTGGCTTGTTTGCAGTGTGTGCCCTGCTGGCGGCACTTGAGGCGGAGCTTTCGCGTGCAATTGATTCGGGCGCGATTTCGACAACGTTCGGTTGGGTGCGCTGCCCGTCCGAGGACGGCACCGCCTCAAATTTATGGCGTCGAGACGCTTTGGTTTTGGGCGGAGACCTTGACCGTTTTTGTTCAGATGTTTGCGGGGTGCGTTACGGCAATAGATTTATGGCGGTATCGCAACTCGTTCCATTGGGTGCCGCGTCGCCTTTTGAGGTCGAGGCGTATTTGCTACTTGCACTGCCGCGATCCCTGGGAGGCGAAGGGTTTTGCGGTATAGAGCTCAATGTCGAAGTGACGTTAAGCACAAGTGCTCGAGCGATTGTGGGAAAGTCCCGTGTATATATCGACCTACTTCTTTCTTCGCCGGACGGCAGGCGACAGGTGGCCATTGAATGTCAGGGAAAGGCCTCGCACGGATGCGCAGGGGATGGCTTGCGTGACGCTGACCGCATGACGGCCCTTCAGGCCATGGGCTACGATGTACTTCTCCTGACACACAGACAGATATCCGATGAGGGTAGATTCCACGCGATCGTTAAGGCCGTATGCAGGATGCTCGATGCTGAATATCGTGATAAAAGCTCAGATGAGCAAAGGGCTGAGACATTACTCCGGTCTGAACTATTCGTTGACTGGACAAAATTGGGAGTAATTGACGGAAAGATGCCCGTTAGACACAAAACAGCTCGATCGTGGACGGCTGCGGTTCTAAGTGAGTAGGCTTTTGGCACTTTGGCGACCAGGCCGTTTTGAAACAAGTCATTTACCTGCGACTTTATAAAGCAATACGGATGGTCTGCTCGGCAAGTTTCGAAAAGTCTACTCACTTAGTTTTTGACGAGAGACCGATGCCGAAGATAGCTCTATTTCAGGGCGTTAACGAGTCCTCGAGACACAAAAAGGCCCGAACCAATACGGTCCGGGCCTTCTTCGAGCTAGAGATTATCTCTCAGGCTGCTGGCTTAGCCAAAGTAACGCTTGAGCAGGCCGGCGAAAGCCTTGCCGTGGCGAGCCTCGTCGCGAGCCATCTCGTGCACGGTGTCGTGGATGGCATCGAGGCCAGCGGCCTTGGCGCGCTTGGCAAGATCGGTCTTGCCGGCGGTGGCGCCGTTCTCGGCCTCAACGCGCATTTCGAGGTTCTTCTTGGTGGAGTCGGTCACGACCTCGCCCAGGAGCTCAGCGAACTTGGCGGCGTGCTCGGCCTCCTCGTGGGCAGCCTTCTCCCAGTACAGGCCGATCTCGGGATAACCCTCGCGATGGGCGACGCGAGCCATGGCCAGGTACATACCGACCTCGGAGCACTCGCCCTCAAAGTTGGCGCGCAGGTCGGCAACGATGTCCTCGGAGACGCCCTCCATCTTGGCGACGCCCACGACGTGCTCGGCAGCCCACTCGAGCTGGCCCTCCTCCTGCTTCAGGAAACGAGAACCGGGAACGCCGCACTGGGGGCACTTGAAGTCCTCGGGCAGCTGATCGCCGTCGAACTCTTCCACATAACCGCAAACGGGGCAAACAAACTTCATGATTCGATCCTTTCGATCGATGGCGATGGGGCGCTTGTCCGGTCCCGTAAGGGCCCTCTCCGGACGTGCGTCTTGACGAGTTCTATTATCCATAAATGCAACCAAATGTGAAGCCTATTAGGAATGATTTTTAATAAAACAATTTTGATGCTGTCTTCTAACAGCGCCCGCATAGCCCGCAGCGGACGCAGCCGTTGCAGATGAACTTGCTTCCGCAGGTTTCGCACCACACATAATACGGTGGATCCCAAAGCTCCGAGCTGGGGATTTCCAAGCCGAGCGGGTCCCTTAGGTCCCATTCGATTTGGCTGCCGCGGTGCTGGAGGCCTGATTTCCATGCCTGCTCGCTTTGCAGATTTTTGCCACGAAGGTGATAGGTTTGCCCGTCCTTAACGAAGGTGCTTCCGGTTTCGATGAAAGCGAACGTTGCATCTGCCGCCACGCATTCGGCATACAGCTGGCGCACCCATTCGTAATGGCAGGGGCGTGCTCCCGCGTAGTTTTCTCCGCCTGCGATGACCTGCTCGATCCCATCGGGCTTTCCAAGGCTGCCGGGGGCGGCTTTCTCGACCGACACACTTCCGATAAATGGCGCGCACATGATGCCGCGGTGTGCTGCGGGCGTGGCGAGCAGGAGGGGAATCCGCTCATCTGCCCGGCGCTGGTTCTCGCAGGTTACGTTGAGCATGACGTTTCGCCAGCCATCGCCCCAGTCGCCGGGAAGGCATTCGCTAAAACGCTCGGGACGTTTGGTCAGAATAAAGAACTTTACATCGGGCCTCTGGCGAATGATGTCCCATACTTCTGGTCGCCAGGGATCGGCCTCGGGCAACAGGAAGTCGCTCGTCATGCAGATGCGGATAAGCTCGCCGGCGCGAACTTTGTAGCTGCCGTCCCGGCGGCGTTGGAGGGGATAGGTAAAGCCCGACTTGCTTTTGCTAATCACGGAGGGGTCGATACCGCGTTGTCCGTCCATGTAATACATGTAGCAGTTGTCGCATCCCTCGCTGACGCGCGTGCAGCCATGCCAGGGGTTCCAGATGTCGTGCATCTTGATGCCTCCTTTGCGGTAGATGCGCGTCTGATGGACTCTGAAAGATTAACACCGGCAGATGAGCGCGATGGCCCCGAACAATATGAAGATGTTGATTGATTAACGATTAATGGGTCGCTTGCGTTCCGCGATGAGTACAATCGGTCGAGCAAATGTTGACCCATCAACAAATGAAGGAGTTTCCTTTATGCATCTAGCCCGTCGCGCCTGGTGCCGAACATATCAGACGGTTTTTCGCATCGCATTGCCGATCCTGCCCTATACCGAGCCGCGTATTTTGGAGCATGCCGAGGATGTGCCCGCGGTGCTTCAAAAGCGTTCGATTCAGCGTGTGCTCATCGTGACAGACCCTGGCATTGCCCGTTTGGGGCTCACGGCGCCGCTCGAGCGCGCGCTCGCGTCCAAGGGGATCGGCGTTACGGTCTATGCCGAAACGCGTGCGAACCCCACGGTCTCGAATGTGGAGGAAGCGGCGGCACTGTATCGCGAGAACGACTGCCGGGCCATTATCGGCTTTGGTGGCGGTTCGGCTATGGACTGCGCCAAGGGCGTGGGCGCGCGCATTGCGCAGCCAAACAAGCCCATCAACAAGATGCGCGGCCTGTTGCGTGTCCACCGTCTCCTGCCGCTGCTTATCGCGGTTCCCACTACCGCCGGCACGGGAAGCGAAGTCACGCTCGCGGCGGTGATTACCGATGACGAGACGCACTATAAGTACCCCATCAATGACTTTGTGCTCATTCCGCGCTTTGCGGTGCACGACCCCGAGTTTACGCGTGGACTGCCGGCGTCCATTACGGGGCAGACGGGTATGGATGCCCTGACGCATGCCGTCGAGGCGTTTATCGGCCGCAGCACCACGCCTTACACGCGCAAGATGGCGCGCCAGGCGGTTCAGCTCATCCACGACAATTTGCTCGAGGCCTATGAGCATGGCGACAACATTCGTGCGCGCCGCAATATGCTTTCGGCGGCGTATAAGGCGGGCGTCGCATTTACGCGCTCCTATGTCGGATACGTGCATGCCATCGCGCACAGTCTGGGCGGCCAATACGGCATTCCGCACGGTTTGGCCAACGCCATTATCCTGCCGCACATGCTGCGCGCTTATGGCGAAACTGCAGTTCCCAAGCTTGCCGATCTTGCTCGCATGGCGGGCATTGCGCCGGCTAACGCACAGGACGGCTTGGCCGCCGAGGCTTTTATCGATTGGGTCGATCGCATGAACGAGGCCTTGGGGATCCCCAAATATATCTCGGGTATTCGCCGCTCCGATATTCCGCAAATGGCGGCCCATGCCGATGCCGAAGCTAATCCGCTGTACCCTGTCCCGCTTTTGATGGACCGTTTGGAGCTCGAGCATATGTACGAGGTCGTCGCGGGTGGTATGTTTGAGGACGAGAACTAGGAGGGTCTATGAACACCGAGGAAATCGCGCGCATCGTTAGCGGTCAGCGTGCCTATTTTAAGACGCATGCCACGTTTGATGTCGACGCTCGCCGCCGCGCGCTCGTGCGTCTGCGCGATGCGGTTCGGGCGCACGAGGACGATATCGCCCATGCGCTCAAGACCGATTTGGGCAAGTCGCATGACGAGGCGTATATGTGCGAGATCGGCACGTCGCTTTCCGAGATTCGCCATCAGATTGCGCATGTGGCCCGATGGAGCCGTGCACGCCCGCGTCCATGTGACCTTGCCAACGCCATTAGCGTGTGCAAAACGCAACCGGTGCCCTATGGTGTGACGCTGATCATGGCGCCTTGGAACTATCCGTTTCTGTTGACGCTGGAGCCGCTCGCCGGTGCGCTCGCTGCAGGCAACACGGTGGTCATCAAGCCGAGCGCCTATGCGCCGGCCTCGAGCGCGGTGCTCAAGCAGATTTGCGAGGAAGCGTTTAATCCGCGCCTGGTGACGGTCGTCGAGGGCGGCCGTGCCGAGAACGAGGCGCTGCTCGATGAGCGCTGGGACAAAATCTTCTTTACCGGCAGCGTTCCGGTCGGCAAGCTTGTCATGGAGCACGCGAGCAAAAATCTCACGCCCGTGACGCTTGAGCTGGGTGGCAAGAGCCCCTGCATCGTGGACGCCTCCGCAAATCTGAAGGTCGCGGCGCGGCGTATCGCCTTTGGTAAGTGGCTCAACGTGGGCCAGACCTGCGTGGCGCCCGACTATCTGCTGGTTGACGCGCGCGTGCACGACGAGCTATTGGGCCTCATCAAGGAGGAAGTCCGCCGCATGTTTGGCGAGCACCCGCTCGACAACGAGGACTACGGCCATATCGTCAACGCCAAGCATTTCGCGCGCGTGCGCGGGCTGATCGATCCCGACAAGGTTGTGCTGGGAGGTGCGGCACGCGAGGCCTCGCTCAAGATTGAGCCGACGATCCTGGACGGCGTGACGCCCGAGGATGCCGTGATGCAGGAGGAGATTTTCGGCCCCATCTTGCCGGTGCTGACGTTTGAAGGTCTAGACGAGGCCGAGGCGTTTATTATGGAGCGTCCGACGCCGCTGGCCCTGTACATCTTTAGCCGGGACCGCGCGGTGCAGCAGCGCTTTGTGCGCTACGTGCCCTTTGGCGGCGGCTGCGTTAACGACACGATCATGCATCTGGCTACGAGCCATATGGGCTTTGGCGGCATGGGCGCAAGCGGCATGGGACAGTACCATGGCCGTGAAAGCTTCGATGCGTTTAGCCACAAGAAGAGCATCGTGAGCAAGGCAACCTGGCTGGACGTGCCGTTCCGCTATGCGCCCTACGCAAGCTGGAAGCACAAGTTCGTGCGCATGTTTGTGCACTAGAAAAAGGCGCGGGCAATACGAACAGGTGTTCCTATTGCCCGCCATTTGCGTTAGACTACTGCCACGGGGTACGGATGGGCCAACTCCCTTTAGAAGGGAATTGGTATGAGCGTAAGCGATGTTATTTCGTTATTGGCGTTGTTAATCGCGGCTATCGAACTCGGCCTGTTTATCGGCCGAACGAAATAGCCGCCCCCGCGTAAGCGAAGACGGCCACTTCTCACGATGTAAACGTGTATCGGAGTTGGCAAGACCCGCTGCCACGGGTGCCATCCGTGCTCCTATCTTATCTGCAAGCGCTCTGGCATGCAAGCGTTGCGACAAACGGTCGAAAAGACCCGGGTTGGTCTATTTGTGTCCGCACGAGTTCGTAGACTTCTCAATAAGGTTAAGTGCCGGTTATTCCGGCCGTTAGAGGAGCTGCCATGTACGAGCCTTCACGTGTTCTTTTATCGTTTCACATCGCTGGATTTCAGTATGCCGACGGCGCATTGGTTCTGGGCGATCTGAAAGCGGGCGATAAACTGACACTGTGTGCCGAGCGCGATAATCCCCACGATCCCGAGGCGGTCGCGATCTATTTCGGCAAGATCAAGCTCGGCTATGTTCCGGGAAACGAGGTTGGCCCGCTGTCCGTGATGATGTATTACGGGCACGAAGATGTGTTTGAAGCCCGCGTGCAGCAGGTTGCGCCCGAGCGCAGCCCCTGGCATCAGGTGCGCGTTGGCCTTTATGTGGCGGATGCCCGCTAGCCGCTAGGGGAGGCTGTCATGTTTGATGACGACGACCTGTTTGATCTGACGGATGATCCATTTGAGTGGGATCTGCTGCTCGATGACGATGAGCTGGAGCAGGATCGTAAAAAGCGGAAGGATAAGAACGCGCAATGCGACGCATCGAAAAAGAATGACAAGCGCCGCCGTGGACTGTTTGGCGGGCTCTTTGGGTAACCGCCGCGCCCAAGCGTCTGTATACTAGGCACGTGTTAGACGCGTTGCGAAATGAGGACACAGACGATGATGTGGTTTACCGCCGACTTGCACTTGGGCGATACGAATATCTTGCACGATATGGATCGGCCGTTCGCCTCGGTCGAGGAGATGAACCGCAAGGTTATTGACGCCATTAACGAGTGCGTTGCTGCGGACGACCGCCTCTATATTCTTGGCGATTTTACGTATCGGCTGCCCATGGCGGAGGCCGTGAACCTACGCGAGCGTATTGCCTGTCAAAACGTGACGCTCATCCGCGGTAACCATGACGGCGATTGGGAAGATCCGGACGCACCGCACATTTGGGATGACGTGCGCGATTACCTGGAAATTGCCCCCGGCTATGCCAAGGGACATCGCCTGGTTTTGAGCCATTACCCCATGCTCAGTTGGAACGGCAAAGCGCGTGGCGCCATTATGCTGCACGGACATATCCACAGCAGGGGAGACCGCACCAACACGCGCAACCGTGATCGCGAACGCCCCATCTACCGCTACGATGTGGGCCTCGACGCCAATGGCTACAAGCCCGTAAACCGAGACCAGATCTTGAGCTTCTTTGGACTGTAATTGGAAGTGCAGGTAGAATGAACGCGCCGCGCGGATGGTCTGCGCGGCGCGTTTTAATAGGAGCGATGATTCCATGAGGGCTATCCAGCGCATTAACCACAACGCTGCCATCTGCGAAGATGGTGCGGGGCGTCAGCTTATCGCGTTGGGTCGCGGTATCGGCTTTGGCGATATGCCCCACGAGGTCGACCTGGATGTCATCACCCGCACCTTTTACGGCGTCGATTCAAAGTACCTGGCGTTTATCGACGAGGTTGATCCCGAGGTGCTGGAGTTTTCTGCTCAGCTGGCAGATATCGCAACCGGGCAGCTCTCGTACGAATTGAGTCCCAATCTGCCCATTACGTTGGCCGACCATATTCAGTTTGCCATTAAGCGCGCTCGTGAGCACATGGTGGTATCGTTGCCGCTCGAGCGCGATCTGGAACAGTTGCACCCCATCGAATATCGCTTAGGCGAGCTGGCTGTTCGCGGTATTAAGAAAACCTTTGCCGTCCGCATGCCCAAGAGCGAGGCCGCGGGTATCGCCATGTCGATTATCAACGCGGCAGTTAAGCCAAGCGAGCGGCGCGTACTTGCCGAGCAGCAGGAGGAGTGCCTGCTCGACATGACGGTCGCAATTATTCAGGAAGAGCTCGGCGTGACGGTCGATCGTACGTCGTTCGCCTTTACCCGCTTTGCCACTCATGTACGCTATCTGCTCGACCGCGTGGCAAAGAAAGAGCCCATCGATACCGAGAATTCCGGTCTCTACGACGTGCTCGTGGAGCAGTATCCGGCGGCATCGCGTTGTGCCCATCGTGTCGACGAGCTGATTCAGGAGACCTTTGGCGAGGCGTTGGCGCAAGAAGAGCTTGTCTACCTGATCATGCATGTGAATCGCGTGGCTCCTTCAAATGCAGATAACTAGTAGGGGCGACTAAGCGTTTCAAATCTGTCTCGGCAACCGTTCGCGGGCTCTTTGCTACCGTTTGTCAGTAATCTGAGCCGCAGCGAACGCGTTCACCGCATATACTCGCCGTGTGTTGGGTGTTACTCACGGCGCAGCTCCGAGAGGCACTACCGATTCTGCCGAGGTCCGTATTGGGTCTCTGTCGGTTGTGCGCGGGGCTTTTTTCATGTCGATCCACCCAGGAATCACATGCAATGAAATCTCTTGCCAACGGGCATCGCGCGCTGCGCAGGCGCGAGCGGAATCGTGTGCCTTGGCGCGGTGAAGTCCCACGGGCTTTTAGTTGGAAGAGAAGGGATTCGACATGGCTGTCGATAACAAGAAGATTGCCGAGGACGTGCTTGCTGCCGTCGGCGGCGCCTCCAATGTGACGAACGCGACGCACTGCATGACTCGCCTGCGTCTGAACCTCAAGGATCAGTCCATCCCCAATGACGATGAAGTTAAGAAGATCAAGGGCGTACTGGGTGCCCAGTGGTCTGGCGGCCAGTATCAGGTCATCATCGGCCAGAACGTGCCGAAGGTCTATGACGCCGCCATTGCGCTGGGAGTTAAGGGTGAAGGCTCCATCGACGAGAATCTCGATGACGGCACCAAGGAGCCGCTGACGCTCAAGACTGCGGGCAAGAAGGTCCTCAACTACCTGTCCAAGACGATGGTCATGACGATTCCGATCATCATGGGCGCCGCCATGTTCCGTACCATCGCCGTGATTTGCGGCGACGGCATGCTCGGTATTTGGGCTGCCGATTCCGATATCTACAACTTCTTCTATAACTGGATCTACAACGCAGGTTACTATTTCCTGCCCATTTACCTGGGTTGGGCCGCTGCCAAACAGCTCGGCTGCAGCCAGCCGCTCGGCATGATGCTCGGCGGTGTGCTCATTGCCCCCGAGTTTATGACGCTCGTTAACGCTGCAGCAGATTCGGGTGCAACGACCACTCTGGTCTACGGCGTGCTTCCGGCTCAGCTGAACAACTATTCTGCCACCGTGCTCCCCATGGTCCTGTCCATGCCGGTGCTCATGGTCGTCGAGAAGTTCATGAAGAAGGTCATTCCCGACATGCTCTCCACGGTGTTTGTGCCTGTGTGCACCTTGGCCGTCATGGTTCCCGTTTCGCTGTGCGCTCTGGCTCCGATCGGCTCCATCCTGGGCAGCGTGGTCGGCAACTTCATGTTCGGTCTCGGCAACACCGGCGGTATCCTAACCATCGTTTCCCTGGTGGCTATCGCCGCGCTTTGGGAGTTCCTGGTCATGACCGGTATGCACCAGGTTTTGATTACCCTTGGTATTGTTCAGCTGCTTACGCTGGGCTCTGACTCCTGCGTTATGGTTGCAGGCGGTATTGCTCAGTTCGCCACGTGGGGCATGGCCTTTGGTGCCTTCCTGCGCCTTAAGGAGACCGACGAGAAGGGCGCTATGCTCGGCTTTTCCCTTTCCGGTATCGTCGGTGGCGTGACGGAGCCTGCGCTGTATGGCTGCGGCTTTAAGTACACCCGCTGCCTGGGCGCCATGGTTGCCGGCGGTGCTATCGGCGGCCTGGTCGCGGCCCTCACGAACGTGACGACGTATGTTTTGGGCGCAACGAATATTCTGGCTATTACCGGATTTGTTGCCGGCGGAACGGCCAACCTCGTTTGGGGCTGCGTTGCTTCGGGCGTTGCGTTTATTTCCGCCGCTGCCATCGCCTACCTCTTTGGTTTTACCAAGGAGCAGCTCGAGGAGGATGCTGCTGTCGCTAAGGCTTAAGACATCTGTTTAGGTGGGATAATTACCCAGGGCACTTGGCTACTCTCCAAGTGCCCTTTTCCATAGATTGGAGTCGTTATGAAACAACTGCTTATTCGTGCCGACGATATCGGTTATTCGTATGCCGTTGACCTGGGGATTGCCCGAAGCGTCAACGAGGGTTTGGTGCGCTCGGCGGGCCTTATGCCCAATATGCCCGAGGCAGAGCGCGGTTGGTCGCTCGTGGCCGATGCCGGCATTGCGGTGGGCCAGCATACCAACGTGTGCCTGGGCAAACCGTGTGCCGATCCGGCACTCATTCCAAGCCTGCTCGACGACAACGGCGAGTTCCATAGCAGCCGTACCTTCCGCGAGCACTTTAAGCGTGGCGAGGAACTGATCGACTTTGACGAGGCCTGCATTGAGATTCGCGCGCAGCATGACCGCTTTGTCGAGATCGTGGGGCGCGAGCCTGATTACTTTGAGGCACACGCCGTTATGAGCAAAAACCTCAACCGCGCGATTTCGGTGGTGGCACAGGAGCTGGGGCTTAGGGAGCAAAAGGCGAGCTTCGACCCCACGGCCGTGGTGCATTGCGGAGACACCGATTTGCGCATGGTGATGCGCTCGATGGAGCCGGGCTACGAGCCCAAGGAAGCAATCATGCAGACGGTTCGTGAGATGTCCGATGACGAGACGGTCGTCTTTGTCTGCCATCCGGGCTATCTCGATCGTTTTATCCTCGAGAGTAGCTCGCTTACGACCGATCGTACCAAGGAGGTCGATGCGCTGATCGATCCCGAGCTGCGGACGTGGCTCGAGGCCCAGGACGATCTTCGCCTCATCGACTACCGCGACCTGTAAAGCACTCAAACCACCACAATGGGGACAGTGAACTGCCTCCCATTTCTTGGACATCGGGAAATGGGAGGTTTTCCATGAGTATAGACCTCAGGGTGAAGCACGACCTGGAGTCCAGGAGGCGGGCCGTCGAGCTCTTCGACGCCGGCGTCGGCTGCAAACCGGCGGCCGAGGCCCTGTCCGTCCCCCGCGAGACCGTGAGAGAATGGCAGTGGGTATACCGGGCGTTCGGAAGCGAGGCGCTGCTGTCCATGGGCGGGAAACAATCCAGGTACACATTCGAGCAGAGGGTCGCCGCGGCGTCGGCCGTGGTCGACGGCGGGATGGCGAAGACCGACGCCATGGCCGAGTTCGGGATCAGGTCGAAGTCCCCGCTGGAGCGCTGGTGCAGGCTCTACCGCGAGGGCGGCGCCGAGGCGCTGCGGCCCCGCCCGAAGGGCAGACCGAGGGGGTCGAGGTCGAAACCCCGGGCCCGCACCCGCGAGCAGGAGCTCGAGGAGCGCTGCCGCAGGCTCGAGGCCGAGGTCGCCTACCTAAAAAAATTGCGCGCCCTGGTCGAGCGGGACGGGCTCTGACCAGGGCGGCGGCCGAGGCGGTGAGGGCGCTGCGCGCGGAGGGGCACTCCCTGCGCCACCTGCTGGAGTGCTCGGGGCTCAGGAGGTCGACCTACTACTACGCGCTGGCGCACCCGCGGAGGCCGACCCGGCCCGAGCTGCGCGACGCCGCGGCCGAGATATTCTCGCGCACCGCCAACGGCTGCGGGCACCGGCAGATAGCCATGTGCCTGCGCGCCGAGCTGGGCGCGGTCGTGGCCGACAAGACCGTGCTCAAGATGATGCGCGAGATGGGCATCCGGTGCGGGATACGCCGCCGGGGCTCCCGCCGCCGGTACAGCTCCTACAGGGGGCTCGTGGGGAGCACGTTCGAGAACGTCATCGCGAGGGACTTCGGCGCCGAGGGGCCGTGGCAGAAGCTCGGCACCGACGTCACCGAGTTCAAGGTGGCCGGCGCCAAGGCCTACTGGGCCCCGGTGCTCGACTTCTGCACGAAGGAGATCGTGGCGAGCGACATATCGACCTCGCCGGACCTCGCCCAGCAGCACAGGATGCTCGACCGGCTCCTCGAGGCCCTGCCCGACGGGGCG
>DBFVZT010000049.1:0-19747 GCA_048486575.1 Collinsella sp. | reverse complement strand
TCCCGCCGGTTCGACCGGCGCGCCACGGGTCAAGATGCACTAGGCCTGGACGAAGTCCGGGCCCGCGCCTTTAGACGCGAGCCCGGGGCCCGTGGGTTATACCCTAAGAGCAAACCACCCTTTTTAAGGGTGGTTCTGATTCAATGCCATGTCAAAAGCGAAGCGCCCGCTTGCTGGGGGAGCAAGCGGGCGCCTGTGAGCGAATATGTTTGCGGCGAGAGCCGTGATGAACGGTGGGGTGGCGACTAGTTGGTCGTACCGGAATCGTCACCCGTGCCCGAGCCAGAGCCCGAACCCGAGCCAGAAAGTGCGACTGTTAGCGTGATCGTGCTGTCGGTGGACTGCTTGCCGGTGGGGGAGACGCCCGTAACGGTGGCATCCTCGTTACCGCTCACGGGATTGCCGTTCTGATCGCAGAAGCCGATGTTATAGAAACCGGCGTTGTTGAGCGCGGTAACGGCGGCGGAAATGCTCTTGCCGTACAGGTTGCCTGGGACGGTGGCCTTGCCGGACTTCTTGGCAATGACGACGGTAATCGTGGCGCCGGGCTTCTGCTTGCCGCTGGGGTTCCAGCTGATCACGGTGCCCTCGGTAACCGAGTCGTTCTCCTGGTAGCTCACGTCGACGCCAAAGCCTGCCATATCGAGGGCGTTGCGCGCCTGGGCCTCGGTCATGTCGGTCAGGTCGGGGACGGACGTGGTATCTGGGCCGCTCGAGACCTTGTACGAGATGGTCGTGCCCTTCGCGACTTCCTTACCGGCTTCGGTGCCCTGCTCAAAGACCTGGCCCTCATCGGCCTCGTTGGCCTCCTCGGAGGCGTTGCCCTTCAGGCCAACGCTTGCCAGCGCGGCCTCGGCCTGGTCTTTGGTCAGGCCGACAAGCTTGGGAACCTCAACCTTCTCGGAGGGCTTGGGGCCCTTGGAGATTACCAGGTTCACCTTGGTGCCCTTGGTCTTCTTGGTGTTGCCGTTGGGCGTCTGCTCGGCGACCTTGCCCTCGTCGACATCGTCATTGTAGCTTTGGTCGATGGTGCCGACCTCGAGGCCGGCTTCCTTGATCAGCTCGACGGCAGTCTGCTGGTCCTTGCCCAGCACGTCGGGCACGGTGACCTGCTCGCCGCCAAAGAGTCCTGTGGCAAAGGCCACCACGATGCCGATGACGGCAACGGCTGCCACCATGGCGGCGATGATCTTGTTCTTGTTGGATTTGGGCTTTTCGACCTCGTAGGAGCCGGTGGAGCCCGAAACCGAGCTACGGGCGGTATTCTGGCCGCTCACGCCCGAGACGGGACGCACCATGGCGCGCGTCTGATCGGAAAGCTCGCGAGTCTTGGTGGCGCCCAGCTCACCGGGGGCACCGATGATGCGCGTGGGCTCCGAGACGTTGACGGCACGGCCCGACAGGTAGCTGTTGAGCACCTGACGCAGCTCGTCGGCGGTCTGGAAGCGGTTTGCCGGGTCCTTCTCCATGCACTTGAGGATGATGCGCTCAAGGTCGGCGTCGACACCGGAGTTGATCTGGCTCGGCGGAATAGGCAGCTCGTTGACCTGCTTGAGTGCGACCGAGATAGCGTCGTCACCGTCAAAGGGAACGCGGCCGGTGGCGCACTCATACATCACGACGCCCAGCGAGTAGATATCCGAGGTGGGGCCGAGGTCCTGACCGCGGGTCTGCTCGGGGCTGACGTAGTGGGCGGTTCCCAGCACGTTGTTGTCTTGCGTGAGGTGGCTGTTCTTGGCGCGCGCGATGCCAAAGTCCATCACCTTGATGTTGCCGTCGGGCAGCACCATGATGTTTTGCGGCTTAATGTCGCGGTGGATGATCTCGTGCTTGTGGGCGACCGAAAGCGCGGAGCTGATCTGCGAGCCGATCTGGGCGACCTTCTTGGGGTCGAGGGCGCCGTGGCTCTTGATGCCGCTCTTAAGGTCGGTTCCGCGCAGGTACTCCATGACGATGTAATAGGTGTCGCCGTCCTTGCCCCAATCGTAGACGCCCACGATATAGGGGGAGGAGAGACCGGCTGCTGCCTGGGCCTCCTGCTTAAAGCGTGCGGCGAAGGTTGCGTCGCCAGCATACTGCGGCAGCATGATCTTGACGGCTACCGTGCGGTCGAGGACCTGGTCCTGTGCACGGTAGACGGTCGCCATGCCGCCTGTTCCCACCTTATCCTTGAGGAGGTATCTTCCCCCGAGGACCCTCTGTTCCATTCCTGCTCCTAACATAACTATTCGCTCAACGATATGTGTAGTACCTACGATGTGGCCGCTGGGGCCGTGTGGCGCGTTGCCGCTAACTCTTCGGCCGCGGCGCGCCTCGGGTGTCCGATTCGATCATGGGCATCACGCTCCCTGTGCGGCGAGCGCCGCGGTCAGGACGATGCCGGCGATCTTGGCCGCCTCGACGTCGTGTTTGTCGTAATCCTCCAGGGCCACCGAGATGGCAACCGTGGGTGAATCGTAAGGTGCAAAGCCAACAAACATAGAGTTGACGTTGGTGCCGCCGGTCTCGGCCGAACCGGTCTTGCCGGCAACCTTGACGCCCGGAATCTGGGCATCGGTGCCGGTACCGGACTGGACGACGGCGAGCATGGCCTGCTTGACCTGGTCGGCCGTGGCAGAGCTGACAGCCTGGCCCAGCGAGCGGGACTGCGTGGTCTTAACCACGGTTCCGTCCGGGGCGAGTATCTGGGACACAAAGAACGGGTCCATGACCACGCCGCTGTTGGCGATAGCCGCAGCGATCACGCAATTCTGCATAACGGTGGTCTGCGGGCCAGGCGTGTGGTCCATGCCGACGGGCTGTCCGGCGCCTGCCCAAGCGGTCTCCCATTCGGTCATAAGCGACGGGTCGGCCATGATGGAAGCCGTGGTGGTCAGATCCTGGCCGAGCTTTTGACCGTAGCCAAAGGCGTTGGCAAACTGGACGAGCGAGCTGGCGCCGACCTCGTTTGCCACCTGGCCAAAGACGACGTTGGACGACACGGCGAAGGCCTGCTGCAGGCTGATGGTGCCGTAGCTCTCGTTGGCATCGTTGGTGACCGGCGCGTTGCCAATATCCATGGAGCCGGGCGCCTGGTACGTGCTGGTAAGGCTGGCGGTGCCGGTCTCGAGCGCCGCGGAGAGTGTGACGACCTTAAAGGTCGAGCCCGGGGTGTAGAGCGCGTCCATGGCGCGGTCGTACATGGAGCCGTCCTCGCCGCCGCCCGACTGGAGCAGCGCATCGATGTTGGTGTTGTCGTAGGTGGGCGAGCTCGCGCACGCAAGGACCGCACCGGTGCGCGGATCCATGACCACCACAGCGCCCTTA
Source organism: Collinsella sp. (assembly GCA_048486575.1). Classification (GTDB taxonomy): domain Bacteria; phylum Actinomycetota; class Coriobacteriia; order Coriobacteriales; family Coriobacteriaceae; genus Collinsella. Next base: position 16,441 of record DBFVZT010000049.1, on the reverse strand, counting down.
AAGCCCTTGAGCGCCTGCTCGGCAGCCGTCTGGATGCGCGAGTCGATGGTGAGCTTGGCGGTATTGCCCGGCTGGGTCTGCCCCGCGAGCGACGCGATGGCGTTGTTCCAGCTGGAGTAATCCTTGGAGCCGGTGAGCGTATCGTTCATGACGCTCTCGATGCCGGCGGTGCCGTATTGCTGGCTCACGTAGCCCACCACGTGCGCGGCCATGTTGCCGTTGGGGTAGGAACGGGCGTAGGTGCCGTCCTCCTGCTGCAACGACTCGGCTAGCGTCACGCCGTCGGACGTGATGATGGAGCCACGCTGGATGTACTTGGAGCGGGCGATGGTGTGGTTGTTGGTCGGCATGTCCTGATAGTCCTTCGCCTTGATGACCTGGACATAGGTGAGGTTGCCGATAAGGATGGCGAACAGCGCCGTGAAAGCAAACACGGCACGAGTCAGACGGTTGGCAAGTGCCACGCGGCCGAGCACGCCGGACTCTGGCGTGTCGAGCAGGCGACGACGCATGCGAGAGCCCGCGGAGTGGTTGCCGTGGCTGTAGGAAGGTGCGCTGGCAAAACGCGTACCGGTCGGGGCGACGGCGGATGCGACCTGGTCATCGGTGATGGCGGCCATGGTGCCGGTGCCGGTGAGCTCGGCTTCGCGTCCGGTTGCCTCGTCGCCGGCGCGCAGCAGTAGCGCGACGATGATAAAGCTCGCCAGCAGCGAGGAGCCGCCCTGGCTCATAAAGGGCAGGGTGACGCCAGTCAGCGGGATCAGGCGGGTTACGCCGCCAACGATTAAGAATGCCTGGAAGCTGATGGCCGCCGTAAGGCCGGTCGCGCTAAAGGCGGCAAGGTCGGACTTGGCGCGGGCGGCCGTGGTGAGGCCACGCACGGCAAAAAGCATAAACAGGATGAGCACGGCGCCGCCGCCCAAAAGGCCCATTTCCTCGCCGATGGCCGAGAAGATAAAGTCGGACTCGACGACGGGGATGTTGTTTGCCATGCCGTTGCCGATGCCGACGCCAACCAGGCCACCGTCAGCCAGCGAGTAAAGTGACTGTACGATCTGGTAGCCCTGGCCCTGGGCGTCCTTAAACGGATCGACCCAGACCTGAAAGCGCACCTGCACGTGCGACAGGAACTTGTAGGCGCCCACGGCTCCAACGGCCAGCAGCGCAAGGCCGATGATGACGTACGAAAAACGTCCCGTGGCAACATAGAGCATCAGCAAAAAGATGGTGTAGAACAGGACGGCCGAGCCCAGGTCGCGTTCGAAGACGACGATGAGCAGGCACACGCCCCACACGGCAAACAGCGGCAGCAGCAGGCGGAAGCGCGGAATCTTGAGGCCCAGGATCTTGCGGTTGGAGATGGAGAGCAGCTCGCGGTTCTCGGCCAGATAGCCTGCCAGGAACAAGACGATGAAGACCTTGGCGAACTCGCCAGGCTGGATGGTGAAGCCCGCGATGCGAATCCACAGCTTGGAGCCCGAGATCGTGGTGCCGATAAAGATCGGCAGCATCAGCAGGATGATGCCGATAATGCCAAAGGTGTACTTGTAGCGCATGACCACGTCGAGGTTCTTAACCAGTGCGAGCGTTCCCACCATGAGCGCCACCGAGACAAACAAGATGATGAGCTGCGAGATGGCGAGGTCGGGGGCCAGGCGCGTCACGAATGTGATGCCGATGCCCGAGAGCACAAAGACGATGGGCAGGATGGCGGGGTCGGCGCCGGGCGCCAGGATGCGCACGGCGATATGCGCCGCGGCGAAGGCGGCGAACAGGCCGATCGGCACGGCGAGCGTCTCAAAGGAAACCGTGGCACCCGCGGTGAGCACGTACATCGCATAGAGCAGGATGACGGGGAACGCCGAGGCGATGAGCAAGAGCAGTTCGGTGTTGCGGCGACTCATAAGCGGCACTCCCTTTCTAATTCTTATCGGAGGCTTCGGCCTCGGCTGACTGTTCGGCGGTTTTCTCGGAATCTGACTCGGATGTGGATTCCTGATCGGTGTTGTCGCGAATCGTTTGCGCGTCAATCACCTGACGGGTCTGCTCCTCGTCAATCTGATGGCGGTACTTGGAAATGGTGTCCTGCGCATCGTCGACGCTCGTTTGTGGAATGCCTGCCTTCAGGCGGTTTTGCGTGTCTTCGGGCAGGTCGGACAGCTTGATGCTGGTTTCGCTCTCGAGCCAGTGGAGCTCGACCCCGAGCGTCTTGCCGGGTAGGCCGCGCCAGACGGCGACATTGCCGTGGTAGGTTCCCAAGTAATAGGAGCCGGTGACGCCCGTGTATGCCCAGATGCCTGCTACCAGCACAAAGACAAGGGCCAAGATGGAGGCGATGGTGACATTGCGGCGTCGGACGCGTTTTGCCTCGCGCATGACGCCGTCGTCGACCAGATCGACGACCACCACGGTCACGTTGTCGTGGCCGCCGGCGGCGAGCGCCGCGTCCACCAAGTTGTCGACACAGATCTGTGCGCTCGAAGACTGCGTGGCGATGTTCTCGATATCGCTATCGGGAATCATGCTCGAAAGACCGTCGGAGCACAGAATCAGGCGGTCGCCTTCCTCGATGTGCAGGGTAAAGTGGTCGGCATACATGGCGGGATCCGAGCCCAGCGCGCGGGTGATGACCGAGCGGTTGGGGTGGACGCGGGCCTCGTCGGCCGTAATCTCGCCGGCATCCACGAGCTCCTCCACGTAGGAGTGGTCGCGGGTCACGCGGATGAGCGTACCCTCGTGGAGCAGGTAGGCGCGCGAGTCGCCCACGTGGGCGATGGCGAGCGTGTCGTTTTCGATGTAGGCACAGGTGGCCGTGCACCCCATGCCGGGTTTGCCCAGGCCGTTGAGGGCGGCCTCGATCACGGCGGCGTTGGCGGCCTCAACGGCTGCGGCCAGGCGCGCGGCGTCGGCGGACTGCGGCGCCGTCTTGGCGATGGTCTCGACGGCGATGGAGGATGCCACCTCGCCGGCGGCGTGTCCTCCCATGCCGTCGCACACGCAAAAGAGCGGCGACTGCACCAGATAGGAGTCCTCATTGTGCGGGCGTACGCATCCGACGTCGGAGCGGGCGCCCCACATAAGCTGCGTGGTGGTGCCGGCGTCGTAGGTCGAGTCGGTCTCGATGCGCTCCTCGGTCAGGGGCTCAAAGCTCATGGTCGAGCCGGGGTCTTTGAGCTTGGCCTCAACGGCGGCAACGTCGATTTCGGCTGTGTCACCGGGAGAGACGGCGTCGGTCTCGGCGTTTGATTCGGAATCGCCGGTGTCCGGGGAGTCGGGCTCCTCGGACACGCGGGCGGTCGACTCGTCGTCTTGCGGGCTGACGTCTATAGGCTCGGGCGTCGCAAAGTGCGACGGCGCGGGCGTGTTTTGCGAATGGGTGGCGGGCTCGGCCACGGTATCGGACTCGCTTGCGGGCGCAGGCTGCGGGGTCCTGGGTGCAGGGCCGTCCTCGGGGGATGGCCCTGCCTCGGGCGCCGACGTAGACGCGGGCGCAACCTCGGATGCCGGGGCTATGGGAAACGCCGGCGCGGCGGGCTCGGGTGCCGCAAACACCGCAGCGCTCTCGTTGATTGCCGCGGCGACGGGCTCTGCAAAGTGAGCCGGCGCCGGGGTTGCTTCGGGCGCTGTGGGCTGTTCCGCAACATGTGCGCCGATGAGCGCCGCTGCGGCATCCTCTTCGTCCTCGTTATCGGCTAGATCCGAAATATCATGCGTTACATGCGAAAGAGGCAGGGAGAACACGGTGTCCTCGGGCTCCACGGGTTTGGAGCCCGCCGGAGCGGCGTGGGCCGGCACAGCTGTGGCGGCAGCCGGTGCCTCGGTCATAGTTGCGGACTTGCTCTCCTCGTCGATCATCGACGGTTCACCTTCATGACCACGTCGCCAATCTGGACTTCGTCGCCCTCACGCAGCGTCGCGGGCTCCACGAGCTGGCGGCCGTTGACGAGCGTGCCGTTAAGCGAGTTGAGGTCCTCGATGATGAGCGCCGGGCCCTGCAGCGAAAAGCGCGCATGCGAGGCCGAGACGAACGGTTCGTTGATGCAGATGTCCGAAGATGGCGAGCGACCGACGATGACGGGGCCGAGCATGTCTACGTGGATGCCGCGGATACCGCGCGGACCCTTGTCCACATCGATCGTCCAGATAGCCGAGTCGCGACGCTGCCCGCGCACAAGTCCCACGCCGGTCTTCATGACGGCGAACAGGAAGATATAGAGCAGGGCGACCAGGACGATGCGGCCTGCAAAAAGGACGATATCGATGTTCATAAGAGACTATCCCCTAAATTCAAAGGTGCTCAGGCCAAACGTCAGCAGATCGCCGTTGCGCAGCGGGCAGCGCGTAATGCGGCGGTTGTTGACGAGTGTGCCGTTGGTGGAATTGAGGTCCTCGATCGACCAATCCGAGCCCGTAAAGGTGAGCTGGGCGTGGCGGCGCGACACGTTGGGGTCGCGCAGGGCAATGTCGGAAACTGAGCGCTCACGACCGATGGTCACCTGTGCGGAGGTGATGCTATGACTCTCGCCGCTCACGACGTCGACGAGCTGGGCGAGCGGGCGCTGCGGGGCGCGGGTGCTCGCCATGTTGGAGGCAATACCGGCCGCGGCGCCAAGGCCCACGGCGGCGCCGGTCGCGGCGGCTCCGCCCATGCCGGCGAGGGCGTCACGAGAGACGGTCTGCGGCACGGGGATGGGCGCGGCGGCGGGGTCGGGGACGCTGGGCGCAAAGGGATCGGCCACGGCGAGCGGGTCGGGAGCGGCGGCGCGAGGCGTCGGCTGCTGCTGGGGCATGGCGGCGGGGCGCTGCTGCTGCGGGGCGGCAAACTGCTGCTGGCCGGCGCGCGGGGCGCTGGCGGCACGGCTTACCGCGGAGTTGTTCTGGCCCAGGCCGTTTTGATAGGCGCGCTCTTCTTCGTACAGGCGGCCGAGCGTGGGGGCATCGACGTTCTCGGCAAAGACCGAGAACTTGCCGGCGCGCAGCTGCGGATCGATCATAAAGCGAACGAGGGGTTCGCCGACAAACACATAGCGGCGCTTTTCGGCCTGTGCCTTCACAAACTCGCGGACTTCGCGCGAAAGCTCGGGGTAGAACGGGGCGAGCATGGGATCGTCGTCGGCGGCGATCAGGATGGTATAGAGTGCCGGCGCGGTGTTGACGCCGTTGATCACCAGAGTCTGATCCTCCATGTCGCGAGCGGCCTGCTTGGCAAGCTTCTTAAAGGAGAACGGGGCACGGGTGGCACCGAAGATGCCGGCCACGTGGTCCTCGAAGATGTTCAGGAAGTTCACGAAAGATCACTCTCCGTATAGGTTCTTTGGTATCCGAGCAAATATAGGCATATCCCAACGATTATAGAGGATAGGGTTCCCGCAACCGCCGCCTTGACGACGACCGCGCCCGCAAGGCTGGCAATTTCCATATGGTGTGCAAGACAGAGCGACGCCGCGGTGCCTATTCCGCAGCCGGCGATGGCAGCGATTGCAGCCAGGTTCGAGCCCTGCTCGGCACGCTTGGCATGGGCGTTGAGCAGCAGAGATGTCAGTGCAGCTGTCGCCGCGACAAGCACAACGGCAGCCCAGAAGAGCATGTCTCCCAGCGCCGCGGCAACATTGCCGAGCCCCAGCGCGCCTCCGGCGGAAAGCGCAACCGTAGCCAGGCGGCCAAAAAGCGCGCCCATCCCCGTGGCGGCCGCGGCGCTTGCCGGGCCGAGCCAAAAGGCCGCGATGCCGGCGGCGACCCCGGCGGCAAGGAGGACGTCGCCCGTTAGACAGCCAAGTGCCACCGCGCAGGTGAGCGCCGCGCTCGCGGCCGCCTCGGTGCGTCCCCAGGCGATCCACCAACCGGACATGGTGGCGGCAAAGAGCACCGCGACGGGTAGCATCGACAGGATGCCCTGCGTCTGCATGGTGGCGTTGGCCATAAGTACCAAAAAGCCCACGGCCGAGATGGCCGAGCCAATCTGCGGGGCCAGGCCGGCGGCCGCCCCAATCGCGATGGCCGCGGCAATAAGTCCGGGAAGCGCCGCGACGCCAGCCGTCTGCATGATCAAAAAGCTAAAGGCACCACACGTTAGCGCCGAGATGGCGCGCATGGTGTAATCGCGTGCGTGGCTCCAGCGCGTGCCGGCCCAGCCGAGTGCGGGGTCGACCTCGATGGTGTCGTCCTCATAGGGTAGCGATTCGATATCGTCTGCCGCGCGCTCGTCATCCGACAGCTCGCCCACCATCTGCTCCAGGCTGCGACGGCCCTCGCGCACGCTGCCCAAGTCGTCGAGCAGCTGGTCGCAAAATGCCTCAATGCTGTTGGGGCGGTCTTGCGGCATGGGGGAGAGGGCGCTCATGAGCGCAGCCTCGGCTCCCGGGGGAAAGTGCGGGATGAGCTCGCTGGGATAGGTGGCACCGCCGATGATACGGCCGAGCGAGTCGCCGGGCGTGGCGGCCATAAAGGGAGCGCTGCCGCACAGGCCCTCGTAGATCACACAGGCGAGGGCAAAGACATCGGCGCGCTCGTCAACCGTGCCAGTTTCGATGTCGAGCTGCTCGGGTGGCATGTAGCCGATGGTGCCGCCGCGCGAGCCGCCAAAGCCGCCGGCAGACGACAGCCGCGCCATGCCAAAGTCGGTGAGCTTTACATTGCCCGAGTGGTCGATGAGCACGTTGGCGGGCTTAATGTCCAGGTGGAGCACGCCGTTGCTATGGGCGAAAGTGAGTGCCTGGCCCAGCGTGTCGGCAATTGCCGCGGCCTCGTCAAAGGTGAGCGAATGGCCGTCCACACGATGCAAAAACTCGGCTAGGGACATGCCGTCGACATACTCCATGACCAGGTAGGCATAGGCGGTATCGTGCGTAAAGTCGATAACCTGCACGATATTGGGATGTTGAAGCATGGCGGCGGTGTGTGCCTCGCGCAGGACATCCATGATGTCGCTGGCGGGCATGCCGGCACCGCTTGTGAGGGGGATACGCTTAATGGCGACGCGACGGCGCAGGTGCGTGTCGCGGCAAATCTCGATGGAGCCAAAACCGCCGGTTGCAAGCGTCTCGAGCGGCTGGAACCGCTTGAGCAGCTCGCGAGAGCTGGTGCCCTCCAAGGGAACGTCCGGCGAGAACCGGGCGGTATGTTGCGAGAAAAGCGGCATGGCCAACCCTCGTGCGTTTAAAGTTCGTTTGCGAGCGGCGGGCCAGGGTCAAGCCGTTCGCGGTGGCATAGATGCTGCTAGTTTAGCACGCTCGGGCGCATGGTGAAGGTAGCGGGGCGAGGTGGCCTATCTGACTTGGCCTTAGCGCTTCTTCTTGTTCTTCTTCTGCTTGCGCTGTTTGGCCTTTGCGTTCTTGGGCTCGCTTTCCTGCTTGGCCTTGGCAGCGGCCTTTTCGGCCTTCATCTTCTTGCGTTTGGTCTCGATGCGCAGCTTTTTGTTGATGCGCGCCTTAAGGAAGGTGCCAAACTGCTCGGCATCACCACGTACAAAGGTGTCCTTGGGGATCGTCACGCCCTGCTCGGCGAACATGGCCACAAAGATGCGCTCGCCGTCGAGCACGTGGTCGAGCTTCTCAAACGGGAAGAACTGCGACTTGCCGCTCTTGCCCCAGACCATCAGGCCGTCCTCGTTGGCGGCGACGCGGCGGTAGCGGCCGCCCATGGACTCGTCGGCCTCGACGGCTTCGATAAAGTCGCGCGCGAGCGTATGGTGCAGATTTTTGCTCCACCAGGCCAAAAAGGCGCCGAACACGATCAGCACGACGCCGAACTTGATCCAGCTGCCGCCGGCCACCAGCATGCCGATGCCGATGAGCGCGGCAATCGCGGCGGCGACGTACAGGGAGCCACGGCGCCTGGGCGAGGCAACCAAGCGGGCGAAATCGGTGACGAGGTCGTTTTCGTACTGATACTCGTTGAGGTACAGGATGCCGTCGTCGGCTGCGGCCTGCTTCTCGAGCGCGACCTCGACCTGGTCGGCTGCTTCGGAGGGAACGAGGTTGCTCTCTGCGTCTGCCATGCTCTTTGGACTCCTATCGCGGCGGGCTCGCCGTACGGGTTATTATGGATGCAGTATGCCGTGCGACCGCATGGCCGCCGCGGCAACAAGACTCAGTATACCCGGGGGAGCACCCATGGAATCGTTGTACCGAAAGTATCGCCCGCTCACCTTCGACTCCGTGGTGGGCCAGCAGCATATCGTCTCGACGCTCGAGCACGCCATCACCGAGGGGCGCCTGTCCCACGCGTACCTGTTTTGCGGTCCGCGCGGCACGGGCAAGACCACCATGGCGCGTATTCTTGCCAAGGCGCTGCTCTGCCGCAATGCCGAGGCGGCGCGCGCCGAGGGTGCGAGCGGCTGCATGCCCGACGGCACCTGTGAGGAATGCGAGCTCATCGCCGAGGGCAACCACCCAGACGTCTACGAGCTCGATGCCGCAAGCCGCACCGGCGTAGACAACGTGCGCGAGGAGATCATCAACTCCGTCAACTTTGCCCCGGTGCGTGGCAAGTACAAGATCTATATCATCGACGAGGTCCACATGCTCACGACGGCGGCGTTTAACGCGCTGCTCAAGACGCTCGAGGAGCCGCCGGCGCACGTGATCTTTGTGCTGTGCACCACCGACCCGCAAAAGATTCTGGAGACCATCCTCTCGCGCTGCCAGCGCTTCGATTTCCACCGCATCGGTAACGAGGATATCGAGCATCGCCTGTCCTACGTGTGCGAGCAGGAGGGCTTCGATTACGACGACGAGGCGCTCGCCATCGTGGCGCGCCATGCCAAGGGCGGCATGCGCGACGCGCTTTCCACGCTGGAGCAGCTGAGCGTTTTTGGCAACGGAGCCGTGCATGCGGACGATGCCCGCTCGCTTTTGGGCGAGGTTTCGGACCAGATTCTGGGCGAGTTTGCGCGCGCCATTGCCGATCGTGATGTCGCCGAGCTCTATGGGCTGATTCGCGCGCAGGTCGAGGAAGGTAACGATCTGCTGGAACTGACGCGCGACCTGGTGGCGCACGTGCGCGACGTGTATGTTGCCTGCGTTGCCCGTGCCCGTGCCGAGTTGTTTGAGGGCGGCTCCGAGCAGGCCGAGGCGCTTGCTGCCGAGGCCGCTGCCTTTGGCGAGCATCCTGCCGACCGCCTGGCTCGTGTGCTGACAGTGCTCGACGATGCCGCACTGGAGATGAGGGGCGCGAGCGACGTGCGCCTGGTGCTCGAGATTGCCTGCACGCGTCTGGCGCGTCCCGAGGCTGATTTAACGATTGAGGCATTGGCCGAGCGCGTGGCACGCCTGGAGGCCATGGTTGCCAACGCCGCCGTGCCGGCGAGCGTGGCTGCTGCTCAGGCCGCCGCGCCTGCAGCATCCGTACCCGCTGCTGCCCAACAGCCGACGCTCATTTCGGGCGCCCGCGCTGCCGCCCCGGCGGCATCCGCTGCCCCCGCTGCTACGTCCGCGCGCCAGGGCGGTATGCCTTGGGACCGTGGTGCTGCCGCTCCGACGGCTCAGCCTGCGCCCAAGTCCGCGGCTCCTGCGCCGGCGCCCAAACCTGTAACGCCTGCACCTCAACCCGTTGCGGCTCCGGCCCCCGCGCCTGCCACCGTTCCGGCACCTAAGCCCCAGTCCAACAATGCCGCCCAGGTTGCCGCCGCCGGTGCTGCCGAGACGCCCGCGGTCGAGGATGCCGGAGAGCTGCAGCGCAAATGGGCCGAGGTTGTCGAGCGTGTCAAGGCGCGTCAGGCTTCCTACGCAGGGCTTTTGCTCAACGCCCGCGCCACGGCCGACGACGGCTCCAAGCTCACGGTCTCGTTCCCCGCGGGCTCGACCTTTGCCATCAAGATGCTCGGTCGCGCCGATACGCAGTCGGTGGTCCTGCCGACGGTCTGCGCGGTCTTCGGTCGTCGCACCGTCGACTACGTCCTGGATGGAGGTGGCACGCCGGCTCCTCAACATGAGGAGCATTCTCCATCTGCACGGGCTGCGGCATCTGCGGACCCGCAGCCCGTGTCCTCGGCGGCCCCTGTATCCTCGAGCGCCAGCGCGCCGCAGCAGCAAGCGGCACCGGTAGCGGCATCGACCCCGTCGGCGCCTAAGCCAGCCGCGGCCAAATCGGCTGCTTCGGTCCCCGCGCCCAAGTCTGCCGCTGCGCCTGCGCCCAAGTCATCCGACCTGGGCAAGGCCCCCTGGCTGCGCTCGGACAACCCTGCCGGCGCTCCCGCCACGGGCAAGCTCCCGACTGAGCCTGCGCCCCGCGCGCCCGAGCGCGCGTCCGCTCCCAAGGCTCAGCCGTCCGCGCAGTCTGCACCGTGGGAATCCGAGCAGGTGCCCTACGACGATGCCATGGTCGCCGGTTTTGCCGCCGATGCAGGCGGGGACGATCTGCCCCCGTTCGACGTGCCGGGTGCGACGCCCGCGCCCAAGCCCGCCGCAACTGCCCCCAAAGAGGGGGACGCTCCTGCAGCTCCCTGGGAGTCCAACCCTGGTGCGGGCAGCCCCTTCGGCCATCAGGGCGCAGCCCCAAGCATCCCGCAGACCGAGGACGAGGCCAAAGACCTCATCCGCAGCGTCTTCGGTCAGGCCACCATCTTCAAACCGGTGGAGTAGCTGCGCAGGCGGGTATACTGCTCAAGAAGAGAACCCTTTGAACGGAGCGAGCTTATGATGTGGGAATATGTCCGCCTTGAGGACGATACGCAGGTTTCGTATTCCGAAGTCCGGGAGGACAACACGGTGAAGGTTGTTGTGGAGCGCCCGCGCGATTGGGGTTTTGACACGGCGGAGTGTATCTTGCCGGCATTCAATTGGGTGTCACACGAGGGCTTTAGCGAAGCGGACCTCAAAGAACTCGATGATTTCGTGCGTAACAATGCCCCGCTCATCCTGCGTTTTGCCTACGAAGGCGGCCGAGTCTATGCCTAATGCCTAGTCTGTTTCGACTTGGCCATATATCACTTTCTTTTGTCCGGGCGCATCTGTATTTCGGACATGTGTAGCGTGGTACCGCGTGTCTCGCATTCGAGCAGGCAGATGCGTGACGGTCGGCCTAGGGTGCTGAGGTCGACACGATACGTCGCGCGGCTGTCCGTGTACTCGACTTGCTCGGCGTCGAGGGTTGCTCCGATTGTCAAGAAAGCGCCTGGTTCGGCACCGACAATCTTGGAGTCCTTTATCTTGACCTTGAACTCTTGGTAGAGGGACGGGCTGTTGTAGTAAATGGTTCGGGTTCCATCGGTGCACTCATCGGTCGCTTCCCATTTGACGGTGGGCTGGTCCGAGCTGGTTATCAGCAGTTCTGCTCCAAAGGCTATAGCATGGGTGATGACAACCAGTAATGCCCAGCCGACAAAGAGATAGAGAACCACATATGCAACGGGGTGTTTTGAGCGGATGTTTTGGAGCGCGTCGGGGGCATTCATGGGGGCACCTCCAAATTGCTGTCTGTGACAATCAAATTATACCCTGCCATCATGAGCGCCGCCTCGAGCAGCGGTTCGGCATTTTGTTATCTAGCTGGATGCAGAAAATGTCGGATTCCGGCTCTACAAGATTTAGCTTTCAATATTATGCAGATGCGAATTATTCAACTTCGCATAATCTTTGGGTGCGGTTTGCACTCCAGGACATGTATATCGACTGAGGTAGCGTGTCCGCCCCGCTTGCTTGCCCCGCGCCGTGGTACGATTTTTGAGTTTGAAAGTCCCGCCGCGCTCCGGCTGCCCTTGCAGCTCGGCGTGCGGCCGCACGTAAAGGAGCCATCATGGCCGGTATGAACATGCAGCAGATGATGAAGCAGGCTCGCAAGATGCAGGAGCAGCTTGCCGCCGCGCAGGAGAACCTCAAGTCCCAGACCGTCGACGCCTCTGCCGGCGGCGGTATGGTCAAGGTGACCGTTAACGGCGAGATGGAGCTCGTCAACCTTACCATCGACCCCGATGCCCTCGATCCCGAGGACGTCGATATGCTGCAGGACATGATCATGGCTGCCGTCAACGAGGCCGTCCGCGGCGTCAACGAGCTCGCCAACAAGCAGATGGGCGCCATCACCGGCGGCCTCAACATCCCGGGCATGCCGTTCTAAGACACGCATATATATGAGTGCGAATCACAGTCTGCAAAAACTGCTCGATGAGCTGGGCCGCCTGCCGGGCATTGGTCCCAAGTCAGCTCAGCGCATCGCCTATTACCTGTTGGAGGCTGACGCCGAGGAGGCGCGCCGCCTGGCCGAGGCCATCCTGGAGGTTAAGCAGGAGGTTCACTTTTGCAGCCGCTGCTTTAACTACGCCACGGCCGACGAGTGCTCCATCTGCCAGGATTCGATGCGCGACACCACTCGCATTTGCGTGGTGGGCGAGCCGCGCGACGTCCAGGCGATCGAGCGCACGGGCAGCTACCATGGCCTGTACCATGTGCTGGGCGGCGTGATCAGCCCCATGGACAAGATTGGCCCCGAGCAGCTGCACATTCGCGAGCTGCTGGCACGCTTGGGTCACGAGGACATCCACGAGGTCATCATCGCCACCAACCCCAATATTGAGGGCGAGACCACGGCGAGCTACCTGGCCCGCACTATCAAGCCGCTGGGCGTCGAGGTGTCGCGTCTGGCGAGTGGTCTGCCCGTGGGCGGCGACCTGGAGTATGCCGACGAGCTTACGCTCGGGCGCGCCATCGAGGCCCGTCGCACGATTTAGGTGGCGAGCCTGCTCCTGCCGTATGTTTTCCTCGCGACGCACGGGGTAGTCATAATTTCCCCGTGCGACTGTAAGTTTGTTGTGCAACAAAGATGCTTTGTATCCGCTTATCGCATGGATGCTTCCACTCGCATCCTTAATTTGCCCATTCGTTGCGCAACCTTTTGGGTTCGCTGATACACTCAAATATGGATTCGAATGAATGCGCCGCTCCCGAGCGGCGTGTTTTTGTTGGAGGAGAACGCATGCGGCCCGGTGGCACTCAGACAAAGCGCGGCGCCGCGGTGCGCATGCGACGCCGACTGGGCTTGGCGCCGCGGGCGTACGCACTGCTGTCTTGCTCGCTGGTGCTGGTCATAGCTGGCGTTTCTGCCTATGGCATGACCGTGCCGTCCATGATGCAGGCACATGCCGCACGCGAACCGCGCGTGGGGCATGAGGTCAAAAGTGATCTGGGCACCACGACTGGATATGCTTGGGCAAGTGTGGTCGCGCATATTGTGTTTGGCACTGACGACGCGGACGGCGCCGAGGTCCCGGACAACGAAGTCACGCTTGCCAATGGCAAAACCATCGTGCTCACCAACACCAAGATCATCGATCGGTTGTCCAACAATAGCGTGGCGGCAACGGTGAATAAGGTCGAGCAGCAGAAGGAGCAGGACGCCCAGCAGTCCGGAAAGCCCGGTAGCTCGGATACTTCTGGCTCCGGCTCGGATTCGTCGAGTTCGGGCGGCGGCTCTGGGTCGGGTTCCTCTGCCGGAGGGTCTGGAAACGGCGGCTCGACGGGCGGCAACACTGACAACGATGCAAACTCCGGTGGCCTTTCCGCTGCTGAGGAAGAGAGCATTCACAGTTGGCTTGTGACCAAGTACAACATGCTCGACGGCTATGTTTCTCGTGCCAATGACGTGGTTTCGACCTATAACTCTACGGGAGATCCCAGGCCGTGCGACAGCCTGGTCGGGGAGATGTTTGTCATTCGAGCCGAGTTCGGTCGTCAGACATTCTCGCCCCGGTCAAAGTGGTATCAGCAGTATGCCAATCTGTGGGGCTGTTACACCAACCTATGTCAATGGGTCGGCCATTACGGCGATGATGACGTCGCGCTCGGTAACTTCAACAATAACGTGGCGGCGCTTGCCCTATGATGACCGATCTTGCATCCACCACACCACAATCGCTCGGTCGCGATCCCATGGTCGGCTTGCGCCTGGCGCGTGTCGACGGGTTTGAGCCGGCCATTGCGCTCGGTCAGGACGAACTGCCTGCCTATCTGCGTCGTTTTACGATGCTGTTTGCCGACGATGCCACCATGCGCCGTGGCGGTATCGGCCGCGTGACGCGTGCCGTCAACGCCCAAGGCGAGGCCGTAGCACTCAAACAGCTCATCTTGCCGACGCGCGATGAGTTTGACGACGATGCCGCCCATGAGGCGCTGGTCGCCAAGTTCAAAGCGGCATTTCGCGAGGAATATGAATGCCATCGCGCCCTTTCGGGCCTTAAGGGCTTTCCCCGTCTCTATGGCTGGGGCGAGGTCGACGGTGTGCCTGCAATTGTCATGGAATGGGTCGAGGGCGAGACGCTTGCCCGCTTGCGTTCGCGACTCGCCGTGGATGATGCCGGACGCCTGTCGCCGCTTGTGGCGGCGCGCTTGGGGCGCGACCTGTTCGATCTGCTCTGCCGTATGAGTCTGGTGGGCGAGGGCTTTGTCCATCGCGATATCTCGCCCGCTAATATTATGGTGCGTACGGCGCGTCTACCGCTTGACCGGCAGCTTGCCGAGGGCACCTTTGACCTGTGCCTGATCGACTTTGGCTCGTCGCTGGCGCTTGAGCCTGCGTCGGCCGTGGCCGGTACCGGCGGCAAGGCATCCTTTACCGAGCGCTATGCCACGCTGCGTCGCGCGACGGTTGCCTATGCCCCGCCCGAGATGCTCACCGACGATATTCCCGACCTGCGCGCTTTGCGTATGTCGCCGGCGATTGACGTCTATGCCGCGGCAAGCACGGTTTACGAGCTCATTGCCGGCGTCGCGCCATACGAAGCCGCGCCGAGCACTTCGGGCACCTCGGGTTCGCGCAAAAAGACGCGCGACATCGCGAGCCCCTACCGTCTCAAGATGGACACGCGGCCCGACTATCCCATTGGTGCCCATGCGCCCGGTTGTGATTTGACTCAGCTGCTTCGTCGTGAGCCCGATGTGGCGCTCGCCGCGGCCGAGCAGGCCCAGCAGCTAGGGCTTGAGCCGGATTCCGAAGAGCTACGCGATGCGCTGGCGTTTGTCGATGCCCAGCTGTTCGACGTGGTGATGGCCTGTCTGTCCAGCCATCAAAAAGATCGTCCCGAGTCGGCGGCGGTCGAGGCGGCGCTCTCAGCGTTTTGTGACCACTATGCGCAAAATGTCGGTCGTTCGCTCCGCGGCGAGCCGCTCACGCCGTGCCCCATGGATGCGTCTGGCCGCGCGGTTCGTCGCGCGCTGATGGTCGGCGCGACGGTCGTCTGTGGCGTGGTTTGGGCTGTGGTCGTGGTTTCGGCCGCGCTGCTGGCGTCGGGCGCTCGCGTGACGGCGACTTTGGGATCGCTCGTGTGGTCTGGGTCGCTACCGGGTATTATTGCCGCACTGGCGTTGGCGCTGCCAGGCATAGCCGGCGTTGCCACGGGGGCACTTGCGCGCAATCGGCGCTCGGGCTTCCTGCAGGGTGTGCTTGCGCTTTCTGCCTGCGAGGTTCCGGTGCTGGTTGTGGCTGCATGTAGCGTATTTTCCCAACGCGCCGTGATGGGCGGCCTTGTTGCCGCTCTGGTTGCAACCTATACGCTTACGTGGTTTTTGCTTGCGATGGGCTTTGCCTTTGAACTTCCCGTTTCGGCACCGCGACGCACAAAAGCCCAGATGGCGACTCCGCTTGCCGGTGGAGCCGCAGCTGCCCGTACTTTTGGCGGACCTGTCGAAGTATCGTCCGATTCTATTTCTACGACCAAGGAGGCCTAGGTCATGGCATCTCAAGTTGAGCTCACCCCATGCGGGGCCATGTTTGACATCTTTAAGCGCGCGGCGCATCCGAGCCATATCGAGCTGTGCGGCTTGGTGCTTTCGTCCCGTCCGCTCGCCGACGGCCGCAGCCCGCAGAGCCGAGCCGCCGATCGCTCTTGGGTTTCCCGCTTTATCGTTCGCGCGCCGGTCGGCACGCTTCAGCAGCGCTACTTTGCCGAATACGGTACCTCGGCTGCGCGTATTATGTCGCAACTGGCCCTGCGCCAGCGCAATCCCATGGACTCCACGGCTGTGATCAATATGGTGTGCGGTCCTGCAGGTGAACCGATGGTACGCGCGCTCGAAGAGTGCCACCAGGACACGAATCTCTATCGCAACGCGCTCGATCGCCTGTCCCAGGCGGCGGAACTCATGCCCGCCGAGCGCGCCGAGGCCGTGCTGGTGCTGTTTGTCGCCGTCGGTTGTTCGGCGGATGTGCGGTCCTCGGTGAACTATGCCATCGACTACGCACACGCGACCTGTGGCGGAGGCACCTCCACGCCGCGTTCGCTTGGCATGTCGATGACCGCGGGTGAACGCGAACCCGCCCCGGCGCACCCCTTGGGCTTGCTGCGCGTACAAAACAGTTTTGTCGTGAGCGCCCCGCGCTGGATTCAGCCGAGTGAGCAGGGTGTTGAGATTGGCGCGCTGGCCACTGGTGAGGGCGATATTACCGACGTCGGCGACGATGTCTCGGCCCGCCATGCCCATATCTGGTGCGATGCTCAAAATATCTGGCACGT
>DBFVZT010000048.1:0-13957 GCA_048486575.1 Collinsella sp. | reverse complement strand
ATGATGACGTTGGTCTGGCCGTCGCCAAGCAGCGCGTGGCCCCACTCGATGGTACGCAGGCCCTCGATGGCTGTGGTGACCGTGACGGCGGGGGTGAGGATGCCGTCGGCAAGCAGTGCCGCACCGCCGATCATGGCGGGCAGAATCAGCCATGGCGCCACCTTGCGCACGAGACTGAACAGGGCGAAGATGCCGCCTTCGTTGTGGTTGTCGGCCTTCATGGCGATTACCACGTACTTGACCGTGGTCACGAGCGTCATGGTCCAGATGACGAGCGAAAGCGCGCCCAGGATCATGTCCTCGCTGACGGTACCGATGCCGCCGTTGTTGGCGACGATTGATTTCATGGTGTACATGGGGCTCGTGCCGATGTCGCCATAGACGACGCCGAGCGTTACAAGCAGCATGCCAGCGGAGAGGGGGATGGCTCCGTGCCCGCCTTGACCACGCTGGTCTTGGGGGCTTGCCTCCAGTTTGTTGTGTGCCACGTGGACTCCCTTAGACATCCGGTTATCTGTTTAGGACAGATAATCTTTATGCCGTCTTTATACATACAAGAGCAGTTTGGCACATCAGGTTATTTTAGACAATAATCCTCAGCTGGGGATTATTTATCTATGCAGGTAGCATTTCAAAGCAGGGGCTTTTAAGCACGTACTGTCTGGGCGATGCCAGCCTTGGCGTTTGCGCGTTTGCCGGCGAGTTCGCAAAAAATCGCGCCGCCGATGATAAGCGCGGCGCCCATCAGGCGGACCGGTGTTATGGCTTCGCCCAAAAGGACGGCCGAGAACACGACGGCCGAAAGCGGCTCGAGGTAGCCGACGACCGCGACGGTCTGGACGGGCAGCTTGGCGACGGCACTAAAGTAGAGCAGGCAACCGATGCCGGTGTTGACGACGCCGAGCATAGCGACGGCGCGCCAATCAATACTGGCGGCGATACCGGCGGACAGGAATGAGGGAGCGCCCTGCGTGATGAGCGTGAGGACCAGTGCGGTCACAAAGGCGGCGCACACCTGGAGCGTGGAGTTCTCGAGGCCCTCGATGTGCGGCGCACCCTTGCTAGCGATGACCATCAATGCATAGCAGAAGGCCGAGGCGATTCCACAGACGATGCCCGCAATGGGCATATTGCCGCCTAGACCTTGTGCTGCAATGAGAAAAGCACCGCAGGCGACGGCGACAAAGCCGGCGATTTTGCCGCCGGTCAGCTTTTCGCCAAAGATGAGCGGGGAGAGCGCCATGACAATGATGGGGCCGCAGTAGTACAGCAGCGAGGATACGCCGACGCCGATCGCCTGGTAGGCGCGGAACAGAAAAATCCAGCTGGCGCCCAGCGCAGCTCCCGAGAGGAGGAGGGCCGCGGCTTCGCGGGGACGAGATGGCGCCTGCAACTTATGGTGTTGGGTAGTGGCGAGGATGGTTACAAGCGAGAGGGCTCCCAGAAAAGTGCGTAGCAGCACGATATCGGAGCTCGGCAGCGCGATGGCAGCGGCGATGATGCCGTTGGAGCCAAACAATAGCAATGCTGCTAAGTACGTAAACAGTCCGTTGTTCATGCGCTTCCATCCCCTCTATATCCGAGCATGTTCACTATGGGTGAACTGGCTTTAGAAGAAAAGCGAATATAATGCATGGAAAACATGACAAAAACTCATACAAGGGTGGGGACGTGCCGTGGAGACCAATATCCAAAAGATGCAAGTGCTGCTCGAGACGGTGCGTGCCGGCAGCTTTACGCGTGCTGCAGAGCGGCTGAGCTATTCGCAGTCGGGCGTGAGCCGCATGGTGGGCGACCTTGAGGCAGACTGGGGTTTTAAGGTGCTTGATCGCAGCCGCGAGGGCGTGGTGCTTTCTGCCGACGGGCGGCAGGTCATGCCGGCAGTCGAGGCGTTATGCGAAGAGTTTGGCCGCTTGCAGCGACGCGTGGACGAGATGCGAGGGCTCATGCGCGGCAAGATCTGTATCGGTACGTTTTCGAGTGTGGCGACTCATGTACTGCCGCCGGTGATCGCGCGCTTTCGCGCCGATCATCCGGACGTCGATTATGAGTTGCTGATGGGCGATTACTCAGAGATTGAACAATGGGTGGCGGAAGGTCGCTGCGACCTGGGCTTTATTCCGCGCGAGCCACGCGGCGCCGGCATGGCGTCGCGACCGTTGGTGCAAGACGAGCTGATGGCCGTGGTGCCAGCGGACTCCTCGCTTGCCACCGCGGAGGTCGTTTCCCTTGCCGATTTGGCCAACGAGCAGTTTATCCTGCTGGAACGCGGTAGCGACGACGAGATTACGCCGCTGTTTCGCCGCGCGGGCCTGGCGGTGCGCTCTAAGCTGTCGACTTGGGATGACTATGCGATTATGGCTATGGTCGAGGACGGCCTGGGCGTTAGCATTCTTCCCGCGCTCATCTTGCGTCGCTGTCAGTTCGATGTTGCCGTGCGTCCGCTCGAGGGACATCCTCATCGGAAGATCAATGCGATATATCGAACGGCCGATGTTTCGCTTGCCGCCGCCCGTTTCCTCGAATACCTCTAAACGTGTGCGCGTCATTGCCCACTTTGGGCAAATCTCAGAGTCCGGTGCATTTTCTTATGAAATTGAACTTTCGAATGAGGTGCCGCGTTATACTGCTGCCTAAATTGAACCTTGGTTCAATTCGTATTCTATAAATTGAACTTTGCCAGCAAGGAGGTTCTAGTGGCCCAAGAGACGTTTAGCGATCGCCTGCGACAGACTATGTCCGATCGCGACGTTCGCCAGTCGGACGTGATCCGCGCATCGGAGATGCTCGGCAAAAAACTCGGCAAGAGTCAGATGAGCCAATATGTGAGCGGCAAGACGACCCCGCGGCGCGATGTGGCTGAGCTGCTCGCCCGTATTTTGGAGGTCGATGTTGCCTGGCTGCTTGCCGGCGACGCCGATCAAGGCGAGGCATCATCACCCCGCAACGATTCCAAGCCCGAACCCCATCCCTCAGCTCAAATTGCAAGGAGCACCACCATGCGTACTTTTTCTAAGTCCACCAAGCTCGATAACGTCCTGTATGACGTGCGCGGTCCCGTCGTCGACGAGGCCGCCCGTATGGAGGACGAGGGCGAGCGCATCCTCAAGCTCAATATCGGTAACCCGGCGCCCTTCGGTTTCCGCACGCCCGATGAGGTCATCAAGGACATGCGCCAGCAGCTGCCCGACTGCGAAGGCTATTCCAACTCGCGTGGCCTGTTCTCCGCGCGCAAGGCGATTATGCAGTATTCGCAGATCAAGGGCCTGCCCAACGTTCAGATGGAGCATATCTACACGGGCAACGGCGTGTCCGAGCTCATTCAGCTTTCGATGAACGCGCTGCTCGACAATGGCGACGAGATTCTGATCCCCAGCCCCGACTATCCGCTCTGGACGGCGTGCGCAACCCTTGCCGGCGGTCATCCCGTACACTATCTGTGCGATGAGCAGGCGGATTGGTATCCCGACCTGGAGGATATGGAGTCCAAGATCACGAGCGCGACCAAGGCCCTCGTCATCATCAACCCCAACAACCCCACGGGTTCCGTCTATCCGCGCGAGGTGCTCGAGGGCATCGTCGAGGTTGCACGCAGGCATCAGCTGATGATCTTTGCCGATGAGATCTACGACCGCCTGTGCATGGACGGCTACGAGCACGTCTCGATTGCCTCGCTCGCCCCCGACCTGCCCTGCGTCACCTTTAGTGGCCTTTCCAAGTCGCACATGATTGCGGGCTATCGTATTGGCTGGATGGTGCTTTCGGGCAACCAGCGCTGCATGAGCGACTTCATCATGGGTATCAACATGCTCTCCAACATGCGCCTGTGCTCCAACGTGCCGGCTCAGTCGATCGTTCAGACGGCACTCGGTGGTCATCAGTCCGTTAACGACTACATCCGTCCCGGCGGCCGTGTCTACGAGCAGCGCAACTTTGTGTATGAGGCGCTCAACAAGATTGACGGCATCTCGGTGGTTAAGCCGCGCGCGGCGTTCTACATCTTCCCCAAGATGGATGTGAAGAAGTTCAACATCACCGATGACGAGCAGTTCGCCCTCGACCTGCTGCACGAGAAGAAAATCCTGATCACGCGCGGCGGCGGCTTTAACTGGGCCGAGCCCGACCACTTCCGCATCGTGTACCTGCCGCGCATGGAAGTGCTCAAAGAGTCGCTCGAAGACCTCGCCGACTTCTTCGATCATTACCGCCAGGCGTAACGGCAAAGGTAGCCTGTAATGAAACGGTCGGCCCGCAACGGATGCGGGCCGACCGTTTTCTGTCTAAGCCCGTGCTGTTAGCACTTGTCTCGTTGAGCGGGCGAGGTTCGCGTGTGAGCGGTAAGTTCTATTCCAAAATGGAATACAGTGGGCTTAAGCTGGAATTGATGTCCGGGTACCTGCTTTTCTAGAATGTTTTCAACAAGATGAAAGGCGGTTCCAACCAATGATTATCGATGCAAATTCCTACTGGTTCGACGAGCACATCTTTCATGACGAGACGCTCTGCGAACAGTTTTTGGCCGAGGTACCCCGCGCCTATGACACCGAAGGCTATCTGACCATGAATTCCGCCGGCAAACGACAGATCGTGATCGAGATGCCCGCCGGTTCTCCGGGTCTTAACTACATTGAGGGCGACTACACCCTCGAGAAGCGCTTGGCCGATATGGATGAGGCGGGGGTCGACAAGGCGATCCTCAAGCTCCCCGGCTGCCACGAGTGGATGTCGCTCGAGATGTGCCGGCGTTTCAACGACGGTATGGCTGCTGACGCGAAGGCGTCAAATGGCCGTCTGATTCCGCTTGTCGCCGTGCCGCCCTTTGGCACCAAAGCGAATTTGGAGGAGCTCGACCGCAGGCTCGACGATGGTTTTGCGGGCGTGCAGCTCTGCGCTCACTACGGCAAGCGCTATCTCGACGACCAGGTCTTCTCGAGCTTTTTCGAGCACCTGAACGAACGCCATGTCACCGTTTACGTGCACCATGTTCCCGTGCCGGTCGAGAACGAGTCGCTTCTCGCGTACGACAACCTTCGCCGCTCTTATGGCCGCTGCGTCGACCAAACTACGGCGATCGGCCGAGAGATCTTTGGTGATTTCTTTGAGCGCTATCCCAATATCAAGATGGTCCACTCCATGCTCGGCGGCGCATACTTTGCGTTCAAGGAGATGCTGCTGCCTCATGGTCCCAAGCGCCCTGATGCTTCTGGCCGTTTTCAGGTCGATACCGAGACCGTTTCCAGGCACCTCGAGAACAACATCTATTTCGACATGTCCCATGCCCAGCCTTGGGGCAAGACACTCCTCGCCTGCGCGGTTGACGTGCTGGGTGCAGACCATATTGTTTTTGGCACGAGCTATCCCGTCAAACGCGAGTGGCTCACCGAGGGTGTCGCCTGCGTTCGCGCTGCAAATCTGAGCGATACAGACAGCGACCTTGTGCTTGGCGGTACGGCGCAGCAACTGTACGGTGTCGAGTGAGCGGCAATCAGAGGGGAGTATCTGCCATGGGCGAAGGAGAGATGAGGGCTGGGGCCGCTCGTGTGGCCATCGATCTTGGGAACGTGTTGCCGTTCGACGGTTTCGACGAACTCCGTCATGAGGTCTTCGCCCGTGCCCTTATCATCGAGGGGACGGGGCGACGCGCCTGCGTCCTTTCGCTTGAGGTCACCTCGATCGCTCCGGCTCTACTCGCCGATCTGCGTGAGGTTGTTGAGGATGCCGCCAATTGCAGCGGTGCTTATTCTTGGGTGGTTCCTACCCACACGTTTTCCATGCCTCACGTCCGCACTTCCGGGCATCTTGCCGACGATGCTACCCGCAATTGCAACGAGCGCTATCGCGCAGCGCTCGTCGCTGCCGCCCGCACGGCTGTCGAGCGCGCTGTTGCGGGCATTCACTCTGCCACGCTCGCCACTGTGGAGGGCGAATGCCCCGTGAACGTTAATCGCGACATTGAGACGCCTGCCGGCTGGTGGTTGGGCTCGAATCCCAGGGGGTTTGCCGACCACACGATGCCCGTACTCGCCATAAGGGATGCCGGGGGCGAGTATGTTGCCGTGCTCGCGACGGCGGACGTTCAGTCCTCCGTGCTCGACGGGTCGCGCGACTCCGAGGGGAGGCGCATGGCGAGCGGAGACCTCTTTGGTTTTGCCGCCATGTCACTCGAGCGCGAGCTGGGCGGCGTTGCCCTGTTGCTGCCAGGCGCCGCGGGCGACCAAGGTCCGGCGGAGCGCGCCATGAACGTCATGTTCGATGCGGCCGGCGTTAAGCAGACGGTCGATGCCCATGAGGACGGATACCGCATGCTGCACCAGCAGGGGCAGGCCTTGGGCAATGCTTTGATCGAAGCCGCTCGCATGGCGCGTGAGGATGACGCTACCGGCATTGATGCCCGCACGGTCGACGTTCTCCTGCCCGCTCAGACACGCGCCGATTTTCACTCTTTGGCTCCGCACCGAACGTATGAGTTTCATGCCGCTGGCGAGCAGCGCACGAGGGTCTATCTGCTCCGGCTGGGAAACGTCGAGCTTGTCGGCGTACAACCCGAGGTCTCGAGTGCATTCGGCGCCACTGTGCGCGCCGCCCGGTCCGGCTCTGTGTTCTTTGCCACGCTCGTCAACGGCGGACAGAAGTACCTACCGGCTCCCGACGCGTACGAAAAAATCACCTATGAGGCTATGAACTCCGGTTTTGCTGCCGGATCCCATGAGCGCCTCGTCGAAATCATCATTGCCGCCTTGAATGCGGCGTGACACAGAAGGAGAACGTGCATGAACATTGGACACGCGCGCCGCAAAATTACCCCACAGGGCGACATCTACCTGATTGGCTACCGCAATCTTCCCAACCGTCTTGAACCTGCGACGGGCGTCCATGATGACGTCTTCGCCAACGCCATCCTCTTCCAGCAAGGCGAACGTGAAGTGTTTCTTTTTAATGCCGATGTCCTCGAGTTCGAGGAAAGCATGGCCGAGGAAGTCAAGACAATGCTCGCCGAGCGCTATGGAATCGACCGTGACTGCGTTTTGCTCTCGGCGACGCACGACCATACTTCAATCGTCGCTTACCACCGCAGCTGGTGGACGGGAAAATTCGACGAGAACTACTACCGCTGGTTCCTCGATACCATTTGCCAATGCTTTGAGGAGTGCCGCGCCAACGCACAGCCCGCGATTTGTCGCTTGGGCAAGCAGGTCATCACCGGTTTCTACGACAACCGCATCATCCCAGGTGAACTCGCCGACAATGAGGTCATTGTCGTATCGTTCTTCGATACCGAAGGCAAGCCATTTGCGGGCTTTGTGAACTGGGCGGTGCATTCCGCTTGCGTCGGACCCGACTGCACGGAGCTCACGAGCGAACTCGCCGGTCTTACCGGCAAAAAGCTCGCTCAGAGTCTTGGTTACTATCCGGCCATGGTCGTCGGTGCTGCTGGCGACTGTAGCGACCGCAATTTTCGCCAGGGACGCGGCATTCCCGAGGTCGAGCGCGTTTCGACCGGTCTTGCCGAGGCGATTTCCCAGATCAAGCTCGATCGCGAGGTCGTTCTCGACCGCATCGAGCCTCAGACGTTCTATCACACCGTTGCCCATGACGACTTTTCGCTCACGCTTAAGTGTGCCGTCATCAGTTTGGGCGGCCTGCATCTCTTTGTGTTCCCGAGTGAGCTCGGCAGCGACTTGGGTATTCGCATGAAGCGCGAATGCCCGGTCGAGGGAATAGTTTGTGGTTACACCAACGGCTATTTCGAGTATTTCCTTCCGGCACGCGAGTACGGCCTCTCCTTTGAGACCGAGCGTACTCAGATTCCCCAGGGCGAACCGGAACGTCTGTGTGACAAGTTCTGCCAGACGACGAGACTTCTCGGCGCAGCAGATTCGCGTTTGTAGACCTGATTGCGTGACATGGGCCAATGAGGCTCGCCGCCATGTGATCGGCATCTTCCATCTTCTCTGCCGTTTCGCATCCCGGGCGTACGTGCGTCCGCGGATTTCAAAGGGGGAAGCGGGTTCCTTGCCCTCCCACGTCGACTACGGAGGCATGAAATCGATGCTATACCCCGCTCAGAAAAAGGAGAATTCCATGAAATACCAGAAGCTTTGCGATGAAATCATCACAAAGGTCGGTGGTCGAGACAATGTGTTAGACGTGAGCCACTGCATTACGCGTCTCCGCTTCCACCTCAAGGATGAATCGCTCGCCCAGACCAATGAGCTTAAGGCGACGAAGGGCGTCGTTGACGTCATCCAGGCCGGCGGACAGTATCAGGTCGTGATTGGTGCCACTGTCGAGGCCGTCTACAACGACCTTGTTCAGATTGGCGGGTTCGACTCCAAACCCGCACTCGATATCGATGAAGGCGACGACGTCAAAAAGGGCGATCCATTCTCGCGTCTGCTGGCCATCATCTCCGAGATTCTGCAACCGGTTCTTGGCGTGCTTATGGCCGGTGGCTTTATCAAGTCGATGCTCGCGCTCTGCACGGTTGCCGGTTGGCTTGCCAAGGACAGCAATACGTATGTGACGCTCTCGGCAATCGGAGATTCGGTCTTCTATTACTTTCCGCTAATCATTGGCTGGACGTCGGCCAAGAAGTTCGGACTTAAGCCCGTTATGGGAATGGCGCTCGGCGGTATCCTCGTCTACCCGACGCTCGTTGCCCTTATGGGCGGAGATCCGCTCTACACGCTCGGCGCCGGCACGGTCTTCGAGTCCAATGTCTACGGTGATATTTTTGGCATCCCGCTGATCATGCAGAATTACTCATCGACGATTCTGCCTGCGATCTTTATCGTCTGGATTGCCTCCAAGGTGCACAAGGCCCTTTCTAACGCGCTGCCCGCGCTTGTGAGCTCGTTCTTCTCCAACATCCTAACGCTCCTCATTTGCGGCATCCTTGGCCTGCTTGTGGTCGGTCCGGTCATGACGGTCCTCTCCAACATCGTTGCCCAGATCATTCTGATGCTCATCAACTTCCAACCCGCCATCGCCGGCTTCGTCATCGGCACGTTCTGGAGCCTGCTCGTCATGTTCGGCCTGCACTGGGGCATCATCCCGCTGTGGTTCCTCGATGTCGCAACCTACGGCTATGACCTCATTAACCCGCTCGTGTATGCAGGCGGTTGTGCCATCGCCGGCGCTGTGCTTGGCATGATCATCCGAACCAAGGACTCCGAGGAAAATGCTGCCGTCAACATTCCCGCCCTTGTCTCTTCGATTTTCGGTGTCAACGAGCCTGCGCTTTACGCCATCTTGCTGCCGCGTAAGCGCCTTATGTGGGCAACCTTTATTTCCGCTGGTGTAGGCGGCGCCATTGCCGGCCTCATGGGTGCCAAGCTCTATGCTTTCGGCGCCTCCGGCCCGCTCGGTTTCCCGAGCTTTATTAACCCTGCCGGCATCGACACGGGCTTTATCGGCCTTGTCATCTCCGGTGTGGTCGCTTTCGTTCTGGCTCTTGTCGCCGCTATGGTGATCGGTACCAAGAAGGACGAGGGCGGTAAGGCACTCAACATCTCGGTGGACTAGTCTTTCTGCGCACTTTAACTAAATATGCCTCGGACGGCGACGTGCCGCCCGAGGCATATTTGTGTTTTGTGCCGTTGTCAGCGTGTTTGCGGACACAAGTCTGCGGTTGTGGAACAGCGGGGATTATGACGGTCGTGCCGCGATGGAAGACGCACGGTCGCCCTGCAGGAGCTGACGGTAGGGGAGGAAGCCGATGAACGAGACGACCGCCTGCGAGTGCGCGGCGTTCCGCTTGAGGTAGAGCCTGACCTCGGAGGTCGTCGCGGGCTCGAGCGGCACCAGGGCTACCTTTCCGCTGGCGAGCGATTCCGCCGGCTTGCGCATGAGGAATGAGACGCCGGCACCGCGCGCGACAAGGGAGATGATGTTCTCGGCTCGTTTGCCGGTGAACGTAACACGTGGGCCAAATCCAGCTTCGCGACAAAGGGAAAGGACGAGCTCGCTTACGAACGAGCCTTGGGGAAGCATGAGGAAATTCTCGTCGATAAGGTCGTCTATCTCGACGGTGTCACGTTCGGCGAGCGGATGGTCGAGTGGAAGGACGGCCACGAGCCGGTCGGTCGTAAAGGGAATCTTTTTGAACTCCGGCTCGATGGCGCCGCCGTCACGGATGAAGGCCAGGTCAATGTCCTCGTGCAGGAGCATGCGCTTGAGTGTGTCGCCCTCGCCCTCGATGAGCTCAACAGAATATGAGGGGTTCGCCTGCTGAAAATCGATGACGGCGTCCGTGATCCCATAAGGGGCCATAATGGGGATAGAACCTACGGTGAGGTGCTCGAGCGGCTCACCTGCGCCTATTTGAATGGCGGCAAGATAGCGGTGCTGAAGCGTCGCAATTTTTTGTGCATAGGGGAGGAGCGCTTCACCTTGCGCGGTGAGTGTTACGTGGCGCTGGCTTCGATCGATGAGCTTGCAGCCGAGTTCGTGCTCCATTGCCATGATGTGCTTGGAGAGGGTTGATTGCGACATGAAAAGCAGTTCCGCCGCATCAAGAAACGTGCGTGACTGCGCTAAGATGGCGAATTCGCCAAAGCGGCTGATATCCATAGGGAGGCCTCCGGTACCCTCATTTTGGCAGGTGGCCTAAACCACGACGCCATTGCAGTGGTCGATTTCGTGCTGGATGATCTCGGCGGTGTAGCCCGAGAAGTTTTTGATGCGGTGAACGAAGTCCTCGTCCAAATACTCAACCTTAATGCGGCGATAGCGGGTACAGGGACGCTCGCCGATCAGCGAGAGACATCCTTCGCTCGTCTGATAGGCATTGACCTGCTCAAGAATTTGAGGGTTGTACATCAGGAGTGTCCTGTTGCCGTCCTTTACGCAGATGATGCGTTTGCGCACGCCGATCATGTTGGCGGCGAGGCCCACGCACTCGCGCTCATGCTCGTGGAGTGTATCTAGGAGATCCTGCCCGGTCGCGGCATCGTCGGGTCCCGCGTCTTCGGAAGGCAGACGCAAAAAGAACTCGGATTTCATGATGGGCTTAATCATGGCGGGCTCCTCATGTCTTATGCTTTCGTGGACTTTTAATAATAGCGCGGAAGGAAAGCCATGCGTCCGCGTTACAATCTTTCGATGTTGGACCATGTTGCCAGATTCGTCGTGTACGGCGTCTGGCGTAAGTCTAGGGCTCATTTTTCGCCCTGGACCGTTCCTCTGGGGCGATGCGACTGTCGTTCCAAGAGGAAGGAAATGCATGGGGAGCAAATCTCAGCAACAAGTTCAAGTAACGCCATCGGCCTCTGCGGCGATTCTCGTCGTAATGTATATTGCAGCCTTTGTTGCCGCGTTTAACGAGAACATCATTAACGTGGCGTTGCACGACATTATGGCAGCCTTTTCGGTGAGTGCCACCACGGCACAGTGGCTCGTCTCGGGCTACATGATCGTGACGTCGATTTTTACGGCCATCATGGCCTTCCTGTCCGGCCGTTTCTCGACGCGCAAGCTGCTGTTTTTCGCATGCGGATGCATGGTCGCCGGCGAAGTCCTGTGCCTGGTCGCTCCGTCGTTTAGCGTTTTGCTGCCAAGTCGTATTTTGCAGGCTGCGGGATCGGGCATCTTGTTCCCGCTCATGATGAACGTGGTGCTGTCTTGCGCCCCGCGCGAGAAGCTCGGTCTGTATCTGAGCCTGGGCGGCGCATGCATTACGCTAGGACCGGCGTTTGGACCCGTGATTAGCGGTCTTATGTGCACGTTATTTGGCTGGAGGGCGGTGTTCGTAGTGCCGCTGGTGGGCGGCATTGCGGTCGCTGCGGCGGGCGTAAAGCATGTCCAGAATGTCGGAGAGCGCTCGAACACCACGCTTGACATTCTGTCGGTTGTTTTGCTCGCTGCCGGCATTACGGCGTTTGTGTATTCCGTGGGTGAGTTCTCGACCAATCTGATTGCCGGTGTCGTGGCGCTTTTCGCTGCCGTTGTGCTGCTCGGCCTGTTTGCGGCCCGTCAGCTCAAGCTCGAGCATCCGGTGCTTAACGTGCGTCCCATGGCGAGCGTTCGCTTTTGGCCTGCGTGCCTGCTTGTGGTGGTGTCGATGATGACGACGTTCTCGATGAGTGTTTTGTTGCCGCTCTATTTTGAAGGTGCCTACGGCATGACCGCACTTGTTGCGGGCCTGCTCATTTTGCCGGCGATTGCCTGCAACGCCGTGACCTCGATTGTGGGCGGACGCGTGATGGATGCCCGTGGCGCATGGCCGCTGCTGCCGGTCGGCTTTGCCCTGATTGCCGTGGGGCAGACTGCAATCTCGATGACGGCGGCAAGCATGAACATCGGCGTCGTCGTGGCGCTGACCGTTGTGGTGTATGCCGGAGTCGGTTTGGTGCTGAGCCCCTCGCAAACGGCCGGCTTGGAGACGCTGCCTGCCGCTGAACATCCTCACGGAACGGCATTGCTTAACACGTGGAACATGATTGCCGCATCGTTTGGCCCGTCGCTGTTTATCGGCCTGCTCTCGAGTTCTGCGGCGACTGCCGGCGCGGCTGGCGTTGCGACCGACGTTGCCCAGGCGATTGGATTTGCAACTGCGGTGCGTGTGGCGGCTGTGATTGCCGTGGTCGGGTTCGTGGCGTCGCTGGTGTACGCTCATCGCGAGTCGCACATGTCGCATTAATGTGTGCACATAGATTCTGCAGCTAGATTGGAAGGCGACACCATAAACTAATGGGCGTTTGCCGAGAGGCATGAATGTTTAAAGCGCAAAGAGTGCGCGACGGGCCCCGCGAATGGGGCGATGATGCCCGAGAGGGCCAAGAAGGAGTCTCATGTCTGAGAGCGAAGAGATCATGAACGAGACCGAGAACGAGACCATGGCTGCCGAGGTTGAGGCAGTCGAGACCGTGGAGACCGAAGCTGCCGAGGTTGAGGCTGCTGACGAGGTTTCCGCCGAGGAGGAGGCCGAGGTTGTCGAGGCCGCCGTTGATTACGATGACGAAGAGCTGATGGACAAGATGCAGAAGGCCGCCCGCCTGCTGCGTAGCCGTCGCTTTGCTATTTCCAAGGAGGAGGAGGCCAAGGCCGAGCGCATGGCGAACATCGAGCGCGCCATCAAGCTTCTTGACCTCAAGCCCAAGATGGAGCAGAAGGAAATGTCCGACCTGCTGGGCATGCGCCTTCGTGAGCTCGATGGCCTGATGGCCGAGGCCGAGGCTGCCGATCTGGTCGGCCGCATCGACGACGCCGAGGGCGATATGCGCAAGATCGTTGTCTTCGCTGCCGAGGATGCCGCTGAGGGCCTGGTCGAGCTTGCCAACAAGAAGGAGAAGCTCCTGCCCGAGCTTTCTTACGAGGAGGCCACCGAGCTGATGGCCGCTCTCGATAAGGTTATCGCTCCGCTCGTCGCCATGGGCCTGGACGAGGACCGCGGTCCTCGCGGCGGCCGTGACGACCGCGGTGGCCGTGGCGGCGACCGTGGCGGTCGCGGCGGCTTTGGCGATCGCGGTGGCCGTGGCGGTGACCGTGGCGGCCGTGGCGGCTTTGGTGACCGTGGCGGCGACCGTGGCGGTCGCGGCGGCTTTGGCGGCAACCGTGGTGGCTATGGCGATCGCGGCGGCAACCGTGGCGGCTTTGGCGGCAACCGCGGTAACGACCGCGGCGGTCGCGGTGGCGATCGTGGCGGCCGCAACGGCGGCGGCTTCCGCGGCAACCGCTTCTAGTTGGGTTACGCGGTTTTACCAAACCGCGTAACTAGTTGACGCTGCAAACCCGTCAGAGCGGCAATCTGCCTTTCAGCTTCGGCGGCATGACCAGAAGGTCAATGCCGCCTCGTTTCAAGGCACCTTGCTCGCTCTGGCGGGTTTTCGCTCATATGACCCAATCCGCTGTCAAGAGCCACAATGGCCCCGCCGACCGCTTGCAATCGGTCGGCGGGGCCTGCCGTTAACCCGTCCCGGTCCGCCCCCGGCATGTCATCGACGCCTTCGGCTCAGTC
>DBFVZT010000047.1:0-1608 GCA_048486575.1 Collinsella sp. | reverse complement strand
TCGAGCATGCCGATGAACTCGTCCATCGAGACCCCGGCGAAGCTGCGCTTGTGGAAGAACTCCTGCTTGAGCCTGCCGAAGAACCCCTCAGCGGCGGCGTTGTCCGGGCTGCAGCCCTTCGCGCTCATCGAACGCGTCAGCTTGTGCTCCTCGCAGATGCGGATCCATTCCGGCCACCTATAGTGACAGCCGCGATCGGAATGGATGACCGGCCTGTCGCCCTCGCCGAGCGTGGAGCACGCGTCCGAAAGCATGCCGTCGGCCAGCTCGGCGTTGGGGCTCGTACCGATCGTCCAGGCGACGGGAAGCCCGTCGTAGCAGTCGATCAGGGGCGACAGGTACGCCTTGCCCGCCGGGATGCTGAACTCGGTCAGGTCCGTCACCCACAGCATGTTCGGCCCGTCGGCGTGGAAGTCGCGGTTGACCAGATTCTCAGGAGCCCTGGTGAGCTCGCCCTTGTACGAGCTGTAGCGCTTCGCGCTCTTGAACAACGGCACCATGCCGTGCTTGGTCATGAGTTTCATGACGCGTTTGGCCGACACCGTTATCCCCATGCCCTGCAATTCCAGGTGCACGCGCTTGTAGCCGTAGCGCTTCTCGCTGTTCTCGAACGCCTCCTCGACCAAGGGAAGCAGCCACGCATCCCGGTCCGGCCTCCTCATGGCGTTGAGCCGGTAATGGTAGGTGCTGTGCGCGAGCCCGACCACGGGCAGCAGGCTTTTCACGCTCACTCTCTGAGCCTCACTGATTTGCTTGACGAGAATCGTCTTCTCCCGGTTGGTCAGGTTTTCCGGGTCTGCGCCCGGCTCTTTTCCCAACAGCTCCAACGCGCCCCGGCGGATCGCGATCTCGACGTCGAGCTCCCTCTTCTCCCGCCGCTGCCGCTCGACGTCGGCGTCCAGCTCGTCCAGACGGGCCTGCATCCGCGCCAGCCGCTTCTCCATCGACGCCAACGCGTCCGCCAGACCGGCCGCATCCCGCGAACCGGCGGCCACCGCCGGCGCATCCGGAACCACGGGCCGTGCGCCGCCTCCGCCCCCGGGTCTTTCCCTGCGTTCTCTCGCCACGTGCGTCTCCTTGGATCCGGCGAGCATCTGTCGTTTCCATTCTCGCACGACCGCGGCCTGCACGCCCAGTTCGGCGGCCGCCTCATGCGATTTCAACCTTCCGGACGCGACCGCCACCACCGCCTTCCGCTTCAACTCCTCGGGCACCGGCCCGTGTCTCAGCCTGCGCCGGCCGGGCGCCAGCTCGTCGATCCACGCCATGAGCAGTTCCTTGCTTTCCGGATAGCCGAGCATCCGCATGGTACGGCTGAGCCGTCCGCACTCGAGGTAATGGTCCACCGCCGCGCGCTTCTGCTCCTCGCCGTAACGCCGCTGCCGTTCCCCACGTCTGGAAGGCACACCGGCGCGCTCCCCCTCCAGCCGCTCCCGGTACCACATCCGCAAGGCTTCCTTGCTGGGATACCCAAGCTCATGGATCGCATCCGCGGCGCAACACTCGTATCTGATATACAAGCCCACCGCCCGATCCCACTGCTGCCTGCTATACGTCATGACAACGCCCTCCTTGACTCAACGAGTCCAAGAAAACGTCACCACCTCA
>DBFVZT010000046.1:0-48465 GCA_048486575.1 Collinsella sp. | reverse complement strand
GCCTTCGCAGGTGGATGCTGCGTTTAAGCTCGGCATCGTTGCCGCAATCGCCACGATTGCGCAGGCCGCGCTCACGCTTCCCGCGCTCGGCGGCAGCTCCGTCAATATCGTCGCCTTCGTCATCGTGGTGTACGACCTGTTCTTTGTTCAGCAGGCGCACGCCGTTAAGGCCGAGAACAAGGACCGCCTGTAAGCGCTCGCTTCTCATAAGCTCTGCAGCCAAGCAACTAAAAAGGGCCGATCGCGCATCTCCGCGGTCGGCCCTTTACGTTTGCCCAGACAAAACCTACCAAAACAAACCTGTCCCTTTTTGGCAGGTTGTTAGCTGTGGCGGTACTCGGCGATGATGAAGTCGATGTCGGTTTGAAGGGTGTCCAAGTTTGCCAGTCGCTCTTTGTCGGCAGGGCGTGTGCGATAGTAGTACGGCGTCATCTGGAACACCGCCTCGATGTCGGCCTGGGTCTGGAGCGTAATATTCGCAGATACCCGCTGCGTTCCGACCAACTCGAGCTCGGTAGTCTTCGGCAGCTTCTCGTCATTAAGATATGGCGTGTCGTAGAGCACTTCCTTAAGCCCAAACAGGTGACGGGCACCCGGCACCACGGTATAGAGTGAGCCCTCTGGCGCCAGTACGCGGGCAAACTCGCGCTCGTTAAAGGGAGCAAAGAGCTCGGTCACCATATCGAAGGCGCCATCGGCCACGGGGATGTCCTTCATGTTGGCCACGAAGTAGGTCGCATCGCCGCGCTTGGCGGCCAGGCGCACCATTTCTTTGCCCAAATCAAACCCGTAAGCGTCCACGCCCGGCACCGCGCCCATGGCGCTGGTGTAGTAGCCCTCGCCACAGCAAATATCGAGCAACGTCATGGGACAGTTCGTAGACGCGGCACGTCCAGACACCCGCTCGCGCACCAGCTCAACCATCGTATCGCGCAACGGCGCATAGTAGCCGCGGTTCAGAAAGTCACGTCGGCTGCGCGCCTGCGACTTGGGATCGCCCATGGAATCGCCGCTCTTGGACGAGCGTAGGAGGTATAGATAGCCCTCGCGCGCACGGTCAAACCGGTGTCCGCCCGCGCATGCAGCACCGCGCTCATTGTCCGCCAACGGCTCATGGCAAACGGGACACAACAACATGGCAACTCCTTAGCGCGAACAACACAACGCCCACCATTGTCTCACGCCTTCCCCACCTAGTCATTGGGGACGTTTTTGAATGACTAGTCGTTTAAGAACGTCCCCAATGACTAGTCGATTAGGAGTATCATCATCTGCGCAAATAAGCACGAAAGAGCATATTAGAGATTGAGAGCGTATGGCTGATACCGTATCTAAGCACATTGACATGACCACCGGCTCGCTGTGGCGCAATATTCCCCTGTTCGCCTTCCCCGTGGCCGCCACGAGCATCTTGGAGCAGCTGTCAAACCTCATCGCCACGGTCATCATCGGTAACTTCTCGGGCGACCAGGGAACCCTCGCCATGGCGGCGGTCGGCTCCAATGTTCCGCTTACCAGTCTTATGCTCAACCTGTTTATTGGCATGTCGCTTGGCTCCAACGTGGTCATCGCCAACGCTATCGGCCGCAACGATCAGAACATGGTCAAACGCGCCGTCCATACCTCGATTTTAATGGCGCTCGTGGGCTTTGTCGTCATCGCACTGGGCGAGATCTTTGCCGAGCCCATGCTCGCCGCGCTCAACGTTCCCGCCGAGACCATGCCGCTCGCTTCGCTCTACCTGCGCGTCTTTTTGCTGAGCATGCCCTCGATCTTGCTCTACAACTTTGAGGCCGCGATCTTCCGCTCCGTCGGCATCACCCGCATGCCGCTGCAGGCGCTTGCCGTGTCCACCGTCCTCAACATTGGCATGGATCTCATCTTTGTCCCCGTACTCCACTGGGGCGTCGCGGGCGTCGCCATCGCCACCGCCATCGCCTACACCGTCAGTGCCGCTACACTCTTTATCCGCCTGCTCAAGACCGACTCCGTCGTCCGCGTCACCCTACGCGACCTGGCTATCGACCCCGTCGCCCTCAAGCGCATCGTCAAGATCGGCCTGCCCGCCGGCATCCAAAGCGCCGTCTTTGCCGTCGCCAACATCATCATCCAGTCTGCCATCAACAGCCTGGGCACCGAAGTCATGGCGGCATCGAGCGCCGCCATGAGTCTAGAGTATGTGTGCTACAACCTGCTCAACAGCTTTAGCCAGGCTTGCACCACCTTTGTGGGACAAAACCACGGTGCCCGCCAGATCGACCGCTGCACCAAAACGCTCAAGGTCTGCCTGGTCGAAGGTGGTATCGTCGCGCTCACCACAATTATCGTTATTGTCGGCTTGGGGCGCGAGATCCTATCGCTGTTCAACAGCGATCCCAATATCGTCTCGATCGGCTATATCCGCGTGTGCTCGATCTTCCCGGCGTACGCCTTTAGCATGTTCTACGAAAACATGTCAGGCTACCTGCGCGGCTTTGGTATCTCGCTCACGCCCGCCCTCATCACCATGATCTGCGTCTGTGGCATCCGCTTCTATTGGGTGTTCTGCGTGTTCCCGCACTTCCGCACCTTTGCGAACATCATGATGGTCTATCCCATCAGCCTGGGCACCACGGCGTTCTTTATGGTCGTGGCGGTACTACTCTGCCACCCGGCACGCACCTATCGCGCCACCCAAGCCAAAGCGACAGCCCGCTAAACACCGCACTCAACGCCACGCCAGTCATTAATTGACAATATGTGAGCTCATATAGTCGATAAAGCGCCTCGTGGCGATGGGCATGGTGTCCCAGCTGCGCCAGGCGGCCACCACGTCGCGCGAGGGGGCATGCACGATGGGCCGCACACGAATATCGGCTCGCATGCCCTCAACGGTACGGCGATACAGCATGCTCACGCCTAGGCCCTCCTCCACCATCGCCATGATGGTGTAGTCGTCGGTCACCTCACTCGTCACGTGCGGCGACAGCCCGTGCGTTGCGAATGCATCGAGTACCAGACTCTGTTCGCCCTCATCCAGCAGCACAAACGGCTCGGACGCCAGGTCAGCGAGTGTCACCTTTTCCTTTGCCGTCAGCGGATGCGCGGCCGGCAACAATGCTACCAACTCGTCGTGATAGACGACGCGCTTCTCGAGCCCAGCGGTAAATCCGCGTGCTGTAAAACAAAAATCAACCACGCCATCGTGCACCCATTGAGCGTTGCGCGTGTAATCGCCCTGCTTGAGGGTGAAGCGTACGCCCGGGTGCAGCGCACCAAAGTCGCGGATCACACGCGGCAGCACGGTACGACTCACGTTGGTAAACGTCGCGATGCGAATGTCGGTCGACGAAAGCCCCAGCAGCTCCTGGCGCTTGCCCTCGAGCTCGGCCTCGGCGGTCACAATCTGGCGCAGGTACGGCAGATATTGTTTACCGTCGCGCGTAAGCGAAACGCCCTGCTTTCCGCGCTCGATAAGCGTGGTACCCAGCTCGCGCTCGAGTGCCTTGACGGCTTGGCTCACCGCGCTTTGCGTATAGCCCAGCTCGTCCGCCGCGCCTTTAAGGCTGCCGCGATCGACTACCATACAAACAATCTGATACCGCGATGCCATCGTGCCTCCATATCAATGCAGCCGCAAAACGTTTTGCCAGCGCTTTTCGCACTCACTTTAGTATTTCTTAATCGTACTGAAGATACATTCGCTTTACTACATCCAAATCTGGGAGCAGAATCCTTTGTGCGAAACCGTTCTGTAACAAAAGGAGTCCCATGGATCGCAAAAAAGCAATCGCGCTCTCATTTTCCGTTCCCGTCGCATGGGGCTTTTCGTATCCCCTCATGAAGATCGGTATGGACAGCATGAATGCCACGAGTATCGTCGCGCTACGCTGCATCATCGCCTTTGTGGCCTGCCTGCTGCTCTTCCACAAGCGCGCGTTCCGTATCAACCGCGACCTTATGGTCCGCGCCGCCATCATCGGCGCCATTATGGCAACCGAGCTCACCTGCATGTGCTTGGGCTCCAGCCTCACTTCTGCCTCCACTGCCGGCTTTTTGCAGAGCCTGACGGTCGTGATCGTGCCGTTTGCCAACGCCGCCCTGCTGCGCCGCGCCCCCGAGCGCAAGGTGCTCATCGGCACGGCTATCGTCACCTGCGGCATGCTGCTGCTCTCGGGCGCCGACTTTACCAGCCTGAATCCCGGCGCGATCATCATGCTGCTCTCGGCCTTTATCTATGCCAGCCACATTATCGTGGCCAAGCGCTTTGTCGAAGAAGTCGATCCGCTGTCCCTGGGCGTTTGGCAGCTGGGCTTTGGCGGCCTGTTCTCGGGCATTGCCGCATGCGTCTTTGGCGGTTTCGCACTTCCCAGTACGCCCAGCGAGATCGTGGTCGTCGTTGCCCTCGCGCTCATCTGCTCTGCCTACGGCTTTATCACCCAGACGCTCGTGCAGCCCCACGTGCCCGCCGAGACCACCGGTTTCGCCTTCTCGCTCGAGCCGGTCTGCTCCGCCGTCTTTTCGTTCTTCCTGGTCGGCGAGGTCCTGAGCCCCATCGCCTTCTTTGGCGCCGCCCTCATCCTCACCGGCGTCATGGTAGCAACCGTCGAGCTTCCGCGCCTCCGCGCACATGGACAGGCTCGCATGGCAGGAGCGCCCGAGCACGTCTCGTAGACCCCACTCTTCATACAGCCGCGGCATAAAGGCAACCGGTGCGCCTTTACAATAGATGCCAGCAGAGCATCTGACGTAAAGGAGCCCCATGGACGCCGCGACCCGCGACCGCAACATAGCAACTTGGTTGGGCGATGCACCGCAGCCGGTACGTGACACTACGAACCAGCTGCTCGAGCGCATCGCCCTTTTGCGTGCCGAGCAGACTATCTACCCAGCACAAGACGACATCCTCAATGCCCTCGCCTACACGCCGGCCGACCAGGTCAAGGTTGTCATCTTGGGTCAAGACCCCTATCACGGACCCAACCAGGCAATGGGGCTGTCGTTCTCGGTCCCCGCGACGCAAACCAAGTTGCCACCGAGCCTGCGCAACATTTACAAGGAACTCAAAGCCGATCTGGGTTGTCCCATTCCCGCCACGGGAGACCTAACCCCATGGGCACAACAGGGCGTCCTGCTCCTCAACACTACGCTCACCGTGCGCGAGCATGCCGCCAATTCGCACGCCAAACTAGGCTGGAGCGCGCTCACCGACTACGTTATCGAGCGCTGCTGTCAGCTGCCCCAACCGGTAGTCTTTTTGGCATGGGGTCGCTTTGCCCAGCAGATGGTCGAAGGTAAGCTCGTCGCAACCGGTGCGGGCAAGGCAACCGGCAAGTTCTGCCTGGCCTCCACGCACCCCTCGCCGCTTTCGGCCAACCGTGCCACGGCAGAACTCCCCGCCTTTATGGGATCGCGTCCCTTCTCGGCAGCCAATCGGCTACTCGAACAGCACGGCTCGACCCCCGTCAACTGGACTTGCCTCGGCTAAAAATCGATACATCAAAAACGCGCCCGACGGCTTTCCATCGGGCGCGTTTCCTATTCGGGCCAAATAAATTGTGTGCGGCCGGCCTCGCCGCCATCGATCAGCAGACTCTGCCCGGTCATAAACCGGTTGGTCACGCCCACAAAGTAGATCCACTCGGCGATCTCTTGGGCAGTGGCCCAGCGCTTAAGCGGCGTGAGCTCCATAATCTGGTTCCACAGGTGTTCGTCTTCCATCACGCAACGGTTGAGCGGCGTGATAACGCCACCCGGGTCCACACTGTTGGCGATAGCCTGCGGCGCCAGACGGTTTGCAAGGTTCTTGGTGTAGGCGATAACGCCGCCCTTGCTGGCGGCATAGTCGGGAAACTCCGATCCCGTATGCCCGCTCGCCGACCCCACATTGACCACGGATTTGATAGCCGGCGCCGGCTTGGCGGCAAGCCCCTCCCCCGCAAAGGCGTAGCGCTCGGTCACGTTGATGGTGCCATACAGGTTGGCGGCGATGTCGTCAGCCGAATCCTGCGTACCGGCAACGTTCACGATCACCTGGGGTTCAAGATCGTCTGGAAACGCGTCCGGCTTGCGAACATCAACGATCAGATGGCGGTAGCGCTCGTGTTTGATCGCCGCCGGTAGCAAATCAAAGCCCACGACCTCGTGGCCCTCGTCCAAAAATCGTTGCACGCATGCGGCTCCGATACCGCCCGAAGCACCCGTGATCAAAACCCGCATACTTGCTCCTTAGGCGGTTGCGTGGCGCTCGAGGTACTCGGAGCCCACATTCTCGCGCTCCCAGCCGCGCACGACCTTGTAGCCCACGGGGCTCAGGAAAACCTCGCACAGCAGCTCGGCAACAGCGCCGGTCAGCGAGCACATAAGGACCTGCACCCAGGTCCAACCAAAGAACGTGTGGCTCACCACAATGGCAAAGACCAAGTTGTCGATAAACTGGCCAACACCCGTGGACACATAGGAGCGGAAGGCAAAGCTCGCAAAGTTATTCTTTTTGAGCATGCGGCCGAGCGACTGGTTGAGCGTGGAGTTAACCACGGCAGAAACGAGCATTGCCAGCGAAGAGCCCAGCACCACGTACCAGGTGCCGCCGATGGTGGCGTTAAGGGCAGTGTTGACCTCGATCATGCCCGTGTCGTAGTAGGCGCCCCACATGCCGGGCGTGAGCGAGCATGCCCAAAAGCACAGACTCACGGCCAGGTTGACCAGCAGCGCGAGGATAGAGATTTTGATGGATGCCTTGGCGCCAAAGCGCTTGCAGATCATGTCCTGGCACAAAAACGAAACCCAGCTCACCACAAAGCCACAGTCGAGCGCCAGATATGGCAGGCTGATGAGCTCTTTGTTGGCCAGCAGGTTCATCATGATGACGCTCACGAAAAACAGCGAAACCGTTGCCGCGGGAATGCTCCGCAGCAGGACCTTGTAGTCCTCCATGACCTTCTTGATCATTATGTACTCCTTTGGTTTTAGGTTTAACGAGCAGGATATCGGACCCGAACTGCTCGGACGCCCCGGTCTTGAGACGACGGTGGGTATGATAGCCGCTCGCGCGGCATCAGGCAAGCAATCGGCGCGGCAGCCCCGCAGGGCCACCGCGCCGATGCGTTAAAACGCTACGTTGCCAAACTCCGACAGGATAAGGTCGGGATTGTGGTCGGTTGCCCAATCCACGTTCCACGGGCTCGTGAACAGCAGCAGCTTACCGCCGCGCATGTCCTCGACACGCAGGGTGTCGCGCGTGAGCGAAAGGCCCGGGATATCAATAGTGTCGGGGTCGTTCTGGATCCAGCGGATATCGGTATAGGGCAACGGCTGGCGACGAACCTCAACACGGTATTCGGCCTTGAGGCGGCGCTCGAGCACCTCAAACTGCAGCACGCCGACCACGCCCACGATGACGCTTTCCATGCCGGCACCCAGTTCGCGGAAGATCTGGATAGCACCCTCTTGGGCAAGCTCCTCCATGCCCTTGACGAACTGCTTGCGCTTGAGCGTGTCGACCTGCGTAATGCGAGCGAACATCTCGGGGGCAAACGTCGGGATCTGCGGATACTGCACGTGGCGCTTGCCAGAGCACACAGTGTCGCCGATGCTAAAGATACCCGGATCGAACAGGCCCACGATATCGCCCGCGTACGCCTCGTCAACAATCGCACGGTCATCGGCCATCATCGAGGTGCCAGTAGCAAGCTTAAGCTTGCGGTTGCCCTGCACGTGGAAGGCGTCCATGCCGCGCTCGAACTTGCCCGAGCAAATGCGCACAAAGGCGATGCGGTCGCGGTGGTTCTTGTCCATGTTGGCCTGGATCTTAAACACAAAGCCGCTAAAGTCGTCGCGGCAGGGATCGACCGGCTCGCTGGTGAGCGTATCGGTATAGGCGCGCGGCGTCGGGGCCAGACGCAGGAACTCCTTAAGGAAGGGCTCCACGCCAAAGTTGGTGAGCGCCGAGCCAAAGAACGCCGGGCTCAGCTTGCCGCAGGCCACAGCATCCAAGTCGAGCTCGTCGCCAGCGCCATCGAGCAGCTCGATGTCGTCCATCAGGTTCTTATGGTTCTCCTCGCCGATGAGCTCATCCATGGCAGGGTCGCCCAGCTCGGCCTCGACCTCGGCGACCTTCTTGGTGGCGTTGGCGTGGCCGTCGCCCTCGAAGGCAATGACGCGACGGGTCTGACGATCGAACACGCCGCGGAAGTTGCGGCCGCTGCCGATCGGCCAGTTCATGGGATACGTATTGATGCCCAGGACGTTCTCGATCTCTTCCATGAGCTCAAACGGATCGCGAGCCTCGTGGTCGAGCTTGTTCACAAAGGTGAAGATGGGAATGTGGCGCAGCGTACAGACCTTAAAGAGCTTTTTGGTCTGGGCCTCGACGCCCTTGGCGCCGTCGATGACCATAACAGCAGCGTCGGCGGCCATAAGGGTACGGTAGGTATCCTCCGAGAAGTCCTGGTGGCCGGGGGTATCGAGGATGTTGACGCAGGCGCCGTTGTAGGTGAACTGCAGCACCGAGGAAGTAACGGAAATACCGCGCTCCTTCTCGATGTCCATCCAGTCCGAGACGGCATGCTTGGCCGAGCTCTTGCCCTTGACCGAGCCGGCAGTCTGGATGCTGCCGGTATAGAGCAGCAGCTTCTCGGTAAGTGTGGTCTTACCGGCGTCCGGGTGGCTGATGATCGCGAATGTGCGGCGCGACGAGATTTCATCCGACAGGCTTGCCATGCGGATCCTTTCTTGCATTGAGTGCATTACGTCGTTGTAACCGTACTATTGTAGCCGCGAAATCTCGCTCTAGGGCGCCTATCAGGACAAATTCATCAGTCAGAACGTGAACGGCTAGTTATCGAAAGTATTCTGCAGCAGACTGTCTCAATCTGTAACAGCAGGCGACCCAAAACGGACCCAGGCGTTACAGATTGAGAAAAACAAACTTGCCCGCCGACACAATCTCAATCTGTAACATCTGGCCGCCCAAATTGGGTCTAGCTGTTACAAATCGAGATAAACGGAAAGGCAGGCAGCCAATGTCTCGTTCTGTAACATCTAGCCGCGCAAATCGACTCTTACTGTTACAGATTGAGACAAATAGGCAGGCGGGAAAATAACATCTCAATCTGTAACAGCTGGCGACCAAAAACGGATCCAGATGTTACAGATTGAGATTGTTTTGGAGCAAGCGCGGCGCCGATGGTCTATTCCACATTTAGCTCTTGCATAACTGTGCATAGTGTATATATACTGTGCTTACCGGTTATATACACGTGTAGCCCAACAGCTAAGGAGCCGCTGTGGACAGCATCCTATCCAATTCGAGCGATAAGCCCATCTACGAGCAGATAACCTCGCAGGTCAAAGCTCAGATCTTATCGGGCACGCTCGCTGCGGGAGCCAAACTCCCCAGCATCCGTGCACTCGCGAGCGATCTTGGCGTGAGCGTCATCACCACCAAGCGCGCCTACGCCGACCTGGAGCAGCTCGGGTTTATCTGCACCGTGCAGGGCAAGGGCTGCTTTGTCGCCGAGGGCAACCAAGAACTCTTGCGCGAAAACCAGCTCTGCCATATCGAAGAGCTACTTGCGAAAGCGGCGAGCCAAGCCGAAACCCTGGGCGTCACGCGCGACAAGCTGCACGAGATGCTCGACCTGGTAGCCCCCGAAACCATGCAGTAGCCATCTGCAAGAAAGGCTATACCATGCAAAACCTTTTAGAACTCAAAGGCATCTCACGCCGTGTAAGCGACCGTTTTTCGCTGCGTGATGTCACACTCGCTGTGGAGCCAGGTCAGATCGTCGGCTTTGTTGGTGCCAACGGTGCTGGCAAAACAACGACGATTCGAGCTGCCCTCGGGCTTATAAAGCTCGATGCCGGCGAGGTGCACCTATTTGGGCAGCGCTGTGGCGCCGACGCGCCCGATGAGACGCAGCGCCATCTACGCTCCCGCGTCGGTCTTGTCCTGGACACGTGCCCCTTCCCCTCCACGCTCAAGGTGGGCCAGATCGAGTCGCTCGTAGGCCCGGCGTACCCCACGTGGGACCGCGAAACGTTCGCCGGATTCATCAACCGATTTGGCCTCGATCCTAAGACAAAAGTCAAGGACCTCTCCCGCGGCATGGGCATGAAACTGCAGCTTGCCTGTGCACTCAGTCACAATGCCAAACTGCTCGTTTTGGACGAAGCCACCGCAGGCCTCGATCCCATGGCACGCGAGGAACTGCTCGATGAGCTGCTTG
The DNA here is from genome assembly GCA_048486575.1 of Collinsella sp. Taxonomy (GTDB): domain Bacteria; phylum Actinomycetota; class Coriobacteriia; order Coriobacteriales; family Coriobacteriaceae; genus Collinsella. The sequence continues at coordinate 38,257 of DBFVZT010000046.1, read as the reverse complement.
CCTTTGTCGCCGACGGTCAGCACAGCGTGCTGCTCTCGAGCCACATTACGTCCGACCTCGATCGCGCCGCCGACCGCGTCATCTGCATCGATAACGGCTCGATTATTTTTGACCTGCCGCGCGAGGACATTACCGACCGAGCCGGCATCGCCCACTGCACCCAAGCACAGGCCGCCGAGCTTATGGCTTGCGTCGAAGGCGCCCGTGCCGTCCACCACGCCTATAGCGTGGACGTGCTCGTACCCAACCGTCGCGAAACGCTCGAGGCCTTCCCCGAGATTCCCAGCGATCGGGCAACCATTGATGACTATCTTCGCCTCATGCTGAAAGGAGCTTCGAAATGAAACGCGCCTTTATGTCCGAGCTCGCCATCGCTCGCTCGCTTATCCCGAGCATTGCAGGCGTCGGCCTGTTCATGTTTGTCGTGCTGACCCTTGCCAACGCGTCGGATGTCGATTCCGGCATGAGCGCCGGCGCCTGTGCGGTCAGCGCAATGTCGCCCATCATAATCATGAACTCGCTAGCTGGCTACGATAACCAAAACGGCTGGGAGCGTTATCGAGCAACGTTGCCCTTCTCGCGCAAAGACATCATCTGCGCACGCTACCTGTGCATCGTTGTCTTCTCGGCCATCATGGCCTGCGCCGCCGCGCTTCTGAGCATCGTCTCCATCCCGCTTTTCAACAGTGCGGGCATCCCCTCGACGGGACAGGCCGTCTTTGAGACCGCAATGGCCTCGGCGGCATCGATGCTCATCTCCCTCATGATGGTGTTTTTGGCGCAGCCGCTGTTCTTTCGATTTGGACACATGGAGGCGCTGCGCCTATCCGTTGGCCTGTTTGCCCTGCTTGGTTGCGGCACAATGGCCACGCTGAGCTCCTCCAACCCCATCAGCAACTGGCTCATGTCGATTGCCGGAGCAAATCCCGATCCCGCCGTTCTGGGCTGTCTGTGCGCAGGAATTGCCGTGCTGGCCCTCGCGCTATGTGCAATCAGCTGCACCGTCAGCACCAAGGTTTATCGAGTACGCGACCTGTAATCGACAGCTAAAAAAGCTTAGGTGGTACCCCGCTTATTTTTTCAATGAAACAAGGCGGCATAGCGTCACCACCGCCCCTCACAGCAGGCCGTCTAGTTCTTGGCAACCAAAAAGACACCGTCAGCATATCGAAGGTGAATACTTTTCCGAGAAGTGAACGAGTAAAAACAGTGCCCTGTAGCATCGACATTTTTAAGGACTCAATTCCTGCGGTTTTTGTCTAAGAATCCTGCAGTTTTGTTCGAAAAAAGCGTGCATGTTCCAGGGGTCCAGATTTACTCGTTCACTTCGCGGAAAACCATTCACCTTCGATTCGAGCCTTAACCAAATGCCCTCTCGAACTATGGCCCCTGTCTCACCACAGCGATATCAAAGCTTCATGGCGGGACGGTATCATCGGACGAGCGCCGTAAATCTGGCGCGGTCGTTCTTTGGGGAGGCATTTCACCCGTGTCGTGGGTCGCAGCAGCATTTGTGTCGGCTTTCTTTGCCGGCATCACATCTATCCTGGCCAAATGCGGCATCAAGCAGACCGACTCCGATGTCGCGACGGCCATTCGCACCTGCGTGGTGCTCGTTTTCGCCTGGGCAATGGCGGGCATTTCTGGATCCATTGGAACCATCGGCAGCATCGAACCCAGATCCTGGCTCTTTCTCGTCCTCTCGGGACTCGCTACCGGTGCTTCGTGGATCTGTTACTTTAAGGCGTTGGGCATCGGAGACGTCAATAAGGTCGTACCGGTCGACAAGATGAGCACCGTACTCGCCGCACTGATCGCCATCGTACTTTTTGGCGAGACGAGCAACCTTGCGGTTAAGCTCGTGGGAACCGCTGTCATCACCCTCGGCACGTTTTTATTGATCGAGAAGAAGCAGTCTGCCGGACCCGAGCAGCAGCAAGACCGGACCTGGCTCGCTTACGCCCTCGGCGCCGCCGTATTCGCGGCGCTCACGTCCATCCTTGCCAAGGCTGGCATCGAAGGCGTCGAATCCAGCCTGGCCACGGCAATCCGTACCTGTGTGGTACTGGTTATGGCATGGGCAATCGTGGCAGCTAAAGGCAAGATGGGCCAAGCCGTGCACGTAGACCGCTATGAACTCGTATTTCTCGCGGCATCGGGCATTGCGACTGGCGCATCGTGGCTGCTATACTACTACGCCATCGCCACAGGCCAGGTGAGCGTCGTGGTGCAGATCGACAAACTATCGATTGTCGTATCGGTACTATTTGCGCGCCTGGCATTCAACGAAAAAGTCTCGCGACGCAGCGCTATCGGTCTCGCCCTCATCGTACTGGGCACCGCCGCGCTCGCGGTTTGGAAATAGCGCCGATTCCGAGCGAGATCTAGGCGCTCGCAAATCCATGACACAGCGCCACACCGGGCCTAGGGTGCTTGTATCGACCGTGCGCCACCGTGCTACTTGCGCAGCGACTTGGGCAGCGGAATGCCGGCGGCGATGACGGCGGCGATGATCATACAGATGATGCCTTTGAGCGGGAAGCACATGAGCAACAAGCCCACGACCATAACGGGTTGGCGCATGACCGCACCCATCGTCGATGCCGTGCAGACGGCGACGCAAAAGACCGGATCGGCGCCGGTAAGGATGGCAAGGCCGTAGCCCAGGCTTACGCCCGAGAAGATAACCGGGAAGAAGTGACCGCCGCGCCAACCAAGGTTGATGAGGGCGGGGGTCAGCATGGCCTTGACCAGACCGGTCGCGATAAGCACGCCGGTGGGAATGGTCAAGTAGGTTTCCATGAGCACGTCGGCCTGGGTCTCGCCGGCAAACATGGTGTAGGGCAGGACCGTGCCGCAAATGGCGAGCGCCAGACCGGCTAGCATGGCCTTAACGACAGGACGCTCCCCTATTGCATGGGCAAGCGCTTCGCTCGCGTGCTCAGAGACAAAGTACAGCCAGCCGCAGATTGTTCCGATCAACGACAGAGGGACGAGCCAGGTAAGCTCTAGGTTGCCCACCTCGGCGGACTCGAACCTGGGCATGCCCATGCCGCCGCCCACAAGCTGGCCAAGCAGCAGGTAGGTACCCAGACCGCCGGCAATCGCAATACCGTAGACCACCGTCTTTTGCGCCTTGGGCAGCTTGATCGTGATCTCGCCGGACGCGGAGCCCTCGTCGCCGTCGGCACTACCGGCAAGCGGCGCCACAAAGCCAAAGACGGGCGCGGTAAAGAGCGCCGTCAGGGCAGCCTGGGTACCCAGCAGCGTGAGCTCCCTAAACTCGGCGCCAAAGCGACGCATGCGGTCGCCGACCCAGCTGCACAGACCAGCGATAACGCCGGTCAGGCCGGCCTCCGGTCCAATGCTTCCGCCAAACAGCAGCGGCAGCAATGCCGCGAGCGAAAGCTTGCCCAGGTTGTCGTACGGGTAGCGCCCGTCTTGCTTAACCTTAGCCATCACCTGGTTGAGGTCATCGGTCTTGGTGCCTGTCATCTTTTCGTACAGACCGATTAACAGGCCGCCCAGCAGACAGACAAAAAACGGGTACGGCAAAAAGCCAAACGGGCCGCTGGCAAGCTCGGGCGAAGCGACGCCCAGCGCGTGCGGAATCTCGGTCCATAGATAGTCGATACCGTGCTCCATCGCAAAAAAGAACAGCCAGACCGCGGCACCTGCGAACGCACCGGTCACGGCAACGCTAAGTAAAAACAGCGCGCGGTTTTTGGGTTTGGCAAGGTTATCCATCGGGTCCTCCCGCGGTCAAAGTCGACATAGTTACGTTTTATTGTAGAGCGAGCGTTGCCCGAACGAGCCAACCGTCTGCGCCGCGAACGGCACCATTGGGAGCTATAGTGGGGCAAGCTCAAGACTTATCCGTTGATAATCGAGGCAATCTCGCGCAAATCGTCGGCAAAGTAGATGCCTTGCTGGCGCCTCGGGCTCGAAAGCCCCTTATCAATCATGTGCCCGAGCAGCGCCTTAAGGTCGTTGTAGTAACCGTCCAGGTTATACAGGATGCACGGCGCACTCAGGTGCCCCAACGACACCGCGGACATGACCTCGGCAATCTCCTCGAGCGTGCCCGTCCCGCCGGGAAAGGCAATGAAGGCATCACCAAGCTCGATCATCTTGGCTTTACGCTCGGCCATATCGCTCGTCACGATGAGGTCGTCGATTCCGTCATGTTGAAACTCGGCCTCGATAAAAAAGCTCGGCTCAACACCCGTCACATGTCCACCTGCCTCGAGTACGCTATCGGCGAGCGCGCCCATCAGTCCCGACTTGGACCCGCCGTATACCAGCGCGTGTCCGTTGGCGCCAATCCAGTTGCCCAGCTCCTGCACCGCGGGCAGAAACGCCGGGTCATTACCGACGCTGGCACCCAGATACACGGTGATATTCATATTCAGTCCCCCTCGTCGTGACGCGCGACGTCCGTTCTAGCGTTGGCGTCGGCGATATTCGCGCACGCGGCGCGACAGGTCGGCGAGCTCGTCACGATCGAGTTCCTCCAAATGCTCAAGATCGTCCATAAAGCGCGCCATGGTGTCCTTTTGGCGCAGCTTGATGAGCGTATTGCAGTAGTTCACCGCCACGCCCGTAAGCATGGCGATATAGAAGATACTGATGACGCTTAGGATGACGGTAATGCCGCGGGCAACCGGCGTTTCTGCCGGGATATCGCCAAAGCCGATCGTCGAGACCGTCTCAAAGCTAAACCACAGGCCATCACCAAAGGTGAGGGTCGTAGGCTCGGACAGCCAGACAGCCGTCGAGCACAGCAGGTAAAAGATAAGAAACAGGCCCGTGATGCGTGCAAAGCCAGCCTGTCGCAGCACATCGGCAAGCGTCCTCAACCTGTTCATCGCGACCCCTTTTCCCAGACACCCAATCTCGTTCGCTCGGTATTGTCCCACAACCGGCAGTTAGGGACGTTCCTTTTGTGCCAGCAGAAAGGGACTGTCCCCAACTGCCGGGCGGGAGCGTTTAGCGGTGCAGCTGCCGACTGGGCAGGTTGAGCTGGTATCCTTATGCGGTAATGTCTCGATTCGTTAGGATTGCATGTGAGAGCCGCCACTGTCCTTCGTTCAGTTATATATCGCGCCCTGGCCGTTGTGCTTGCCGCGCTTGTCGTGCTGAGTTCTATCGCGCCTGCCCAGGCTTTTGCCGATGACTCTAGTCAGCCAGTCAAGACGGTCCGCGTTGGTTGGCTCGTCAACAGCGAAGGCTTCCAGAACGGCACCCCCGGGGAGCGTCTTTCGGGATGGGGCTACGAGTACCTCCAGACCCTGTCGTACTACACGCCCGGCTGGCGGTACGAATACGTCTCCGGCACCTTCACCGAGCTTATGGACATGCTCGAGGCGGGCGAAATCGACCTCATGCCCAACATCTCCTATTCCGAGGAACGCGCCCAAAAGCTGCTCTTTTCCTCGAACCCCGAGGGCACCGAGCGCTACTACATCTACGCCAAGCCCGATCGCGACGACCTGACCAAGGGTGACCCCCAAGCGCTCCAAGGCCTTACCATCGGCTACAACCCCGACGTTATGCAAACCTTCGTTGGCCAGCAGTGGCTCGCCAACGAAGGCATTACCTGCACATACAGGGAGTATGACGGGGGATCCATGCTCTTTGACGCACTCGCAAACGACGAAGTCGATGCCGTCATCATGAACGACACCATTTCGTCGCCCGATGCCTCCCCCATGTTCTACGTTGGCTCGAGTGATTACTATTTTGCCGTCCCCAAAAGCCGCCCCGACCTGATGGACGACATCAATGCCGCCATGTCGGCAATCGCCCGCGTCAACCCACGCTATATCGACGAAGTCAAATCTAACTACTCGGCCCAAAACAGCGGTTCATCATCGCTCAACGGCCCCGAACGTTCCTGGCTCAAAGCAAATGACAACACCATCACGCTTGGCTACATTACGGGCAAACTCCCCTACTGCAACGAAGACGAAGACGGCAAAATGGAAGGCTCGCTCGCATCGCTTGCGACGACGTTGCACGATAAATTTGGCATTACGGTCAAAACCGTCGCCTTTGATAGCTACAAGATGATGTCAAAGGCCCTGTCAAAGGGAAGCATCGACGCTGCGCTGCCGGTATACCGAGATTACTGGTTTGCCGAGCAATCTGGCGTTGTGCAGTCGGTATCGTTGGGAACCGTGTCCCTCACCGCCATCCACACCGGCGGCAACCTGAACAAAGACCTTCAGAACATCGCCTGCACCAAATCATCGTTTATCAACCAAAATGTACTTGAAAGTCTGTTCCCCACAGCGACCGTGACCGAATACCGATCCGACGATGAAGCGTTCGACGCCCTCAGGAAGGGAACGGTGCACTGCATCCTCGCCCCCAGTTCACGCGTAAAAACCATCGGCGACCGTTATGATCTCGAGGACTGCGAGACGGCCGAGCTCCCTGACACCTGTGAGCTCTCGTGCTGGATTTCGCGCGGAAGGCCCGAGCTGCTGGGAATCATCAACAAGGGCATCATCAATGCCGGAGAATCGCTCTCCGCAAGCAATTACTCATCCACGTCGTACACGGCCCAGGAATCCAACACGCTTCAATTCCTTTATCGCAACCGCGCCGCCGTTGCAGCTGTCCTCATCGGTGTGTTGTCGGTCGGCATCGTCCTGCTCATCTGGGCGCTCGTACGCGCTCGGACCGAGCGCAAAAAAGCCGATGCCGCCAACGCCGCTAAGACGGCATTCCTCACGCGCATGAGCCACGACATCCGTACGCCGCTCAACGGCATCCTGGGCCTTATCGAGATCGAGGAATTGAAGGAAGGCGATATCCAGGTCGCCCGCGAGAGCCGTGCCAAGGCGCGCGTTGCCGCCAATCACCTGCTCTCGCTGATCAACGACATCCTCGAGATGGGAAAAATCGAAGACCGCAAGCTAACACTGGAACATGCGCCTTTTAACCTCAAAGAGCTTTGTGACGATACGCTGGTGCTGTGCAAGCTCCGCGCGTCCAGTAACGGCATCACCATGCAGGACAATAGTCTGCCGTACGCCACGGGGCCATACGTAATCGGCAGTCCCACCCATATCCGACAGGTCATGATCAACCTGTTAGACAACAGCATTAAGTACAACAAGCACGGCGGCTCCGTCACCTTTAGTTCACAGACCAAGCCACTCGATAACGGGCGCGCGCTCTTTTGCTTTAGCGTTTCGGATACCGGCATTGGCATGGCTCCCGAGTTTTTAAAGCATATCTATGAGCCGTTTGCCCAAGAAGGTGACGATGCGCGCAGCAAGTTCCAAGGAACCGGCATGGGCATGCCAATCGTCAAGTCGCTTATTGAACTGATGGGCGGCACCATCGAAGTCACCAGCGAACTCCATGTGGGCACCACGTTCTACGTGGAAATTCCGCTCGATATCGACAAGAACCCCCGGGCGCGGGCGAATACGGTCGAGAGGGCGCTCGACTGCTCGCTCGCCGACATGAACGTGCTGCTCGCCGAAGACAACGAATTGAATGCCGAGATTGCCCAGGCGCTGCTAGAATCCGAGGGCGTCGTGGTCACCCGCGCCGTCAACGGCAACGAAGTCGTCGATCTGTACCTGTCTCATCCCGCCGGCAGCTTCGATGCGATCCTGATGGACATTATGATGCCGGACATGGACGGTTACGAGGCAACCCGCGCGATTCGCCTGAGCGAGAAGGTCGATGCAGCCGATATCCCCATCATCGCGCTCACCGCCAATGCCTTTGCCGAGGACGCCAAGGCGGCACACGACGCCGGCATGAACGCCCATCTGTCCAAACCGCTCGACTTTAACAAGCTCAAAAACATACTCGCCCGCATCAAGAAAAACGGATCCGTTTCGCTATAGTTTGTGCTCAACCACCACGCACGACCAGAAAGGAAGCCAACGATGTTTAGGCCCTTACGTCGAAAGAAACGCGCCATCACTGACGAGGAAGCGCGCGAACTGCTCGCTACCTGCAAGCGCGGCGTCTTTGCCGTCAACGGCGACGATGGCTACCCGTACGCCATTCCCGTCAACTACTTCTTTGACGCCGAGCACGACAAGATTTATTTCCATGGCGCCAAAGCCGGCCACAAGGTCGACGCACTCAAGCGCGATGACAAGGTCTGCTTTACCGTTTACGGCAACGAGTGGCACAAGGACGGTGACTGGGCTCCCTACGTTATGAGTACCGTGGTCTTTGGCCGCTGTCGCCTGGCGAACGACACTCCCGCGTTTATCGAAGACAAAGTCCGCCAGCTCGCCCTTAAGTACTACCCTTCTGCCGAAGAAGTCGAAGAGGAAATCGCCAAAGACATCAAGGGCGTCCAGCTCTACGAGATTTCGATTGAGCATCTTTGCGGCAAGCAGATTCAAGAAAAGTAAGCCCCTCAGCAGGCCTCATCAATAATAATATGGCCCGGTTCCAACCCACCTTGGAACCGGGCCATATGCTTATGAAGCGTCGGCGGCGATGTGCGCTAGCGCCTCGACGAGCTCTTGCGAGCTCACAGGTTTGCTCAGGTGCGCGTTCATGCCCGCCTCACGCGAAAGCCTACGGTCGTCGGCAAAGGCGTTGGCACTCACGGCGATAATCGGCGTGGTCGCGGCATCCTCGCGATCGAGTGCTCGAATCTGACGCGTGGCCTCAAGGCCATCGATGCCAGGCATCATGATGTCCATCAACACCACGTCGTACTCGTGCGGTGCGCTCGCGGTAAACATCTCGACGGCAGACTCACCATCCTTAGCATGCGTCACGATGGCACCGGCACGGCTGAGCGTAAACTGCGCGATCTCGGCATTCAGATCGTTATCCTCTACGAGCAAAACGCGCAAGCCCTGGAGCGCATCGCCGTCTCCCGCATCCGCGGGAACTGCCTGAGGAATCTCGGAGCGGTCGCACTTCTCGAACGGCAGGCGAATGGTAAACGTCGTCCCCTGCCCCAAGACACTCGTAAAGCTCATGGTTCCGCCCATAAGCTCGACCAGCTGTTTTGCGATAGGCGCGCCCAGGCCAGTTCCCGACGAAGCGCCTTCCACCTGCTGCTCCTCGCGGCAAAACGGCTCGTAGAGGTGCTTTTGGAACTCCTCGCTCATGCCAATACCGTTGTCGGCGATCGTGTATTCATAGACGGGGACGCCATCCGCTGGCTCCACCTCGCGGCACACCAGGCGGACATAGCCGCCCTGGCGGTTGTACTTGACGGCATTGCCGGCAATATTGAGCAACAAACGCTTGAGGTGCGTCACGCTCACCCGCGCATAGGGATGATTAAGCGTCTGCTGGTCGGAGATAATTGTCACCAGACGCTCCTCGGCCTGGCGCTCCAGAATATCGCGCACTTCACAGTTGAGGGCCACCAAATTTATGGGCACGAGGTTCAGGTCGACCTGCCCGCTCTCCAGGCGACTCATATCGAGCGCCTCGTTGGCAAGGTCGAGCAGCAGTCCCGATGCCGTCCAGATTTTTGAGCGGCACTCAGTCTGCTTTTGCAGATCGTCCGCATTGGCATCGCCAACCTCGACCATGCCGCGAATGCCGTTGATGGGCGTGCGCAGATCGTGGCTCATGCGACGCAGAAACTCCGTCTTTGCCGAGTTGGCAGACGAGGCCTCACGCGCCGCCTTTGCCAGCTTGTCGCCATAGTCGCGCTCCTGCTGCAGCAAGTCCGTCAAACGTCGACGATCAGCGCGGCGACGCACCGTCACAACAACGGCTATAACACCGCCGTAGAGCACCAGCACGCCGGCGGCAACAGCCGCGGCGACCTCAAAGTAGCGCTGCGCCGAGGCATAGGTGTACACATAGAATTTGTGCGCTTTTCCAAATGTGCCCAAATACCACTCGCCGTCGGCGTTAACCAATCTGACCTTACCAGCCAGGCATCGATCCTTAATACCGTCGACAATAAAGACATCCGTCGCAGGCAGATCGAACACGCCCAATACGGTGGGTTCAACGGCATTGGTCGCAACGACCTTGCCGTCGCTTTCGATCACGATATTGCCGCTATCGATGGTTTCATAGCCATCAAGCAGGCTCTGCAGTTTGAGTGTATTGCTTGCAACCGCTTTCGCGCTCTGATGCCTTACCGCGATAACGATGCCCTCGCCATCCTGCCGAGTCACGCAGCCAATGTCTGCAACCGAATCATCCGCAAGCGTAATACTATCGGTATAAGACTTAAGCGGATGGGTTGCCACCTCCAACACGGGCGCTTCTTTGAGATACGTAGCAAGCGACTCGTAGCCCACGCCATCCGTCGAGGACTCGGACACCAAGTTGCCCGATGCGTCCGTCACGATCAGCGCACTCACGTTGAACTGGTCAGCATATTGCTCCAGCGCGGCGTTATCCACCGAGCCGTCGCGCTCCATATCGCGCGCCGCCTCTCCGGCGATCTCCATAACGCGAATCAGGTTTTTGGTCGTATAGGCGCTATTGAATGCATCGTAGGAAAGGCTCTGCGTCGCCACGTAATCGACAACGTCGGCAAAGCGCTGCTCGGCCTGGGCTGTCGTGTAACCGTAGCTCATCATGCCGGCAACAACCGAGAGCGCTATCCCCAACAGGGCGGCAATGAGCCATACCCATGCCGAACGATCGTCCCGCTCCTCTACGGCGTGGTCGGGCGCATCGATCATGACAGGCCCTCCGTATTCAAAAATGGTGCAGGGTCATCAAAGTACTTTGACACCAGGCGTTCCATGGTGCCATCGACAAGCATTTCTTGGTAGGCATGGGTGAGCTTAACGTCGATGCCGCGCGTATCGTTGAGATCGAAAGCGGTGCCCAAACCAACCTCCAGCAGCGGCTCATCCAAAATGCGATACGTCACACCATAGTCTTTTTCGTAGGTGAGCAGCGAAGACTCATGCGCGGCGATGGCGTCGACCAGGCCCTCGACGAGCGCCGGGTTCAGGCATGAGCGGTCCGAAAAGCTGTAGAGCTCCTTGATCTGCGGAACGTTTTCATTTGTACGATTGAGCAAAATGTCCTCGGGCTTGGTAGTGGACTGGACCGCCACAACCTTGTCCTCAAGATCGGCAAGCGTGTAGATATCGCTCTGGGGATCGACCGCGACTACCTGGCGGCTCGCAAGGTACGGGCCGGCCCAACGATACTCGTTCTCGCGACCCGTCATGCTAAAGCTGCCCATGACGCAATCGAGCTCGCCGCTCGCCAGCAGCTCTTTCTTCTTTTCCCAATCGATCAGCTGGTATTTTGGCTTGTAACCAATGCGGGCCAAAGCCTCGGTCAATATCTCGACATCCAGGCCAACGATATCGCCGTACTCGTCGGTATACACAAACGGTGGATAGAGGTCGCTGCCGACGTTGAGCGTCGTAAGGTCGTCGTCTTTGACTTGCGAGGCGTCCAGACCTTCTAATGCAGACGTCGAGGCTCCGTCATTCGACCCGGAACAGCCGGCTATCGCTACGACAAAGGCACACACTACCGCAAGCGCAACAAACAACGATATGGCAACCGAGCGGCGAGGTCTTTTCATCGAGCTCCAGACGATCCTATTCACGGACTGAAATGCTAAAAAAATAATAGCAAATGTAATCACTCGAGCGCCCAATGGTTACAGACGCCTTACCGTACGGGACCTTCCCGCCGACGCGGCAGAAGGCCCCGCGCGAAGCTCTCATTTACCGTGCATTAAAAACGTAGTGGTCCAGGCGGTCGCACGCCTCTCTCACGCGCGAAAGCGGCAGCGCCAGATTCACGCGAATGTGGCAGGGTCCGTGGAACGGGCGGCCGTCCTGATACCCCACGCCCACGCGCGCTCCCTCGTCGAGCAGCCACTGAATATCGCGGCCATGCTCGCAGCACCACTCGGCGCAGTCCAGAAACACCATGTACGTGCCCTGCGGACGCGAATAGGACACGCCCTCAAAATGCTCGTCCGCGTAATCGCAGAAGTACTCGATATTGCCGGCAAGCACCTGGTTGAGCTCGTCCACCCACTCATAGCCCTGCGGCTGGTAAGCACCGATAAGCGCATGCATGGAGAGGACATTCATCTCGTTGTAGTGGGTCTTGTTGGACACGGCGCACACGCGGTCGCGCAGCGTCTCGTTATAGATGATGTGATAGCTGCCGACCAGACCCGCCAGGTTGAACGTCTTGCTGGGCGCGTAGAGGGCAACCGTGCGCATGCGGGCATCCTCGCTCACCGACTGCGTCGGGATATGCTTGTGCCCCGGCAGGATGATATCGGACCAAATCTCGTCCGAGATCACCACGCAATCGTGCTGGCGATAAATGTCCATGGCGCGCTCAATCTCGTCACGCTCCCACACGCGGCCGCAGGGATTGTGCGGCGAGCAGAACACCGCGGCATGGATGTGGTTTTGGGCGAGCTTGCGCTCCATGTCCTCAAAGTCCATGCGCCACACGCCCTGGTCGTCGAGCTTAAGCGGGCTGTGGACAATGCGATAGCCTGCGGCTTCGATAGACTTGGTAAAGCCGATGTAGGTGGGGCTGTGGACCAGCACCGCATCGCCCGGCTGAACATACGCACGCAGCGTCGACACGACACCGCCCAGCACGCCGTTTTCGTAGCCGATATGCTCAAGTGCCAGGCCCTCGACGCCATTGCGGCGACTCTGCCATTCGATGATGCGGTCAAAGTACTCGTCGCGCGGATTGAAATAGCCAAACATGGGGTGCTGCGCGCGCTGAATGATGTGCTCCTGGACCGTGGGCACCGTGGCAAAATTCATGTCGGCCACCCACATGGGGATGCGGTCGAAGCCCTCGTCGGGTGCGTTCGGAGCCATACCGGGAATTTCACCCCAAGAGTCAACGGCGATAGAGTCCATGCCGTGGCGGTCGATAAGCAAGCTAAAGTCGTATTTCATGCTGAGCTCCCGTGCAAAGCGGATTGTTTCGGTAGGCGTTATTGTCCACCAGCGCGGGCGGTTTTGGCGCGGGGTTTGGCGCTTAATTTGACGGGTGCGGACGAATGGCTGGTTAGTCTTGCGCGTCGTTGACGGCGACTACGGTTAGCTGGGTTTCATCGACTGTAAAAGATATGTCGAGCCCGGCGAAGGCCAGATGATAGACGCGGTTTGGCTCGTGCTTGCTGCCCGCGCGGCGCGGATCTTGGCGAAGGACTTCGACCAAGCCGGGGAGCTTTGCGCTTGGGACTTTGTCTTGTAGTGTTTGCGGGAACTCGACGTCGAGCTCTTGCCACGGGGCGTCCTCAATCCAGCCGCCCGTTGCATCCGGGTGGCAGTCCGCAAACGGAATGTAGGGCTTAATGTCGTAGATGGGCGTACCGTCGCGCAGGTCGGCCCCCAGCACATGGATGATGGGGCCGTCGTCGGTGAACTCGACACGATCGAGCCTGGCGCAGGTAAGCCCAATGGGATTAGGGCGAAACGGACTGCGCGTGGCAAACACGCCCACGCGCTCGGCTCCACCAAGACGCGGCGGGCGCACGGTCTTCGACCACTTGACGTTGGTGCCGGATCTGTCCTGCGACTTGGCATCGGCAGCTATGTCCTTAGCCGTGCCGCCGGGCGTTCCATTTTCGAAGCGCCACAGCAGCCATAGATGAGAGAAAGAGTCCAGACCCTCGACCGCTGCGTTGGAGGCAAATTCCGGCTCAAAGACAATGCGTCCCTGCAGATGGGGTGCCAAAAAACTGTTACGCGGAATGCCGAACTTCTGCGGCAGGTCCGTATGTATGTGTGCAATAGGTTCCATGCCGGTCATTGTACGGCATGGGGGCATGGGGCGTTGCGCGCAATTCTTCGCCGCGGTCCTCCGTCGTGCAACCAACGGTTGCTTGGAAGGGCACCTGCTGCCGCGTATGCTTAAGCCATCAACCAGCAGAAAGGAGCCGCTATGGCCTTTGCAGAAAAGCTCGTCGCTGTCCGCCGCGCCCATCACCTTACCCAAGAGCAGCTCGCCGCCAAGCTCTTCGTCACACGCCAAGCCATCAGCCGTTGGGAGCGCGGCGAGGTCACACCGGGCATCGACATGATGAAGCTCATTGCCGCCGTAACCGGCGAGCCCCTGTCTCACCTGCTCGAAATGCCCGAGCACTATTGCCAGAGCTGCGGCATGATACTCACGCCCGACAACTGCGGTACCGATGCCACGGGCGCCACGACCGACCATTACTGCAAGTGGTGCTACGACCACGGCAAGTACACCTACGCCACCACCATGGAGGCGATGATCGAGGATTGTGCCCCGCGGCTGGCGCAAAACACCGGCATGTCGCTCGACGAAGCCGTCTCGCTCATGGGCGCCGTCCTGCCGCAACTGGAGCGCTGGCGCACCGTGCAGGAAAACGAGGAGCGCTACGGCGCCGAAGCGCGGGCGCGCTATGGCGATGAGGCTATCGATGCGGTAAACGAAGCGCTGCTGGACATGGACCCCGAGACATGGAACGACATGAAGGAACTTGAACGCGCTGTTCTGGGCCAGCTTTCGATTGCCATGGGCATTGACGACCCGGAGAGCAACGAGGCCCGCAAACTCGTCGCGATGCATCGCCGATGGATTGGCCTTAATTGGGGACACGAGCCCCAAGACGAAGCATACCTGGGCCTCACCCACGGCTATCTTGCCAATCAGCGCTTTATCGACTACTACGACAAGCCCTGCGGCACCGGAGCCACGGCGTTTCTGGTTCAGGCAATCGAGTCATTGACGCGCGCATAGACCGCGGCGGCTTTGGGTATTTCAATCAAAACCGCAACCGATTGGAGACCTATGGCTACTAATCATGAGCTCGTCCTCTACGTTATGACCGGCTGCCCGTATTGCATAAAGGTCAAGCGATTCCTTGCCGATAACGGTGTGACCATCCCCGAGCGCAATATCTCGACCGATTCCGATGCCGAGCAGACGCTTATCGCCGTCGGCGGAAAGCGCCAGGTTCCCTGCCTGTTCATCGACGGAAAGCCACTCTACGAGTCAAGCGACATCATCGCGTGGGTACAAAAGAACCTGCTCTAGTACGCGCGTTGCAACCGGCCCACCCCAACCCATACGGCCAAACATGTACACCAGCATCCAAAGTCGACATTTTCGACATCTTTGGATGCTGGTGTACAGCTATTTGTGGATAGTCGTTGGGGACGTTCTTAAATGACTAGTCGTTAAAGAACGTCCCCAACGACTAACTAGCCGTGGAAGCGGGCTATGGATGCAAGTGGCTGCTCGCGAAAGACGCGCTCGACGGCGGCGCGGTATTCGTCGACCTTTGTAGTCTTACGTACGAGCTTGTGAACGGTAGCGGGGTCGGCGAAAGCGCACTTGGCGTAGAACCACCACTCCTTCATACGAAAGACCGCATTGCCGCCAATCTCTTCTGCATAGGCCGCGAACAGTGTGTCGTGGAAGCGCTGCAGCTCAGCAGCCGTTGCAGCAGGGCCGCCCTTGACCATGCGAGCGAGCGCGGGATTCGCGAGCAAGCCGCGCCCCAGCATTACATGGCGCGTGCCGGGATAGGCCTCCACCAGCGCATCCATATCCTCAAGATCAAAAATGTCGCCGTTATAGGCCACGGGGAACGGCGCACGCTCCAGCGTTTCGCCATAGAACTCCTTGCGCGGCGAGCCCGTATAGCGGTCCTTTTGCACGCGCGGGTGCACAATCAGCTCTGCTAGCGGCATGCGGCAATACAGATCGAGCACGCGCTCGTATTCGTCGTCGCTCTCCAGCCCCAGCCTGGTCTTTACCGATACCGGCAACGGCGATCGCTCGCACACATCGCTCAAGAACACCTCGAGCTCGTCGAGATTGCGCAAGAAACCCGAACCCTTGCCCTTGGCGACAACCGTCCCCGAGGGGCAACCCAAGTTGAGATTGACCTCGCGATAGCCCATGTCGGCGAGCACCTGTGCCGCCCACACAAACTCGTCCGCGTTCTTGGACATCAGCTGAGGCACTACGTTAAGCCCCTGGTTATTGGCAGGATCGATCTCCTTAAATGCCTTGCCGCCAAAGCGGTTTCCCACCCGCGGCGGCGGCAAAAACGGTGTGTAATAACAATCGAGCGCACCGAAGCACTCCGCATGCACGCGACGGAACACATGCCCGGTAATACCCTCCATAGGGGCCAACGACAGAATCATCAACATCTACTCTCAAATCAATGCGGCAAAGGGGCCGTCCCTCTGTCACATGCATTATGCCTTGTGCTTCAGGCGATTCACAAGGAAGAGGTAGCTACTGAACGATGACCACCCTCCAGCCGCACCCCATACAACGAGGTCTAATACTTTTCCGAGAAGTGAACGACCGTTTTTGGACCCCCGAAGCATCGACATTTTCTGACGCCAAAACCGCAGGATTCAACGATCAAAACCGCAGGAAATTGCATCTCAAAAGTGTCGACGCTTCGGGGGTCCATTTTGACTCGTTCACTTCTCGGAAAAGTATTAGACCTCGAATTCACAAGCCGCTCAATGTGACAAAGGGACTGCCCCTTGTCACATTATTCGGAGCGTAGGGCTTCCACGGGATCCTTTTTGGATGCGCTACGGGCCGGCAGCAGGCCGGCAACAACTGTAAGCAGCACCGAAATCGCGATGAGCACCAGCGCATCCTGCACGGGCAGGCTCATCAGGTTGGGAACCTGTTTGACCGCAAGTGCCCAGGCATTGACCGGGAAGCTCACGGCCACCACGACGACAATGGCAAAGACGCCGGCAATGAGGCCCTCGATAAAGGTCTCGGCGTTGAACACGTTTGCCACGTTACGCTTCGACGCGCCAATCGCACGCAGGATGCCAATCTCCTTTTTACGCTCCAGCACGCTGATGTACGTGATGATGCCGATCATGATGGAGCTCACCACCAGGCTGATACTCACGAATGCGATGAGCACCAAGCTGATGGTGTTCACAATGTCGGTCACCGAACCCATGATGATGCCCATGTAGTCTGTGTACGAAATTGCCCGATCATCGTGGCCAGCGGCTTTGACCTGCTTGTTGTACGCATCGATGTGATCGAGTACGCGCTCCTTGGCCTCAAAGTCGCGCGGGAAAATCTTAACCGAGATGGGATCGGCCTCGTCCGCATAGCCCAGTGTGGCCAGATTGTTATCATAGGTGAGCTTCGAAGCCTTGGCATAGCTCATCATGAGCGAACTCAGGTCCTCGGCGTCCATGTTGAAGTGGATGGCATGAGCAAAGGCACTCGCATCCACGCGCATGGCGCTCGCCAGGTTAGCAAAACTCGACGACATCTGCGTCGCCATCTGGCCCATGAGCTCTGCTGTGCCTGCCTTGAGCTGAGCTGACACCGTCGCCGCAATCTGATCGCTGATCGACTTCATCACCTGATCCATAGCCTGCTGCAGATACGGAGCCAGCTGCTTTTGCACATAGTCGGTCATCGCCTGTTGCAGGCGCTCGGCCAGGGCATCGCCACCGAGTGCCTTGAGCTGAGCCAGATATTGCTGGGCTGCGGCATCATTCTCAAGATACGTCGAGAATGCGGCGGCGAGCTTTGACGCGTCCTCAAGGTCTTCGGGCGACAGCGCCTTAAACTGATCAGACTGCAAAAAGCCCTCAAACAGCTGGTTGGCTAGTGTTCCCACCTGCTGCATTTGCTCGGGCGTGAGTTCCAGACCGTCAAAGATACCCGAGAAATCTGGGGTTGGCGCTTTTGCCATGATGTCGCTGAAGTCGATGTCCTTGCCAACGCCCGAAAGGTCAATGTCCAGCCCCGACAGATCGATGCCAGAAAGGTCCATACCGCCGGCTGCACCCGAGAGCGCAGATGTATCGAACGAAAACGCGCTCTTGAGCGCTGCCTCGTCCACACTGAACATGCTGCCCAGATCCACGCCTTGCTTGGCCTCGCCTTGCAGTTCGTCGAAGGTTTTGCCCGTAAAGACATCCGTCTCGGGGTGGGCGAGTTGCTCCTGCACAATCTGCGAATCGGCGGCGCGCTCCATAAGCTGGCGAGTCAGTGCATGCGTATAGGCAATACCCGGAGACAACGCGCTCGCGTTGGCGGTCTCGTTAGGTCGCACCACGCCCACAATGTGCACGTCGATACCGTCGGCAACCTTGGCGGCCATAAAGTCGGTGTCGCCAGACATATCGGTCCATATGCCGGTCTCTTCGTTTTTGCGATACGCATCGGCCGGCGACAGCACCTTAAACGTCGTGGACAGCGCATCGTCGTAGGTAAATTCGGTGCCGGTCTCGGGCGTTTCGACCCCACCGTCAGCCGTCATAGCGCTGTTTACCAGATCGTTGAGCTCATTGATATCCAGCGCGCCGATGCTGTAGAGCGTGTAGTCACCCACCGTGCCACGACTCGAGAGCACCATCACGGCTTCGTTGGCAGACGTGGGCCAATGACCGGCGACGACATCGTACTGGCTGTCGAGCAGGCTCTGGTCGTCAATCATCTCGTTAAAGACCGAGGTTCCCATGGATTCCATGCTCACCGTTGCCGCCGAACTCGCGCCTCCGCTCATGGCCTCGGTCATAGCGTTGGGAACAAGCCGGACGGGCTTCTCGTCGCCCTTGCCGGCACGATAGACAACCGGCGATACACCGTAGCCGTACTGAATGGCGTTGACTTCTTTATCGATGCCGTCGCCACCGGCATCGAGCCATGCCTTAAAGCTCGTCATGTCGTTGGACTTAACACTTGCAAACATATCCTTTACGGCCGTGACCACGGGAATCTTATCGTTTCCCTGAGCCTTGTCGCCGGCACTGTCGTCGGACGAATCCACGTTTTCAGGCGAGTCATCATCCGCAGCCCCCTGTCCGCCCATCATGGACGACAGGTCGTAATCCTGCTTGGAAATGGTGAGCGGGTAGCTCGAGAGCGTATCCTCCTCGACCTTTTTGATGTAGCCGTTTACACCATTGGACAGCGCCAGAATCGCCGCGATACCGATAATGCCAATCGAGCCCGCAAAGGCAGTCATGGCCGTGCGGCCCTTCTTGGTCATGAGGTTTCGAGCAGAAAGCCCCAGCGCCGTCACAAAGCTCATCGAGGTTTTGCGCGTAGGCTTGGCCTCGCGGCGCGTGGCGTCGGCGACATCGAAAGGGTCGGAATCGTCGGTGATCTTGCCGTCCGCTAGATTGACGATGCGCGTAGCGTACTGGTACGCCAGCTCGGGATTGTGCGTGACCATGATGACCAGGCGGTCGCGCGCCACGTCCTTGAGCAGGTCCATGACCTGTACGGACGTCGTTGAATCCAAAGCGCCGGTCGGCTCGTCGGCCAGCACAATCTCGGGATCATTGATCAGAGCACGGGCGATGGCCACGCGCTGCATCTGTCCACCCGAAAGCTGGCTCGGGCGCTTGTTCACGTGCTCGCCCAAGCCGACTTTCTCCAACGCCTCGCGCGCACGCTGGCGGCGCTCGGCGTGTCCCACGCCCGTGAGCGTGAGCGCCAGCTCCACGTTTTCCAAAATGGTCTGATGCGGAATGAGGTTATAGCTTTGGAACACAAAGCCGATGCGGTTGTTGCGGTAGGCATCCCAATCGCGATCGTGAAAATCCTTGGTCGAAATACCGTCGATCAGCAGGTCGCCAGAATCGAAATGATCGAGCCCACCGATAACGTTGAGCATCGTAGTTTTGCCCGACCCCGAAGGTCCCAGAATGGCCACGAACTCGTTATCCCGAAAAGACAGGCTCACGCTGTCGAGCGCCACCTGCGTAAACGACTGCGTAACGTACCTTTTGCAAATACCTTTGAGCTCCAACATGGACGGCAACCTCTCCCACGCGGGCGCACTCGCCCGCTCTCCCCCGCCGTTCGTATTCGACGCGTTTGTCCTACTCTATCCCCATTTTTCACCGACGCCAGTGAGGAATGTAGGGAACCGCATCAAAAAACGAACGGGACGGCGCCCAAAAGAAGAGGTCCCGAGTGGGACCTCTATATGGTGGAGCTTATCTTGAAAGGTAGCGGACTACTTCGCACAGCGGCGCACGATCATCGCGATGCTTTACGTGTTTTTTACTGCTCGCTATTCGCAATCGCCTGGTCGATAAGTTTGTTGAGTGCTGCGCGCTGCTCGGCGGAGCTGATGGCTCCCACGATGGGCTCCCCTACGATGTTGCCATTCTGATCGATGACATACGTTGTCGGGAACGAGAACAAATTTGACGTGAACTTACCGGCCTCGCTATCCGACTTGAACCAGATGTTCTTATACGTCACGCCCTTCTTGCTCAGCACGTCCTTGGCATCTGCAATCTCGCCCTTGTTGCCATCGAGCGTAAAGGAATTGACGCCCACGACCTGGCCGCCCTTCTTGGCAAGCTCCTGATTCAGTTTCTCAAGATCGCCCAGCTCGCCCACGCACGGCTTGCAAGTAGTGAACCAGAAGTTCATGACGGTGACCTTGTTCTTAGAGAACAGCTCGTCGCTGTTCACGTCGTTGCCATCCAGGTCCTTGCCCGTAAAGCTGGGGAACTTCGTCGCCTCGCTCGAAGCATTGGCACCAGCCGTCATGCCAGCGGTCGAAGCGTCGACGCTCTCGCCTGCACTCGGCGTGCTTCCACAGCCGGGGAACTCCTTCTCCAGGCTCTCGAGCTTGTCCTCGATCTCCTTGATCTGCTGTGCACCGGCCTTGAGCGTCTTAAGCTCATCCGCCGTGAACTCATCCTTGGCACCATCGATGGTCTTGAGCAGGAAATCGCCGTAATTGCTGCCATCCTCAATCATTGCCGAGTCTTTATTTGCCGCATTGAATACCTTTTCCCAGAGCGCGTTATCACTCGAAAAGATATCGTTCTCCTTCTGCATGAGTTTTGCATACAACTCGGCGGCCTCGTCGGCATTGGTCGGCTTCTGCGCAGTGAGTTCTGCGATCTTAGGATCGGAGCTCGCAGATTCGCTCGCATTGCCACCGGGCGCCGAACATGCCACAAGGCACAAGGCCAATACCGGCACCATAAACAGGGCCGCAATCTTAGAAAGCTTCATAGTCATTCCTCCGTTATTGTCGAAGCTTGTTTACTTTTTATCGGCGGTCAAGGGGAGCTTTTCCGCCGACACATCCAGGCCATAGCGATAGCTGATGGCATCGACGGGACAGGCCCCGATGCACTTTCCGCACCGGATACATTCGGCATGATTGGGCGCCCGGACCACATCAACGTCCATCTGACAAACCTTTGAGCACTTGCCGCACGAGACACATTTGCACGCGTCAACCTGAATCCCCAACAAGGACACCCTATTCATGAGCGCATAGAATGCGCCGAGCGGGCAAATCCATTTGCAGAAGGGGCGGTAGAACAAAACACTCAGCACTACCACGGCAATGAGAACGACAAGTTTCCAAGTAAAGAGATGTCCCAACGCAGATCGAATGCCGGCATTGGCAATGGCCAGCGGAATGGCGCCCTCGAGCACACCCTGTGGACAGATGTACTTACAAAAGAACGGGTCGCCCATGCCCACGTCGTTAACCACCAAGACGGGCAGCAGCACCACGGCAAACAGCAGCACGACGTACTTGATGTACGTGAGCGGCTTGAGCTTTTTCGTGGAGAACTTTTTGCCGGGAATCTTATGAAGCAGCTCCTGCAGCCAGCCAAACGGGCACAGAAAGCCGCATACAAAGCGTCCCAGCAGCACGCCGAGCAAAATGAGCGTACCGGTAACATAGTAAGAAAAGTTGAACTTGGATGAACCTACCACCGACTGGAACGACCCGATGGGGCACGCACCCGATGCCGCGGGGCACGAATAGCAGTTAAGTCCAGGTACGCAGACTGTTTTTCCCGCGCCCTGATAGATGCTTCCTTTGGCAAAGTTTGGCAGGTGAATATTGGTGACCAGCGTCGCCGCCGCCTGAATGAATCCGCGAAATCGGGCCAAAACATGCGACGCAGTGTTTTCTCTTTTATCCAATTCCGATACACTCCAAGCACAGCCTAATCGCTTTGGCCAGCACGGCATCCGCCTCGCCACGCATAACACCAAAGCACACCATGGCAATTCCGACGATCAACAAAGCGACCTGTACCATGGGTTTTACCGCTTTGAACAACTCGACCACTCCTTTCGTTACGCGACCATTGGACCATATCGACTATAAAATCCGTGTTAAGCGCGATTTGGAATGTGCAAGGAGACTGTTATGCGTATTTTGATCGTCGAAGACGAGCGAGCACTGTGCGATGCAATCGCGCGCAGTTTGCGAAACTTGGCGTACAGCGTCGACTGCTGTCACGATGGACAGGAGGCGCTCGACCTGCTGGGCATCGAGGCCTTCGACCTCGTGGTACTCGACCTCAACCTTCCCCGCATCGACGGCATGACCGTACTCAGGGAACTTAGGAAAACTGACCGCGAGACCAAGGTACTGATTCTGTCCGCACGCGGCGAAGTATCCGATAAAGTCGCCGGACTCGATGCCGGCGCCAACGATTACCTCACCAAGCCGTTTCATCTGGAGGAGCTTGCGGCAAGGATTCGCGGCCTTACCCTCAGACGCTTTACACAAAGCGACATAGTTTTAACCTGCGGAAAGCTCCGCTTTGACACCAAGGCGCGCATCGCTTCCGTGGACAGCGAGGCTCTATCTCTTACGCGCAAGGAAACGGGAATCTTGGAATACCTGATGCTTAATCAGGGGCGTCCGGTAAGTCAAGAGGAGCTTATCGAGCACGTTTGGGATAGCAGCGTGAACAGCTTTAGCAACGCAACCCGCGTTCACATCTCGTCACTCCGCAAAAAGCTACGCAGCGCTTTGGGATACGACCCGATTCGCAATCGGATTGGAGAGGGCTACGTTATGGAGGATAGCGAATGAAAAGGCTTTCGCTGCAATGGCGCATAACGATTATGACGGCGCTGCTCACGTGCGCAGCGTGCGTGTTGACGAACTGCCTGGTCGGCTATACGGGCATGCGCTACATGGATGCCATCGGCAGTGACATCTCGGCCTTTACCGCTACCGGCGCGGATTCGCCCCAGGCGTTTGACCCAACACAAGCAGCCCTCGATGACGAGGTCACGGTCGTCGTAAACGACGCACAAGAGTCTTTTGGCACGACAACCTGGTACATCACGGCTGGAGTCACACTCCTTGGCGGCGCGCTGGCATACTTTGTGAGCGGCCGTGCACTCAAACCGCTGCGGGCTTTTGCGGCCCAGGTTGAGCGCGTGCAGCCTGACAACCTAAGCGAAATTAAGCTCAGCGAAGATGTGCCCACCGAGCTACAACAATGCAGCGCCTCTTTCAACGACATGATCGCCCGTCTTGGCGAAGGATTCTCTGCACAGCGTCAGTTTACCGGCAACGCCGCACACGAGCTGCGCACCCCGCTCGCCCTTATGCAAGCACAGATTGAACTATTCATCTCCGAGCACTCCGGTTTGCAACCAGAAACAGCCGAGCTGCTCGGCCTGCTACAAGAACAAACCGAGCGCATGTCTCGAATGACCAAGGTATTGCTCGAGATGAGTGAGCTCCGCAGCGTTCCTTGCGAGGACGATGTTGAACTCGGTCCCTTGTCCGAAGAGGTCCTCACTGACCTTGCGCCACTTGCCGAAAATAGGAGCATAGCCCTCAACTGTGCTGGAGACGCTTTAGTAATCGGGAGCGACACGCTCCTCTATCGGTTGCTGTTCAACCTGGCCGAAAACGCCATCCGTTACAGTCGCTCCGGCTCGACTGTCAATGTCTCCATCAGCGACAGCGACAGCCACGTGCTCCTGCGAGTCAAAGATGAGGGCCCGGGAATACCCAAGCAGTACCGAGAGAGCATCTTCCAGCCGTTCTTTCGTCTAGACAAATCCCGCAGCAGGGCATACGGCGGCGCAGGACTCGGGCTAGCGCTTGTTTGGGAGATTGCAGCACTTCACGGTGGCACGGTAGAGGTCGAAACAAGTTCCGAGAACGGGGCTACCATGCTCGTAAGCCTTCCAAAACGATCCGCAGCGTTAACCGAACAGTAAAACGAAAGGGGTCCCGAGCAACAGGAGTACAATTGCTGCATTGTTGCCACCTGATGGGAGATGGAAGATGGACTGCGATGGCTACCCGCGCATTCCCATGCCGTTGATGTGCACTGCCTTTATGCCGGGGCAGATTGACGCTGCGGTTGCAGGCATTTCCGACCCCGATTCACGCACCATCGCCACGGCAGAAGCGTTGTACTTTCGCGGACAGGCCACACCCGCCGCCGAGACAGCACGCCCCTATCTTGACGCCACCGACCCCGCACTGCGTTATTCCGCATGCCTTATCTGCGGATATGCCAGTCTGTCGCTCAACCGTATCGCCGATGCCCGCCGTTGCCTTGCGGGCATCCTCGATGCGCCAACTGACGAGGAATCGCCCGCCGTCCACGCCACGCATATCCTGTTCGCCTCCGCTGCGAGCGTCCTGCTGCACTTGCCTTCCCCGCATTCCGCCGAAGAGTTTTATCCACTTGCGGCGCATCTGCCCGAAGGCCTGCGCCTGTTCGCCAGCTACGTGATGGCGCATGCCCTGTACCTGCGCGGCGAATATGGCCGCAGTCTGGGCATGGCGGAAAACGCCCTGATCATGAAACAGGGAAGTTATCCCATCTCGGAGCTGTTCCTGCACTTGTCGGCTTCCATGGCCTGCATGAGCCTCAAGGACATCGACACCGCAAAGGCACACTTCGGAGCCGCTTGGGACGTTGCGCGTCCCGACGGCCTTATCGAACTCATCGGCGAGCACCACGGCCTTTTGCAGGGGCTTATCGAGGCGTGTCTAAAAACGCAATACCCTGACGACTTCGCACGCATCATCGAGATTACGTATCGATTCAGCTACGGCTGGCGGCGCATCCACAACCCCGATTCGGGCGAGGACGTGGCCGACGATCTAACGACCACGGAATTCACCATGGCCATGCTCGCCTGTCGCGGGTGGACCAACGCCGAAATCGCACGCCATATGGGAGTATCGCCGGGTACCGTCAAAAACCGCCTATCAGGAGTGTATGCCAAGCTTGGTATCGGAACTCGCGCCGAGCTGGTCGCGCATATGTTGCGTTAGCGGCCAGACTACCTGGCATATCGAAAGCGTCCCGGGGGCCCGACGCTTTCGCGCGCTCAAATTGGACATTTTGGCCATCGAACGGCACTACCGCCACGTGGCGCCTTCTCGCAAAATTGGATTATTTCCACCGATACCTGCGGGATGGGAGCCAAAGATGCTTGATCGCCGTTCGTTACTTGTTGCCGGAGCGTCCTCGCTGGCGAGCGTTATGTTGCCGCGCGTGCCGGGAAGCGCAAACGCCTTCATATTGCCGTTCGCGCCCACCGAAGCCCATGCCGACGAAAAAGACCCCTTCAGGGTGCTCGTTCTCTCGCGCACCATGTTTGGTGTGGTCGTGGTCGACGTTGCCAACAAGAATACGCCCATCACGGGTGCCCAGGTCACGCTCACATCGCGCTATGCCGCAGGCAAGCAACTCGCCGCCACGACCGATGACGAAGGCACGGCCATCTTTGAGGTCGCGCCGCTTTCGGAAGGCTACGTGGACGAGGCGACGCTTCTCGACGCGTACGACTTTAACGGCGGCATCTCCATTAGCATGGCGGGCTACCGTGATGTCGAGATTCCCCTTGCGCGTATCCAGGGCGGCACCGCCATAACCGCGCCCACGCGTCCGCTTTCCGACGGCGAGCCGTACTTCCGCCAGCTCACATTCGACGAATGGGACATCCAGTACGCCGACGCCACGTTTATGGCACTGCCGAAGGACGACGCCGGAAACGACCAACCCGACACGCACGCCTTTACCGTGCAGGCGCATCTGCCGCAGGGTGGACAGGCAACGCTGCACATCAACAAAGTGACGCCTGCCGCGGGCAGCTCACCCGAAACCGTCACGCAGATCGGTCAGATCAAGGCCAGCGCATCGGGCGCGGATAATCTGGCGACGTTCACACTCGAAGACACGTTCCTCGATGCAGCGTCAAACCTTCTGGAGGAAGGATGCAAGCTGCGCTTTGTCCTCGACTATCAGGGCAAGACCTATACACTCTCCTCCCCCATGGCCGTTGTCACCGCGCCGGCCGCAAAGGCGGAATCGGGCTCGACCACTATCGTCCCCACCACCATGGACCAAGAGATTACTCCGTTTGATTTCCCAGCAGCGTTCCCCGGCATTGGCGGCAACAAGTTCACCTGCTGGATGCCCGCGTTCCCCATTTTGTTCGATTTCTCGTTTGCTGGATACGTGCTGTTTGGCGGAGGATACAAACCAGCCAGCTATATGAACGATTCGGGCAATCCGGATCCGGAGTACTGGAAGAAGTCACCGCGCGAGTCGGGTGCCAAGCAGGCAAACCGCTACCTCGACGAAATGGAGGGGAAGTGGAATCAATATAAGAGCATGAGTGCCGGTTCGGGCACCGATCCAAGAAACACCAAGCTCCTTCGCCACCATTGCACGCTGCTATTCACGATGGATATCGCCACACAGCTGTACGGCTCGCTCGCCTACGACTGGGTGGGCAAAACCTGGGGCGACAACAACGATCCCGCATTCGGCAATATTAAGGCCCTCTTCCAGGTAAAAACCGACCTCAACTGGACCGAGCAGTTTACCCTAGGACCGGTGCCGTTTTTCCTAAACGTCAACCCCTGGGTGCTGGCGAAGCTGGCGCTCGCCGTGGGTGCCCACACGCACGGCAGCGGCGCGGCGTTTTTTAAAAACATTTCGCTCGACTATTCAAACACCTCGGGCTCGTTCACCATCCAGATCGGGCTTGCCGTCACCTTTGGCGCTGGCGTTGCAGGCGTCGCTTCGTCTGCCGTGCGCGGCGCCGCATCCCTCACGCTGTTCATTGGGTACGAGAAGGCAGATGGACACCAGCTTCCGCGACTGCGCGTAGGTGCAGACGTCGATGTCGATGTGATACTCCAGTTCGTAATGTTCAAGTGGACCACCAAGGCTTGGTCGGGGTCGTGGCCCACACTCCTCGATTCGTGGAATATGTCGGTGAACAATGGCAACCAGTATGTGCTCCAGCGCTCTGAGCTCGCATTGGGTGGAGATACGCCTTACACGTTGGATGCCCGCTTCGGCACGCCCGGCAACATCAAGGCGGGCGGCGTGCCGCAATTTATCGCATCGGCCACCATCGTCACCAACGCCGAGCTGCTCGCACGCGCCGAGGTTAAGGCTACTGCCGTAAACGTCGCGCCTGTCGTGCGCGATTGGGATCAAGTGGTCACGCGCATTGAGCTCGAGGCAGATGCAGAAAGCAACGACACGGGACAGATCGAGCATTTCGTCCACGCACTGATAGAGAACGACGAAAACGCCGCGCCAATGTATGAGTACACCTATGTCAGGCAGGCGACGAACGCCGTTGCGGACCCCAACGCCAATTCTGCTGGTGTATCGGAGGACGAGCGTGGCGGAATCAAGCCCTCGAGCGACAACGTGCTGTTTACCGGCGTTCTCAGCGAAGCTCACATGAAGCTGGCGATTATCGCCGGCGTAGAGTGCCTGTTCCGTATCGCCTCGGTGCGCTACGGCGACAATGGCCGCTCGCGTCTGGTGGTGCACACAAAGGCAAACGGCACGTGGTCCGCTCCCACGCCCGTGGACTTTCCCCTTGGGTTTGGCGAGGGCGACGTGGAGCGCGACGGCATATACGATTACGACTTCGACGTGGTGGAATATACGGACGGAAGAGAAAACCAGGACGCCTACGTGTTGCTGGTCTCGGGCGAGCGCCCCGACGGCGACAACACCCTTTTCGATACGGCAAGCACAGCCGGCATACTGTCCGTTGTGCGCCTGCGCATAAGTAATGACGAGATCCGCGTGGTGTCGCATACGTCATGGCGCAGCATCTCGCGCGGCCGCCTGCAAGAGGATGGCTACCATTGCCTGCAGTGCCCGCGTATCACGGTGGGCAAGACGCTCGTCGACGGGCGCTTGTCGGGTGCCTACCTCCACCGCCGCGGAACCACCGCAGAAAAGGCACTCGGCAGCGAGGCTGAGGTTGCGCTGGAGTGCTTTACCCTGTGGTCGGACGTTTCGGGCGACAGCCTGACGTTCCGCCAAGTTCTCCGCTTTCCGCAAGCACCGTCGAGTATCGAACTGGGCGAGCCCGAGGATATCAACGGCAAAATGGTGGTGCCCGTTGCGTACGAGACCGCAGACGGTTGCGGCTGCGCATCGTACGCCGTGATCGGCCAGTCCATTGCGGGCTGGGGCGTTATGTCACCAGACGCCACGGTACCCCGTGCGGTGCCGTGGCCGCAGCACACGGGCTTTTTGGCCACCGTCAACGAGCAGCTGCAGCATATTACTTGGACGCGAGGCGCGGCGGCATTTGCGTCGGAGCCCGTGGGTGCCGCAGGCTGTGGCCCGGCATCGTTTAGCGTAAGCAACAACGGCAGGTGCGTGCTCTATGTAGAGAACACCGATGGCAAGGTGGGACAGACCTACGACGAAGAAGGCAACCCGGTGGCAGTGATGGGCAAGCACTTCCGCATCTTCGCCAGCACCTTGGCAGGCGATCTGTTCACGGAGCCGTTCGTGATGTGCGAGCTGGACCATCCCATCGATCAGATAACGACATTTTTGACGTCGGGAGGCATGCTCTCCGCGCTCGCCACGCACATTGTGAGCGCGGAGAAGAGCGAGGCAGAGCTGCACGGCATCGAAGTGCCCTTGGTGGCGTGTGCCACTCCGACGGGCGCGGTCGCTACCTCGGGCGCGGTGGTGCCCGGAGCAGCAGGCGAATCCTTCATGGTCACGGTGCGAAACGACGGCAACACCTTGCTGACCGCCGGCACGATCGATCTGTACCGAGAGGGCTCCAGCCAGCCGTTCTCCAGCGCATCCATCGGATTCGGACTGAACGCACGCATGGCTTCGATCTACGATCCAGAACTTGCCGAGGACGCTTCGGTCAACGATATGGCACGCGTGAAATACGCGCTCGAGACGCTGGGCGCGCGTTTTGCAACGCACCCGCTGGTAGCCGACAACGGCAACGCCGTGCTGGCACCGGGTTGCACGGCACAGTTCCGCATGAGCTTCATTATCCCCGAGAGTTGGAGCGACGAAGTGGGCAAACGCGTAACGCTGTATGCGAAGGCGCGTAATCTGGTGGCGCTCGATCCCGTAACGCTCGAGGAAATTCGACCGGGCGCAAACTCGGCGTTGGGTGCCGTACTGCACGAGCTTCATGTGCCCGACACGGCATGCGAGCGCTCGGAAGTTCAGATCGGCGTATGCGACAGCGCGGATACGACAGGACTTCACGACGCCCCGATGACAGCAGACGGCGATGGTGGCTCGAGTGGCGGCGGTACTGACGAGGGCGGCGGCGCGGGCGGAAGCAGCTCCGGCAGTGGCAAGGACCACGGCAATAACAAGCGCTCCGGAAAAGCGGGCGCGCTTGCGGGCACGGGCGATGTCAACGCTCCCCTTACGGCAGCCGCTGCAGCACTCGCCGCGGCTGGCGCCGGCCTCATCGCCTACAGCGCCCGCCGCACGGGGCTCGAAAAAGATACCGCCAATGAGGGCAGTTCGGATAGGCCTCGCTAGCTTCTAGTTACTTTTGTGAGAGACGCCAACTCGGCTCATCGAACATCAAAATGGGCTGGTTCTGAATACCCAGAGCCAGCCCATTACGCATTAGATGTCGTCAGAGGAGTCGAGTTCTGCCTCGAGCTTGGCACGGCGTCTTTTCGCCGTGAAAAACGTTGCGCACAGGCCAGCAAACGTGGCCGCGAAAATCGTCGCACCGCAGAACACGCCCGTGGCCAGGTTCGCCAACCAAAAGACGCTTTCGAGCGGTACGACCTGCGCCTCAGCGATACAGCGCATTGCGGCAATAACAAGCGCGAACGCGGTGCCGCTAAGACCGCTGAGAAGCAGGAAATATCCAACAGGAAGATGCTCGGTTTGCCCAAAACGATTGGTATCGACATAGCCCTTCCGCGTTTGCAGTCCTGCGCAAATCAACATCACGAGAACGAGCCACAAATACATGGCCGCCTCGAACGGCGTTGCAAAGCCATGCGGCATTTCACTGGCGTCGCTGTGAACCCACGCAACCTGTCGAGCTATAAACTGGTAGAAAAAGATCATCAACATGCCAAACGAAAGCAGCACGAAACCAATCTTGTAGATCTTCGCGTTCTCAGCCTCCAGGCGCTCATCCTTTGGGCCGGCATATTCACGCCACTTTTGCACGAGTTTTAAATCTTCAAATTTCATAGCGAACTCCTAAAGAGCGTCAGGGTCGACGTCGCTCTCGTCTTCCCAAAACAAGTCGTTCAACGTAACGCGTAGCGCTTTACAGATTGCCACGCACAAATTGAGCGTGGGGTTGTAGCCGCCCGCCTCGATCAGGCCGATGGTCTGGCGCGTAACGCCCACGGCCTCGGCCAAGTCAGCTTGCGAAAGGCCAACCGCCGCGCGCGCCGCCTTCATGCGTAGGTTCTTTTTGCCCGGCATGGAGTTCCTTTCGTGGTAATGGACAGATATCCGTTGCAACATGGCAGAAATATATTGCATCTATCAGAAGATGTCAACTATATCTGTCATTATGGAAACCATGTTCGTCATCGCCATGCGGACATTACAACTTCGGTTCACTATTCAAACTTACTCGGACAGAACCGACTCGGTTTTGTCCGAGTAAACGAATCTCCATCGAACTCCGAACGATTGTTCGATGGATTTCGTGTTGGTTGGAATCGTCTGTGGGCTGGGCTATGCTACCTTGACTATCTACATGACTTAAACGCAGCAAGGGAGCACCGAGAGAGCGAGTATGGCAAAAAACACCGCAAACTATGGTAACGACAGTATTCGTCAGCTCAAGGACGAGGAGCGCGTACGCCTGCGCCCCGCCGTCATCTTTGGCTCGGACGGGCTCGACGGTTGCGCGCATGCCGCCTTCGAGATCCTGTCCAACGCCGTTGACGAGGCGCGCCAGGGCTACGGCAAGCTCATCACCCTTACCGCCTTTCGCGATGGCTCTATCCAGGTAGAGGACAATGGCCGTGGCTGCCCGCTCGACTGGAACCCTTCCGAGAAGCGCTTTAACTGGGAGCTCGTCTTCTGCGAGCTCTACGCCGGTGGCAAGTATAACAACAACCAGGGCGGCGACTACGACTTCTCGCTCGGCACCAACGGCCTGGGCTCCTGCGCGACCCAGTACGCTTCCGAGTACATGGACGTCACCGTCTGGCGTGACGGTAACAAGTACTCCCTGCACTTTAAAAAAGGCAAGGTCGTCGGTGCCAAAAAGAAGGCACTCGAGATTGAGCCCAGCGACGAGAACCGCACCGGCACCACCATCAAGTGGCGCCCCGATCTTGAGGTCTTTACCTCGATTAGCATTCCCCACGATTGGTATCGCGAAACCATGCGCCGTCAGGCCGTGGTCAACGCTAACGTGACCTTCCGCCTGCGTATCGAGGGCGACGATGGCGAGTTTTCCGAAGAGGATTTTTGCTATCCCAAAGGCATCGAGGACTACGTGCTCGAGAAGGTCGGTACCGACTACCTTACCGAGCCCTTCTTTATCGAGGCCGACCGTCGCGGTCGCGATCGCGAGGACCTGCCCGATTATAACGTAAAAATCACCGCGTGCATGTGCTTCTCGCGCACCTTCATGATGCAGGAGTACTACCACAACTCATCGTGGCTCGAGAACGGCGGCTCGCCGGAGAAAGCGGCTCGTAGTGCTCTGACCAGCGCCATCGATGCCTACATTAAGCAACAGGGCAAGTACAACAAAAACGAGAGCGGCATTAAGTGGCAGGACGTCCAGGACTGTCTGGTACTAGTGACCAACTGCTTCTCCACCCAGACGTCTTACGAAAACCAGACTAAGAAGGCCATCAACAACCGCTTTATCCAGCAGGCCATGACTGCCTTCTTTAAGGAGCGCCTCTCGACCTACTTGATCGAGAACAAGGACGCCGCCAATAAGATTATGGAGCAGGTGCTCATCAACAAGCGTTCACGCGAGAATGCCGAGAAGACGCGCCAGAGCATCAAAACCAACCTGCAGCAGAAGACCGATATGGCCAACCGCGTGCAGAAGTTCATCGACTGCCGCTCCAAGGACAAGAACCGTCGCGAGATCTACATCGTAGAGGGTGACTCGGCGGCAGGCGCCATTCGTACCTCGCGCGATGCCGAGTTCCAGGGCGTTATGCCCGTCCGTGGCAAGATCCTCAACTGCCTAAAGGAGGACTACCCGCGCATCTTTAAGTCCGACATCATCATGGACCTCATGCGCGTGCTGGGCTGCGGCGTGGAGATCAAGGACAAGCGCATCAAGAACCTGGGCGCCTTTGACCTGGACAACCTCAACTGGAACAAGGTCATCATCTGTACAGACGCCGACGTCGACGGTTATCACATCCGCACGCTCGTGCTCACCATGCTCTATCGCCTGGTGCCCACGCTTATCGACGAGGGCTACGTGTATATCGCCGAGTCTCCGCTCTACGAGATCAACTGCAAAGAGAAGACCTACTTTGCCTACACCGAGCTCGAGAAGAACGGCATCCTCAAGGAGATTGGCGACCAAAAGTGCTCCATCAACCGCTCCAAGGGTCTTGGTGAGAACGATCCGGACATGATGTGGCTCACCACCATGAACCCCGAGACGCGTCGCCTGATCAAAGTGGAGCCCGAGGACGTCACCAAGATGGAGACCATGTTCAACCTGTTGCTGGGCAACGACGAGGCGGGCCGCAAGCGCCATATCTCCGAGCACGGCAAGGAATACCTGGACCAGCTGGACCTGCAATAGCAGCAAATCGATAACGACGGCCCATAAGAAGTTCAAGAGGAAATCGTGGCAAAGAAGAAGACGAAGAACCAGCCAAAGAAAAAGCAGGTCAACGCCGAGAACGTCATCGGCCTGCACTCCGAGGTCACCGACCAGCCGATCACGCAGACGCTCGAGGTCAACTACATGCCCTACGCCATGAGCGTCAACGTCTCGCGTGCGTTCCCCGAGATCGACGGCTTTAAGCCCTCGCACCGCAAGCTGCTCTACACCATGTACAAGATGGGTCTGCTCAAGGGCGAGCGCCAGAAGAGCGCCAACATCGTGGGCCAGACCATGAAGCTCAACCCGCACGGCGACGCCGCGATCTACGAGACGATGGTGCGCCTGGCGACGGGCAACGAAGCGCTGCTTGCCCCCTTCGTGGAGTCGAAGGGCAACTTTGGCAAGTACTATTCGGGCGACCTGAGCTACGCCGCCTCGCGTTATACCGAAGCCAAGCTCTCCCCCATCAGCGCCGAGATCTTCAAGGACATCGACAAGGACCCGGTCGACTTCGTCGACAGCTACGACGGCGCCATGAAGGAGCCGCGCCTGCTGCCCACCACGTTTCCCAACATCCTTGTCTCGGCCAATAAGGGCATCGGCGTCGCCATGGCGTCTGACATCTGTGGTTTCAACCTCAACGAGGTCTGCACCGCCACGATGCACTACCTGCAGGACCCCGACTGCGATCTGCTCAAGTACATGCCCATGCCAGATTTCTCGACCGGCGGCGAGATTATCTACCGCCGCGAGGAGATGGAAAAGATTATTGAGACCGGCCTGGGCAGCTTCCAGATTCGCTCCCGCTGGCGTTGGATTCCCGAAGAGCGCATCATCGAGGTCTACGAGATCCCCTACACCACCAAGACCGATGTCATCATCGAGCGCATCGTCAAGCTCTCCAAAGAGGGCAAGGTCAAGGAGATCGCTGACATCCGCGACGAAACCGACCTCTCGGGCTTGCGCATCGCCATCGACCTTAAGCGCGGCGTCGACCCCGACAAGCTCATGGCCAAGCTCTATCGCTCGACCACGCTGCAGGATTCGTTCTCGTGCAACTTCAACGTGTTGGTCGATGGTTACCCTCGCGTTATGGGCGTGCGTCAGATCCTGCACGAGTGGGTCAAGTGGCGTATTGAGTCCACGCGTCGCCGCATTAACTTTGACCTGGGCAAAAAGTCCGAGCGCCTGCACCTGCTGCACGGCCTCGAGGCAATCTTGCTCGACATCGACAAGGCCATCGCCATCATCCGTGGCACCAAGCTTGAAGCCGAGGTCGTGCCCAACCTTATGAAGGGTTTCGACATCGACGAGACCCAGGCCGAGTTTGTTGCCGAGCTCAAGCTCCGCAACATTAACGAAGAGTACATCCTCAACCGCACCAAGGACATTGCCAAGCTTGAGAGCGAGATTGCCGAGCTTGAGGAGATCCTCTCCAGCGAGGAGAACATCAAGAAGGTCATCAGCGACGAGCTGGCCGCGGTCAACAAGAAATATGTGATGCCGCGTCGCACGGGCAGGATCGAGCCCCATGAGGTTATCGAGGTAAGCTTGGAGCCCGAGGTCGAGGAGTACCCGGTGACCATCATGCTCTCGCGCGATGGCTACCTTAAGAAGATGACGGACCGCGTGCTCAAGAAGGCGACCACGCTCAAGTACAAGGACGGCGACAAACCCTTTATCGAGTTCCCGTCCTCCAACACCCACGAGTTGCTGGTCTTTACCAACAAGAGCCAGGTGTACAAGTGCAAGGTTGCGGCGTTTGAGGATACCAAGTCGGCCCAGCTGGGCTCGTATCTGCCAACCGATCTCGAGATGGAACCCGATGAGAGTGTGATCTGGGTCATCGACCCCGAGGACTACAAGGCCGACGTGCTGTTTGTCTTTGAAAACGGCCGTGTGGTGCGCGTCGCACTTGCCGGATACGTTACCAAGACCAACCGCAAGCGCCTCAAGAACGCCATCTACGGCGGCAGCAAACTGCTGTATGCCCAGGTGCTCAACACAGATCGCGACATCGCGCTGGTCTCGAGCGACTATCGTTTGATGAACTTCAACACGTCGCTGCTCAAGACCAAGACGACCACCAACACGCAGGGCGTCCAGGCCTTTACAGCCAAGAAGGGTCGCTCGGTCACCACCGTCGGCACGACCGAGGAGATCCTTGGCGCCGGCGTCTCGGCCGAAAAGTTCACCGCGCAGAGTCTGCCCTCCGCCGGTGCCCTCATGAAAGAAAACGACATGCCGAGTCTGTTTGACTAAAACAACGGCAGCCAAACCGTCATGGTTTTACAATGCAGCGGGGCCCGGAGCGCAGCAACATCGCGCTCCGGGCCCCGCTCGTTGCAACGTAGTCGGAATAATAGGAATCCCCGTTTTTCACTCCTGCAATCCCGCGGCACAAGACATGTTAAACCGTTAGCAAAACTTGCAAAAATTAGCAAAAGTTGCAAAAAGTAGCAAAACCTGCAAAGGGGCCACCATGGATCGCAGCAAATGTCTCCGCCATGCCAGGCATGCTCGAAGATATTATCGAGCGAACCAAAGAAGCGGCAGATAGCTACCTTTCACAGTCTCACGCGCGCATGAACGGCGTTCAAATTGGTCCAGTGGGCATCAATTGGACATATGTTCAAGAAGCCCAGGGCAACTGGCGCACGTGCATGAATGGCATCTTCAGGCAACTCGAGAAGCATGGCATCGGGCTTCTCTCGAAACGACCTATCGGGAGCTTTCCGATAAAGACATTGAGTTTTTGCTCGCGATGCTGCCCGATTCTGGCCCCAGCAGGACCTCGGAGATAGCCAAACGCATGGGCGTCGCCAGCAACTACGCAAGCCAATACAAACGCCGCCTCCTCGAGGACGGCGTTATCGGGGAACGTGGACGTGGCCTCGTCGGCTTTGACATACCCGCGTTCAGGGAGTTCCTGAGCGAGAAAGTCTCCTAGCACGCGGAGATTGTCCACAAGGGCAACGGTGCATGGCAATCAACGATTCACCCGGCAAGGACGGCAAGTACTTCCAATAACGCTGATTGCCATGCGTTCTTCTTGTCCTTAGGCGAGCTTGCGAGCGAGCTCTCGCACCTCTTCCAACTTGGGCGACGATGCCATGCTGTCGCGCTCGGTCATACCGCTGATGGTGACAATGCCCTGGTCCTCCCACTTGCAGTACGCGCAGGTCGACTTGTACATAGCGATCGCCGCATCATAGACGCCCTCGCTGTGGCTATCGAGCAAAAGGGCCGTCTTGGTGAACGGGAAGCCCGTGGCACCGAAGGCGTACAGGCGGTCGATGGCGGCCTTCTCCTGCGCGGTGATATCAAACCAGTAGATGGGCGAAGCGAAGACAACCATGTCGGCGCCTTTCAGCGGCTCAATCACGTTGGCCATGTCATCCTTCTGCACACAGGTGCCCTCATGGGTAAAGCAGTACTGGCATCCCAGACAACCAGCGATCTTCTTGCTGGCAACGCGGATGACCTCGACTGTATGGCCGGCCTCGCGCGCGGTCTCGGCAAACGCCTCGACCATGGTGTCGGTATTGGCGCCCTTGCGCGGGCTACCACTCAATACAACGATATTCATAGAAATCTCCCTCCTTCATGCCGCGGGCGCACGGCACACATTTCGTTGTAACCAAAACAGATGGAGCTATTCAGTCGTCCGCAAACCACATCTCTCGTTCGTGCTCTCTAGACAAGGCGCAAACGGTGCTGCACCCCCCTGTCGCGCTATATCCCTACGTAGTGTTCAGAATCCCTGCTCACCGAGCAGCACCACGCGAGGTCTAGAACGAGTACGCTTTCCCGGGTGCAGGGCTCATGCCCTATGCAGGAGATGAGGACCTTCGGGAACACGTCCCCGATGGACAGAAGCGACGCGAGCTCCCCCTCGAGCATCAAGTTGATGCTCATATCGCCTCTCACATACACTCTCCTTCCCGGTTTCGAAACTCGAATTTATTTAAAGTTTCGAAACCGGGAAAGCAATATACAAAAGGATGTGTCGAGAAACGAATCCCAGCCATGTCATGTCGGCAGCGACGAAGGGCGCGTCCGCGCGTGCCACAATGCGGCCATCAGAGATGAAAACACAGTCCCCGTCGGGTAGTCGTGGGCGTGCGCTAGTCCGCATCAGTAACCTGCCTCCTTGGTTGTCCCTTCTCTGCATGGTCATCTACATAAAGGAGGAACCAACCATGCAGATCAGCGTGTCGTCCACCCTGACCGTATATCACGACGGTCAATTCTGGGTCGGGCTGGCGGAGCACGTCGAGGGCGGAAGGTATGGCGTCGCCCGCATCGTCTTCGGCGCGGAGCCGTCCGATGAGGAGATTCTGCGATTCGTTACAAGCGAATGGGAGAAGCTCTCGTTCTTCGGCGACAAGGCCACTGAAACAAGCAAGCCCGCGAAGAACCCCAAGCGGCGCGCTCGCGAGGCAGCGAAAGCCCTTAAACGGCCCGCGGTGAGCACCAAGGCACAACAGGCGCTCGCGGCACAGCGGGAAGCGATGAAGCGGGAGTCGGCTCAAGCAAGAAGCCGACACCGTGTGGAAAAGGCTGATGCGCGCTACGAACAGAGAAAACTGAAGCGCAAGCAGAAACATCGCGGGCATTGATCGCTATTTGCAGCAAGGCAAACCATATACAGCAGCGGCGCCAGTTCCACTTGAAGCCGACGCCGCGTAGGCGCTGATGGTGACGGCTATGCACGGGCACGGGCGCGCCACCGCACTTCACAGCTTGTTTCTCAAGTATTTGGGACGCACACGCGGCGTTCAAAAATGCGGAGCGACTCCGCATGGCTCGAGACTGAGCCGAGATGCCCTACTTCTCGCCCTCCAGCAGTCCCACGATGCGGTCGATGTCGACGGCAAAGCGAGGCCTTCCCTCGCGCTCGTAGCGGTCGAGGTATGCCTGGCACTCGGAGACAATGCGCTTGGTGTTGCCATCGATGATGCGCTGGAGCGTCTCGTAGTAGGCCGAGCCCTCGGTCCTGAAGCGGCGCTGGTAGGCCTTGGTTATGGGGAACATCTTGATGTAGTGGATGCCGTGGCGGCAGCCGGGGCGCGTCGTGGGGCGGGGTGGCAACGCAAAGTACTGGTCTTTGGGCACGTTAGGGGCGATGTTGGAACGCAGCGGCACGGCGAAGTCCCTGCGCTTCCCGCGGAAACGTAGCCTCACCACCACGATGCAGGGGCGATTGTGCTTAAGCATGAGCTCGCGGTCGCCATCGACGAGGTCGAAGAAGTCCTGGGAGATGGATACGATCTTCATCGGTTACGCCCCCTTCATACGAAGCGGGGCCCGCATCGCTGCAGGCCCCTACAGGTGGGCGATATTCTACGCCTTGCGGCACCCCGTCGCCCACGGAGGTTAAACGTACACGTAAGCCGTACTCTGAAAGCCGCGGCTTCCGGCAAGTAGTTTATACCACGAAAGGTCGCTTTCAATGCGC
>DBFVZT010000045.1:0-18212 GCA_048486575.1 Collinsella sp. | reverse complement strand
CTGTGAGCGCCTCTTCACAGACGACTCCTCCCGCTCCTCGCGCGACGGAGGCCGCCACTACGGGCTCGGCCTCCACGCCGCCTCCGAGGCCGCGAGCGCCCACGGGGGCTCCGTCTCGCTCGCCAACAGCCCCTCGGGCGGTGCGGTGGCCACCATCGCGGTCCCACTGTGCGGGATCTGACGAATTCCTCGATGTCTACCTTGACTGCGATATATCGCTCGCCGAGGCCGCGACGAGATGGTGTTGCGTCTGCCCCGTTTGGTGCTTCTGGCTCAAATTTGATCTGATGTAAGGCCCGTGCAATCCTGCATGGGCCTTTCTTTTGGCAATTGCTCGACCGATTCGTGGCTTGAAACACAAATTATCGAGTTGAGGAGACATGGGGTCACACAGCGGCTCTCAGAGCGCCCGCCGCACTCCCCCGCCATTACCCTGCGGCGTCCTCGTATAGAGCCCATCCTGCTTGGCGTTTCGTTGCAATCGCCCACTTGTCCACCGGTCAAGTGAACTACTGGAATAAATACAGCGACACGCTTGTCCGTTATAGTCGCTATATCTGTGTAAATCGCCGCGATAAATACAGCCTGTACTCGGCTGTATACTAGCTACGCGTATGTAGATTCATATCGCGTTAATAAATCGGCTCAAGCGTGTGCAAAACAAGCAAGTAACCGCAAAAGGCGATTATCGCTCAGGTAGATTTTTGGCGCCCTGTTGCTTAATCAAAATTAAGCAATTGCTTAAAACAAGAAAGGTCAGGCACTAGGTGCCTGACCTGCAAACTTCTGGTCGGGACGACTGGATTCGAACCAGCGACCCCTTGACCCCCAGTCAAGTGCGCTACCAAGCTGCGCCACGTCCCGAAGCTTTTGTTTGTTGCTCTGCTCCCGCTCGCAACAGGGAGTATATTAACCCGAAACTTTAGACTTGTGCAAGAACTTTTTTATAAATTTTGAAGCAAGTCCAAAATTGTATCTGCGAGCTGGGGTTTTGTTAGAACGGGAAGTTCTTTCGTACCCGTTGTGCTCACAATCCAGGCCTTGTTGGTATCGGTTCCAAAGCCCGAATCGGCGCGTGAGACATCGTTGGCGATAATTGCATCGCAACCCTTGCGGGCCAATTTGCGCTCAGCGTACTCGACAACGTTATCAGTCTCGGCCGCAAATCCGATCACGCATCGCTCGCCCTTCTGGCGCGAGAGCTCGGCCAAAATATCGACCGTTTCGACCAGTTCGATGTGATCCAAGCGCTCGTTGGCCTTTTTGAGCTTATGGTCCGCAGGGGCCGCGGGGGTGTAGTCGGCGACGGCAGCCGCGCAAATGGCCGCATCGGCCGTCTGGAAGGCGCTCAGGGCCGCCTGGAGCATCTCTGCGGCGGTCTGCACGCGCACGCACTCCACGCCGCGGGGAATATCGAGCGATGTCGGTCCCAGCATGAGCGTGACGGCGGCGCCGCGGCGTGCGGCCTCCCCCGCCAGAGCGATACCCATCTTGCCCGATGAACGGTTGCCGATAAAACGCACGGGATCGATCGGCTCGTGCGTAGGACCGGCGGTGATCACGATGCGCTTGCCCGCCAGGTCTTGCGGCACGGGATTGAGCACCCTGCAGACAGCCTCGACGATGTCCTCGGGCTCGCTCATGCGTCCCGTGTCCACGTCGCCGCATGCAAGGTAGCCGCTGCCGGGTCCCACCACATGGACACCGTGCTCGCGCAGCGTGGCCATGTTGGCCTGCGTCGCCGGCGCCTTCCACATGCCGTTGTTCATGGCCGGCGCGATCACGACGGGCCGCGGTGTCGCAAGCAGCGTTGTGGAGATGAGGTCATCGGCGATGCCGTTGGCCATCTTGGCGATGATATTGGCCGTCGCGGGCGCCACGACCACCAAGTCGGGCTCCTGCGCCAGCGAGATATGGTGGATGGGGTCAGACGGATCATCGAATAGCCCAACCGCGACCGGCTCATTGGTGAGCGCGCGGAAGGTAAGCGGCCCCACGAACTCGGTGGCATGCTCGCTCATGACGACCTTGACGTGCGCGCCGCGCTTTTGGAGCAGGCGCACGATATTGCACGACTTATAGGCGGCGATCCCGCCGGTAATGCCCAGCAGGATCGTTTTTCCCTCAAGTTGCATTGAATTGTTGGGTGCCACCATCGTTTAAGCTTCCTTGCTAGGGAGCACGAGCAGGCGGTGGCAGTACGGGCAGTGCGTAATCTCACTGCCGTCGTGGTTGAGGTCGCTCATGGACGACGCCTGCAGCGCGGTGTGGCAGACCGTGGGGATGTTGCCCTTGATGGTCTCGACGGCCAGGCCGCGGAACTGCTTGAGCAGGCGCTCGTAGTCGCTGAGCACGTCGGTGGGCAGCGTAGCGGCCAGCGCGGTGCGCTCCTTAGTGGCGGCTTCGATCTGAGCCTGCAGGTCGGCAGCCTTGGCGCGGGCGGCCTTGGTGTCGGCCTTCACGCCCTCTTCGAACTTGGCGATGATTGCCTGCGCGCGGGTCTCGCGGTCGAGCGCCTCTTTGTGGGCGACAACGACGTCCTTGCGGGTGTGCTCAATCTTGTCCAGACGCTTGGCCAGGGTGGCGAGCTCGTTCTCCAGGTCCTGAACCTCGCGATAGTCAGAGCCGTCGACGTGGCGCTTCTTGGCGGCCTCGATGGCGTTGTTGGTCTGAATCTCGGTGGTGTTGAGATCGTCGAGCTCAATGTCCAGGTCCTTGCGTTGGGCGTAGAGCTCGGTCATCTCGGACTTGAGCTTTACATAGGTCTTGCGCTTGGAAGCGAGCTCCTTGAGCTCCGGCATATTGGCAAGTTCGCTCTTGTTGCGGGCGAGCTCCAAATCGATCTGTTGCAGCTTGAGTAGCGTAGCGCCGGCGCTCATAAGTTCTCTCCTTTTGTCACAGTCCACCATTGGCAAGGGTTCAGTATTTTAATCGCATGACGGGGGTCGACCCCGGCGTCAACTGCAGAGTTCATCAATATATCAACGAACGGCTCCTCGGAGCGGTCGTGGCCGAGCAAGATCACCGGCAGCCCGCGCAAGGCAAGGTCCTGTGCCACGTGGTAGCCTGCCTCGCCCGTCACGATAACATCTGCGCCCGCGGCGATGGCGAGCTCGCCAAAGTCACCCAGCGAACCGCCCAAAATTGCGATGGTTCGGCACGGGTGATCGGCCTCGCCCCACACGCGCGGGTCGCTGCCAAAGGCCGTGGCAGCACGGGTGGCAAGATCGCGCAGCGTGCACGGGTCGTTGAGCGTTGCAAGTGCGCCCAGGCCGGTGGCCTCGGGGTCGTCCACGTGCTCCAGTGAGCTCACGGGTGCGGCACCCAGCAGCTTGCTCAGGCAGACACGGGCTTCGTGTGAGCGGTCCAGGTTGGTGTGGAGCGAGATAATGCTCACCCCGCAGCGGGCAGCCTCGTAGAGGGCCGCACTGCACTGGGGTCGTGTGGCATCCGCCGGACAAAAGGCCTCGGGTGCCTTGATGTATATGGGATGATGCGTCAGCAGCACGTTGGCGCTTGCTTCTTGGGCGCGGCGAACATTAGCCTCAGTCGCATCGAGTGCGCAGGCAACGCCGGTGATCTCCGCGGCCGGATCGCCAACGGAGAGTCCTACGTGGTCCCAGGGCTCGGTGTCCGTCTTGGGATAGCGTGCCAGTAGCGCGCGCTCGAGCTCGGCGACGATCATGCGGCACCTGCGATCGAGAGCAGCGTCTGGGCAAACTCGTCCAGATCGTCCGGATTCACGCGGTCGTCAAAGGAAATGCGCAGTGCACCTAGTGCCTGCTCGCGACCAATGCCCATGGCGCTGAGCACATGGCTCGGGTCCATGCTGCCGCTCGAGCACGCCGAGCCGGCCGAAACCTCAAAGCCGGCGGCATCGAGCTTGACGATGAGCTCCTCGGAGTCCATGCCATCAACGTAGATCGACACCATGCCCGGCAGGCGATCGGCCTGTGCGTAGTCGCCCATGGTGGCGTGAATGCGCTGGTGGGCCGTAAGCGTGGCGTAGAGCTTGTCGGAAAGGGCTTGCAGCTTCGCGCGCTCCTGAGCCACATGGGGCGTCAGAGACGAGGCGGCAGCGGCAAAGGCGAGCTGCGTTCGAAGGTCTTGCGTGCCCGCGCGACGACCGGCCTCCTGTCCGCCGCCAAAGATGCGCGGGCGCAGCGGCGTGCGGCTCTTAAGGTAGAGTGCGCCAGATGCCACGGGACCGCCAATCTTGTGGGCTGCGACGGACATGGCGTCGACGCCCAGCTCGGTGACATCGAGCGGAATATGTAAGTAGCCCTGGATGGCATCGGTGTGGAACAGGGCACCTGCGGTGTGCGCAGCTGCGGCAAGCTCGCGGATGGGCTGCACCACGCCGGTCTCGTTGTTGGCGACCATAATGCTCACGAGCGCCACGTCGTCGCTGAGCAGCTCGACAAGCGTGGCAGGCTCAACGTAGCCCGCGCGGCAGGGCTGTACCAGGTCGACGGTAAAGCCGGCGGCACGCAGCAGCGGCAGGTTGTCCAGAATCGAATCGTGCTCGATGGCCGAAACGATTACACGACCGCGCTTGCGATCGCGCTGGCGGGCGCCTTCGGCAAGACCGAGGAGCGCCAGCTGGTTGGCCTCGGTTCCGCCGTTGGTCAGTACAATCTCGGACGGGCGAACGCGTGCGCCAAAGCTACGGGCGATCTCGCGACGGGCGACTTCCAGGCGTGCGGCGGCCTTGCGGCCAAGCGAGTGCAGCGAGTTGGGGTTGACGCCGGCAAGCTCGCTATCATCGTACTCGCGCTGCGCAAGGCGCGCCTCGGCGCGCATAGGCGTCGAGGCGGCGTAGTCAAGATTCACGGGTATGCGGTTTTGACCTGCGGTCATAAGGGTTTATGCCTCCTGTGCAGCCTCGTTGCCCAGCTTCTGAAGCAGCGCAACCTCGGCAGCGGGATCTTCGGACTTAAATACGGCGGAGCCGGCCACGAGGACGTTTGCGCCGGCCTTGACGACCTCGACAATGTTCTTGGAAGAGATGCCGCCGTCGACCTCGATGAGGGGTGACACGCCGTGGCGCTCGCACATGGCCGTAAGCTCGTGCAGTTTGGCAATGGTACCGGGAATAAAGCTCTGGCCGCCAAAGCCGGGGTTAACGCTCATGAGCAGCACCATGTCGACGACGTCGATGATGCTCTCGAGTACGCACACGGGGGTGGCGGGGTTGAGAACCACGCCGGCCTTGACGCCGCGCTGCTGCA
Source organism: Collinsella sp. (assembly GCA_048486575.1). Lineage (GTDB taxonomy): Bacteria > Actinomycetota > Coriobacteriia > Coriobacteriales > Coriobacteriaceae > Collinsella. The sequence continues at coordinate 12,981 of DBFVZT010000045.1, read as the reverse complement.
GATGCGTGAGCGTGCGGTGCAGGTGCGTGGAGGCCTCGTAGTGCACGGTGATCATATCGGCACCGGCATCGGCGTACCAATCAACCGTCTCGTCGGGGTTCGACACCATCAGGTGCGCGTCGACTGGCACGTCGGTGGAGCGCTTGACGGCCTTGAGGATGTCAACGCCAAAGGTGAGGTTGCCGGTAAAGTGACCGTCCATAACGTCGAAGTGCACGTAGTCGGCACCGGCGATCTTGTCGAGTTCGCCCTTGAGGTTGGCCATGTCGGCCGAAAGGACAGACGGAGCGATTTTGATGGAACCCATGGTAGAAGCCTTTCTGCGCTAGTCGGTGAGTCCGTAGAACTCTTGAGAAGGGACGCGATCGGTAAGAATCTCGAGTGCCCTATCCAAAGTAACACCGTTGTAGAGCGTTTGCTCCACGGCAAAGGTGAGCGGAATGTCTACGCCCAGTGAACGGGCAAGCTCACTGACGCTGCGGGCCGCGACGGCGCCCTCGACCACCATATGCGTACGTGCCTGGTACTCGTCGAGCGAGACGCCGTGGGCAAACTCGTAGCCAAAGGTGCGGTTGCGCGAATGCTCGGAGGTGCAGGTGGCAATGAGGTCACCCATGCCGGCAAGACCCATGCAGGTCATGGCTTGACCGCCGCGGGCGTGCACCAGACGGCTGATCTCGGCCAGGCCGCGCGTCATGATAAGGGCAAGCGTGTTGTCGCCGGCACCGGTGCCGGCGGAGATGCCGCACACGATGGCGATGACATTTTTCATGGCGCCGCAAACCTCGACGCCGGTCATGTCCTGCGACAGGTAGATGCGGAAGGCCGTGGATAGGAGCAGGTCCTTAAAGGTCTCCCCTATCTGCGGGTCTTTGCTGGCGATGACGGCGGCAGAAAGTCCGCCGCGGCAGATCTCCTCGGCATGGTTGGGGCCCGAGAGTGCCGCTACGCGCGTCTCGTTGCCGATCTCGCTGGCGATGACCTCGCTCATGAGCAGGCCGGACTCGGGCTCAATGCCCTTGGTGAGGCAGAGCACCGGGGTGTCGGTGGCGATACAAGGTGCCGCTTGATGGCATACGCTGCGTAGGTGCGTGGAGGGCACGGCAAAGATGATGGCATCGGCGCCGTCGAGCGCCTGCGACAGGTCCGTGGCGGCGACAACGTTGCCGGGCAGCTCGTAGTCCACCAGATACCGGGGATTGCGGTGCTCGGCATTGATGCCGGCGGCCGTCTGCTCGCTGTGGGCCCACATGGTCACGCGCTCGGCTCGCGCGGCGGCAAGGCCGGCGACGGCGGTTCCCCAGGAGCCGGAGCCAATCAGCGCAACATTCATGACTCTCTCCTACTTATCGTCGGGCTCGGTGACGCGCTTGGTAAACGAGAGCTTGGACTCCTTACCGGCCATGAGCTTTTGGATATTCGCGCGATGGGCCCACACAACGGTGATGCCGATTATCGCCATGCAAAACTTAAGTCCCAGGCTGCTGTACGGAAAGACCGCGCAAGCAGCGATGGGAAGACCGATGGCAGCGGCAAGCGAGCCCACCGACACATACTTGGTGATGGCGACGGCCACGATAAACATGCCGAGCAGCGACAGGCCAATAGGCCAGTACCAGGCGAGGATGACGCCCAGGCCAACCGCGATACCCTTGCCGCCGTGGAAGTTAAGGTAGGGCGAGAAGATATGGCCCCACACCGCTGCCAGGCAAATGACGCCGAGCATCCAATCGCCGGGGGCTCCGGGCGCCATGATGCTTACGGGGAAGCCATAGCCCAAGTCGGCAATGAGCGGACGCGCGATAAGGACGCAGATGGCGCCCTTAAGGCAGTCGAGCAACAACGTGAGCGCGGCCACCTTAGGGCCGGCCACGCGCAGCGCATTGGTTGTGCCGATGTTGCCGGAACCCGCCTTGCGAATGTCGGTGTGGTTGAACACGCGGCCCAAGATCAGACCAAACGGAATCGCCCCGATAAAGAACGAGACCACGGCGCAGATGGCGGTCAGCAGAATCGGATTATGCATCCTTTTGTTCCTTCTTCCTAAAGAAGAGTCGAATGGGCGTGCCGGCAAAATCGAAAGTCGAGCGCATGCGGTTCTCCACGTAGCGCTGGTAGGTGTCGTTGACCAGGTCGCTATGGTTGACGAAGAACGTGAACGTCGGCGGGTTGATGCCCGTCTGAGTCACGTAGTGCATGCGCAGGCGGCGCTTGCCGTCCACCACGGTATGACCGAACTCGCGCAGGTCGGTGAGGAACGTGTTGAGGCGCGAGGTGCTAATCTTCTGCGAGCGCGTCTTTTCGGCGGCGTCTACCATTGCCCAGATCTTCTCGACGCTGCGGCCGGTGAGGGCAGAGATGCGCAGGTACTGGGCCCAGGGAGCCATGACGCCCAGACGGCGGTCGATGGTCTCCATGCAGGCCTCGCGCTTACGGTCGTCGTCGAGCAGGTCCCACTTGTTGAGCAGCACAACGATGGCACAGCCGCGCTCGATGGCAAGACCCATGACCTTCTGGTCCTGTTCGGTAACGCCCACGGAGGCGTCGACGACGAGCAGCGCCACGTCGGCGCGGTCGATGGCGCGCAGGCCGCGGACCATCGAGTAGTACTCGATGTTCTCGTACACGGTGCTCTTCTTGCGGATGCCCGCGGTGTCGACCATGCGGTAGTGCTTGCCGTTGCGCTCGACGACCGTGTCGATGGCGTCGCGCGTGGTGCCGGCGATGTTCGAGACGATGGAGCGGTCGGCGCCCAGGATGCGGTTGAACAGCGACGACTTGCCGGCATTGGGGCGGCCGATGATGGCGACGTTCAGGGCGTCGGGGAACTCATCGGCGACCTCGTCCTCTTCCTCCGGAAGCAGGGCCACGATATCGTCGAGCAGGTCGCCCGTGCCGTGGCCATGCAGGGCCGAGAGGGGCGTGGGCTCACCGACGCCGAGCGAATAGAACTCCCAGATGCTGTCGTTTTCGCGATCGGGGTTGTCGAGCTTGTTCACCAGTAGAAAGACCGGCTTGTCGCAGCGCTTGAGCATGCGGGCGACCGACTCGTCCTCCTCGGTGACGCCGGTGCGGCCGTCGACCACAAACAGGATGACGGCGGCTTCCTCGGCGGCGGCGAGGGCCTGGTCGCGGATGGACGTGGCAAAGACGTCATCGCTCTTGAGCGGCTCGATGCCGCCCGTGTCGACAATGGTGAACTCGCGGCCGTTCCAATCGGCCGTGTGGTATGAGCGATCGCGCGTGACGCCGCGGGACTCATGGACGATGGCGTCCGAGGTTTGGGCCAGGCGGTTAACGAGCGTGGACTTGCCCACGTTGGGGCGTCCGACGACGGCGACGATAGGTTTCATCTGCTCTCCTTTAATGGATAGGGTCAGCGGAATTAGTAGAGTCTGCGGGCACAATGCCAAGGATATGCTCCAGGGTATCGAGCAGCTCATGCGGCATGGTCGACACCACATGAACCTCGGCGCCGCGACTGGTAAGGCTTGCGAGTAAATCGTCACGATGATACTCGTCAAGCGTCATGCCGTCAGCGTTGAACATGAGCTTAGGCACAAAGAGCATAACCCCCGACAGGTCTTGGGGCAGCTGCTCCAGAATGTCACACGCGACGATGAGGCCGGTCACGTCCACGTTGCCGCCAAAGTAGCGGTTCTTAATGGCTGTGACGGAGCCCGCAAGGCCGTGCGGCGATTCCACAAAGCGCGCGACCGTATCGCGCGCGCTGGCGCCCGAGAGGCACAGGAGGCGCTGACCACGGGCGGCGATGGCCTCGCGGACGCGGGCCAGTCGCTCGGCATCGGTAGCCAGCACGTCGTCGGTCTCGTCCAGATACGAGCGGATCATGCCGATGCCGTCGTAGTACTGCGGGTAACCGTCGTAAAAGTCTGCCTCGGGAGGATCGATGCCGGCGTCCAGATAGAACTCGTCGCTCATCTGGAAGGTGTGGCGGCCAAAGCGTTCGTAGGCACGATCCTGGTAGGGACGGATCATGGCAATGGTCTCGCGCGCTAGCTCGGGCTTGTCGCTGTAGGACCAGCTAAAACGGTTCTGATGCTTGGTAAAACCGAGCGGCACAATGCCCAGGCTCGTGATTTGCTCGTGCTCCTCGCAAAAGCGCAGGGTTTTTTCCAGCTCCTCGCCGTCGTTCATGCCGGGGCACAACACGATCTGCGCGTGAATCTCGATGCCGGCGGCCATGATGGTCTCGAGTACGTCCATGCCTCGCTGGGCCTTACGGCCCATCATACGACGGCGGACGTCGGGGCTCACAGCGTGGACCGACACGTTCATGGGACTCATGTTGCGCTGGATGACGTTTTGAACATCTTCGTCGGTGAGGTTGGTCAGCGTGACGAAGTTGCCCTGCAAGAAGCTTAGGCGATAGTCGTCGTCGCGGATATAGAGCGTGGAGCGGCCGCCCTTGGGCAGCATGGTCATAAAGCAGAACACGCAGGCGTTTACGCAGGTACGCATGCCATCGAAGATGGGGCCATCGAACTCCAGACCCCAGTCCTCGCCGGGAAAGCGATCGAGCTCAACGGGGGTGACGGTGCCGTCGCGCGGGTCGAAAACCTCCAGCTCGACGGTGTCGTCGTCTGCCTCCCAGAGCCACACGATCATATCGGTCAGCTGCTCACCGTTGACCGTGAGTACGCGCATGCCCGGCTCGATACCCACATCCCATGCGGGCGATTCGGGGCGCACGTTCTTAACGAGCGCGCCCTCACCCGGCTCGGGGTCGCGGCTGCGCCCGTAATCGGCCACCTCGGCGGCGTATGCGGGTACGGTCTGGTCCATGATTAGCGGCAAAGCTCCTTGATGCGCGTGACGGCGCGTTCGATGTGTTCTTGCGGGGTGGAGGCTCCGGCGGTGATGCCGATGTGGCGTGCGTTGACAAACCACGCGTCCTCGATCTCGGACGCCTCCTCGATGTGATGCGTGTGCTCGCAGGCATCAGCACAAATCTGCGCCAGGCGGCGGGTGTTGCCCGAGTTCTTGCCGCCCACCACGACCATGCAGTCGCAGCGGCTGGCGAGGGTTGCGGCTGCCTGCTGGCGCTCGCTCGTGGCGGCGCAGATCGTGTTGATCACACGCAGTTCCTGCACGCGTGGGGTGATGGAGGCCACAACCTCGGCGAGGTTCTGCGCGGTCTGGGTGGTCTGCACAACGAGGCCCACCTTGCCCTTGAGCGGCAGCGCTTCCGCATCGGCAGCGCTGCTTACGACCTGCGCGTCATCGCCGGCATGGCCCAGGATGCCCTCGACCTCGGGGTGACCCGGCTCGCCCACGACGATCACGCGGTAGCCTTCGCGTACCAGGCGCTCGGCGGCCACGTGGACCTTCTTGACGTAAGGGCAGGTGGCGTCGACGACGTTAAGGCCACGCTCGCGAGCGGCATCGATCACCTGCGGCACCACGCCGTGGGCGCGGATGATCACGGTGCCCGATGCGGCGTCGTCCAGGGTCTCTGCCAGACCGACGCCCGCCTCGGCAAGCTCGCGCACCACGATGGGGTTATGGATGAGCGGACCCAAGGTATGGACCTGATTGCACTCCCCTGCCTGCGGCGCAGCGGCCAGCGCCATATCGAGCGCACGCTGTACGCCGTAGCAAGTGCCGGCGTGGGCGGCGATCTCGATGGTAGGCGCGGTTGCCTGGTCGGACGCGGTCACGGCAGTGTTCGTCACGTTCTCGCTCATGGCTAGAACCTGCCCGGATGCTCGGCGCACAGCTCGTCTCGCATGGCGTAGACGCGGTTCATGGCCTCGGACTCAAACCAGGCCAGGCGCTCCGTACGCTTAAGCCCGGCCGGCGCGTCCGAAAGCGAGACGGCCTTGCCGGCACGAATCCAGCACTTCTTGGGACGCATGAGCTTTTTGCCCGCGGGCGTGATGTCGGACCAGCCGCAGATGGCGAGCGGGTTGACGGGCGCCTTGCCCATCTGAGCGATGAGCGCAAAGCCGCCGTGGACCTCTGGCTTGATCTCGCGCGAGCGGATGCGCGTGCCCTCGGGGAAGATCAGGACGTCCTCGCCGCGCTGCAGCGCATGCTGGGCGGCGCGCAGGCACTTCATATCGGCAGTACCGCGCTCCACGGGGATGCCGCCAACGCGGCTAAAAGCCCAGCGCACAATCTTGCTCTTGGCGAACTCGGACTTAAAGATAGGGCGAATGCGGCGGCCGCCAAAGAACAGCGCCGTCTCCACGGCCAAGAGCTCAGCCATCGAGGTGTGGTTGCAGATGACCACGCTGCCGCGGCCTTCCTGGCGCTCAAACAGCAGGTCAGCGTCCTCGACCTTCCAACGCCACATGAGCTTGGAGAAGGCCCAAAGGATGGCCATGACTACGACGACGGTACCGCGGATGAGCGCCGGGAACTCGTCATAGGGGGCGTTGTAATAGTCCTCGGGCGTCTGCTTAAACAGGCGCATGGGCTACCTCCTTTGGTTGATGAGGTCCTCGATAATGCGGACGACCTCGTCGATGGTATGGGCGGTGGAGTCGACGTGCACGGCGTCCTCGGCGGGCACGAGCGGGGCGACCTCGCGGCTGCTGTCAAGCTTGTCGCGCTGCTTGAGGGCGTCGAGGGTCTCGTCGACTTCGGCCTCGAGTTGCGCGGGCGTGAGCGGCTGGGCGTCGTTTTGGTGACGCTGCAGCACGCGGCGGCGGGCGCGCTCACGCGGGTCGGCGGTCAGGAAGACCTTGACCTGTGCGTTAGGGAACACGACGGTTCCGATGTCACGACCCTCGGCCACGATATCGCGGTCCTCGGCGGCGCGGCGCTGGTGAATGAGCATGGCGGCGCGCACGCCCGGGTAGGCCGAGACCTTGGACACGTTGGCGTCGACCTGCGGGGTGCGGATGGCGGCCGAAGCGTCCTGGCCGTCGATGGCCAGGCGCGTATCCTCGCCGGTGCCGTTGGTAAAGCGAATCTCGATCTGCTCGGCGAGGGCGTCGATGGCCGCCTCGTCGTCTAGATCGATGCCGCGGTCGAGCGCGGCGAAGGTGACGGCGCGATACATGGCGCCCGTGTCGAGCTTATTAAAGCCCAGCTGGCGGGCGATCTCCTTGGCGATGGTGGACTTGCCGGAACCGGCGGGGCCGTCGATGGCGACGATCATGCAATGCTTCCTTTCGATGGTTGACGTGCTGGTATGGTTCACGGGCGCTGGGGGGCACGGCGGGTTGTCTAGCCCGTGTAGCGCTCGCGGTAGGTGTTGCGCTTGGGTGCGGAGCCGTGGCTACCGTGGTGACGCGTGCGACTGGCGGGCGTGTCTTGGGGCTTGCCGCCGTTTCGCTTGTCGATCGCCTGCTTGGGCGGGATGCCACCGGCCTTGAGGATCTGCACCTCGTGGTCGGTGAGCTCGCGCCACGAGCCCTTGGCCACGTCCTTGAGCTCAAGGCCGGCAAAGTTGCAGCGGTGCAGGCGGATCACAGGATGGTGAATCTTGCTCAGCATGCGCTTGACCTGGTTCTTGCGCCCCTCGCGGATGATGACCTCCACGGCGGTGGTGCCGGGCTTGATGCCTTGGGGAGCTACGGCCTCGGCCTCGCGTGCGGTGATGACGCGGCAGATTGCCGGCTGGCACAGGCCGTCGTCGAGCTCGATGCCACGGCGGAGCGGGTCTAGATCGCGGTCGGTCAGCTGCCCGTCCACGAGTGCCTGGTAGGTCTTGTAGACGTGCTTGCTGGGGTGCAGCAGATCCTGCGACAGATCGCCGTCGGTAGTAAAGAGCAAAAGGCCCGTGGTGTCGCGGTCCAGGCGGCCCACCGGGAACAGACCCGGAAAGCGGTCGCGGGGGACCAGGTCGGCCGCGCAAGCACGCTCCTGCGGGTCGCTCATGGTGGTGAGGTAGCCGGTCGGCTTGTAGAGCATCAAGTACACGGCGCCCTGGTTGAGCTTGACGGGCATGCCGTCGACCTCGATGTGATCGTGGTCGACATCGACCTTGGTGCCCAGCTCGGTCGCGACCTCGCCGTTGACGGTCACGCGGCCGGCGGTCATTAGGTCTTCCGAGCCGCGTCGGCTCGCCACGCCCGCGCGCGCCAAAAAGCGCTGCAGGCGCATGGTATGCGGGTAGACGGGCTGGGCGTCGGTTGCGGGTACTGCGCCCACGACGCGCGTCTCCCCTACTTCGTTAGTCCTCGTCATGTAAATCCTCCGAGGTCTCGTCGACGACCAGGGTTTCCAAGTCCTCGACTGCCTCAACATCTTCAACATCGGGATCGATCAGTTCGCGCTCTTCGTCCAAGTCTTCGGCCTGCTCCTCGAGCGTAGACTGAATGCTGCGGCCGCTCAGACGCTCGCGGATAAACTGGCGCGACTGCTCGTCGGGGGCAAACTGCTCCAGGTCGGGCAGGTCGCGGGTGGAGCGCAGACCGAACTTTTCCAAGAAGGCGTTTGTCGTGCCGTAGATGATGGCCTGACTGCGCTGGGGGTCGCGTCCGAGCTCGCGTACCAGACCTTTGTCCACGAGCGACGCGATGACGCCGTCAGAGTTGACGCCGCGGATGCCCCTGACCACCTCGCGCGTCACGGGCTGGTGGTAGGCAATGACGGCTAGGGTCTCGAGCGCCGCCTGCGATAGCTTTTGCGTGTCCCAGCTCAACACATAGGCCTCGACCACGTCGTGGTAGGCGGGGTGCGTAAACAGGCGCCAGCCGCCGGCGACCTCTCGCAGCTGAAAGCCGCGGTTGGCCTCCTCGTACTCAACCTTGAGCTCGGCGAGCAGCGATGCGCACTCGCCCGGGGCGATATCCAGTGCGCCGGCGAGCGCGGGTGCGCTCACGGGGTCGCTCGACACCAGCAGCAGCGCCTCAAGGGCGCCTTTGATGCTGTTTGCCTCCAGCGTGGAAAGGGTTGACATGGTTGCCGCTCCTATTCGGTGAGCTCGGGGCCCTCGCCGGGCACGTATGCCTCGGCGCCCTCGACGCGGTTGATTTGAATGGTTCCAAAGATCTCGTCCTGGCTCAGTGTAAGCGAGCCGCGTTTGGCAAGCTCCAACATGGCCAGGAAGGTGACGACGAGCTGCTCGGTGGTGGCGTCGCCGTCCAGCAGCTCGCGGAAGGTACAGGTTTGGTGCGCCATGGTAAAGCGGTCGACCGAGGCCACCGTAAGGTCGAGCGGCACGCGATGCGGTGCCACGTGCTCGGCTTCCAGCAGGAAGGTCTGGCGCTTGCCGTCCAAGTCGGCGCAGATGACGGCGAGGCCGCGCAGGGTAATGCCGGCCAGGTAGTCGGGCATAAGGCCCAGAAACTCGGGGTCGGGGCCGGCCACGCGCGGATGCATGCGGCTCTCGGCCTGCATACGCGCGCCAAGGGCTGCCGCTGCGCCCTTAAACTGCTTGTAGGCGATCAGACGCTGGATCAGGACCTCGCGCAGGGCGTCGCCGTCGAGCGCACTGAGTTCCTCGAGGTCTTCGTCGTCCTCGTCATCGTCGACTGTCTTGCGCGGGGCCTCCTGGGGCACCAGCGAGGCGGCCTTGATGTCCAAAAGAGTTGCCGCGACCAGCAAAAAGTCGCTCGCCACGTCCAGGTCCAGCGCCTCGATGCGCTCGGCCTCGGCAAGGTATTGCTCGGCTACCTCGCTGATCGAGATGGCACCGATATCAACTTTTTGGCGGGTTACCAGCTGCAGCAGCAGGTCGAACGGTCCGCTGTAGACCTGCGTCGACACGCGATACGACATCTTCGACCTCCTTTGACGGCGCCTTCGCGGCGCGGTTTGGGTGCATGTTGCAACCGTTTTGCACGGTCGACCTGTAAGTTTACCTTAGATGCCGGCGATTGCGAAGTTGAGCAGCCACTCGGCCAGCGGATACACGGTAACGTCGAAATACCGTCCGATCACGTCGATGCCGGTCCACATGGGCAGCAGATACAGCACTAGGATGAGGATGGGCATGGCGTATTGCTGCAGGCGGTAGTAGTTGGTGAGCGCCTTGCCCTTGAGGAACGGCACGATAATCGACGAGCCGTCGAGCGGCGGGATCGGGATGAGGTTAAAGAACGCGAGCGACAGGTTGACCACAATAAAGGTGGCACCGAAGTTCATGATTTGTGATGCCACAGCAAAGGACATCCTGGCGTAGAGGTTGCCGTATGTCGCGTGCATGAGGGCGGCAGCGAGACACGCGAGTGCGATGTTCGAAGCGGGGCCGGCTGCGCTCACCAGAACCTCGTCGCGCTTGGGGTGCTTGAGGTTGTTGAGGTAGACGGGCACGGGCTTGGCAAAGGCGAACACCGGGCCGCCGGCGGCGAGCATCAGCAGTGGCAAGAGAATGGTGCCAAACGGGTCGATGTGGTTGAGCGGGTTGAGCGAGACGCGGCCGCGCGAACGAGCCGTCTTATCGCCGAGTGCCCAGGCCGCGGCGGCGTGCGCGCTCTCGTGGATCACGATGCCCACGATGACGGCGGCGGCGCTGGCGAGCAGGTTCATGAGGTAGATGCTGGACATGTCACTCCCCTAGCGGACGCGGCGCGAGGCGCGCGTAAGTAGGTAGTCGGCCACAAACAGGATGACGGCCACGATGGCGTAATCCAAGCGGAAGACACCGCCAAAGGGCGAGGTGATAACGCCGTAGCCGGCGATGGCGCTCGGCAGGGCGCGCGAAAGCTCAACGACAAAGCCCACGATCTGCAGCTTGGCGTTGAGGCCGCTGAAGCACAGCAGCACGGTCATCGCGCTCATAAAGATGCCGCAGATGCGACAAGCGATGGCTATGATGCTCATCGCCACGGCGGTGGCTTTACGAGAGTTCACGCGCGGTCTCCTCTTCGATCTGGGTGGAAAGCTCCAACCATTCGTCCTCGAGCTTGGGCAGCTCTTGCTTAAGGCCGTGATATTCCCCCAGCGCGGCGTTGAACTTGTCCTGATCGGCATAAAGCTCTTCGCTTGCCATCAATTCCATAAGCTCATCATAGCGGGCACGCTTTTTGTCCAGTTCCGCCTCGATCTTCTTGAGCTGGTTGCGCACGCCCTTGAGCTTTTTGTTGAGCGCGGCGCGGGCCTGTGCCTCAGCGCGCTTTTGCTCCTTGGTCTTTTTGCCTTCGGCCGGCTTGGGTGCCGCGGCGGGGCTGCTGTCCTGGGCGGCGTTGGCTTTGGTGGACTTGGCCGCGGCAGGTGCGCTCTCCCCTGCTGCCTCGGCGGCGGCGCGGGCAGCGAGGTCCTCGCGTTTGAAGAGGTAGTAGTCGTAGTCGCCATCGTAGACCGTGACCTTGCCGTCGCGGATGTCGATGATGCGGTTGGCCACAGCGCGCACCAAGTGCTCGTCGTGGCTGATCAGCACAATGGTACCGGGGAAGTTTTGCAGGGCGTTTTCGAGCATGTCCACCGAGTCGATGTCCAGGTGGTTGGTAGGCTCGTCCAGGCACAGGAGCGCCTCGGGCGCCACGAGCATCTTGGCCAGGGCCAGACGCGCCTTTTCGCCGCCGGAGAGCACGCGGACCTGCTTTTCGATTGCGTCGTTGTCGCTAAACAGGAAGGCGCCCAGCAGGCTACGCTGCTGCGGCACGGTCCACTTGGGCGTGACGGTGTCGATCTCTTGCAGGACGGTGTTGGACTCGGTCATGCCCTCGAGCGCATGCTGGGCATAGTAGGCGATGCCCACGTTGGTACCCAGGTCGCGCGTGCCGGTAGTGGGCGGCTCCAGGCCGGCGAGGATCTTCATGAGGGTGGACTTGCCGGCACCGTTGGGGCCGACGAGTGCCACGTGCTCGCCGCGGTAGAGTCTGAGGTCGATGTCGCTGTAGATGTGCTTGTCGCCGTAGGACTTGGAGACGCCCTTCAGGCTCACGACCATATCGCCGGAGCGCGGCGGGTCGGGGAACTTAAAGTCGATGTGCTTGTGGCCCTCGGGCAGGATGACGAGCTCCTTTTTGATTTGCTCGATCTTGCGGATGCGCTCCTGCGCCTGGGCGGCCTTGGTGGGCTTGTAGCGGAACTTGTCAACGAAGACCTGCATGTGGGCGATGTCGCGCTCCTGGGCAGCGCGCTTGGCGCGCATCTGCTCCAGGTTGTCCTCGCGCTGCTTGAGGTAGCTGCTGTAGTTGCCGGTGTAGGTGGTTACGCGGCGGTTCTCGAGCGCGGCCACGTGGTCGACGCAGGCGTCCATGAAGGCGCGGTCGTGGCTGACGATGAGCACGGCGCCGTCATAGTTGGCGATAAAGCCGCGCAGCCATTGGACGCTCTCGAGGTCCAGGTGGTTAGTGGGCTCGTCGAGCAGCAGCAGGTCGGGGTGGCGCAGGAAGAGCTTGGCCAGCGCGATGCGCATCTGCCAGCCGCCCGAGAACTCGGAGCATGGGCGTTCAAAGTCGGTAACTTTGAAGCCCAGGCCGGACAGGATCTTACGGGCGTTGCTCTCGAGCTCGTAGCCGCCCAGGTGTTCAAAGCGGTCCTGGACCTGGCCGTACTCGTTAAGGAGCGCATCGACGTCCTTGCCCTGCTCGGAGAGCTCGGTGATCTGGGCCTGCAGCTCGTTGGCGCGCTCGCCCATGCGGCGGATTTCCTTGGCGGCTGCCATGACCTCGGCAAGGATGGTGGTGTCCTTTTGCTCCAAGTTGGTTTCCTGCTCTAGGTAGCCCACCTGGCAGTCCTTGGCGTACTGGATCTGGCCGGCGTCGGGGCTGTCGATGCCCATGATGATCTTGAGCATGGTGGTTTTGCCGGCGCCGTTAGGGCCCACGAGCGCGAAGCGCTCACCGGGGTTGATCTGGAAGGACGCGCCGCTAAAGAGGACGCGCGCGCCGAAGCTTTTTTCGATCTTGTCGACCAGGAGGATCATGGTGCCGCCTTTGACCTTGTGTGCCTATATGAAAAAAGGCCCCAACTTGCGTTGGAGCCTCATTCAATGCTCGGGTGGAGACGAGGGGGATCGAACCCCTGACCTCTTGACTGCCAGTCAAGCGCTCTCCCAGCTGAGCTACGCCCCCGTGCGAAGAAGTACTATACGGGAACTCGGACGGCGATGCAAGG
>DBFVZT010000044.1:0-8349 GCA_048486575.1 Collinsella sp. | reverse complement strand
CCCTGCGGGTCGGTGGAGACGAACGCCACCGTGGAGCCTCGGCGCTCAAGCGCGAACGCCAGCTCGTCGGCGAGGGTGGTCTTGCCGACACCGCCCTTCTGGTTGAGGAACAGAATCGTGAACATATACATCAGTCCTTTCGTGTCTCGATTCATGAGTCGCTTAATCCGCGAGGCCGCGCTTGCGGTACTCGCGGCAGAGGGCGCGGACCGTCACGGCATAGATGGTGAACAGCGCGGTGAACAGGAACGCGACCGCGAGCACTTCGGGTGCGCTCAGGCCGATATAGCAGCCCAAGGCGAGGGAGACGATAGCGCCCATCGGTGCCGCAGCGGCCACCATGATGGCGAGGCCCCCGTCGATGGAGCGAGGGTTCCGGGCCATATGCCCTCCCTTGGACTTCATCCACATCACTCCCCCCCACCAGTCATCGGCCCCGTCGGGGTCGGCGGACGACGCGGCCTTGCAGAGCGCGAGGGCGAAAAGGAGCAGGACGGCGATGACGGCCATCGCCGCCACGGCCCAAACCCAACCGCCCAGACGCCATGCGAGGACGGCGATGGCCGCGAACTCCACGAGGATGGTGGCCGGGACCCCGTATTCCACCATTCCGACCTTGACCTTATCCGAGATAGCCATATGCGGGACCTTTCATAGAGATGTCAGACTTGGAACGAGATGATGATGAAGATGAACGCGAGGAGGGCGAACAGGGAGATTAGCAGCACCCGTGCGCGGGTCATCTTCCTCCTCGCGAAGATGTACGCGGCGTCGTGGGCGATGCCGGAGGCCGCGAGCGCGACCGCCAGCATCAGGAAGGCCCAGCCCGCCGCGACCATGACGGGCCTCACGACCGGACCTAGAACGGGATGTCCTCGTCATAGAGGTCGAGTTCGGGAACCGGGGCGGGCACCGCGTGGGACGGCTCGCATTGAGGCGCGGAGGCGTCGCCGGTCTGCTCGCGCTTGCCGCCGCTGAACTCAAGCTGGTCAACGATGACGCTCAGCTCATGGCGCTTCTCGTCATCCTTGGTCCACTGCGAGTAGCGCAGCTTGCCGTCGATGGTGACCTTGGTGCCCTTCAAGAGGTACTTGGACAGCTTCTCGGCGCGGGTGCCGAACAGGGAGCACTTGACGAACACGGGGGCATCGACGTACTCGCCCTCGGCGTTCTTGCGCTTCTCGTTGACCGCGACGGTGAACCCGGCGACCGCGAGACCGCTGGCGGTGGCGCGCATCTCCACGTCGCGCGTCAGGTTGCCCTCGATGATGACTCGGTTGATTGCCATTCTGAATCCAATCTACTCGGATATGACTACCTGCCTTTTCGACACTACCAATATAGCAAACTACAATGCCAGTATAATTGGAATGTAGTAACCTCCATATCTTCTACACGCCGTGTACGTCGAACGTGCCAAGGCCGCGCGATTCCTGCGGTACGCCCTCCATGTACTCCTCAAGCACGATGACCTCGCCCGGTTCGACCCCATCTTCATCAAGTCCCTGCTCGCGCACCAGATAACCGTCGAACGCCAACTTGGCGATGTTGTCCACGCAACCGATGTAATAATCCTCGCACCAAGTGTCGTATATCTCCTTGGACACCTGCGCCACCGACCTGTCAACGACCTCGGCGATGTCGAGGAACGAGCACCCGGTGGCGAAGAAAGCCACGGTCTCAGCCCATTTCCTAGCTTCGCTGACGCGCCTCTTGCCGTAACGGGCACGTGCCCGTTCGAGCGTGAGGCCATGCTGCTCAAGGCTCGTGCGGATAATCCGCTCGGCCTTCTCACCCTCCCCTGCCACGCCGCGCCAACTACCGATGCCAATGGACTGGCGGAGCCAACCGCACCCGTGGGACTCGAAGAACGCATCCAAATCGGCGTAGCTCACGGGCTTGCGCCACCACGGAGCACACCAATCACCCAAGTCATATATGGAATTGATACCGAACGGGCTGTCTACCTCTTTTTGCAAAGCCAAACGCATGGTCAGCAGGTAATGGCAATCGCAGATTCCGTTGTCCTCGACAAGGTTCTCCATCTTCTTCATCCTCCCAATCCTTCAACAAATCAAGGAGGGGCCACCGGTCTTCCGGTGCCCCTCCGGCATCCCGACTAGCGCTCGGGTGGGAACGAGACTGCGAAGAAATCGCGGTTCCCGAAGTCCTTGCGAATCCAGTAAGCGCCATCTCGCTTCTCGATGATGATGTCTGCTGGCTTGACGGTCTTCCAGCCGCGACGCTGGCGGATGTACTTGTCGAGGAACGCCTCGGTGGGATGGAATGAAAGGAGCGAATATGCGCGGTCGCGTGTCATCCACCTCTCACGGCGCTTTCCCATCGCCATGCCCGCCTCACGGACATCATCGACGTACCAGTCATCATCAACCTTGAAGAACACGCGCTCGCTGATGACGTTCCCCGGCTCGACCCAATCGAAGGACCCCTTCGCGGCGCGGCACTCGAACAGGATGCGCGAGTCCAGCCCCCGCAAATTCGCGAAGCGACCGTCCTCAGCCACCTCTTTAAACACCTCTTTAAACTCGGGGCGGCGGATGCCGACGGCGACGCGCTCGCGGCCACGGGAGAGGAAATGCACGCCATCGACACCGCTGTAACTCGAATTATCCATCTCAAGGACCCAGCCCTCCTCGATGTAACGGTGAACGATTCCCGTGATGATGGCGTTCAGGTCGTTGCGCTTCATGATGGTTTCCCTTCCCTCTCGGTTTGCGTTGCCTTAATTATAGCAACCTACAATACTATCAATGTAGTAAAGTAGAAACCTACACATATCGCACACAACCTCGCCATAAGGGAAGGGGCACCCTCGCGGATGCCCCTTCTGCCGGTCTATCAGAAGACGAAGCGACCATCTTGGACGCGCATCTTCTCGCCATCGAACGTATAGCGCCAGATGCGCGGGTCCTTCTCCTCTGCCTCGTCCCAGTTCTCCATGAACACGAGGACGGAACCGGCCCCGATGACGGGGGCGCAGGCATCGAAGACGGCGCGGCCCATGTCGTCCCTGTACCTGCCATAGCCATCATCCTCGAAGTAGATGAAATCGACGCCCTCCTCGCCCTCATGCACCGAGAAACCCAGCCATTCGAGGACTCCGCGCGGGCCATCCTCCTCGGGGAAAGTCCAATCACCGACCTCCTCGGCAAGAGCCTCCACCATGCCCGCGCCCAGCGCCAGCTCGGTGAACCTGCCGTAATCCTCCTCCTTGATGGAGAGGATGCCCTTCAAAAGGACCGTCCTGTCCTCCCAATCAATCTCGTAAAACCACTTGCGCTTCGGCTCGAACATATCCGGTTCCTTCCTCTTTTGGTCTTACCGTGCCTTAATTATAGCAATCAACTATACTACGAATATGGTAAACTACATTCCTACATACACTCTCCACAAGGATGCCCCGCAGGGAACACGGTCATAGGGGCTTGCCCCTATCCTTGCCCTTTCTCCTCGTCACCCATGCGAACCAACCGCCATGTCTGCAACGCCGCCCTTCCCATAGCCGTCACCCCTTCCCCCCTCTCTCCCTGCCTTCCCACCGTCCCGATTTGCGGCTCCGTGAGAAAAAACGACCCCACAGAATCGCTCCTGTGGGGTCTTGAATGTCACCCATGTCCCAGATGACCTATGTCGGATGATGCCGCCTAGAATCGGCTCACAGCTCGTCAGGCGGGAAACTGGCAGGTCACGGCCATCATGCAATCGTCTTCTCAATCACCGCCCCGTATTGCTCTTCCTTTCCATCTCAATTCTAATCCCAGCAACACGGTTCCTTTCCCTCTCGCCGCTTCGCATATCCTCGCCTTTCCATCTCATTGCGTATCGCAACTTCTCTATTTCGCAGCTTCGCCGGTCTTACCCGCAGTGCCGTATCTGCGTATGTGGGCCATGCGGCTAGTCTCGGGCGACCTCCTCCCACTCGAAGCGGCCCTTGCCGCTGTTGCGCCATTGGAACAGGCCGCGCAGGGCACCGTAGTCCAGCCACTCGCGCACGGTCTCCGCGTCCTTGGGGTTCATCACGAGGATGCTGAACTCAAGCACGGTACCGGCGGGGACGGTCTCGGATGCGGCCAGCGCCACGCGCTCGCCGGAGGCGGAGCTGGCGCGAAGCGGGCGCTCGCAGCGACCGCACTCGGCACCCTCGGGGAGCTGGAACGGGATTCTGCGCTGCTCCACGAACACGGTGCCGTCGATGACCTTCTTGAAGGCCGTCAGCTTGCTCGAACGGGTACCGGGCACGCGGCGCAGGGCCGAGCAGGCGTCCTTGAAGAAGCCCTTGATTTGGTAGTCCCAGCAGAAGGGCACGCCGTCCTCCGTGCGGGGGAAGCAGGTGGTCGCGTCCTCCACGGCATCCATGCCCTCGATGACCCCGACCTCCTCTTCGCCGACCTCCGGCTCGGGGGCCTTCGAGGCAATCCAGTTGCCGTAAATCTCGGGGTCGCCGGGGGTCATGCCCAGAGCCTCCTCAAGCAGGGTCAGGCGCACGTCGATTCGCTCGCCGATGCCCTCAAGGCGGTTCCCGCTCTTCTTCATGATACGTACCATCCTTCCATGGTCCTCGGCACCGCACCTCCGGTGCCGCTTGCTATCTACAATCATAGCAAACTACAAAACAATATTGATGGAAACATTGAGACGCATAATTCCATCATGACTTGGGAGACCCTACCCCCTCCCCTTATGGCCGAACTTCTCACGCAGGAGCCTCATGCGCCCCGTCAATGCGTTGGCGAAGACCTCCTCGGCAAGGAAGTCGTGGAAGCCGTCGCCTACATCCGTCACCCGCCTCACGCGGTAGGGCTTGACGGACAGGAAGCCCTCGCCGACGGCCACGGCCATATCCAAGGTCGGGTACGCGCCGATGGCGGACCAGCGCCATTGCTCCCCGTCCGGCACCCAGACCTCCAAGCTGTAAACGGTGTCCATGCCATCCACGGCGACCGCCTACTCCCCAATCTCCTCGGCGATTACACCGGCGATGCGCAGAAGCTCGCTTCGGCAGTAATCCATCTTCCGAGCGTAGGACTGCATGATGACCGAAAGCTCGGCGTTCAAGACCGCAAGCTCGTCATAGCAATCCGCCAATGCTCGGTGCGCGTCCGTGCGCTCGATTCCGAGGATGCCGCGCAGGCTGTCCATGGAGCGGCTGGGCAGGTCGGGCCACAGCTCCCTCGCCGCCTCCAACGTGTCGATGACATAGGGGTAGATGAAGACGCGACCGGATTTGGCGGCTGCGGCCTGCACGAACGGGATGTCGAAGGAGGTGATGTTATGCCCCGCGAGCACCGCGTCTTCCCCGATGAAGTCGAGGAACGCGTCAAGCGCATCGCCGATGGCGGGAGCGCCCTTGAGCATATCGTCGGTGATGCCGTTGACGCGCCCCGCAGCCTCGGGCATAGACCCCTCAATCGCCACGAGCGTCGAGAACAAGCCCTGCGGCAGGCCGTCCTTCACGCCGATGGCGGCAATCTCGCAAATCTGGTCGCTTTCGGGGTGAAGCCCCGTGGTCTCGATGTCGAACACGACGTAATCGTACTTGGATTCCATGACCTCTCCCTCTCGGGTCGAAAAAGGGGCCGCGCCACCTGCGGCACGGCCCCGCAACCATATGAACCGGCCCGCTACTCGCGGACGACCTTCTCCAACATGACGATACCCGGCGCATCCTCGTCATCGCTGACGGGCACGGCGCTGAGATGCACCGAACCCTCCTTCACCGCAGCCGAGAAACCGGCGATGGCGAGTTCTTCGATGTCGCCGCGCAGGACATGGGCGGCATCCTTCCAGTCCTTACCGCGCACCCACACCGGGAACGGGGTCGGCGTGACCATGAACACGCGCAGCTCGCCCTCACCGGGCAGCTCGTCGGAGTCGGTCGTGCCGCCGTCCTCTCGGCACAGGGGGCAACCCTCGCAGTCATCGTCACGGAACAGCTCGCAGAACAGCTCCTTGATGATGTCAGGCGCATCACCATCCCCATCATCCTCGCAACGCGCCTCCTCCTCGGCCAAGGCGGCGGCAGCCGCGCGGGCGTTCGCAGCCTCCTCGGCGAGCGTGGGGCCGTCCCCGCGTTCAGGGTGCGACTCGTACATCGAATCGGTGTAACGCCACAGCTCCTCGCTATCGGTGCAGATGGCGATGTGCTCTAGCGGGCCTCCGCAGTCAGGGCACTTACACCGGGCCTCCGGCCCGCCGATGCACACCGCCTCGCAATCCGGGCACCATCCGGCCACCACCCGGCGCTGTTCGTTCACATTCATCTCCGAATCCTTTCTCTTCAATCCCTTAGATGACATCGTCCCTCAGTATACCTTTCGGATTGGGGTAGCAGTCGCGCATCGCCCAGCGCTGGGACACGTACTCGACGCAATCCCGCATCTCCGGTAGGAGCTGCGCCACCGCCGCTTCCTTCGACTCGGCGCGGCACACGGCGGTGTCCATGCCCAGCTTGTGCTTCCGCGTGGGCACCTTGCGCCGCAGCTTGATGAAGAAGTAATAATCCATGGTGTCGTTCCCTTCCCTTCTCCTAGTAGTTCAGATGACGGACGCAGGTGTTCTCATACGCCCGGTTCATCAGCCAATCCGGCACATCCTCACCGAAAGGCTCGTAGTAACGCGCGACCTGACCCGGACGTGCCACGAGGACGGTCACGAGCTTGCCCGAACGCGCGTTGAACACGAGGACGATTCCCGTGCTCGTGAGGACATGGACCTCACAACCGGCGGAGTGCCCGGTGTCCACGAGGCACTGGCGCACGACATGGCCGAAGCCGACGGTCTCGGCAATGCGCGTCGTGCGCCCATGGCGTGCGTAGTGAAGATGCCCGCTTTCGCGGATGCGCCCAAGCTCACGGCGAAACGCGTCGAGGTTCCCGCCGACCTTGCGCTCGATGACGTGGAAGTAGCTGCCCATGGCGTGTCCTTTCCGTTGTGCCGCTATCATCATAGCAAACTACCAACCCACAAATATGGTAAAGTAGGAACCTACATATATCGCACACAACCCTTTTCATGGACACGATGGTGAGCCGAGTCTGTGCCAAGGAGAAGGGGCACCCCGTGGGATGCCCCTTCCATCGTCCATCTAGTCGATGCCGTAGCTCTTGCAGAGATACTGGGCGTATGCCTCGCAGAGCAGGCCCACATGGTCGCTGACACCGCCGTAGTAGCTCTGCTCGCACTCCTCGACCGCCTCCGGTGAGACATACTCACCGATTACCTCGTCGTAATAGTCAACCGAATCGAAGTCGATGTGGTCGAAGAGATTCGCCCACTGCCGGACCTCGCGATTGCAGCTGTCGGCATACGGGAACACGTTGTCGCCGAAATCCGCCAGCGCCCGCAGCATATACACCTGTTCGACCGCCCCGTAATGCTCCACATCGTCATCGCTATACGGAGCGCGGTACTCGTGGTAGCCGTTGCCGACGTACTGGCCGATGCCGCCGTTGCAAATCTGGTAGTCCATATTGATGACGGAGCTGAGGGCGCTGACCTCGTGGAACTGGGTCGGCGTGAGCGCGGCCTTGTCACAGGTGAGCAGCTTTTCAATCCAGTCGGTGCCCTCGTCGGTCTCCATGACGCGGCTATGCGACAGCTTGACCTTCTTGTCCAGACCCTCAAGCTCGATGCCCTTGTACTTCATGGTGGGGTTCCTTCCCTCGTGGTTGCCTGTGGCTTAATTATATCAACCTACCAAGCCATAAATGTAGTAAACTACATTCCTACATATCCTCTCCATGAATAAGGGCACCCTCTCGGATGCCCATTTCCCATTTGTCAGCGCGTCACCCGGACGGTCGCGCTCCTGATGAAGTTGTTCGGGTTGCGCAGCACGGCCTCACGCCCCTCCCCGGCGTTGCACCTCTCGACGAAGGGAAGCCGCTTCCCGGTCCCCCGCAGGCTCGGCGGCTCCGCGAACCCGCAGACGCGGTACGGCTCGAACCCGCCCCGCAGGCTCTCCAACCAGACCTCCTCGCCCTCCTCGACCTCGCTCACCGGCACCTCGACCGCATCGATGTACCTGCCGAGGCGCATCCCCTCCGGCTGGCTGTCGTCGATGTCGTGGAGCATGTCCATGTGGTCGTATGAATCCTGTTCGGCATAGCGATTGAACTCGCGACCGACGATGCGCCACCCTTCGATGATGTAGACACCATTGTCCCAGTTATCCGTGTCGAGCTGGTCGTAGAGACCGACCCCAACACTCAGACCGCCACCGAAGAAATTGCCGATGACTTGGCACAGACGCGCCCAGCCGTAGGGGTCGCGGTCGGGGCTGCGGAAGCCATGCAATTCGCAGTAGTGCAGGAACGCCTCGACGCTATC